>NZ_JBWVQS010000002.1:0-646666 GCF_056642115.1 Aeromonas sp. 130281 | reverse complement strand
GGGAGGAGGCGACATCCTCCTCCCTCGCCATGACCGGGGCCGCCACCATGCCTGCGGCCATGCAGGGGCTCTCCTGCCACGACGGCGGTGATGGCTACGCGGCCGCCGACCCAAATCAGGACGAGTGCCAGATGCACGGCGGCCTCACCTCGCCCATGGGGGCCGGGCTGCCGCTGCTGGCCGCCCTGCTGACCCTGCTCGCCCTGCCCCTGTTGCTGCTGCCCCCAGGGACGGCGAGCAGCGTGCTGGACAACTGGTTGCGGGATCCCTTCCTGCGATCCCGCGGCACCCACCCTCCCTCCTGGCCGCGCCGACACCTGATGCTGTCGGTGCTGCGCCACTAGAAAGCGCTTCTCTTGCGGCAGCGGCAAGTTTCCACTTGCCCGTTTCCTGCCGCCTTGCCTGACCCTGTGCCCCGGCCAAAACGGCCCGCTCACAGGGAGCCGTGCGCGCTGACACAGCTGCGCCCCGTTTGCCGCCCGTGATGCCTTACCCATCACCCACTCGGCGGCCTGACAGAAGAGAAGAGATACCATGTCATCCACCCCAGTTACCCGGTCTGCCAGCGCGCGGCCGTGCCAGCCGCCCCTTCGCCTCCCGCGCGCCGGAGGCTTGTCATGAACAAGACACTGTTGATGTCCGCCCTGCTGCTGGCCCTCGGCGCCGGTGGCGGCTACTGGGTCGCCAGCCACCTGCCTGGCGATGGCGCCAGCGCCGAGAAGACGCCGCTCTACTGGGTCAACCCCATGGATCCCCGCGATAAACGCGATGGCCCCGCCAAGGACAACATGGGGATGGACTTCATTCCCGTCTATGAGGAGCAAAAAAGCGGCTCCCCCGGCACCGTCACCATCAGCCCCGAGATCCAGCAGAACCTGGGGGTGCGGCTCGCCAAAGTCGAAAAGCTGCCCATCCACCAGCAGATCGAGACGGTGGGCTACGTCGGCTATGACGAGGACAGGCTGGAGGCGGTCAACGCCCGCATGGCAGGCTGGATCCGCACCCTCGCCATCAAGAGCGAGGGGCAGCAGGTGAGCAAGGGGAGCCTGATTTACGAGCTCTACGCCCCGGATCTGGTCAACGCCCAGCACGAGTATCTGCTCGCGCTCAACACGGCCAACCCCCTGCTGCTGCGCGCCGCCGAGGGCAAGCTCAAGTCCCTGCAGGTGCCGGCGGATCAGATAGCGGCCCTCAAGCGCAGCCGTCAGGTGCAGGAGACGGTGCGCATCTATGCCCCGAGCAGCGGTTATGTCTCCGAGCTGAAAGTGCGCGAGGGCCAGTATGTGGAGCCCGCAGCGGCGCTGTTCAACATCAGCACCCTCAAGCAGGTGTGGGTGAGCGCCGAGGTATTCGAGCGCCAGGCCGCCCAGCTGAAGGTGGGGGATCCGGTCACCATGACCCTGGACTACGCTCCCGGCCGCAGTTGGCAAGGTAAGGTGGATTACCTCTACCCGACCCTGGATGCCGCCACCCGCACCCTCAAGGTACGGCTGCGCTTCGCCAACCCGGACGAGTTCCTGAAACCCAATATGTTCGCCAAGGTGAGCATTCGCACCGGGCAGGGGGAACCCCGGCTGGTGGTGCCGAGCGAAGCGGTGATCCGCACCGGCAGCCAGGACAGGCTGGTGCTGGCGCTGGGGGATGGCAGCTTCAAGTCGGTCGCTGTCACCTTGGGCCCCCAGTTTGGCGACAAGGTTGCCATCAGGGAGGGAGTTGAAGCGGGGGACAGCATAGTCAGCTCGGCCCAGTTCCTGCTCGACTCGGAATCGGCCATCGATTCTGACTTCCAGCGCATGACGGCGGTGCGCCCGGCCCAGGTGTGGACCCAGGGCGAGGTTGAAAGCATCGATCTGGCCAACCGTACCCTGATGGTTTCTCACCAGCCCATCCCCGAGTGGCAGTGGCCCGCCATGGAGATGGAGTTCACCGTGGCGGACGGGGTCGACATCAGCAAGCTGGCCGAGGGGCAGACCCTGCATCTGCAAGTAATGCAGGAGGGGGATGAGTACCGCATCACCAGCATCCATCAGGAGCAAGCGCCAGCAAGCGGCGATGCCACCAAACCAGCGGCGGATGAGATGGAAGGCATGGACCATAGCCAGCATCAGATGGCGATGCCCGAGATGGAGAAGAAGTCATGACCCCCTCCATCATTCGCGGCTTTGCCAACAACCGCTCTTCACTCGCTGCGCCCCATGAGCAAGGAGCCAGATCATGATTCCTGCCATCATTCGCTGGTCCGTCGGCAACCGCTTTCTGGTGCTGTTGCTGACCGTCATGCTCACCGCCTGGGGGCTCTGGTCGGTGAAGCAGACCCCGGTGGACGCCCTGCCGGATCTCTCCGACGTCCAGGTGATCATCAAGACCTCCTATCCAGGCCAGGCGCCCCAGGTGGTGGAGGATCAGGTCACCTATCCGCTCACCACCGCCATGCTGGCGGTGCCGGGGGCCACCACAGTGCGCGGCTACTCCTTCTTCGGCGACTCCTTCGTCTATGTGCTGTTTGACGACGACACCGACCTCTACTGGGCCCGTGCCCGGGTGCTGGAGTATTTGAGCCAGGTGGCCCCCAATCTGCCCGCCTCCGCCCGCCCCCAGCTCGGCCCCGATGCCACCGGGGTGGGCTGGGTCTACCAGTACGCCCTGGTGGACAGAACCGGCAAGCATGACCTCAGCGAGCTCACCTCCCTGCAGAACTGGTTGCTCAAGTTCGAGCTGCAGACGGTGGACGGCGTCTCCGAGGTCGCCACCGTGGGCGGCATGGTGCGCCAGTATCAGGTCCGGGTCGACCCGGACAAGCTGCGCGCCTACGGCATCCCGCTCTCCCTCATCGAGACCGCCATCCAGCAGGGCAACCAGGAGACCGGCGCCTCCGTCATCGAGATGGCGGAAGCGGAGTACATGGTGCGCTCGAACGGCTACCTCAAGAGCGTGGAGGATCTGAAGCAGATCCCCCTCGGCACCAATGTGCGCGGTGCCCCGCTGCTGCTGGGTGACGTGGCGGATGTGGTCACCGGCCCCCAGAGTCGACGCGGCGTCGCCGAGCTCAACGGCGAAGGGGAAGTGGTCGGTGGCATCATCGTCATGCGTTTCGGCGAGAACGCCCAGCACACCATAGACGGGGTCAAGAAACGGCTCGCAGAGCTGAAAAGCAGCCTGCCGGAGGGGGTGGAGATCGTCACCGTGTACGATCGATCCGACCTTATCCAGCGCGCCATCGACAACCTCTCCGGCAAGCTGGTGGAGGAGTTCGCGGTGGTGGTGCTGGTCTGCCTCGCCTTCCTGTTCCACCTGCGATCGTCGCTGGTGGTGGTCATCACCTTGCCCATCGCTATTCTGGTGGCCTTTATCGTGATGCACCTGCAGGGGATCAACGCCAACATCATGTCGCTGGGGGGCATCGCCATCGCCATCGGCGCCATGGTGGATGGCGCCATCGTGATGATCGAGAACGTCCACAAGCATATGGAGCGGGAGGCGCTCACCGACAAGAACCGCTGGCGCATCATCACCGAGGCGAGCATAGAGGTGGGGCCCGCCATCTTCTTCTCCCTGCTCATCATCACCATCAGCTTCTTGCCGGTGTTTGCGCTGGAGGCGCAGGAGGGGCGTATGTTCCACCCCCTCGCCTACACCAAGACCTATGCCATGGCCGCCGCGGCCGCGCTCGCCATCACGCTGGTGCCGGTGATCATGGGCTACTTTATCCGCGGCAAGGTGCTGGCGGAGCAGGCCAACCCGCTGAACCGCTGGTTGAGCCAGGGCTATGTGCCGCTGCTCAAGGCCGTGCTGGCCCGTCCGAAAACCACGCTGATGCTGGCGGCGGTGGTGACGGTGGTGGGCTTCTGGCCACTCAAGTACCTGGGCTCCGAGTTCATACCGCCGCTCGATGAAGGGGACATCATGTATATGCCCACCACCGCGGCCAATATCTCGGTGGGCAAGGCGCGGGAGATCCTGCAGCAGACCGACAAGCTCATTCGCACCGTGCCCGAGGTGCAGAACGTGTTCGGCAAGGCGGGGCGCGCCGAATCGGCCACCGACCCTGCAGATCTGGTGATGATGGAGACCAGCATCCAGCTCAAGCCCCGGGATCAGTGGCGCCCCGGCATGACCCCGGAGAAGCTCAAAGAGGAGCTCGACTCCCTCATCCGCTTCCCCGGCCTCACCAACGCCTGGGTGCCCCCCATCAAGACCCGTATCGACATGCTGGCCACCGGCATCAAGACCCCGGTCGGCATCAAGATTGCCGGGCCCGACCTCAAGGTCATTCAGGGGCTCGGCCAGCAGCTGGAGCAGATCGTCGGCAAGGTGGAGGGCGCTTCATCTGTCTACGCCGAGCGGGTGGCCGGCGGTCGCTACGTCAAGGTGGACATCGACCGGCTGAAAGCGGCCCGCTACGGCCTCAATATCGCCGACGTGCAGGCGGTGCTCGCCACCGCGGTGGGCGGCATGGAGGTGGGGCAGACCATAGAGGGGCGCGAACGCTACCCCATCAACCTGCGCTACCCCCAGAGCTATCGCGACTCGGTAGCCAGCCTGGAGCTGCTGCCGCTGGTCACCCCGAGCGGCGCACGCATCGCCCTGGCGGACGTGGCGCGGGTCTATATCAGCGACGAGGCCCCCATGCTGCGTAGTGAAAACGCACGGCTCAACGGCTGGGTCTACGTCGATATTCGCGGCCGCGATATCGGCTCCTTCGTCGATGAAGCCAAAGCACAGGTGGGTAAACAGCTGGTGCTGCCGGCGGGCTACGCCCTCACCTGGTCCGGCCAATACGAATACATGGAGCGGGCCAAGGCGCGCCTCGCCTACGTGGTGCCGCTCACGGTCGCCATTATCGTGCTGCTGCTCTATCTGGCGTTTCGCCGCTTCCAGGAGGTGCTGCTCATTCTCACCACCCTGCCGCTGGCGGTGGTGGGCGGGATCTGGACCCTCTGGCTGCTCGACTTCAACCTCTCGGTGGCGGTGGGGGTGGGCTTTATCGCCCTGGCCGGGGTGGCGGTGGAGACCGGCGTCTTGATGCTGGTCTACCTCAACCACGCCTGGGATGACCTCGTCGCCAGCGGCAAGCCGGACAAGGCGGGGCTGCACCGGGCGGTGATCCAGGGCGCCGCCCTGCGCCTGCGCCCCAAGATGATGACGGTGGTGACCATCATCGCCGGCCTGCTGCCCATCATGTGGAGCCAGGGCACGGGTTCTGAAGTGATGCAGCGCATCGCCGCCCCCATGATCGGCGGCATGGTGAGC
This sequence comes from Aeromonas sp. 130281, assembly GCF_056642115.1. Classification (NCBI taxonomy): domain Bacteria; kingdom Pseudomonadati; phylum Pseudomonadota; class Gammaproteobacteria; order Aeromonadales; family Aeromonadaceae; genus Aeromonas; species Aeromonas sp. 130281. Next base: position 641,416 of record NZ_JBWVQS010000002.1, on the reverse strand, counting down.
GCGCTGGTGCTGACCCTGCTGGTGTTGCCCGCCGCCTTCTATCTGTGGAAACGCCGAGCCCTGGACCAAAGCGTGAATGAACAGGCCGAATAACCCTGATGCACAACCAAATCAACGACGTTAAGGAAAATCAGATGAACTACAAGACGCTCACTTTGACCCTGCTGCTCGGCCTTGGCGCCATGCAGGCACAGGCCGAGATGACCATGAACCACGAGGGGCACGACATGTCCCAGATGGAGGCGGAGGCGGGCGACATGACCATGACCCGCGGCATCATCACTCGCATTGACGGGCAAAACGGCAAGGTCGGCATCAAGCACGAGGCCATCGCGAACCTCAAGATGCCGGCCATGACCATGGTCTTTCGGGTGGCCGATCCGACCCTGCTCAAGGAGCTCAAGGTGGGGGATGCGGTGCGCTTCCACGCCGAGAACCCGGCGGGCAAGCTGACCCTCACCCGCCTGCAAAAGCTGTAAGCGGCACAGAAAACAAGAAAACGGCGGGCACCAGGCCCGCCGTTGTTTTATCTGCGATCTCGACCGGATTCAGCCGCGAATATGGTCGATAAAGGCGTCGATCTGCGCGCGGGTGCAGGCGGGGTTCATAAAGACCGCCTTCTCTCCGGCGATATAGGAGTACTTGCCGCGGGCGTCGTACTCCGAGTGCGCCACCGCCTCTACCCAGTTGGTGAAGAGCCCCACCTTGCCGCGCTGCTTGAACAGGTTGCGGTGGTATTCGGTGTTGCGGGCCAGGCGCGCCTTGTAGGCCGCGTCCGGGCTGCGGGCCAGCTCGAAGGCGAACTCGGCTTCCGGATCGCTCACCCACTCGGGGTTGTAGATCTTGAAGCCCACGCTCGGCCCCTGGTTCTCCTGGGCCACCAGCTTGACGTTGCCGAGCTGGCTCAGGCGGAAGCGGAAGTAGTTGGCATTCTGCAGGCAGTGGGCCAGCACGGTGCGATAACCCTCCACCCCCAGGTAGTTGAGGGCCGCATAGGCGCCGAACAGGCCGCTCGCCCCCCGGGAGCACTCTATGGTGGACTGCAGGTGGGTCTGCCCCTGGATGTCCCGCTCAAAATACGAAAAGTTCTCCGGGTCGTTCTCCATCGCCTTGAGGTCATCCTGCTCCCTGATCATCACCAGGCTGGAGGTGTAGGGCACATAGCCCCACTTCTGGAAGTCCACGGTGAAGGAGTCGGCATATTTCAGCTCCGCAAAGCGCGCCACGTTGCGCTCTATGCCCGCCAGGGTCGCGCCGTTGATGGCGAGCGGGTTGGCGGCAAAGTCGTAGTCCAGGAAGAAGATCATCGACCAGCCGATGGCGGCGTCGACGTGGATGTGGGGCTTGACCGCCACCTCGAACCGCTCGCACAGCCGGTCCCGCAGCTCGACCACGGGTTTGACCCTGTCCACCCCGAAGGTGTCCGTGGTCCCCATGGTGAGCATGATGGTGGGTACCACGTGTTTGAGGGCGAAGCAGGCGGTCAGGGTGCGCTCGAGATCGGCGAGATCGATGTCGTTGTTCTCGCCCACCTGGATGCGGATGGTCTTGTTCTCAATGTCCACCCCGAGCAGGGAGAGGTTGGTGATGTTGGAGTAGTGACCGCCCTGGGAGTTGATGATGCGGTAGTCCTGATAGTGGCCGAGCCCCTTGTGCTTGGCCTCCGGCAGACTCTTGCGAATGCCGAGCAGGTAGCCGTAGAGGTTACAGAAGGTTCCCCCCTGGGTGAAGATGCCGGTGGCGCGGGCCGGATCGTATCCCGCCAGCAGGGCAATCTGGCGCACCACCTTTTTTTCGAGCTCCTCCGCCACCCCGGCATACTCGGAGTAGACCAGGTTGGGGTTGGCGAGGATCCCCATCTGGGCGCCGTAGATGGCGGGATCCGCCGACATGGTGATGACGTTCTCGACGCTGGAGGGGTTCTCCCAGTCTTTGGACAGGGCGCCGGCAAACAGCAGCTCCGTCATGGGCTCCCCCGGGGTGCGCATCTGCGCGGGCACCGGCATGGTCTCGCAGAGATCCGCGAGGCGGGCACGACCATCTGGCCAGGCGTTCAGGCGGGCATCCGGCGCCAGGCCACGGGCGCGAAACTCGTTGAGGGTGGCGAAACCGGGCTCGCGAAACACCGGCCAGAGATCAGGGTTGCGGGAGAAGAAGTTGGCTTTGACGGTGGCGAAACGGGCGGAGAATTCGGAGTGGACGGCGTTGACGCCGTCATCTTTCAGATAGACAAGATCGCTCATGATAAGACCATTAGTACTGCAAATGTGCCCCGGTTATACCCCCGGGGCGGCGCAGGAGACAGCGACAATAACTAATGGCCTGCCCTACTTTTTATCATGACCACGGCAGTCGGGGGCTGGCGGCCCCCCTGCGCCGGAGCCCGTGCTCCGTTTCGTGATCCGGGTCATGCCTCTCAGCGCAGGGCCGTCACCAGCCAGGCCTCCAGCTCCGCCAGCTCGTGGGCCCTGGCCGGGAACTCCCCCATCAGCGAGTGCAGCAGCGCCGCCATCGCCTCGGGTCGGTAGGGTGCCCCCACCAGCCGATCGGCCAGGGCATCCAGGGGGGCCGGATCCAGGCTGTCGCTGAAGATCTGCGCCCGTCCTATCACCCCCTTCTCCACATCGAAATGCAGCTCCACCCCGCCCCAGCCGAAACGCTCGTCCAACTGATGGCTGAACGCCGGGGCATGGCCGAAGTTCCACTCCCAGCTGCGCTGGCGGGCGAAGGTCTCGGCGAAGCCGGGCAGGTCCGGCATCCGCTCGGGGGAGATATGCTCGGGCGCCACCCGCTCACCGTAGTAGTGGAAGAAGGCCTCGATGAGGGCGTCATTCACCTGCTGGTGATCTATCCCCGGCAGCAGCTCGCACAGGTTCGCGACCCGGCTGCGCACCGAGGTGATCCCCTTGGCCGCCAGCTTCTTGGGATCGGGGTTGAGGTAGTTGGCCAGACGGCCGAGGTCTGCGTCCAGCAACAGGGTGCCGTGGTGAAAGCCGCGATCCTGAGTCTCCCGATAAGCCGAGCCCGACACCTTGCGATCCCCGTCCGCCGTGGCCACCAGCAGATCGTTGCGCCCCGAGGCAGAGGCCGCTATCCCCAGCCGCTTGAGGCCATCCAGCACGATGGCGGTGGAGACGCCCTTGTCATAGCCGGGCTTGCCCGCCATGAAGGTGAAGCAGCTGTTGCCGAGATCGTGGAACACGGCCCCACCGCCGCTGCTGCGCCGCGCCAGGGTCACGCCGTCCTCTTCCATGCGGCGGGTGTTGCACTCCTTCCAGGGATTCTGGGCCCGGCCTATCACCACGGTATTGGCGTTGCGCCACAGGAACAGCACCCGCTGGGCGGGGTCCATCTGGCGGAAGATGCACTCCTCCACCGCCAGGTTGAACAGGGGATCGTGGGAGTCGGAGACCAGCAGGCGCAAGGGAGACATGGGAGGAGACATAGGGGGACCTCATTGGAAGAAGGGGAGACTACCATACCACCCTGCTCCCGGGGCGTCCTCCCCTGACCACGGCCCCAGCCACCCGCTCGGCCATCCACTATGGCTGCGATGGCCGGAGTTGATCTGAAAGCGCAGAAAAAATGCAATCTATCAGCAATGGGGCAGCCTGCAAGCACGAAGAGGGACATGAAATGACTCTCTTTTTCATCCACCAGGGGCCGCTGCCAGGCCAGATGAGGTGCCAAAACGCACTGTTCCTCCACCCAGCGTGATGAATGACACAAAAATGAGTTTTAATAGCCCGCATTCCTTTGCTTTATGGGCTTTCCTCCCCTTGCGAAGGAGAAGAAATTGTCTGACTCTAGCCAGCAGAGCACCTCCCGAGAGAATAGCGGTATGACGGAGTCCGATGCATCCTGCCAGCCTGGCTGCTGGCTACTGTCGATATGGGTGGTGATATCCGCCCTGATCACCCCCTCCCTGCGCGCAGACGAGCACGTCACAGTGCAACTGCCTTGGCAGCACCAGTTCCAGTTTGCCGGTTACTATGCCGCCATCGCCAAGGGCTTCTATCGGGACGCCGGTCTGCAGGTCAGCCTGCGCGAGGCCGGTCCCCGCACCGACGTGATCAACGAGGTGACCACGGGCCGGGCCCACTTCGGCATCGGTGGCAGCGATCTGCTGCTGGCCCGGGCCGCCGGTCGCCCCGTGGTGGTGCTCGCCGCCATGTTGCAGCACTCCCCCCTGGTGCTGCTGACCCTGGACAGACCCGATATCCGCACCCCGGCGGATCTGGCCGGCAAGCGCCTGATGCTGGAGCCGGGCTCCAACGAGCTGCTGACCTATCTTCATCACTATACGCAGACCAGGCAGTGGAACACCCTCCCCTACGAGCAGGGGCTGCAGGCGCTGCTGACCGGCAAGGCGGACGCCATCAGTGCCTACAGCTCCACCGAGCCCTTCGCCCTGACTCAACTGAACATCCCCTACCGGGTGTTCAATCCCCGCGACATCGGCTTTGACTTCTACGGCGACAACCTCTTTACCTCTGAGCACGAGCTCGCCACCGGGCAGGAGCGGGTCCATGCCTTCCTGCAGGCGAGCCTCAAGGGGTGGCGCTATGCCATGGACAATCCCGAGGAGATGATAGACCTCATCATGACGCAGTATCCGAGCGGTGCCGGACGCGAGCAGCTGGCGTTCGAGGCCCGCGAAACCCGGGCGCTGATGCAGCCCGACCTCATAGAGCCGGGCTACATGCAGCAGGAGCGCTGGCTGCAGATCGCCAGAACCTATCTGGATGCCGGCATGATCAAGGCGGTGCCCAACCTGGCCCCCTTCATCTACAACAGTACCCAGGCCAGCCTGCGCCAGCAGCGGCAACTGCTCGACAGGAGCGTGGCGGTGGCCATGCTGATCACCTTCTCCCTGCTGGCCCTGCTCGGCATCTTCCTGTATCTCCATCTGCGGCTGCGCCAGGAGGCGCGGGATCGCCAGCGGCTCACCCGGGAGCTGGCCCAGCGCGAGCAGCACTATCGCTTCGTGGCGGAGAACAGCGCCGACGTCATCTGGACCATGGATACCGCCTCCTTGCGGTTTCGCTACGTCAGCCCGGCCATAGGTCCCCTCAGCGGTTACGAGCCCGACGAACTCTTCACCATGTCCCTCAAGCAACTGCTGCCCGACGAATCTAGGCGACAGCTGCGCGAGGAGATGAGCGCCGCCCTGGCCGCCTGGCAACGGGGTGAGCAGGCCCAGACCCGCTGCGTCATCCACTCCCAGCTGCGCCACAAGGATGGGCATCTGGTGCCCATAGAGACGGTCACCACCCTGCACGGCAACACCCGGGCGCGACCGGACGCCATCCTGGGGGTGACCCGGGATATCACCGAGCGGGCGGCCCGGGAGGAGATGATGCGCCGCCTCGCCTTCCACGACCCCCTCACCGGCCTGGCCAATCGCCGCCTGCTGCAACAGCGGCTGAAAGAGAGGTTGCAGCAGGCGCCCGAGCGTCCCCTGGCACTCATCTTCATCGATCTCGACCACTTCAAGCCCATCAACGACACCTTCGGCCACGAGACCGGGGATCTGCTGCTCAAGCTGGTGGCCGAGCGCATGGGCCATTGTGTGCGCGAGGAGGATCTGGTGGCACGGTTGGGGGGCGACGAGTTCGTGATCCTGCTGCCCGATACCGGCGACGCCGCCCTGGGGGTGGCCGACAAGCTGCACCAGAGCCTGCATCATGCGTTCTTGCTCGAGCAGCAGGCGCTGCGCATCTCCAGCAGCATAGGGGTGGCCCTCTATCCGCAGCACGGCGCCGACCCCAAGACCCTGATGCACCACGCCGACCAGGCCATGTATCAGGCGAAGAACCAGGGCCGTGGCCGGGTCTGCCTGTTCACGACCGCCTGGGATCCGGCGCAGGGGGCCCTGCTGTGGCATCCCGGCCATGAGTGCGGCCATCCCCGCATCGATGCCGAGCATCACCGGCTCTTCATGCTCGCCAACCGCCTGCTGGAGCACATCAAGGATCCGGGCGAAAATCCCGAGCCGTTTCTGGAGAGTCTGGCGAGCCTGTTCGAGATGGCCCGCCAGCACTTCGCCTTCGAAGAGCAGTTGCTGGCTGAATACGACTATGGGGAGCTGGCCAGCCATCGACGGGATCACCAGAGGCTGCTGGAGAAGGCCTCCCAGCTGATGGCCGCCGCCAGGGCGGGAACGCTTGGCAACGACGAGCTGCTCAACTTCATCCTTCAGGAGCTGGTGGTCGGCCACATGAGCCAGGCGGACAGGCGCTACTTCCCCCTGTTCACACCAGCGCCCCCCGCACAGATGACAGAGATCGTCGCCTAGTCCCCCCGCAGGGCGACCACGGGGTCCAGGCGCACCGCCCGCAGCGCCGGGGCGACCCCGGCCAGCAGACCGACCAGGGCGCTGCACCCCAGGGCCAGCAGCAGATAGAGGGGATGGAGGCTGAGCGGCAAGCTGGCCGCCAGCAGGGCGAGCAGCAGCTTGAGCCCCCCGAGCAGGGCCAGTCCCATGGCGCCCCCCAGCAGCGCCAGCACCACGGCTTCGAGCAGAAACAGCAGCAGAATGCGCCGCCGTGGGCAGCCCAGCGCCATCAGCAGGCCCACCTCGGGGATCCGCTCCTGCTGGGCGATGCTCATGATGCTGAAGATGCCGACCGCCCCGATCAGCAGCGAGATAATGCCGAGCCCGCCAACCGCCAGCTTGATGATGGTGAGTATCTTGTCGAGGCTCGCCAGCATGTCCTGCTGGGAGGTGAGGGTGAAATCCTCGGCGCCGTGGCGGGCGATCAGCACCCGCCGGATCTGGGCCGTGATCTCGGCCTCCCCCTGCCCGGCGCCATAGATGACGTCGATCTCCTGCAGCCCCTCCTTGTTGAACAGCGCCTGGGCGTGAGCGGCGGGCAGGTAGATCATGTCGTCCAGATCGAAGCCGAGAAATTGCCCCTTGGGGGCCAGCACCCCGGCCACCCGGAAGCGGCGATCACCGGCGCGCAATAGACTCCCCGGCCCGTCGCCGCCAGGGAACAGCTCAGCGGCCACCTTGGCGCCCAGCACCGCATAGGCGCGGGGCATGGCGCTGTCGTCCGCGGGCAGAAAGCGCCCCTGCACCAGGGTGAGGCGCCAGCCGGAGAGCGCCGCCGAGCCTGTGCCCAGAATGGCGGTGCTGCGGGTCAGCCCCCGGCTGCGCACCTCCCCCTGCCCCTGCACCACCGGCAGGGCGGCTTCTACTCCTGGCAATCTGGCGAGGGCATCGGCATCCTCCAGCAGCAGGGGGCGGCTGCTGGAGAGGATGCCTGGCGGGCCGCCGGCGGTCTCGGTCTTGCCCGGGGTCACGGCGATCAGCCGGGTCCCGAACTGGGAGAAGCTGTCGAGCAGATAGAGCCTGAGCCCCTCGCCTATGCCGGTGAGCAGGGTCACGGAGGCGATCCCGATGGCGATGCCGAGCGCCGACAGCAGGCTGCGGCTGCGCCCTGCCAGCAAGGCGCGCCAGAGCCAGAACAGCAGATCGGCGAGGCGCATCAGCCACCGCTCCATTGCCCGCTGCGCAGGCTGCTGACCGGATCCTGCCGCGCCGCCCGGGAGGCGGGCAGCCAGCTGAAGAAGAGCCCGGTCAGCAGGGCAGCGGGTATGGTGCAGAGGGTCGCAAGCCAGGGCACCGCCGCCGGGAAGCTCGGCCAGATCAGCGCGGCGAGGGCCACCAGGGCATAGCCCAGGGCCGTGCCAAACAGGGCGCCACCGCCGCTCAGCAGCAGCGCCTCCCACAAGAACAGCTGGCGGATCTGACGGCTGTCGGCCCCCAGCGCCTTGAGCAGGCCTATCTCACCGGTGCGCTGGCGGGTGCTGATCAACGCCAGATTCATCATCATGATGCCGGAGACCAGCAGGCTGATGGCCCCGATACCGGCGACCGCCAGGGTGAGGGTGGCCAGAATGGTAGAAAAAGTGGCCAGCATGGCGTCGCGCCGCACCAGGGTCACATCGAGCACCCCGTGGCGCGCCTGCATCAGCTGCTCCAGCCGCGTGATCAGCGGTGGCACAGCTTGCCCGGCCAACGGCTGGATCAGCAGGCGAAACAGCCCCTCGGTGTTGAACAGCCCCATGGCACTGCCGACCGGGATCAGCGCCGCCTCGGCCATGTCCATCCCCAGATTGCTGCTCTGGCTGGTGAAGACTCCCACCACCCGAAAGCGGCGATTGTCAAAACGCAGCCACTGACCGACCGGATCCGCCTGACCGAACAGCTCACGGGCCGCCACGTCTCCGAGCAGGGCGACCGGTCTGTCCTCTGTGGCCTCCCCCGGCAGCCATCGGCCGGCGAGCAGGGTCAGCCCGTGGGTATGCCGCAAGTCGTTGCTGCTGCCAAGCAGCATGGTCTGGCGCACCCGGGCCCCCTGCTTGGCCTCGGCAAAGCCCATCACCAGCGGCACCAGCCTGAGCTGGGGTTGATGCTGGCCCAGGTAGTGCATGTCATCCAGGGTGATCTCCCGCAGGCTGTTGCCGGTCACCGGCGGCAGCCCGCCCGTGGTCTCCTTGCGACCCGGGAACATCACCAGCAGATCCTTGCCAAGGGAGCTGAACTGCTCGGCCACATAGCGCCTCGCCCCCTCTCCCAGCGCGGTGAGCAGCAGCACCGAGGTGACGCTCAGGCTCACCGCCAGGATCAACACCAGCGCTCGCGTGCGCTGGCGCAGCAGGGCCACGGCGGCGAAGCGGAGGGCATCGGGGCGCCGCATTCAACCCCCGCCGCTGTCGCTGCTGATGCGGCCGTCATCCATCGAGAGCCGCCTGCCCGCCCGCTCGCCGAGGCGGGGGTCGTGGGTCACCACCACCAGGGTCATACCCTGCTCCCGGTTGAGCCCCTCGAGCAGGGTGATCACCTCCTCCCCGGAGCGGGAGTCCAGGTTGCCGGTGGGCTCGTCCGCCAGGATGAGGCGCGGCGCCATGGCCATGGCCCGGGCGATGGCGACTCGCTGGCGCTGACCGCCGGAGAGCTCGGCGGGCCTGTGGTCGGCCCTGTTGTCCAGCCTCAGCTCCTCCAGCAGGCGCTGGCTGCGACTGTGGCGCTCGGCGGGGGGGACGCCGCACAGCATCAGCGGCAGCTCGACGTTTTCCCGGGCGGTGAGGCGGGAGATGAGGTGAAACGACTGGAACACGAAACCGATACGCTGGCCCCGCAGCCGGGCCAGTGCGGGCTCTGACAGGGTGGCGGTATCCTCCCCTCCCAGCCAGTAGCGCCCCTCGTCTGGCCTGTCCAAGAGCCCCAGCACGTTGAGCAGGGTCGACTTGCCGGAGCCCGAGGGGCCCATCACTGCCAGATACTCCCCCTCGGCGACCCGCAGGGAGACTTGCGCGAGGGCCGCCACCTCAGTGCCCCCCAGGGTGAAGCAACGGCTGACGGCCTCGAGGCGAATGAGATCACTCATCCGTCTGCTCCTCGGCGGCGGTGAAGGGTCCCTCCCCGACTATCTGGCCGGGCTGGGCCGCCAGCCTGTCACCGGCGGCCAGCCCCTCCGCCACCTCAATCCAGTTCCAGTTCTCCACCCCCCAGCGGGGCAGCACCCGCACCAGACGATCCCCCTCCAGCCGCAGCACGCTGCCATCGTCGGCCCGGCTGCTGGCCGCCACCCGCAGCACATCGGTGGCGCGGGTCACCTCCACCTCGAGATCGGCGCTGTAGCCGATGAGCAGGGGCACGTCGCTCGGCGGGGCGGTGAGCGCCGCCTCCACCTCGACGGTGCGGGCCTGCTTCTCCAGCTCCTTCACATAGGGGGCGATACGGGTGACGGTGGCGGCAAGGTCGCGCCCGGGCATGGCATCGAGCAGTACCCTGGCGCTCTGGCCCACCCTGAGGCGGGCGGCATCCACCTCATCTATGGGGGCCGAGACATAGAGGCAGCGATCGTCGATGAGATCGATGACGGGGGGCATGGCCACCCCTGGGGGTGAGGGGGTCATGTATTCGCCAAGCTTGCTGTTGACCTCGGCCACCACGCCGGCAAAGGGGGCCTGCAGACGGCGCTCGGCCAGGCGGGCCTCCACCTGGGCGACCAGCGCCTCGTCCACCCGCTCCTGCTGGCGGGAGGCCCGGCAGATATAGCGGCGGGTATCGGCCAGGTTCTGGGCCTGCTCCGCCAGGGTGCGGGAGGTGAGGTTCTTGGCGAGCAGGGTGGCCAGCCGGTTGGCCTCCCGCTCGTAGTAGGCGGCCTCGCTGCAGCGCTCCTCGCGCTGGGTCTTGCCGAGGGCCTGCTGGGCGCGGGCACGGCTGAGATCGGCACGGATATCGTCGCTCCAGAGGGTCAGCAGCAGATCCCCCTGCGCCACCCTGTCCCCTGCCTTGACGGCGATCTGCTCCACCACGCCGCCACCGGGCAGACTGAGCCCGGCCCGCTGGCACGACTTGATGGTGCCGGCCCGGGTGTTGACCAGGGTCACCAGCACATCTCCCCGCCCCACCGCCACCAGCTTGACCGGCGTCCCCTGCGGTCGCCACCACCATGCCAGGGCCGCCACCGCCACCCCGGCACCCGCCGCCCACCACAGCCAGCCTCTCTTCATCGCGCATCCTTTCGCTAGTGACTCCCGTCATGAGCGCCGGGAGAGCAGGGCATCATTTCGCCTTCGCTATTGCCCCCCGTCAGGACTGACGGGAGAGCAGGGCATAATAGAGCAAGGGTATCACCACCAGGGTGAGCAGAGTGGAGACCAGGATCCCGAAAATCAGGCTGATGGCCGGTGCGCGCACTCCTCCTGGCGGCGCTGAACCGGCAGCGGCCACCGCGCCCTTGTCCCGGTGCAGGCTGCTACCTCATGCCATCAGCGGGGACGGGATGGACTCACCTTGCCCCATCCCCTCGCCACCCCTTTATCAAACAGCAGTATCCCGGCCACCATGGCCGCGATGAAGAGCAATATCATGGGCTGGCCGCTGGAGATCAGGCTCAAGGCCGGCCCGGGACAGATGCCCACCAGCCCCCAGCCGATGCCAAACAGCGCGGCCCCGCCGATCAGGCGGCGATCCAGCCTGGGGGTGGGGACAGCGACGATGGGCTCACCCAGCAGGCTCCGGCTGCGAGGCTTCACTAGCAGGAAGTAACCCGGCATAAAGACCAGCAGGGCGCCCCCCATCACGAAGGCGAGGCTGGGATCCCAGGCTCCCGCCAGATCGAGAAAGGCGATGACCCGGGCCGGATCCACCATGCCGGAGATGGCCATCCCCAGCCCAAACAGCAAACCCGCGAGCAAACTTGTCAGCAATTTCATGGCAATCAACCTGTCAGAAGAGGTGGTGGGTCAGAAAGACGGTGATGACACCGGCCGCCATAAAGGTCAGGGTGGCGACGATGGAGCGCAGGGAGAGCCGCCCCATGCCGCAGATGCCGTGACCGCTGGTACAGCCATTGCCAAGACGGGTACCGACGCCCACCAGCAGACCGGCCAGCAACACCACCGGCCAGCCGGGCAGGGTGGTGAATGCGGGCATGGTGGCCCAGCCCAGGGTCAGCGCCAGCCAGGCACCGCCCCCCAGCCCCAGCAGAAACAGCCAGCGCCAGGCCTGTCTGTGTTGCAAGGCGCCGGCCAGGATGCCGCTGATCCCGGCGACCCTGCCGTTGAACAGCATCAGGATCAGGGCCGCGAGCCCCCCCAGCATGCCGCCGCCCAAAGAGAGCAGCCATTGGCTTTCCATCATCAAGATTCCTTATTTTCTGAGTGACAAAAATGGGTTTGCAGCGCCGCCAGCACATCGGCGGCCGCCTCGCTCACCAGCGAGTAGTAGATCTGCTGTGAGACCTTGCGCGAACGGATAAGGCCATGGCGCTTCAATACCGAAAGTTGCTGGGAGAAGGCCGACTGCCCGAGCTGGCTGTGGGCCAACAGCTCCCCGACCCCCTTCTCCCCCTCCACCAGCTGGCAGAGCACCATCAGGCGCTCAGGGTGGGCCAACGCCTTGAGCAGGGAGGCGGCCGCCGTCGCGTGTCCGGTCATCTCGTCGAATGGGCTCATAAGCATAAATTAGCAATTGCTGATATTTAGTCTATTGTATAAATCAACACTAAATTAGCAACTACTAAACAACCAAAAAAGAGGAGAGGCACATGACAGTCGATAACGGAGTCAGAGTGGTCGCAGGCTGCATCTTGCTGCTGTCGCTGCTGCTCACTGCCTGGGTCCACCCGGGCTTCGTCTGGCTGAGCGTCTTTGTCGGGGTCAACCTGATACAGAGTGCGTTCACCGGCTTCTGCCCCGCCGCCATGATCCTGAAGCGCATGGGCATGAAATAGCCCAGACCGGACGATGAAAACGAGGGAGCTATGGCTCCCTCGTGGTAAAACCTCATTTTGTTTCAATATGTTGCTGTCTGGGGCCCAGGGTTTACCCCGGCGGCCGTATCGGCTACCATGTCGCCTCTAATCAATAGCGGAGACCGTCGGTGGGCAACTCATCAAGTGACAGATCCACGCCGACTCCTGTCGTCGGCACCCTGGTCGCGAGCTAGCCGCAGAGTCCCTCTGCCGCAACTCGCAGCCCTGCGAGAAGCGGAAATCCACTCCCCTCTTCTCTTTATACACTTGACGTCGGGTGACTCCTGGCCAATGGCCATGGGCGCCTTGCCTGCATAGTTTCTGCTTCCCACAAGGAGGCTGCTATGCGTTTGATATCAACCCAGTCTGTATCGACTCACCCCCTGCTGAACAAGCTGGGCCTTGGCATGCTGCCGCGCTGGCTGCGGGGCAAACGGCGCCAGCACCACTACCGGCTGCAGATCCGCTGCGAGGATCGCGCCGATCTGGAGCAGGTGCTGGAGATGGTGAGCCACACCCTGCAGCCGGCCGGGCTGCACCCAATGCAGTCCATGACACCGGGCCGCAGCGGCGGGCGTGAGCTGGTGCTCAACCTCCAGTGCACCCCGCCCCAGCGCCGCTATCTGGTGCAGTTTGTCCATCAGGTCGGGGCCGCTCACCCGGTTCGCTGGGAACTGCGCCCTCGCGGTGGCGATCCCGGGCGCACCTGACAACACCATACTGTGTAAACCAGAGTTCAGGGGGCCGGCCATGCTGGCCCCCTGAACTCTGGGGCGCGCTCTCTGCCCTATGGGGATGCACAGAGGACGCCCCGCACGCCGTGTTTCATTTTTTGCTGGCCAGCAGCGCAATCATCGCCGGGCGCTTCCGCCCTCTTGTGCGGCGTTTCATCATGGATTGCGTGCAGCCATCGCTCATCAGAAGGAGTACCCCATGAGAATGTGGCAACAATTTGATCTGCTTGCCCTCATCGACACCCTGGCCAGCCTGCTGCTCGCCTTCGTGCTCGGCAGCCTGGTCGGGCTGGAGCGCCAGTACCGCCAGCGCACCGCCGGCCTTCGCACCAACGTGCTGGTCGCCGTGGGGGCGGCCCTGTTCGTCAACCTGGCCCAGCGCATCTATGACCTGCACGGCGGCAGCTATGGGGTGGTGCACGTGGTGGCCTATATCGTCTCCGGCATCGGCTTTCTCGGCGCCGGTGTCATCATGCGCGAATCGGGCAACATCCGCGGCATCAACACCGCCGCCACCCTCTGGGGCGTGGCGGCGGTGGGGGCGGCCAGCGGCGCCGGCTTCGCCATGGAGGCCATCCTCGGCGCCCTCTTCGTGCTGGCGGCCAACACCCTGCTGCGCCCTCTGGTCAATCAGATCAACCGTCATCCGGTGGACAATACCGACACCGAGGTGACTTACCGCGTCACGGCGCTCATCCGCCGCACTCACCAGAAAGAGGTGCTGCCCTGGCTGGAGCAGAAGCTGGAGCAGGCCAACTACCCCCTGAGCGAGCTGGATATAGAGCCCTTCGGGGAGCAGGACATCGAGATCTCGGCTGTGCTGCTCGCCACCTCCATCGACGGCGACGAGCTGGATGCCCTGATGAAGACGCTCGGGGAGCATCCCCGCATCAAGCAGATCTTCTGGCGCGCCAGCACCACGGACTGAGCCCGCAGCCCACAGCAAAAAGCCCCGCCAGCAATGGCGGGGCTTTTTCATATGAGACCTGATGGATGACTAGCGGCGACTGCGCCAGCGCACCCTGGGGGGGATCACCTGGGCGGTCTGCTCAGGAGGGTTACCCGCAATCAGTTGCTGCATCAGTTCGAAGGCGGCCCGGGCCAGGGCCGGACAATCCTGGGCCACGGAGTCGATGCGCATGGGAATGCAGTCGAGCAGATCGTGATCGTCGAAGGTGCACAGGCGCATGCCCGTCTCCATCAGCCCCGCCTCGTTGAGGTAGCGCAGCACCCCTTCCAGCAGGGTGAAGGAGGCGGTGAAGAGCCCCCGGGGCGGCGCCCCGAGCTCGGCCACCAGCTCAGCCATCAGCTGATAACCCGAGCTCGGCTGATAGTCGCGATGGCGCACCCGGGCGGGATCCGCCTCCAGCCCGGCCCGGTGCAGACCCAGCTCATAGCCCGCCAGCCGGTGGCGGCTGGGGGAGAGATCCAGCAGGCCGCCGAAGTAGTAGATCTCGGCGTCGCAATCGATCGCCATGTCCCGCACCAGCTCGGCGGTGGCCTTGCAGGCGTCCGAGATCACCATGGGCAGGCGCGACTCGCCGATGTGGCGGTCGAGCTGCACCACCGGCAGGCGGTCGTGAATGCGGGCATAGATGTCGTCGCTGTGGCCGCTGGAGGCGACGATGAGGCCGTCCACCTGGCGGCTGATGAGGTTGTCCACCACCCGCTGCTCCAGGGTGGGATCATCCTCTGAGCAGGCGATCAGCAGCTGGATCCCCGCCTCCCGACAATGGGCCTCCAGGGCGCGCGCTATGCTGGCAAACCCGAAGTTGGTGAGATCGGGGATCACCAGCCCCCAGGTGTAGCTGCGGCTCTCGCGCAGGGAGCGGGCATGAAAGCTCGGCTGATAGTGGCACTCGTCCGCCACCGCCTGGATCCGCTTACGGGTATCGTCGGCAATCCTGTACTCCGCACTCTTGCCGTTGAGCACCAGGCTGGCGGTGGCCTTGGAGACCCCCGCGAGCTCGGCTATCTGGGCAATCGTGATCCGTTTCTTCTTCTCCACCTGACCTCCCGGCACACTGAGACCGGGCTATTGTACTAGGCAGGCCGCCAGCGGCCAGTGATCGAGGCAAATTTTGCTGCCATCACCACCGCAACGTGCGGAAAGTACTGGGTTTTCACCGGGGAAGTAGCGGGTAGACAGGGTCTGGCGGCCGCCGTCCACGAAACACTCCAGGCTGGAGCGATCGCACAGGACGGTGATCTTGCCTCCAAGCCAGGGGCAGCATCGATCCTCCCAGGCCCCGCTTTGCCAGTTCTGGCGACGCAAGGTGAGGCGCCCCGGCTGCCAGTGCAGCTCGACCAGGGTGCCGAACCAGAGGCTCCCCTCCCGGCCGAGGTGCAGATCGAGCCAGGCCGAGTCGATGGCCAACCCCGGAAACTCCCCAAGCGGCCCCTCGAAGCGGGTCTGCTCCCCCTTCAATGCCGCCAGCTCCGCCACCGGCCGCTGGCAGAGCCACTCATCCTGCCAGAACAGCTCCCGCGGGCAGCTCATCTGGTGCAGCCAGCCATAGGGGATGGTGGGCTGGCTCATCTCGTTCTCCTCCGGCAACCCCAGCCAGCCGAACAAGAGCCGCCGCCCCTGGCGGTCCTGGGTGGTTTGCGGTGCATAGAATTCGAAGCCCCGGTCCAGCTCGTGGAAAGCGCCGTGCTCGAAGCGCTCGCCGTCGAAGTTGCCCGCCAGCCAGCCGCACTGATAGAGATTGCGATAATCCTCCCCCACCGGGGCAATCCCCTGGGGGCAGCTGATCAGCACATGGCGATCCCCTAACGGGAAGAGATCCGGGCACTCCCACATATAGCCAAACTCGCCAAGACCACCGCGCCCGCTACCGGCGATAGGGCCCACCAGCGTCCAGGCATCCAGCGCGTCACCGCGATAGAGCAGCACCTCGCCCTTGTCATCCAGGGTGCGCGCTCCCAGCACCATCAGCCACTGCTGGCCTTCGTGCCACACCTTGGGGTCTCGCACATGGCCGCTGTAGCCTTGGGGCAGATCCAGCACGGGGCCCAACTTCTCGAAACCGCCCTCACCATCG
This sequence comes from Aeromonas sp. 130281, assembly GCF_056642115.1. Lineage (NCBI taxonomy): Bacteria > Pseudomonadati > Pseudomonadota > Gammaproteobacteria > Aeromonadales > Aeromonadaceae > Aeromonas > Aeromonas sp. 130281. The sequence continues at coordinate 625,363 of NZ_JBWVQS010000002.1, read as the reverse complement.
GCGCGGGCCAGACACTGATAGGCGGTGCGGCTGCCATCCGGGTATTTGACGTTGCCGGTGTAGACAAGGGTCAGGCGCCCCTGCTCGTCGCTCACCGCCGAGCCCGAATAGCAGCCGTGGCTCTCATAGTCCTCGGTGGGCAGGAGTGCCACCGGCTCGTGCTGCCAGTGCAGCAGATCGGTGGAGGTGACGTGGCCCCAGCCCTTGTTGCGATGCTCGCAGCCGAGCGGATTCCACTGGTAGAAGAGGTGGTAGCGCCCGTCGTGCTCGATAAAGCCGTTCGGGTCGTTGAGCAGCCCCACCGGGGCTGCCAGGTGCCAGCGGGGCCGATGGGGATCGGCCGCCGCCTTGAGCTGTCCGGCCAGCAGCGACCGGACAACCTGGTTGAGGAGATAGGCGTCCTTCATCACTCCACCTTGTACTTGAGCAGGTAGGAGGCGGCGAAGGCGGCACCGAAGGCGATCACCAGCCCGATGACATAGTGGATGAGGCTCATGGGCTGGACGATTGCCATGCCGGGGATCCCGGTCAGCCCCACCGCCGTCATCCCCACCTTGGCCGCCACCACGTAGGCGCCGCCGCAGGCCCCGCCAAACAGACCGGCTAGGAAGGGTTTGATGTAGCGCAGGTTGACGCCAAAGATCGCCGCTTCCGTGATGCCGAGCAGGCAGGACATGGCAGCCGGCACGGTAATCGCCTTGATCTTCACGTCGCGGGTCTTGAAATAGACAGCCAGGCAGGCACCGCCCTGGGCCACGTTGGCCATGGCCCAGATGGGCAGCAGGAAGTTGACGCCAATCTGCGGGTTGGCCAGCAGACCCGCCTCGATGGCGTGGAAGCTGTGGTGGATGCCGGTGATGACGATAAGCGAGTAAGTGCCGCCAAATACCAGCCCCGCCAGCCAGCCCGCCTGCTCATAGAGAGCACTCAGGCCGAACGAGATGCCATCCCCCAGCACCCGACCCGCCGGGCCGATAAAGAGCAGCGCCACGAAGCCGGTGATGATGACAGTCAGGAAGGGGGTGAGGATGAGATCCAGTGCATCCGGGATGCGCCTTCTCAGCTGTTTCTCCAGGTGGGACATGAACCAGACCGCCAGCAGCACCGGGAAGACGGTGCCCTGATAGCCGATCATGGCCACGTCCAGCCCGAAGAAGTCCATGGTCTTGAAGCCACCGGCCACGCCCCAGGCGTTGGTCAGGGCCGGGTGGGTGAGAATGCCACCGAGGGTCGCCCCGAGGTAGGGGTTGCCGCCAAACTCCCGCGCCGCTGTGAAACCGATCAGGATCGGCAGTATGATGAAGGCCGCCGAGCTGAACATGTCGAGCATCACGAACAGCGCGCTGTCGGCATTGACCCAGCCGTAGGTGCGCACCATGCCGAGCAGCCCCATCAGCAGGCCGGACGCGACTATGGCCGGAATGATGGGGACGAAGATGTTGGAGAGAGTCCGCGCCAGGCGCTGGGCCACATTGAGCTTGGCCGTCGCCATGTCGGTCAGCTCCGCCTTGCTGGCGGTGCCGGTCCCGGTCAGGGTGACGAACTCGGCATAGACCTTGTTGACCAGGCCGGTGCCGAAGATCACCTGAATTTGGCCGGCGTTGCTGAAGCACCCCTTGACCCCGTCCAGCTTGTCGATGGCGGCCTTGTTCACCTTGCTGTCGTCCGCCAGCACCAGCCGCAGCCGGGTGGCGCAGTGGGCGGCGCTGACGATGTTCTCCCTGCCCCCGAGCAGGGGCACCAGATCCTTGGCTATCGCACTGATATTCATAATCTTCCTCTTATGACCCGCCAGCTGGCGGGCCCTTGTCACATGAGAGTAGGGGCTGTCGACCCGGGCTTCTAGCCGCAGATCAACGGCCGCTTGCGCCCGATCGCAAAAATTCATCCAGCCGGGTGCGGGTGGGCAGCGCCGTCATGGCCCCCTTGGCGGTAGTGGCGAGCGCCCCGCAGCCGTGGGCCTGGGCCAGGATGGCGGGCAGCTCGGCCAGCATCGGCAGCGAGGAACGCCCGGCCAGGGCCGCCAGGAGACCGGCGACGAAGGCATCCCCCGCCCCCGTGGTGTCGATGGGCGTCACTTTGGGCCCCACCCACTCCAGCCACTCGCCATCCAAACGGGCCACCACACCGGCCGCCCCCCGGGTCACCAGCACCAGGGCCGGGCCTGAAATGGTGGCGAGCCCTGTGGCCAGATCGTCCAGGCCGCTCAGCAGTTGCAGCTCCTCCACCGAGAGCTTGACCACGTCCGCCAGGGCCATGGCCTGACGTACCAGCGGCAGCATCTCGGCCGGGTTGCCCCACACCTCGGGCCTCAGGTTCGGGTCAAAGCAGACCCGCCCCCCGGCCGCCTTGATGGCCGCCATGGCCTGCAGGCAACTGCTGCGCACCGGCTCGTTGGCGAGCGCGATGGAGCAGGTGAGCAGCCACTGACCGGCCTCGAAGCGGGGCAAGTCAGCCGGCTCGAGGAACTGGTCGGCACTGGGGCGCACCATAAAGGTGAAGCTGCGCTCCCCCTCTTCATCCAGTTCCACCAGCACGGTCGAGGTGTTATGGGCCGGATCCTGGTTCAGGTGGCGAATGTCGACGCCCTCCCTTGTCAGGGTCTCGGCCATAAAGCGGCCAAAGGGATCGGCGCCGACCCGGCCGATAAAGGCCGATTCCCCGCCGAGCCGGGCAACGCCCACCGCCACGTTGGCGGGCGCACCGCCCGGACACTTGAGGTAGTGCTCCTTCCCTTCCGGGATAAGATCCACCACCGCATCCCCCATTACCCACACACGATTCGTCACCTTGTTGCTACTCCACTGCTGCACAGGATTTGCCAGAGCCGGGCCCTGATTTCTTGGTCCGCATTATCAGCTAAACCGTTTTAGCCAACCAACAGATCCCGGCGCCTGCTGCCATTTTTGTGATCGGGATAACGAACTAGAACCAGGTTTCCATCTGCACGCCAAAGTTCCACTCGCCACCGGCGGCGAAATCGCTCTGGCCCATGGCATCTGTGCTGGCGTAGTTGTCGAGCTCGGAGGACCAGTCCATCCAAGTGGCGAATACCCGCAACTCGGGTCGCTCGAAGAAGCCGGCGGTCTGCGCCTTGAAGGTGGGGGCGAAGGTGAGCTTGGTGAAGTTGCCGCTCACCGCCTGACGCCCCTTGTAGCCCTGGGGATCCAAGTCCATGTACTGCCAGGCGGCCTCGTAGACCAGCTCCACGTTCTGGCTCAGCACCTGGGCCACCCGGGTGTTGAGGGTCAGCCACTGATACTCGTCCCCCTTCACGTAGCGATCCTGGCTCTGCTCCGCCAGCAGGGCCGGAGCGACACGCCAGCGCGGGTTGAGGTCGGTGGCGCCAAACACGGCGACCCGCACCGCGTCGGCATCCGGCAGCAGCTCGCTGTCGGAGCCCAGTCCCTTGAGCTCGGCCCCCAGGCCATGGCCATAGAGCACGGCGGCCTTGGAGAAGCCGGGGCTGATGCCAAAGAAGCTGTCCGCGTGGTAGGCCACCAGGGTGTGCGCCCCCTTGTCCGCCGCCTCGCTGCCAACGCCGCCGTCGTTGATGCGCGCCTCGTTGTCCTTGGCCGAGAGGCCGTTCAGCATCCACTGCCAGTTGCCGAAGCGGTTGTTCATGGTGAGGATGTAGCTCTCTATGTCCGACAGGCCGCTGGCGCTGATGTCGCCGTAGTCGCGCCCGTAGAGGGAGAAGTTCGCCTTCCAGCTGTCGGCCAGCTGCACGTCGTAGACGCCGCCGCCGGTCCCGGCCAGGAAGACCACGTCGGAGTCGAGCCAGTGGATGTCGAAGTTGTCCCGATCGAAGCGCTTGCCCGCCCACAGCACCGAGTGCTGGAAGGGGCCGTCGAAGCTCGCCAGGTCGCCGATCTCGGCAAACACCTGGCGGGTGTTGAGGCTGGAATCGCTGGCGGTCCAGTCGTTGCTGGTCTCCACCCCGTCCGCCAGCATCAGCTTGTAGCGGGCCCAGCTGCCATCGTCGAAGGTCTGGGTCTTCAGCAGGTTGGCCTCCATGTAGGTGTCATCCTCGTTGCCAAGACGACCCACGGCCCCGCCCACAGAGCCGGCCGGGGTGATGTAGGGGCCGCCGCGCCCGCCGCTGCCGTTGCCGTTGACCAGAAGGCCCGAGCGGGCGTAGCCGTGGAACTCGAAGCCCTGGGCCCCGGCGGTCTGCTTGTCCACCTTCTCGCTCTGGGCCTTGGCCACCACGGCGGCCTCCCTGGCCTCGCTCGCCTTGCTCTGGGCCTCATCTGCCCTCGCTTCGGCGGCGGCGGCGCGGGACTCTGCCGCCTGCACCCGTGCCTCCAGCGCCGCCAGTCGGGCTTCGATACCGCCATCCGCCGCCCACAGCGGGCTGCTCATCCCCAATCCCAGCGCCACCGCCACCGCCAGCGCCAACTTGCTCTTGAACATCGTCATCTTCCTCACCTGTCATCTGCCGCCCGTCCGGGCGCTGTTGTTATGGACGAGTAGAGGATAGCTAAACCGCTTTAGCTGATTCAATATGCCAGCTAAACCGTTTCAGCCACTTGTGATCAGAGTAACGTTTGCACAGGGAAAAGCGCCGGGAGTTGTGAGGAGGATCCCTCATCGGGATCCACTCAATAGAGGGGATCCGGGGCAAATGGCAGGCAAAAAGAAAGCCGGCACTGAAGGCCGGCTTGGGTCACGCGGGTCGCGGTTACTTGGTCAGGTCGTCGAAGAAGCGTTTCACCCCTTCGAAGAAGCCTTCGGATTTCGGCTTGTGAGTCTTGGCGGCGGCACCGCTGAAGGACTCGTCCAGCTGGCGCAGCAGATCTTTCTGGGTCTCGGTCAGCTTGACCGGGGTCTCGATCACCACCTTGCACATCAGATCCCCGACCTGGCCGGAGCGCACGGACTTGACGCCCTTGCCCCGCAGGCGGAACAGCTTGCCGGTCTGGGTTTCCGCCGTGACCTTGAGCTTGACCCGGCCATCCAGGGTCGGTACTTCGATCTCGCCACCCAGGGCCGCTGCGGTGAAGCTGATGGGCACCTCGCAGTAGAGATCGTTGCCGTCACGGACGAAGATCTCGTGCTCCTTGACGTGCACCTGTACGTAGAGATCCCCGGCCGGCGCGCCGGCCTCTCCCGCTTCCCCTTCGCCGGAGAGGCGGATGCGATCCCCGGTGTCGACGCCCGCCGGGATCTTCACCGACAGTGTCTTGGTCTTCTGGTAGCGACCCTCGCCATGGCACTTGCGGCAGGGATCCTTGATGATCTTGCCGCGACCGTGACAGTGGGGGCAGGCCTGCTGCACCGCGAAGAAGCCCTGGCGCATCTGCACCTGACCGGAGCCGTGACAGGTCGGGCAGGTATGGGCCTGGCTGCCGGTGTGGGCACCGGACCCGTTGCAGACCTCGCAATGGACCTGGGTCGGGATCTTGATCTCCTTGGAGACCCCGCGCACCGCCTCTTCCAGGGTCAGCTCCATGTTGTAGCGCAGGTCGGAGCCACGGGCCGGGCCGCGACGACCACCCCCACGACCACCGAAGATGTCACCAAACACATCGCCGAAGATGTCACCGAAATCGGCACCACCGCCGAAGCCGCCATGGCCGCCGCCCTGGCTCTGATCCACGCCGGCATGACCGTACTGGTCATAGCGGGCACGCAGGTTCTCGTCGGTCAGGACCTCGTAGGCTTCCTTGACCTCTTTGAACTTCTCTTCCGATGCGGCATCACCCTGATTGCGATCCGGGTGATACTTCATCGCCAGACGCTTGTACGCCTTCTTGATCTCGCGCTCGTCGGCACCTTTCGATACCCCGAGCACTTCGTAGAAATCGCGCTTCGACATACTCATCCTGTTCTACTTGAGCCGTTATGCAGACGGGCGTTGGTTACCCAACGCCCGTGAAATCATTGACTGAGCCGATGGGCAGAGTCTGCTCTGCCCATCTGGGTTGGGCTTATTTCTTGTCGTCTTTCACTTCTTCGAACTCGGCGTCGACCACGTCGTCGTCAGCCTTGGCGGAAGAAGAGGAGTGACCGGCCTCGGCACCGGCGCCTTGCGCCTGAGCCTGCTGCTGGGCAATCTCCATCAGCTTCTGGGACGCTTCCATCAGGGCCTGTTGCTTGGCTTCGATGGCAGCCTTGTCGTCACCCTTGATGACGGCTTCCAGCTCGGACAGTGCAGTCTCGATCTTGGCCTTGTCATCGCTTGGCAGGGCTTCACCGGCTTCGGTCACCTGCTTGCGGACCGAGTGGACCAGACCGTCAGCCTGGTTGCGGGTCTGCACCAGCTCTTCGAACTTCTTGTCTTCCGCCGCGTTGGCTTCCGCCTCGCGTACCATGCGTTCGATCTCTTCATCAGACAGACCGGAGGAGGCCTGGATGGTGATCTTCTGCTCCTTGTTGGTCTCCTTGTCTTTCGCAGAGACGTGCAGGATGCCGTTGGCGTCGATGTCGAAGGTCACTTCGATCTGCGGCAGACCACGCGGTGCCGGACGGATGCCTTCCAGGTTGAACTGGCCCAGGGACTTGTTGTCGCTGGCGCGCTTGCGCTCACCCTGCAGCACGTGAATGGTCACGGCAGACTGATTGTCTTCGGCAGTGGAGAACACCTGGGACTTCTTGGTCGGAATGGTGGTGTTCTTCTCGATCAGCGCAGTCATCACGCTGCCCATGGTCTCGATACCGAGCGACAGCGGGGTCACGTCCAGCAGCAGTACGTCGGTCTTGTCACCGGACAGTACGGCACCCTGGATGGCGGCACCCATGGCCACGGCTTCGTCCGGGTTGACGTCTTTACGCGGCTCTTTGCCAAAGAAGTCGGCAACGGTCTTCTGAACCAGCGGCATACGGGTCTGACCGCCCACCAGGATGACGTCGTCGATTTCGCCGACCGCCAGACCGGAGTCTTTCAGGGCGACACGGACCGGCTCCAGGGAGTCTTTCACCATGTCTTCCACCAGGGATTCCAGCTTGGCGCGGGTCACCTTGATGTTCATGTGCTTCGGACCTGTGGCATCTGCAGTGATGTACGGCAGGTTCACGTCGGTCTGCTGGGCGGAAGAGAGCTCGATCTTGGCCTTCTCGGCGGCATCTTTCAGACGCTGCAGAGCCAGCTGGTCGTTGCGCAGGTCGATGCCCTGCTCGCGCTTGAACTCTTCAACCAGGTAGTTGATGACACGGTTGTCGAAGTCTTCACCACCCAGGTGGGTGTTACCGTTGGTCGCCAGCACTTCGAAGGTGGTCTCGCCTTCCACTTCGTCGATCTCGATGATGGAGATGTCGAAGGTACCGCCCCCTAAGTCATACACGGCAACCTTGCGTTCGCCCTTGACCTTGTTCACGCCATAGGCGAAGGCCGCGGCAGTCGGTTCGTTGATGATGCGTTTTACATCCAGACCGGCGATGCGACCGGCATCCTTGGTGGCCTGACGCTGGGCGTCGTTGAAGTAGGCCGGTACTGTGATGACGGCTTCGGTCACCGGCTCGCCCAGGTAATCCTCGGCGGTCTTCTTCATCTTCTTCAGCACTTCGGCAGAGATCTGCGGCGGTGCCATCTTCTTGCCTTTGACTTCTACCCAGGCGTCACCGTTATCAGCCTTGGCGATGGCGTACGGCATGATCTTCAGATCGCGCTGTACTTCTTCATCTTCGAAACGACGGCCAATCAGACGCTTGATGGCGAACAGCGTGTTCTTCGGGTTGGTGATGGCTTGGCGCTTGGCCGGCTGACCAACCAGGATTTCGCCGTCATCGGCATAGGCAATGATGGACGGAGTAGTACGGTCGCCTTCCGCGTTCTCGATCACGCGAGCATGGTCGCCATCCAGAATAGCAACGCAGGAGTTGGTAGTACCCAGGTCAATACCGATGATTTTACCCATTTGACGAATCTCCAAATACTTTGAATAAACTGGCGAGGGGCTCGCCTTAAATACGTTAACGGCTAGGTGGGGCCTGACACTGTGGCTTTCAAGCACCCGACATCAAATTCTTTCCGTGTCACTCAAGTTTCCATGCCACTGAAATCAGATGCCGCCGTGGCCTTGCCACCTATATGGGGTCTCAAGCCGACGCTTCAAGCCCTGACCTTAAAAAACCGCGCATTCTTGCCACTTGGGCGCAAGAGTGCTTGCCAAATGGCGCCATTGCATATTCTGATGGCGCCGCTACCAATAAAAAGCCCGCCGAGCGGCGGGCTCAGCACAGGGACGGGACTCAGGCCGGGGCCTTGGAGACCATCACCATGGCCGGACGGATCACCCGACCGTTGAGTTCATAGCCCTTCTGCATCACGGCGATGACGGTGTTGGGCGCCAGTTCGGCGTTCTCTATCATGCTCATGGCCTGATGGGCGTTGGGGTCGAACGGCTGGTTCTGCGGATCCAGGGCGACCAGGCCAAACTTGGCCACCGAGCTCTGCATGGATTTGAGGGTCAGCTCGACCCCTTCGATCATCGGCTTGAGCGCCTCGCTCTCCTTGTCGGCCAGCTCGATGGCGCGCTCCAGGTTGTCCAGCACCGGCAAGAGCTCTGCGGCGAACTTCTCCAGCGCGAACTTGTGGGCCTTCTCCACGTCCTGGGCGGCACGACGACGCAGGTTTTCCATCTCGGCAACGGCACGCACGGCGCGCTCGCGCTCTTCCAGGGAGGCCTGCTGGGCCGCTTCCAGTTGGGCCTCCAGCTCGGCAATGCGGGCCTGCTCGGCTGTCACTTCACTGTCTACATCGGTCGGCTCGACTGGCTGGACTTCCACTTGCTCCATCGCTTCAACCTTTTGTTCTTCGTGGCTCATGACATCTCCAATATTCAGGGTTGCTTATGAGGGGCTGCTGACGTTCAGACAAGCGACACGCGTCAGCGGACCCTGTGTTGGCGCTATTATGGGGACGCAGCCCCGGCTTTCAAGGGGAAAAGGGCATATCGGGCACAATGCCTGCCGCCAGCCGGCCAGCTTGCCACTTTTCGGGGCCGATTGCGCCAAGGGGCATGGAGACAGACAAATCCCCGGCAAAGCGCGGTATACTCCCCGCAAGACTTCCCCAGACCCGATAACCTATGGATTCTCCGTTCAAAACCGTTGCCCTCATCGGCAAGCCCCATCATGAAGGGGCCAACCAGACCCTCAGCGGCCTGTATCAATACCTGAGTACCCGCGGTTTTCGGGTGCTGCTGGAGAGCCGGGTCGCCCAGACCTTGGGGATCCTGGGTGACAACGTGATGGATCTGGTGCAGCTCGGCGAGCAGGCGGATCTCGCCATCGTCGTCGGCGGTGACGGCAACATGCTGGGAGCCGCCCGGGTGCTGTCCCGGTTCGATGTGGCGGTGATAGGGGTGAACCGGGGCAACCTCGGCTTTCTAACCGATCTCTCGCCCCAGGACTATCTGCTGCCCCTGGAGCAGGTGCTCTCCGGCCACTTCAAGAGCGAGCACCGCTTCCTGCTGGAGGCCGCCGTCTATCGCCACGGCGAGCGCAAGTCGAGCAACCTGGCGGTCAACGAGGCGGTGCTGCACCCGGGCAAGATAGCCCACATGATAGAGTTCGAGGTCTATATCGATGGCAGCTTCATGTACAGCCAGCGCTCGGACGGCATCATAGTGGCCACCCCCACCGGCTCCACCGCCTACTCGCTATCGGCGGGGGGCGCCATCCTCACCCCCAAGCTCAACGCCATCACGCTGGTGCCCATGTTCCCGCACACCCTGAGCAGCCGTCCCATAGTGCTGGACGCGGACAGCGAGGTGCGGCTGCTGGTCTCCCCCGACAATCAGGATGACGCCATGCAGGTGAGCTGCGACGGTCAGGTGACCCTGGCGGTCCACCCGGGGGACGAGATCCTCATCAAGAAGAGCCAGCACAAGCTGCACCTGGTGCATCCGCTGGATTACAGCTACTTCCACGTGCTGCGCAACAAGCTCGGCTGGGGCAGCAAGCTGTTCTAGCAAGCGGGCCCGGGCCGACGCGAGCCTGAAGGCGAGGGCCTAGCCCTCGCCCCCCTCGACCAGCCGAAGCGGTCCGGGTTCGAGCTGCAGATGCACGCCATTTCTCCCCGCTGCCTTGACCCTGTACATGGCCTCGTCGGCCTTCGTCAGCAAGTGCGCCAACCCTGTCTCTGCACAGGCGCAGACGCCCCCCACACTGACCGTCACCCCCTCGCACGGCGGGCAGGCCCCCTGACGGGAGCCCGTCTCTATCTGGCGGCGGATCCGGTCGCAGATGTCATGGGCCATCTGGCCGTTCACCCCTCCCATGATGAGGGCGAACTCCTCGCCACCTATGCGCCCCACCAGATCATCCTTGCGCGCCTCGGCCACCAGCACCCGGGCCACGTAGCGGATCACCTCGTCACCGCAGCCGTGGCCAAATCGGTCATTGACGCGCTTGAAGTGGTCTATGTCGAGCACCACCACGCAGCGCATCTGCCCCGGCAACGCCCGCTCCCCCAGCCTGAACAGGCCGCGCCGGTTGAGCACCCCGGTGAGGGGATCCCGCTCCGAGAGGGCCAGCAGCGCCTGCTCCGCCTCCACATAGGCCACCAGGGGCAGCAGCAGTACCGAGCCTATGGTCAGCACCATGTGCATGAAGAAGATGCCATCCAGCAGCCCGTCTCCGTTGCCCATGCGACTATCAGGCCCCAGCAAGAGCAGCAGCCCCTGGCTCAGCAGTATGGTGAAATGGAGCAGATAAATGGCAGCGACGGCATGGAGCACCCGCTTCTGGTGCCGGCTGAGGGAGACGATGAGACAAGCACACCAGAGGTAGACCACCGACTCCATCAGGGCCAGCACAATGCGCACCTCGAAGCGGCTCGACAGCCCCAGATAGGCAAGCAGCAACAGGGCAACCCCTCCCCACAGGGGACGGGGGCGCCAGGACCGGCCATAGAGGGCATAAAAGCCGGCCAGCAACAGCAATATGCTCATGAGGGAGACCAGGCCACCGACCCTGATCCCCAGGGCCGGATGACCACTCCCTATTCCCAGACTGAGCAGCAGGATGGAGAGTGAGAAGAGGAAGGCCGACAGGGACCAGAACAGGAAGTTGCGCCGACCCGGCTTCAAGAAGTGGATGAACAACATGAGCAGTGCCGACATCAGATTGATTGCCAGGGAGATCAACAGCAGGGTCGGGGTGTGGATCATCTGGACGCATCCTTGGTGTGAGGCACGGTGGCCTGCCCTTGAACCTGAGCCATGCCTGTCTCGAGTGTGTCTCAGCTACCCCGACTCCACAAGTTCACCGCCGCGACAAGACCCCATAAAGGTGAACGAATACAGGCTCATCGCGCGACTGCTCCCAGTCTCACATCCCCCATGGGATGCCATGGCGGCTCAGCGCCTCTCCCAGTGCAACCTCCTCGCACAGCCCCTCATCCCCTTGCCCGGCAAAAAATCCCGCCCCGTACACTTTACTGTATATAAGACCAGTATATACTGGATGCATACACAGTAATGTTGACCCATACAGGATGAGACCATGCTGACCCAGCTGACCGTCAACAACTTTGCCATCGTCAAGTTTCTCGAACTCGATCTGCAATCCGGCATGACCTGCATCACAGGGGAGACGGGGGCAGGCAAATCCATTGCCATCGACGCCCTCGGCCTCTGCCTCGGCGAGCGGGCCGAAGCCAGCATGGTGCGGCCGGGCAGCGACAAGACGGAAGTCAGTGCCCGTTTCCTGCTGGACGGCAACCCCGCCGCCCGCGCCTGGCTTGCCACCAACGAGCTGGAGAACGACGGTGAGTGCATCGTTCGGCGGGTGCTCTCCGCCGAGGGGCGCTCGCGCAGCTACATCAACGGCGTCCCCGTCCCCCTGGTGCAGCTCAAGAGCCTGGGTCAGTTGCTGGTCAACGTTCACGGCCAGCACGCGCATCAGCTACTGCTCAAACCCGACTATCAGCTTGCCCTGCTGGACGGCTATGCCGGTCACCACCTGCTGCTCGATGAGGTGCGCCAGCACTATCAGCAGTGGCGTCAGCTGCAGAACGAGCTCAACCGTCTCAAGGCCGAACAGCAGCAGCGGGAGGCCCGCCGCCAGCTCATCGAGTATCAGGTGCAGGAGCTGGACGAGTTCGCCCTGCAACCCGGGGAGTTTGAGGCCATCGAAGAGGAGCACCAGCGTCTCGCCAACGGCACCGAGCTGATGCAGGAGTGCGGCTATTGCCTCGACCTGCTCTATGACAACGAGGAGACCACCATAGCCGGCCTGCTGCAGGTGGCGGTGGACAGAGCCGAGACCCTGGTCGGCATGGACAGCCGCCTTGGCAACGTGCTCGGCATGCTGAATGAAGCCCTGATCGGTGTGCAGGAGAGCCACAGCGAGCTGCGCAGCTATCTGGATCTGCTGGAGCTGGATCCCGAGCGTTTTAACGAGCTGGAGGCCCGCCTCTCCAAGGCGATCAACCTGGCCCGCAAGCACCACGTCAAACCCGCCGAGCTGGCCCAGTTCCACCAGGATCTGGCCAGCGATCTCGCCCGCCTCCACTCCGATGAGGAGCGGTTGGAGGGGATGGAGGATGAACTGGCCGAGGCCCGTCAGGCCTTTGTCCAGGCGGCAGAGGTGCTCAGCCAGAGCCGTCAGCGCTATGCCCAGGAGCTGGCCACCCAAGTGACCGCCAGCATGCACGAGCTGGCGATGCCCGATGGCCGCTTCGCCATCGAGGTGCGCCCCGACGCCCAGAGCAGCCTCTCTCCCCTTGGTATCGATCGGGTGGAGTTCATGGTCACCACCAACCCCGGGCAACCCATACAGCCGCTGGGCAAGGTGGCCTCCGGCGGCGAGCTGTCGCGCATCAGCCTCGCCCTGGTGGTGATCAGTGCCCGCAAGATCTCCACCCCCACCCTGATTTTCGACGAGGTGGACGTGGGGATCAGCGGCCCGACGGCAGCCGTGGTGGGCCGCCTGCTGCGTCAGCTCGGCGAATCCACCCAGGTGATGGTGGTCACTCACCTGCCCCAGGTGGCCGGCAAGGGTCACCAGCACATGGTGGTCAGCAAGCACACGGACGGCAAGACCACGGAGACCCAGATGCAGGCGCTCAACCAGGGTGCCCGCCTCAACGAGCTGGCCCGTCTGCTGGGGGGAGATCAGATCACCGACAACACCCTGGCCAATGCCCGCGAGCTGCTTGCCTCCTGAGGGTGGTGCGACAAGCCATCGACGCCGCTCGCCGCCTCTGGGGCGGCGAGCCATCCAGCCTTCGTCGACATGAGCGGGAGTGAGTCATCAACCTTCCGACGCCAGCCCTAAGCGCCATGTCATCCACCTTCATGGTGACCTGACCGGAAGGAGAGCCACCAAGCCACCGGTACGGGGGTCAGTGATCAACCTCCCCGGTTGTCCGCCCAACGCGGCGGATCCCAGCCCCTTGTACGACCTGCCCGAGGCGCCGAGTCATCACCCCCGGCAATCTGCCAGGGGGGCGGGCACCGGCACTAGCACAGGGCCACCCTATGCCTCTGCTGCCAGGCGCCAAGTGTCACCAAGGGCTTGGGTCGATGGCGTGCTCCCGGCACCTCCCCCAGCCCTCGGCGCCCCAAGCGAAGATCGGCCGAATTTGCCCCCCTGGCCGCCAGACAGTAGAGTGGAACCGACTCGGGCCCCATGGCCCCCTCTGGCCCGGCGCCGCGACATGCGGCCGAGACCATCACCCGACATCAGGAACAACCTCATGCTTCATGTCTTTGGCCACAAGAATCCCGACAGCGACAGCATCTGCACCGCGCTGGTCACCGCCGACTGGCTCAACCGTCAGGGTCGACCCGCCCAGGCCTATGCGTTGGGTGAACCCATTGCCGAGACCCGCTTCATCCTGGAGACGGCGGGCGTGGCTGCCCCCCCGGTTCTGACGGGCAGCGTAGCCAACAAGCCGGTCTTTCTGGTGGATTTCAGCGAACTGGAGCAGGGGCCGGAGGGGCTGGCCGAGGCCGATGTGCAGGGCCTCATCGATCACCACCGCATCGGCACCCTCATCACCCGTGGCCCCCTCGACGCCTGGGTGAGGGCGGTCGGGTGCAGTGCCACTGTGCTGCTGGAGCTGATGGGCCATGACAATCTGTCCCGCGCCCAGGCCAGGTTGTTGCTGGGGGCCATCATCAGCGACACCTTCAACTTCACCTCCCCCACCACCACGGCAGAGGACAGGCTCGCGGTCGACCGGCTGCTGCCCATCGCCGATCTGGCCCTGGCCCCCTTTGCCCAGACCCTGCTGGAGCGGCGCACCCAGTTGGGCGATACCCCCCTGTGCGAGCTGCTCGTTGCCGACGAGAAGGCCTATCAGATAGCGGGCCATTCCCTCATGGTCAGCCAGATCTGCGTGATGGACCCGAGCCAGATCCACAGCCGGATGGAGGAGCTGCATCACGCCATGGCGCAGAGGCTGACCCTGGACTCGCTGGATGGCTATGTCTTGATGCTGACCGATCTGGCCAAGGGGAGCAGTGAGCTCCATTTTGCCAGCAGGGGCATACTGCCAGCCAAGCCGGTTCACCTGGCAGGGGCCCTCAGCCGCAAGAAAGAGGGGCTTCCCTGGTTGACCCGACAGCTGTCATAAGCCCCAGCCAGCCCCTGTCCCAGTGGCGGCCCGCCGATCGCCACTGGGATTCCCCCCTTCGACATAGGCTCCCTGCACCTTGGCTCGAAGCCGGGAGAGCAGCATGATCACCAGGCACAGCCAAGACAAACCCCACGGCTGTGCTACCCACGGACCTTTTACCCATCTCATTCCTCCATCAAGGGGGCCATGGACGGCATGTCTTCATTCTCCGTTCAACTGCGTCTGTTATGCTGATGTAAACAAAGGTGATCTTGCGCGCCATCACCGACAAAGGATGACGTCTGGCGCCCACAGACAGACAAGTGAGAACCATGCAATACAGGGCGGGATCACTGTGGTAGGGGACAGCTCCTTTGTCCCCGGTGACCCGCGCCATGCCAAGGAGAACTGCTGATGACCCACACCAACATAGTGCTGTTGCTGGAAGGCAAGGATTACGAGCAGGAGACGCTGGCCAAGGCGAGCCGCCTGGCGCAGGGGCTGGGGTGCGATCTGACCCTGCTGCACCTGACGCACAGCAGCAAGGTGCGTCGCAATAGCCTATCGCTGTCCGAGGAAGAACGCAGTGCCCAGGGCACATTGGATGCCAAGGCCATCATCAGCGAACTCATCACCCTGCTGCCTCATCCGGTGGATTACCACTGCCTGGTGGTCGATGATGTGGTCAGGGATCTGGGCCAGTGGCTGAGCACCCACCCGGCCTCGCTCCTGCTGGTCGGCAGCCGCCACCACTGGATGGAGGGATCCTTGGCCCGCCTGCTCATCTACAAGCTGCCCGTCGATATCCAGATCTGCCACGAGCCCTATGCCGAGCAGCTCAAGGCGGTCGGCTGAGTACCCGGGAGCCCGCTCAACGAGCGGGCTCCCTGCATTTATCCCCTAGGTAGACCTCCCGGACCCTTGCACTACCCCCAGCGGGTATCATGCAGGTCTCGCCTCCCCTTCTCCGGCGGTCACCCTGCCCCTTAATTGACAACTTCATCTACATGATTTCTTACACATTGCTCGCTTCTTTTTAAGTGCCATTTGCTGCAGGATATCGCTCTTGCACGCCTTCGCTCGTTTCGTTCAGGTGATAAATGAAGACTCTTCCAAAACCGGGCAAATATGCCCTGCTTGCCCTGGCACTGCTGGCCCTCGTGGTCTGGCTGGCCTGGCCCGGCAAGACCCCGGACCCCGTGCTGACCGCCACAGTGACCCGTCAGGATGTGGAGCAGACGGTGCTGGCCAGCGGCGTACTGCAGGCCATAGAGCAGGTGGATGTGGGGGCCCAGGTCTCGGGTCAGGTCACCTATCTGGCGGTGGAAGCCGGGCAACAGGTCAAGCAGGGGGACCTGCTGGCAGAGATAGATCCCCTGATAGCCCAGAACAACCTCAAGACCGCCGAGGCCGAGCTGGCCAGCCGCCGTGCCCAGCTCAAGATCAAGCAGGCGCAGCTCAAGCAGAACGAGCTGGCCTGGCGCCGCCAGCAGCAGATGTTCAAGCAGGAGGCGAGCTCCCGGGCCGATCTGGAGAGTGCAGAGGCGCAGTTGGCCGTCACCCGGGCCGAGCTGCAGAGCGCCCAGGCGGATATCGACAACGCCCTGATCAAGGTGGAGCGTACCAAGACGGAGCTCGGCTATAACCGCATTCAGGCCCCCATGGATGGCACAGTGGTCAGCATAGTGACCCGTCAGGGGCAGACCCTGGCCGCCAGCCAGACGGTCCCGACCCTGCTCAAGCTCGCCAACCTGGACACCATGACGGTCAAGGCGCAGATCTCGGAGGCGGATGTCACCAAGGTCAGGGCCGGCATGCCGGTCTACTTCACCCTGATCGGAGACCCGGATCGCCGCTATCACGGCACCCTGCGCACTGTCGAGCTGGCCCCCACCAACATCAACGAGCAGAGCGCCAACACCACGACCACCAGCAATGCCGCCATCTACTATTACGCCCTGTTCGATGTGCCCAACCCCGACCATCAGCTGAGGGTCGCCATGACCACCCAGGTCACCATAGTGCTGGGTGAACGCAAACAGGTATTGGCCATCCCCCAGACCGCCCTCGGCAAGAAGCTGGGAGAGAATGAATATGAGGTCACCCTGCTCAAGGAGGACGGGCAGAAAGAGACCCGCCGCATCAAGACCGGCATGAAGGATGACATCAAGATAGAGGTGGTGAGCGGTCTTGACGAACAGGACAAGGTGACCCTGGAGCAGGGCAAGCCTGTCCAGAACGATGAGATGGAGATGGTCCCGTGAGCGAGCCCCTGATCCAGCTCAAGGGCATAGAGCGCCGCTACCAGAGCGGGGAGCACGAGGTGACGGTGCTGCACCCGCTGGATCTGACCATAGCGGCGGGGGAGATGGTGGCCATCGTCGGTGCCTCCGGCTCCGGCAAGTCCACCCTGATGAACCTGCTGGGCTGCCTCGATCGTCCGAGCGGCGGCCAATACCTGTTTCGTGGTCAGGACACCGCCGGCCTGGATGCCCTGGCCCTGGCACGGCTGCGCTGCCACCACTTCGGCTTCATCTTCCAGCGCTACCACCTGCTGCCCCATCTGGATGCGGCCGCCAACGTGGAGATCCCCGCCATCTATGCCGGCACCTCCCGCCCCGAGCGCCAGATACGTGCCCGCACCCTGCTGACCCGCCTGGGCTTGAGCGATCGCAGCCACCACAGGCCAGGCCAGCTCTCCGGCGGCCAGCAGCAGCGGGTCAGCATAGCCCGGGCGCTGGCCAATGGCGGCGAGGTGATCCTGGCCGACGAGCCTACTGGCGCCCTCGACAGCCACAGCGGCAAGGAGGTGATGGCCATCCTGAAGGAGCTGCACGCCCAGGGTCACACCATCATTCTGGTGACCCACGACATGGCGGTGGCCAACCACGCCAATCGCATCATCACCCTGCGGGACGGGCGCGTGGTGGAGGACAGCGGCCAGCCGGCTGCCAACCCCCCCATCTCCCCGGATAAGACCCACGGGGTGGAAGAGCGTCAGCAGATCCCCCAGGCCACTGTCGAACAGCTATCTTGCGCCCTCCCCCGGCCAGCTACCGGGCAGAAAGCCCGCGAGCCGGCGCCGGAGCGGCTCCCCACCGCCTCCGTCGCCAAACGCGGCAGCCAGGGCTGGGATCGCTACCGGGAGGCGGGTCGCATGGCCCTGCACGCCATGCTGGCCCACCGCATGCGCACCTTCCTCACCATGCTCGGCATCATCATCGGCATCGCCGCCGTGGTCAGCGTGGTGGCACTGGGCCAGGGGGCCCGCGCCAAGGTGATCGACGACATCAACGCCATGGGCACCAATACCATCGACATCTTCCCCGGCAAGGACTGGGGCGACGAGAAGGCCGCCAGCATCCAGACCCTGAACGAGCGGGATCTCGACGCCCTGCTCGGCCAGCCCTATCTGGAGGGGGCCAGCCCCCAGATCGCCACCTCGGGCCAGTTGCGCTATCGCAACAAGACCAGCAGCGGCAGCGTGGTGGGGGTCGGCAGCGACTTTTTCCGGGTCAAGGGGATGACCCTCACCCAGGGCCGACTGCTCGATGAGCGGGATATCCGCAGCCGGACGGCGGTGGCCGTGGTAGATGGCAAGACCATCACCAGCCTGCTCGGCAAGACGGATCCCGTCGGCCAGGTGGTGCTGGTCGGCACCCTGCCGGTGCGCATCGTCGGCGTGGTGGCCCAGGAGACCGGCTTTGGTCCTAGCAGCCAGTCGGTCAATGTCTGGCTGCCTTACAGCGCCGTGATGAGCCGTCTCATCTCCCAGAACCACTTCAGCCAGATCACCATAAGGGTCAAGGACGGGGTCCAGCCGGCGCTGGCCGAGCAGGCCGCCGTGGCGCTCTTGACCCAGCGCCACGGGGTGAAGGATTTCTTCACCTTCAGCAGCGACAGTATCGTCAAGTCGGTGGAGAAGACCACGGCCACCCTGACGCTGCTGGTCTCCGCCATCGCGGTGATCTCCCTCATCGTCGGCGGGGTCGGGGTGATGAACATCATGCTGGTGTCTGTGGTGGAGCGCACCCGGGAGATAGGGATCCGCATCGCAGTCGGCGCCCGTCAGTCCGACATCCTGCAGCAATTTCTGATCGAAGCTGTGATGGTCAGCCTGCTGGGGGGCCTGCTCGGCATCGGCCTGGCCATCTTCATCGGTTTTATCTTCTCCCTGCTCGTGGAGAGCTTCCAGATGCGCTTCTCGCTCTTCTCCATCCTGATGGCCTTCGGTTGCTCCTCGCTCATCGGGATCCTGTTTGGTTACCTGCCCGCCCGCAATGCGGCCCGGCTCGATCCGGTCGAGGCACTGGCGAGGGAATGATGATGCACAACTTATCCGGCCGGGGGCTGCGCCTCTCGTCAAAGACTGCGCTCAGCCTGGTGCTCGCCGCCAGCCTCGGTGCCTGCAGCCAGCAGAGCACCTACCACAGGCCCGAACTGGATGTGGCGCCAGCGTGGCAGCAGGACGCCCGGGATCTTGGCGGCCAGCAGGCCGGGCTCTGGTGGCAGGGGTTCCGGGATCCCGCCCTCGACCAGCTGGTCGATGAGGTGCTAGCGGCCAACCCGGACATGCAGGTCGCGGGGCTCAGGCTCAAGAGCGCCCTGCTCGGCGCCGATCTCGCCAACACCAACCTCACCCCTTCGGTCAACGCCAGCCTGGGGGCGAGCGGCAACAAGAACATGAAGGATGGCAGCGCCAGCAGCAACCTGGGCCCCTCCTTCAACCTGAGCTATGAGGTGGATCTCTGGGGCCGGCTCGCCTCGGTGCGGGATCAGGCGCAGTGGGAGGCAGAGGCCAGCGAGCAGGATCGCGCCGCCACCCGCCTGATGCTGGTAGGCAAGACCCTGGAGCAATACTGGCAGCTGGCGTATCTTGGCTCGGCCATCTCCCTGGGCGAGCGCCAGCTGGCCAACTACGAGCGGATAGAGCGGCTGACCCGGGCAAAATATGACGCCGGGGCCGTCACCCGCCTCGATCTGGTGCAGGCCAGCCAGCAGAAAGCCGGCAAGCAGGCGGAGCTCGCCTCTCTCACCCTGCAACGGGAGCAGGCCGGCAACGCCCTGCGCCTGCTGCTCGGCCGCAGCAGCGGCCCGTTGGAATTTGCCCCGACCTCCCTCGCCATGGGTCCCATTCCGACGCTGGCGGTCGGCATCCCCGCCGATGTGCTGGCCAGGCGCCCCGACGTGCGGGCAGCCGAGCTGCGCCTTCGCAAGACGCTGGCCAGAGGGGACGAGATCCGCACCGGTTTCTACCCCACCCTCAGCCTCACCGGCGGCGCCAGCACCACCTCGGACACCCTGACCCAGGTGCTGCAGAACCCGGTGGGAACCCTGGGTGCGACCCTGGCGCTCCCCTTCCTCGAGTACAACAAGACCCGGCTCTCCATCGCGAGCTCCGAGATTGACTATCAGATAGCCGAGACCGAGTTTCGCAAGCAGCTCTATACGGCCCTGCTGGAGGTGGAAGATGGCCTGGCTGCTCGCCAGCAGGGGGAGCAGCGGCTGCGTTATCTCGAGCAGCAGCTGGCCTATGCCAAAGAGGCCGAGCGGCTGGCGGGGGCCCGCTTCCTGGCGGGCGCCACCGGGGTTCAGCCCTGGCTGGACGAGCAGAATCGACTGTGGGATGCCGAGCTCGGCGTGCTGGCCCAGCAACAGAGCCAGCTCAAGACCATGGCCGGGATCTACCGGGCGCTGGGAGGGAGCGATCGGAGCTAGAGCCCGGTCAGCCCCCAGGGCGGCCGGCCTGACCTCCCTGCTAGCCGCCCTTGTATCCTCTTCATAACAAAGCAATTGATAATAGTTTTCATTTAATGAAAAATGAGCGCTCTCGTCTGTCAGGAGTACTCAAATGTCACAGCCCGCCCCGGTCAATCGCCCTCGCCTGCTCACCGTCAAGCATGTCCACGATGTGAGCCCTCATCTGCGCCGAGTCTGCCTGACCAGCCCTGAACTGGCGGATTACCCCTTCAGCTGTGGCGGTGCCCATATCAAGATCATGCTGCCCCGGCCGGGCCAGAGCGAGATAGTGCTGCCAACCCCGACCCCCAAGGGTCCCCGCTGGGAGGACCCGAGCCAGAAGCCCATACTGCGCACCTTCACCATCCGTGCCTTCCGCCGCGAGGCCCTGGAGATCGACATCGACTTCGCCCTGCACGGCGACATCGGCCCCGCCAGCCGCTTCGCCCTCCACGCCAAGCCGGGGGACAGGCTCGCCATCTCGGGCCCGGGCGGCCCGGATCCCATGTTGCAGCTGGCCGCTCACTACTACATGGCCGGCGATCTCACCTCCCTGCCCGCCATCAGCGCCATGGCCGAGGTGATGCCGGCAGAGGCCAGGGGCCATATGGCCCTGCTGGTGCCCCATCAGGAAGATGTGCAGGATCTGTCGCTGCCCGAAGGGGTCAGCCTGCGCTGGTTTGTCGGCACGCCGGACCAGACCGGCCCCCTGGTGGAGTACTTCACCTCCCTGCCCATGGCCACCGAAGAGAGCTATTTCTGGTTCGGGGGGGAAGAGGGTCTGGTGGTGCCCCTGCGTCGTCATGTCAGGCGGACCCTGGACACCGATCGCCAGCGGGTCTATGCAGTGCCTTACTGGCGCAGCGGCAAGGATGAAGACGCCTACCATCAGGATCGCCATGTCGTGATGGATAGCTGATAACACCCTGTATTCCTTGCTCTTATCAGGCCTTCTCCCGCTCGGGAGCGGGCCTGGTTGCCATGCTTCCCTCCCTTTTTTACGGCCCGCCCCCCATCTTTGGTGATCCTCTCGGTAGTGCTTGCATTTGAGACGAACAGCAAGATAATGATAATCACTCTCAACAAAGATGCTGTGTGCCGGGCGCAGATCCCAGATCCAGACACCCGAACGCTCCGGACACATCGTCGACCCCATTTGCACTGCAAGGTAACCCCAGATGGCTGTTTTGAATTCGGTAATGCGCGCCTTCGCGGTGGAGGCGCTCCCCACCCCTGCCGACCTGTTGGCACAGCATCCCTGCCCGGCCGATATGGCGCAGCACATTGACCACCACCGCCACCAGGTGCGCCAGATCCTGAGCGGGGCAGACGATCGTCTGCTGGTGGTGATAGGCCCCTGCTCCATCCATGATCCCGTCGCCGCCCTCGACTATGCCAAGAGGCTGGCACGGCTCGCCACCGAGTATCAGGAGAGCCTGCAGATAGTGATGCGCACCTATTTCGAGAAACCGCGCACCACAGTCGGCTGGAAGGGGCTGGTCTTCGACCCTCATCTCGATGGCAGCAACGACATCGTTCACGGGCTCCACCTGGCCCGCCAGCTGCTGCTCGACATCAACCGGCTGGGGCTGGCCACCGCCACCGAGTTTCTCGATACCACCAGCTTCCTCTATCTGGCGGATCTCATCAGCTGGGGGGCCATCGGTGCCCGCACCACCGAATCCCAGGTACACAGGCAACTGGCCTCGGCCCTGCCCTGCCCGGTCGGCTTCAAGAACGGCACGGACGGCAACATCCGGGTGGCCATCGATGCCATCCTGGCCAGCGAGGCCTCCCATCTGTTCACCGCCCCTGGCAGCCAGGGGGGCATGGTGGTGATCAGGAGCGAAGGCAATCCGGGCGGCCACATCATACTGCGCGGCGGCACCCTGCCGAACTACCACCAGAGCGACGTTATGGACGCGGCCGAACGCCTGGCGCGCCAGGGGCTCAACCCTCGGCTGATGGTGGATTGCAGCCACGGCAACAGCCAGAAGCTGCACCAGAACCAGCTCCTGGTCGCCGGGGAGCTCTGCCGCCAGTTGCGGGGCGGGAGCACGGCCGTTGCCGCCGTCATGGTCGAGAGCTTCCTGCAAGGGGGCAGCCAGAAACCGGCGCCACTGAGTGAGCTGCAATATGGCTTGTCGGTCACCGATGCCTGCCTTTGCTGGGAAGAGAGTGAGAGCCTGCTGGCCATGCTGGCCGATGGGGTCATGGCGCGCCGTCAATTTGCAAACGGTCGCGCCATTCCCCTTCACAGCGATCTCGGCCAACCGGTCAGCTGACCTATTTCCTATTTAATCGCAGCGGGGTCGCCAGACCCCTATTCAATCCCTATACCGATAAATGACTTTCACATATTGTCTGGACAGGGGTGTCAAATAGGGCAGTGATGGCGAAAGAGAAATAGTGCGCGAGGGACAAAAACTTCCCATTGATAGGAGAATGGGTAGCCAGGCAAAGCGGGAGGCATGCCCGCAAATCCACCTATTTCATCCCACTGCTTTCATCCCACTGCGACGGACCATTATTTGTCATCTTGTGTCATCAGAGATAACAAACGGGCTGTATGAGTCCTCATTGTGTCGCAGGCGAGACGCGACAGCGATTGCCTTACCGCCAATGGATACTTTTTATTGGCCCATGATGGTCATGGCTATTGTGGACGGGTGACCCTATTTAGGTGGCTTCTTCGATGGGCAATTGATAGACAGGATCCTGAAAATAATAATGCCGCCTCTTGGGCGGCATTATTGACGACGCTATCCTGGCAATCAGATCAGGAAGTCGTTCAGATCCTTGCCCAGCGCAACTTGCTCGGCAATGGCTTTGGGCATGCGGCCCTGGCCGGTCCAGGTCTTCTCCTGGCCATCTTCCTGATACTTGTATTTGGCAGGGCGCGGAGCACGCTTGCTCTTGGTCGCACCAGCAGCGGCCGGAGCGGCCACGCTGCCGATCAGCTCGCGCGGATCGATGCCAGCCTGTTGCAGCATCTCGGTAAACTCGCTCAGCTTGCGCTGACGCTCTTCCTGCTCGGCCCGCTCTTGCTCTACGGACTCGGCACGCTCGTTATATACCAGATCAAACTTTTCTTTCGCTTCTTGCAGTTGCTCAAACGGCAGTTCACGAATGGCAGCGCGCAAGCTGCGAATGTTCAGCAGAACCTTCAGAAACTCGTTCATTACTTCCTCACAGAATTATTTTTGTATGTCACAGGGATAACTCATTTTGAGAATAGCATGTCCACTCGATAACAACATAATGATTTTATAGCGCCAGCGCTATTCCTGACAATCTCATGGTCATTATTCACAGTGGTTAATTCACCTCAGGGATCTTATCGGATCACCGCTCAACAGACATTATTTCTTCAACATGGGTTAATCGGTCCTACTTACCAGGTATTTGCCACAGAGATAAAAGGGGTGTCATCCAAGCACCTGCATTCATATATAACAAACCATACCGCTGCCCACAGCCGCCAGCACGGAATGTACAAATATCGTCCGCTTCATGCCAGGGTCGAATGAAATGAGATCGAGACCGGGCAGCACTCTGTATCCCTGTCCCTGGTTCAATCAATTTCCTTTGCCTGGGCGCTTATCCATTCGATGAATGCCTGGATCTTGGGGCACTGGCGATGGGGGAGCGTCGCCATGTAGTAGCGTTGATTGCAGCGAACCGCCTTGCCCGGGAAGGGCTCCACCAGTTCGTTGCGCTCCAGCCGCTGGCGCACCAGGTTCTTGCGGCCCATGGCCACGCCGGCGTGATTCATTGCGGCGATGATGGCGAGATCGGAGCGATCGAAGCCCATGCTCGACTGGCAGCCATCGAGGGAGATCCCGGCCTGACGAGCCCAGCTGCACCACTCGTCGGTGTCGGAGTCATATCCCCAGGCCTGCCGGTCGTGCAGCAGGCGGCAGTGGTTCAAGTTGTCCGGGTTGTTGAGCAGCTGGTGCCGCTCGGCATATTCGGGGCTGCACACCGGCACCATGTATTCATCCATCAGCGGGTGGATGGCGAGCCGCTCCGGCACCTTGTCGTCGAAATAGATCGTCAGATCGATGCCATAGCCGTGCAGATTGACGTTCTCGTTGCCGGTCATGATGTTGAGATCGATCTGGGGATGCAGGCGGGAAAAATCCGCGAGCCGCGGCACCAGCCAGCACTGGGCGATGGAGGGGCGGGAGTAGACGGTCAGGGAACCGGACAGCTCCTGGTTCTTGATCTCCAGGATCTCCTGATTGATGAACTCCAGCGACGACTTGAGTGCCCAGAAGACCCGTTGCCCCTCCGTCGTCAATACCACCTTGCGGTGAAAGCGCTGGAACAGCTTGAAGCCGAGCTCCTCTTCCAGCGCACCTATCCGGTGGCTCACCGCACTCGGGCTGAGCGCCAGCTCATCCGCCGCCAGGGCGAAGGAGCTGTGGCGGGCCGCCGCCTCGAAGGTGTGCAGCTTGGAGAGCTGATAGCCGCTTAGCAGCTTGTTTCTCGATACGTAGTTGTCTTCGGTATACATCCGCCTTCCCCGTCACAGGCTCAACATCGCCGTCATGATATCCCGGATGACCCGATTCAGGATGACGTAACCGAACCCAAGTCACATAAATACCGCTAAATGTGATGAATGTGGCACCTTTGCATCAACCCAGCTCATCCAAGAGGCCATTTTCATCATTTGTCAGCCCGACCCCCTTGCCGTTCAATAGGCCCATCATTCATCTCTTATCATCCCTGTCGAGGCGCAGTATGAATTCTGAAATGTGGGTCGTCGGTACCTTGCTGACAAGCATCATCCTGATCGTCTTCACCATAGTGAAGGGCAAGGTGCATCCCTTCCTCGCCCTGCTGCTGGCCAGCTTCTATGTCGGCACCATGATGGGGATGAACCCGGTCAAGATGGTCAACGCCATGGAAGAGGGCATAGGCGGCACCCTGGGCTTTCTCGCCGCCGTCATCGGCCTTGGCACCATACTCGGCAAGATGATGGAGGTGTCGGGGGCGGCAGAGCGCATCGGCCTCGCCCTGCAAAAGTGCCGCTGGCTCTCGCCCCAGGTCATCATGGTGCTGGTGGGTCTGGTGTGCGGCATCACCCTCTTTGTCGAAGTGGGGGTGGTGCTGCTCATTCCGCTCGCCTTCTCCATCGCCCGCAAGACCAACACCTCGCTGCTGACCCTGGCCATTCCGCTTTGCACCGCCCTGATGGCCGTGCACTGCATAGTGCCACCCCACCCGGCCGCGCTCTATGTCACCAATCAGCTGGGTGCCGACATCGGCTCCGTCATCGTCTATGGTCTCGCGGTCGGGCTCTTCGCCTCCCTGGTGGGTGGCCCGCTGTTCCTGAAACTGCTGGGCAAGCGGGTGCCGTTCAAGGAGGTGCCCGCCGCCTTTGCCGACATCCAGGCCCGCGATGAGGCAACTCTCCCTACCTTAAGTGCCTCCCTCTTCACCGTGCTGCTGCCCATAGTGCTGATGCTGGTCAAGACGGTGGCCGAGCTCAACATGGATCACGCAAGCCACCTCTATACCCTGCTGGAGTTTATTGGCAACCCCATCACCGCCATGTTCATCGCCGCCTTTACCGCCTACTACGTGCTGGGGATCCGTCAGCGCATGAAGATGGAGGGGCTGCTGGACAAGACGGAAGAGTGCTTCTCCTCCATCGCCAACATCTTGCTCATCATAGGGGCAGGCGGCGCCTTCAACGGCGTACTCAAGGCAAGCGGGCTGGGGGACAGCCTGGCCACCATACTCTCCCAGCTGGACATGCACCCCATACTGCTCGCCTGGCTGGTGGCCATAGTGCTGCACGCCGCCGTGGGTTCGGCCACCGTCGCCATGATGGGGGCCACCGCCATCGTCTCCCCCATGATGGTGCACTACCCGAACATCAGCCCGGAGATCATGACGCTCGCCATCGGCTCAGGCGCCATCGGCTGCACCATGGTGACCGACTCCCTGTTCTGGCTGGTCAAGCAGTATTGCGGTGCCACCCTGAATGAAACGCTCAAGTACTACACCAGTGCCACCTTTGTCGCCTCCCTGATGGCGCTGGCCGGTACCTTCCTGCTCTCCTGTATCCTGTAACAAGACCGAGACATCCCATGAAACACATCGACGTCCAACAGCTCACTACCCAATATCCGCTGCTGCAATCCCTGATCGCGCTCGAGCCCGTCACCTGGTTCAACCCCAAGGCCACCACCCTGGCGGTCGGTCTGCCCCATGTGGGCCTGGATGGCAGCGATGTGGCGGATGCCTCCGCCCGGCTCGCCCGCTTCGCCCCCTACATGTGCGACGCCTTCCCGGAGACCCGCGCCAGCAAGGGCATTCTGGAGTCCGAGATAGCGGCCATCCCGGCGATGCAGGCCACCCTCAACCAGCGTTACGGCGTTGAGGTCACCGGTCGACTGCTGCTGAAAAAAGACAGCCACCTGCCCATCTCCGGCTCCATCAAGGCTCGTGGCGGCATCTACGAGGTGCTGACCCACGCCGAACGGCTGGCCATCAAAGCCGGTCTGCTCTGCGAAGAGGACGACTATCGCAAGCTGTTCACGGACGAGTTCCGCCAGTTCTTCGGCCAGTACAGCATTGCGGTGGGCTCGACCGGCAACCTCGGCATGTCCATCGGCATCATGAGCGCCAAGCTGGGCTTCACCGTCACCGTCCACATGTCTGCCGATGCGCGGGAGTGGAAGAAGCGCAAGTTGCGCGAACACGGGGTGATCGTGGTGGAATATGCCGAGGATTACGGGGTGGCGGTGGAGCAGGGGCGCAAGGAGGCCGAGCGCGACCCCAACTGCTTCTTCATCGACGACGAGAACTCCCGCACCCTCTTCCTCGGCTATTCGGTCGCGGGCGAGCGGGTGAAAAAGCAGTTCGACGAGATGGGCATAGTGGTGGATGCCGAACATCCGCTGTTCGTCTATCTGCCTTGCGGCGTCGGCGGCGGCCCCGGGGGCGTGGCCTTTGGCCTCAAGCTCGCGTTCGGGGACAACGTCCACTGCCTGTTTGCCGAACCCACCCACTCCCCCTGCATGCTGCTGGGGGTCCACACCGGATTGCACGATGCCATTGCGGTGCAGGATCTGGGGATAGACAACCTCACCGCCGCTGACGGTCTGGCGGTGGGGCGCGCCTCCGGCTTCGTCGGCCGCGCCATGGAGAGGTTGCTCGATGGCTTCTACACCCTGAGCGATCAGGAGATGTATGACCTGCTGGGACTGCTGGCGCGGGACGAGCAGATCAAACTCGAACCGTCCGCCCTGGCCGGCATGGCAGGGCCTTGGCGCGTGGCGGCCAACCTCGAGTGGCAAATCGGGCGCGGTTTCGATGCCGCGACCATGGCAGGCGCCACCCACCTGGTGTGGGCCACCGGCGGCGGCATGGTGCCCGCCGAGGAGATGGCAAAATACCTCGCCGCCGCCCACCTCTGATCTTTTTTTCAACCGAAAGACCCGCCACCCTGGCGGGTTTTTCTCTTCTGGGATCAGCAAGATGGCATGCTCTTTGCCAAAGCGTGGCAACCCTTCATGCCCCTCCCCTGCCGTCAATCCCCCCAAGTTGGTTATTTTGTGATACGATAGAGGCCGTTTTTTGACATCTGCGCCCCGTTGTCGCCTTGATCCTGCAAGATCACCACCCAGTCCGGTGGGCACAACCGCGGCGGCGCAGCACCACAAGTGACCCGGTTGAGTCAATGCTGGCGGCCTGTGCCAGCGAGCGACACCAGGGGCACCTTAGATAAGGAGATCGGGCTATGAAACAGTATCAAAGCTGGCTTGGACAATATCTGATGAGCCGTCGCGATGGCGATCACGCCATGGCTTCCGAACTCGCCAACTCCATCTGCGAGTTCTGGCAGGCGCAGGGGGATGAGGCCGAAACCAGCAAATGGCAACAGCTCTACCAGCAGCACGTGGAAAAGACCACCTGACGGCGGCACCTTCAGGCTTTCTGGCCTGTCACCCATAAAAAAACCGGCGCTCATGGCGCCGGTTTTGCATCTTTTGCATTAAGAGAACCGAATTACATCTGGTCGACCATGTCCTGGGCGAACTGGGAGCAGGAGCGCAGGGTGGCGCCTTCCATCAGTCGCTCGAAGTCATAGGTGACTGTCTTGTTGGCGATGGCCGCTTCCATCCCCTTGACGATGAGATCCGCCGCCTCGGTCCAGCCCAGGTGGCGCAGCATCATCTCGGCGGAGAGGATGAGGGAACCCGGGTTCACCTTGTCCTGACCTGCGTACTTGGGTGCAGTGCCGTGGGTTGCCTCGAACAGGGCCACGCCGTCGCCGATGTTGGCGCCCGGGGCGATGCCGATACCACCGACCTGAGCGGCCAGGGCGTCGGAGATGTAGTCACCGTTCAAGTTCATGCAGGCGATGACGTCATACTCGGCCGGACGCAGCAGGATCTGTTGCAGGAAGGCATCGGCGATGACGTCCTTGACGATGATGGTCTTGCCGGTCTTCGGGTTCTTGAAGGAGCACCAGGGGCCGCCGTCGATGAGCTGGGCATCGTACTCTTTCTGGGCCAGGGCATAGCCCCAATCCTTGAAGGCACCTTCGGTGAACTTCATGATGTTGCCCTTGTGCACCAGGGTCACGGAGTCGCGATCGTTGTCGATGGCGTACTCGATGGCGGCACGGACCAGACGCTCGGTACCGGCCTTGGACATGGGCTTGATGCCGATACCGCAGGACTCGGGGAAGCGGATCTTCTTCACGCCCATCTCGTTTTGCAGGAAGGCGATCACCTTCTTGGCTTCGTCGCTGTCCGCCTTCCACTCGATTCCGGCGTAGATGTCTTCGGCGTTCTCGCGGAAGATCACCATGTCGGTCAGCTCGGGGTGCTTGACCGGGCTCGGGGTCCCTTCGTAGTAACGGACCGGGCGCAGACAGACGTAGAGATCCAGCTCCTGACGCAGGGCCACGTTGAGGGAGCGAATACCGCCACCGACCGGGGTGGTCAGCGGGCCCTTGATGGCCACGCAGTATTCACGAATGAAATCCAAGGTTTCGGCCGGCAGCCAGGCACCTTCGCCATAGATGTGAGTCGATTTCTCGCCGGTATAAATCTCCATCCAGGCGATCTTGCGCTCGCCCTTGTAGGCTTTCTCGACCGCAGCGTTCACCACGTTCAGCATGGCCGGGGTCACGTCCACACCTATACCATCCCCTTCGATAAACGGAATGATGGGGTTGTGGGGAACCTGCAGCTTGCCGCTGGCATCGACTGTGATTTTCTGACCCTGGGTCGGGATAACTACTTTGCTTTCCATCGGCATCTCCTAACTTCCGTTTGTTATCAATCTGATCGTTGATCGTTGCGCGCGGCCATCTTAGCCCATCCATTTGCATAATCAAATGGCGGGCGTGCATGTCCGACCATAGTCGGGGACTGGATCACAATGCGCCACTTCTCTTTGCGCCCCATGAGGCGCAAGCCAGTGCAACCCCGCCATGGCGAGCGCCGCCGTCATGGCGCCAGACTCTCGCTCTGCCCCTGGGGCTGGCTCAGGGCGCGGTACTGGGAGGGGGTCAGCCCCGTCTTTTGCTTGAACACCCGGCAGAAATAGTTCACATCCATGTAACCGCAGCGGCTGGCCACCTCTTCGAGGCGGAAGCGGTATTTTTTCAGCATGAACTTGGCCCGATCGATGCGTACCCAGCTGATGTAGTCCGCCAGGCGCATGTGGCCCTGCTCGCGAAACAGGTGGGAGAGGTGGCTCGCCGAGACGTTGAAGCGGTGGGCGATGGAGTCGCGGCTGATGGGGCGGTGAAAGTTCTCCTGGATATAGATGCAGATGCCGTGAAACAGCTCAGCCCCTCGCGGCCGCTCGAAGGTGGACTCCGCCAGCAATTGACGGGCGCTGGTGAGCAACGCCTGCAACAGGTGGTTGTCGGTGGGGGAGCGGCCCGGGTCTTCCACCAGCACGTTGAGGGCCGCCAGTATGTGTTCGTTCACATGGCCGGCCCGGGCCATGATGCTGTGCTTTTGCACATCGAAGAAATCCGGGTCTTCCCGGCGCTTGCTCACCAGGCTGAAACCGAGCTGGCGCTTGCCAAACAGCAGGCTCAGCACAGAGCAGTCCGTGGTCCAGAGCGGCTTGTTCCAGCCGTTGGGGGGGATGTAGAGCGCCTGCCCCGGCAGCACGCTTATCTCCTGGCAACCCGACTCCCTGTCCCAGATCTGGTTGAGGTATTCGCCGCTGAACACCAGCTCGAGACGGGGGAAGTTGACCTGGTAGCTGAAGCCAGGCGGCACTCCCTGATCCTGGGCAAACCAGATCTGCTCGAAGGGAACCTGGTCGTGGAGAGCGCCGTCGAGCAGCTGGCTGAAGATGAGTGACATGATGATCCCGATCAAGAGAGAGGCAAGCGATTGCGGCGGCAAAGGCCGCCCATGTTATAGTCCGGGCCGGACCGTCAATTCCACCCTTTTCTTCAAACCACTTTGTTCACACCAAATGAGGCGTCCCTTATGAGCAGTCGAGATCTGCCCTCTTTTTTGTTAATGCAAAATCCGATTCAAGGTTACGACTGGGGCAGCCATGACGCCCTCACCACCCTGTTTGGCATCCCCAATCCGGCTGGCAAACCCCAGGCAGAACTCTGGATGGGAGCCCACCCCAACGGCTGCTCCGAGGTGACGCTGGCGGGGAATGTGCAGAGGCTCTCGACCCTGATAGAGCGCGCCCCCGCCGCCGTGCTGGGGGATGCCACCGTCGCCCGCTTCGGCAGCCTGCCCTTCCTGTTCAAGGTGTTGTGCGCCGAGAAGGCTCTCTCCATCCAGGTGCACCCGAGCAAGGCCCAGGCCGAAGCCGGCTTTGCCAAAGAAGAGGCCGCCGGCATCGACCCCAAGGCAGCCAATCGCAACTACAAGGACCCGAACCACAAGCCGGAGCTGGTGTTTGCCCTCACCCCCTATCAGGCGATGAACGGCTTTCGCGCCATCCCGGCCATACTGGCGCTGTTCGACCGCATGGGGCTGCCGGCGCTGGCCGAGCTGACCGAAGCGCTGCGCCAGTCACAGGATGAGGCGGGCTTGCAGCACTTCTTCCACCAGTTGCTGGTGCTGGAAGGGACTCGCAAGGAGGAGGCCCTGGTTGGCCTGCTGGCCTATGCCGCCGCCCATCAGGATGAAGAGACCTTTGCGCTCATCACCTCACTCGCCGCCCAGTACCCGGGGGATGTGGGGCTCTTCTCGCCGCTCTTGCTGAACGTGGTGACCCTGCAGCCGGGTCAGGCCATGTATCTGGACGCCTGCACCCCCCACGCCTATGTGCGCGGCACCGGGCTTGAGATCATGGCGAACTCCGACAACGTGCTGCGCGCCGGGCTCACCCCCAAATACATAGACGTGGCCGAGCTGCTGGATTGCACCCGCTGCCTGCCCAAGCCGGACGACCAGATCCTGCTGGCCCCTCACCTTGACGGGGCGGTGCAGCACTTCGAGGTGCCGGTACCTGACTTCACCTTCAGCGTCTACCCGGCCGGTGAGCATGTGCTCACCACCGCCAGCGCCGAGATACTGTTTGCCATCGATGGCACAGTGACCCTCCAGCAGGGTGAGCAGTCACTGCGCCTCGAGAAGGGGCAGTCCGCCTTCGTCCCTGCCGCCACCGGTCACTACCGGCTGCTGGCCGAGGGGCGGGTCGCCCGCGCCGGCAACCGCTGCTAAGGGGCGCCACGCCCCCCTAATGCACAAGGGCCATCTTCGGATGGCCCTTGTCGTTTCTGTCCCAAGGAAGAACCGATGGATCCCGGCTAGGCTCTTCTCCATCGGTCAGGGCTTCGAACAAGTCACTGACCATGGAGAGAGCACGAGAAAAGGAGAACATCATGTTTATCGTCACCAACCGAGTGGTGAACGCGGGGAGCAAGACCCCCCTTGGCGTCTTTGGCGACAGGCCGGAGGCAGGCCCGAATGAGTTGCGACTGGCCGAGGCCAGCCGCCAGGGAGACAAATGGCAGCTGGACTTGCTGCCGGACCAGATCACCCCCGAGATGGCCGAGAGCGTGGGGCTGGACCCTGCCGCCAGCTACCCGGCCAGCGCCTATGTGGCGCGCAAGCTGCTGGAGCGCTGCGCCGGCACGGGGACGGGCAAACAGAAGCTCAAGACCGGCAAGCACCTGTTGCTGTTCGTTCATGGCTTCAACAACGATCTGAAGGATGTGCTGGAGCGGGCGGCCCGTCTCGAGGCCCAGTATGGGGTCGAGGTGCTCTGCTTCAGCTGGCCCGCCAATGGCGGGGGTGCCCAGGGAGTATTGAGCTACAAGAGCGACAAGCGCGATGCCCTGGCCTCTGCCGGCGCCCTGGATCGGGTGCTGGAGAAGATGAGGTTGCTGCTCGAGGAGTTCAATGCCCAGTATGTGACCGAGCTGGAGGGCAAGGCCCAGAAGAAGTTTGCCGGCAACGGCGAGGCCTGGGATCGCTACTTCTCGAAGGAGGTGAACAAGCGCTGCCCCTTCACCATCAACCTGATGCTGCACAGCATGGGCAACTACCTGTTCAAGCACCTGCTCGGCAGCACCACCTACAACGCCAACCACCTGCTGTTCGACAACGTCGTCATGGTGGCCGCGGACACCAACAACGAGGACCACGCCCAGTGGGTAGACCGGATCCAGTGTCGCAACCGCCTCTACATCACCATCAATGAGCGGGACAGCGCCCTCATGGCGTCGCGGATGAAGATGGGGGAGCAGCAGAAGGCGCGCCTCGGCCACTACACCAGGAAGCTGGACTCCAAGGCGGCCATCTACGTCGACTTCACCGACCAGCCCCAGGTGGGGGACTCCCACGCCTACTTCGAGGGGGATGCCATCGCCAACAAGAAGGTGGCGGCCTTCTTCCACACTGTGCTCAACGGCGGCACGGGGGAGAGCGCGGCACACTTCGACGCCGCCCTGAATCTCTATCGCCTGTAAATCAGGGGCGCCCTGCCCCGTGAAAAAAACCACCGCCCTGGGTCAGGGCGGTGGTTTTTCATTATCTGCTCAACCGATGGCCAGCATGGCCGTCGGGGGCTAGTGTTCTGCCGCTTCCGGCTGGGGAGCTTCCGAGCGTTCCCGCTGCAGTTCATCAACCCTGGCTTGCCATTTGTCATGGGCCTGTTTTTGCCCCTGTGACTCGAATTCCTGGCGCATGGTGTCGATTTCTTGGTCAAGTTTTTCCATCAGGATGTCTCCTTACATCTCGGGTTACACACTGGCTGACGGCACTGTTGGCCAACCTGCTCTACCCGATTGGACACCAAGTCTTCCCCGATTGTCCAACTAAATAAACGATTTATTATGCAAAAACCAATCTAAAAAATAGTAAAAGGCTTCTTATGAAGCCACATAAAACGCTCCTGTCCAGGTGCGGTAAAAACCTGTTTTCCTTTTATTATCAGCGCATTGAAAACATTCATTCCAGCCTTGTCGCCGCCCTTGTCCGGGGATGCTGGTTATGCACATTTTTTTCACGCCCCCGCCTGGGCCCGCCTCACCCATGCGAAGCCGCCTGCGGGCCGCACTTTTGCCGGGCGGCTCACATTTCAGGGCGCGGCCACAGCACACAAATCTCCAACTCCCGCTCCTGACTCGGGCGCGACATATGGCCACCCGTTTCTGATAACCGCATCAAAAATAAACTCAAAATATTGTTTTAAAAGAAAATAAAAAATAGGCAAGCGAGCCTGCAAGCCGGCATCAAAATGCGAGCGGGGTCACAGGACGGGGTCACTGACACAAAAATCCAGTAAAGGGCACATATATCCGATTTCTACCCGGGGGCAGGGGCGAAACAATAGACGGGTCAATTGTTACCCATCGCAACGGCTCCAAGAAGGAGCCAGGAGACACCTATGCTCACCTCCTTGATAGACGAAGGATTGATCTGCCTCGACATAGCGGCCAACGACAAACAGGGGCTCTTTGTGGAGCTGGCCGCCCGGCTCAAGGCCTGCGGCAAGATAGCCAGTCAGGATCAGTTCGTGCGCGACCTCTGGGCGCGGGAAAACCTCGACAACACAGGGTTTGAACAGGGGGTCGCCCTGCCCCACGCCAAGAGCGAGGCGGTGCTGCAGCCCGCCATCGTCATCGGCATCAGCCGCCAGGGGATAGACTACGGCGCCGAAGATGGACAGCCCTCCAGACTCTTCTTCATGATTGCCTCCCCGGCGGGGGGCGCCAACCACCATATCGAGGTACTGGCCGAGCTCTCCACCAAGCTGCTGGAGCCGGGCTTCATTCCGCAGGTGCAAGCGGCCACCAGCAAGGCCGAGGTGCTCAAGCTGCTGGCAGCCCGGGCTCCCGCCAGTGCGGCCGGCAACCAGCCAGCCCAGACCAGGGCGCCGCAACCCAGCGCCCCCGAGCCCCGGGATCGCAGCCTCAAGGGCCAGCTCAACACCCTCAAGCAGCACCTGCTGTTCGGTACCTCCCACATGATCCCCTTCATCGTCGCGGGGGGCGTCTTGCTGTCGCTCTCGGTGATGATGAGCGGCAAGGGCGCCGTGCCCGAGGCGGGCGCGCTAAAGGACATGGCCGACATGGGCATCGCCGGGCTCACCCTGTTTACCGCCGTGCTTGGCGGCTACATCGCCTACTCCATGGCGGACAAGCCAGGCCTGGCCCCCGGCATGATCGGCTCCTGGATTGCGGTGCAGCAGTTCCACACCGGCTTTCTCGGCGCCATCCTGGTGGGCTTTATCGCCGGCCTCATCGTCAATCAGCTCAAGCGCATCAAGCTACCGGACTCCATGAGTTCGCTCGGCTCCATCTTCATCTATCCGCTGATCGGCACCTTCCTGGTGTGCGGCATCGTCATGTGGGTGATAGGGGCGCCCATCGCCGCCATGATGGAGGGGATGAACCACTGGCTCTCCAGCATGGCGGGCTCCGGCAAGGTGATGCTGGGGGCCATCCTCGGCGGCATGACCGCCTTCGACATGGGCGGCCCGGTCAACAAGGTAGCGACCCTGTTCGCCCAGACCCAGGTCAACACCCAGCCCTGGCTGATGGGCGGCGTCGGCATCGCCATCTGCGTGCCGCCCCTCGGCATGGCGCTGGCGACCCTGCTCTCCCCCAAGCGTTACAAGAAGGAGGAGCGCGAAGCGGGCAAGGCGGCCGCCATCATGGGCATGATCGGCATCAGCGAGGGGGCCATTCCCTTTGCCGCCGCCGACCCGGTGCGCGTCATCCCGGCCATAGTCGCGGGCGGCATCGTCGGCAACATCACCGGCTTCATGATGCACAGCATCAACCACGCCCCCTGGGGTGGCTGGATAGTGCTGCCTGTGGTGGAGGGCAAGATGGGCTATATCATCGGCACAGTGCTCGGCGCCCTGACCACGGCCCTTGTCGTCAACCTGCTGAAAAAACCGGTGACCGACGAGGAAGAGGTCACCACCCCGGATGGCGGCTATGAGGTCATCGAAGCGGAAGGTGAGGCAGAGGTGCTCGCCATCACCGCCTGCCCCTCCGGCGTGGCCCACACCTTCCTGGCCGCCAAGAGCCTGCAGAAGGCGGCCGCCAAGGCGGGCATCAAGCTCAAGGTAGAGACACAAGGCGCCAACGGCATCATCAACCGCATCACCCCCAAGGACGTGGCCAACGCCCGCTGCGTCATCCTGGCCCATGACGTGGCCATCAAGCACCGGGAGCGCTTCAATAGTATCGAAATAATCGATGTCAAAACGAAGGATGCTATCCACAATCCAGATGGATTGCTGGCCCGCACCCTGGCCGGCAGCAGCAAGGTCGCCTGACGAGGCCGGGTTTGCGTGCTGAACATAAGGGGCCCCGAGGCCCCTTTTTGCATGTCAGCATCCCCCCTCTAGCGAAGCGGGTTCCCTTCAAGTACCGCCGATATGGCCGGACAGCCGCAGAGCCTAACCTGAAGCGGTCATATCGGCACCAGGTCGGCAGCCTGCCTGGCTGCCTGATACCGACCCAAGTGGGGATGGCAGCCCCCCTTGCCGGGCCGCTAACATACTGACGCCATCCTTCCCCCATCCGGAGCCCTTGCATGGACCTGTTCTTACTGTTTGGCCTGCTCGCCATGGGGGTGACGCTTTATGCCGTGCGTTTCTGGGACAGGCGGTATGCCCATCCCGACTGGCAACGGCTGCCTACCCGCGCCGAGTACCTGAGTACCCACCCCGAGCGCACCACAGACGGTGAACTGGAAGCTCGCTGCTGCGGCAAGATTTTGTTTCGCACCGAGGAGCCCCGCTGCATCCCCTACATGGCCTACAGCTTGCCGATATGCACAACTGCAGGATGTAAAAGACTCCCATGAATGAGCAAATATTTACGACCCGCTGGCGTTGGCTTCGCCAACATGTAAAAGCGTTGCGATCCTGCGAACCGGAAAGCGAAGAGAAAGGAACAACTTGGCGCTTTGTAGGCTTGGTCATGACTGCCATTCCAGCCCTTACAGCCGCAACTTATCTATTGGGAATGGCTTATCACTATGGCTATACCATGGCGTTTGATCTCGACTATGCCGAATTTTCTCCACCAGCGGACTACATTCTGGCCTTTGGATTAATCAGCACCCTCCAGACACTCAGACCATGGATGTGGCCGGTGTTAGGTAGCATGTTTACGATCTTTTTAGTAACTATCACACTGTTAGCCTGCCCGCGCTGGAGAATCCGCCTAACGTGGCTATGGCAAAAATCATGGCTAAATCGCTGGCTTATTAAACGAGCAAACAAGATCAGACGTTACCCAGCGCCTCTCCTTTTCCGGGCATTTATCTGGTTCGGGAACAATTACTACAAGTTCGCCTTTTTGCTTCTAGCAGTACTGCTGCCTGTCATGGGCGCGATTGCGTTCTTTATACAGGGAATAGACAAGGCACAGTCTCAAATCACCCGCCTCGAACAGGGCAGTTGGCCGATAACCGAAGCCCATAGCCAGTCACCCCTGCTGGGGAATAAACCCCATATCCGCATCGCCTGCAACGGCACCTACTGCGCCTATCGCCTCATGGAGGGGGATACCCTGCTGCTGCGGCACGATCAGATTGAGCAGACCCGCTACCGGCCTGAACCTCCTCCTCAGAACGAAACCAAGCCACCCGAGACGCCCGCTCACCCTTGACCCACCCCCATAAAAAATCCGGCGCCAGGGGGCGCCGGATAACATCGTGATGGGCGGCCGCTATCGGCCGGCTCGCCGGTCGGGATGGGGCACTATCGCCTGTCACGCAGCCGGATCAAGGGGGTCGGCTTGACCAGGGTATCCAGAGCGTTCACCGTCAGGGTGCCTCTACCTCGGGTCATCTTGTGGAAGTTGGTGCCTTGCTGGGACGGGTTGTCTGTCCGGGTCAGCAGGGTAGCCCCGTTGTTGTAGTTCTGGATCTCGGTGGCATTGAGCGGCCGATCCGACAGGATCAGCAGCAGGGTACGAAACGCCTTCTGCGAGGTGGCCGCACTCGGCACCCTGGGCTTCTGGTCGACCGGGATCAGGGCATAGGCATCGAGACTGGCGGGATCCGTCATCTCGGAGGCGTCCATCAACCCCATCAGGTAGAGTTCGATGTCGGCGTAGTTGGCACTCACGTTGTTCAACTGGCCGACGATGCCGAGCCAGGGAGCCCAGTGTCCGGTAGCCGGTGGCACCACCCAGTTCGCCCAGCGATGGGCCATCTCATGCAGGATGGGGCCATAGGTCGAGGTCGACAGGTACTTCTTCTTGTAGAGGAAGAAGACCCCCTGCAGCTTGCCGTCCGAGTGAAACGCCGCCGTTTCATCAAACATGCCAAGGCCTATGCCCGCCACATCGTTTCTGACGTGGGCATATTCGCCGGTGGGCATGCCCGCTGGGACATCGTCGTTGTTCATCACCACTGTGATGAAGTCGAAGGCATCGCTGAACTGGTTGTAGACCTGTCCGGTCAGATCTTTCAGCGCCGCCTGCCCCTCGGGGGAGTTGATGGAGGTCGCATTCCAGAATGCAAAGGCCTCCGGGCTCAGTTGCAGCGAGGCCAGCTGGTTTTGCCGCGGCTCGATGAGGATGGGAGCCTCGGGGGCCGTTGGCATCACGGTCAGCCGGGCAGACGTGCTGGTGACGCCCCCCAGGCTGGCGGTGATGAGTGCCACCCCCTCGCTCAGGCCGCTCGCCTCCCCCCGGCTGCCAGAGGCATTGCTGATGAGCGCGACGGCGGGCGCATCGGAAGACCAGAGGATGCTGTCGTCGTCCGTCACCTCCTGGTTGCTGCCATCGGAGAGGGTCGCCATGGCCTGAAATTGCACCCTGCCCCCCACAGTGACAGAGGCATCCGCCGGCGTCAGCTCCAGATTGGTCACCACGGCGGATGAGACGGCCACCGGGGCCGAGGCGGTAAAGGTGGTGCCGTCCAGGGTGCCGCTCGCCATGATGGCGGCAGTCCCCGCCGTCTGGCCCGTCACCAGCCCCTTGCTCCCCGCCTGGTTGCTGACGCTCGCTATCCCGGGTTGATTGCTTTGCCACTGGATGAGGTCGTTGTCGGTGACATCGAACGAGGTGCCATCGGTGAGATTGGCCGCAGCGACAAACTGTGTTTGCAGGCCAGCCGCAATGGCGCCCCCCATGGACTGCACCTCGAGTCCGATGATGGCGGCCGAGCTCACCCTGAGCGGCTCGGTCGCCTCGAGGGAGACCCCGTTGATCATGCCGCTCACCCCTATGGTGGCACTCCCCGGCGTCAGCCCGGTGACCAGCCCGGTCTCGCTGATGCTCGCCACCGCCGGATCGCTGCTGTGCCAGGTCAAGGCGTCATGCTCGGTCACCTCTATGGGATCGCTGTCATCGGACAGGGTGGCGAAGGCGTGCAGCTGCGCACTCAATCCCATGGGCAGCGGATCCTGGGGAGCATGGATATCCAGCCCGGTGATCACGGCATCCGTCACCGCCAGCGGGGCCGATGCCTGGAAGGACGCGCCGTTGAGGGTGCCGCTGGCCTCGATGTTCGGCTCCCCGACCGCCACCCCGGTGGCAAGGCCCTTGCTGCCGGCGTCGTTGCTGACCAGGGCGCTGCCCTCGTCACTGCTGCGCCACTGCAGGGCCGAGGCATTGGTCACGTCTCGCGACTGGCCGTCGGAGAAGGTGGCGATGGCCACGAAGGGCTGGTTCAATCCCACCGGCACCCTGGCCGTGACCGGGGTCAGTTGCAACTCTGTCACATAGGCATCGATCACCTCCACCCTGGCGGTGGCGCTATGAGACTCCCCGTTGACTGTGCCCGCGCTGGTCAGGGTGGCCGTGCCCGGGCCGATCCCCATGGCGAGGCCCTGCTCATCCACCCTGACCACGGCGGTGTCGCTGCTGCTCCAGACAAGGTCGGGATGCCCGGTCACGTCCTGCACGGCGCCATCATCCCAGGTCGCCTGCACCTGGAACTGCTGCTCGACGCCGACGGGGACCCTGATCTCTTCCGGACTCATCCGCAACGAAGCGAGGGAGGGGCCCTCCCCCGTTGAGCCCTCCTCGTCATCACTGCCACACCCCAGCAGCGCCAGCGCTGCCAATCCTGCTACCAACCACTTGCCCACTGCCATTACCCACTCCTCCCCAAATCACTCCCTTGCCGGCGCACTCGGCGTGCGCCGGGGCCGCCTGTCGCTGCGGCTGTTTGAACCAGACGGGGAGTAGAGCAACGGGGCATTTTGCCGTCCACCGAAAGCCACGGCGCAGACAGCCTGGGTTAAGAAAACCGCGATGAAACCTGGCAACCCGCCCCCAAGTCCCTGACAAACCGCCCTTTATCCGCCGCCGAACCCCGCTAGGTGCCAATGAGTGAGGCCCTTTCGGGCCCCTGTCATTGCCAACCCTGAGTCATGACGCCGGGCGCAGGCTGAGGGTCATACCAAGGCTCATGCGATCCCCTCGGCTGAGCAGGCGCAAGCCGGGATGACCGGCCATCTGGTGGGCATTAGCGGCGTGACTCTGGGGCTCCAGGCAGACGAAGCCGCTCCCCTCATCGGGCAGCTCGGGCTGGTTGAGCATCAGCAGGAGAGGGCTCATGGTGACAGTCCGACAGGAGCCGCAGCCACAGAGGGAACAGCGGGCGCAGGGCGAAATCCATCCCTGCGATATCTGCAAGCGGCGGCGAGACGTTTTTCGAATATTGAGCCCTGCCGAGCCGCTGGCTCACTACCGAGGCCCATAGCCTGTCTCCAGGCTGCTGGGAGATGAACCCATATCCAGATCGGCTGCAACGCATCCCACGGCGCCTGTCACCTCAAGGGGCGGCACTCAGATCCTGCGCATCGTTCAGATAGCAGAGACCCGCTACCGGCCTGAAATGGCCGCCTGGAAATAACAACGCCGCCCAAGGGCGGCGATTCTCTATCCGGCAAGCAGCTCCTGCAGCGCCCTTATCAGGGCGTCCAGGCCCTGATCGACCTTGGATCGCGGGCAGCCAACGTTGAGGCGAAGATAACTTCTGCCTTCAGGCCCATAGGTGTCGCCGCGCATGATGGCGACCCGGTATTTCTCCACCAGCAAGGCTTGCAGCGCATCCATCCGTTCGGTGGTGTCGATGCCAAGGCCGCTCAAGTCAATCCAGGCGAGATAGGTTCCCTCGGGCACCCGATAGTCGATGGCGGGGAAGGCGCCGTTGAGCCGCGCCGCCACCTGGGCGAGGTTGCCGTGCAGATAGCTTTTCAGGACATCGAGCCAGGCGCCGCCGTCCCGATAGGCGCTGATATGGGCCAGCACACCGAGAATGGGCGGCGATGAGAGACCATGGGCCGCCTTGAGCCGCTGCAGATAGGCGGCTCTCGCCTCGCCGTTGGCAATAAAGGCGTAGGCGCCGCCTAGGGCCGGAATATTGAAGGATTTAGAGCCCGAGCTCACCAGCGCCCAACTATCGTCCGGCGCTACCTCGCTCCAGGGCAGGTAGCGGGTAAAGCTTATATCCATATGGATGTCGTCCGAGATGACCTTGACCCCGTGGCGCTGGCAGATGGCGGCCATCCGGCCCAGTTCATCCCGCGTCCAGACCCGGCCGGTAGGGTTGTGGGGGCTGCAGAGCAGCAAAATACGGCAATCGGGGCGGGCCGCTTGCTGCTCGAAACACTGCCAGTCGATCTGGTAGCTCCCCTGCGCCTTTATTAGCGGGCAGGGCAGCAGCACCCTGTCGTTGGCGGCCAGCATATTGCCGAAGGCATCGTAGGCGGGGGTATGCACCAGCACCCCTTCCCCCGGCGCCGACCAGAGGCTCACCATCTGGGCAATCACATAGATGACCGAGGGGCCATAGACCAGGGTCTCGGGGTCGAGGCTCGCCCCGTAGCGGCAGGCAAACCAGTCGCTCACCGCCCCCTTGAAGTCGCCGTGATTCCAGCGGCTGTAGCCAAATACCCCGTGTTCTAGCCGGGTTGCCAGGGTCTGGCGTATGCAGGGGGCTGTCTCGAAATCCATGTCGGAGATGGTAAAGGGGAGCAGGTCGGCATGGCCGAAGCGGTCGGCCACATAGTCCCACTGGGTGCAGTAGGTGCCGTGGCGGTCGACCACGCGGTCGAAGTCATAAATATCGTGCATGAAGTTTCTCCCTCCATAAACAGGAGACATATTGGGAGAGGCAAATAAGGGGGCTTGCGCCCCCCGTTCGGATCTTATTGGCCGGTTCAGGCCCCCATCAGGCTCTGCAGCTGGTTTTTCACCAGATGGACCTGGGGCCCAATCACCACCTGCAGGTTGTGCTCGTCGAGCTTGATCACCCCGATGGCGCCGTTCGCCTTCAAGACCTTGTCATCGACCCGGCTCATGTCCTGCACCGACATCCGCAGGCGGGTGATGCAATTATCGAGCACCAGGATATTGTCGGCCCCACCCAGGGCATTGAGGATCACCTCGCCGTTGTAGCCGCTGTTGCCTGCCTTCTTGCCCGCGGGCTGGGCTGCCTCGCTGGTTTCGATCTCACGGCCGGGTGTTTTCAGGTTGAAGCGCACGATGGCGAAGCGGAACACCCCGTAGTAGATGGCAAACCAGATGGCGGCAGCCACCGGCACCAGATACCACTTGGTGGCGGTGCCCTGCAGCACGCCGAACACCAGGAAATCGATGAGGTTGCCGTCGGTGTTGCCTATGGTGACGCCGAGCAGCCCCATGGTCATAAAGCCCAGCCCGGTCAGGATGGCGTGAATGACGTAGAGCACGGGCGCAACGAACAGGAACAGGAACTCCAGCGGCTCGGTGATGCCACCGATGACGCAGGCCACCACGCCGGAGACCAGCAGCGCCTTGATTTTGCCGCGATTCTCCGGACGGGCACAGTGATACATGGCGAGCGCCGCCCCCGGCAGGCCGCCGAGGAAGGCCGGCATCTTGCCCTGAGAGAGGAAGGAGGTGGCCGACACCGAGAACTGGGTGGTATCGGCGCAGGAGAGCTCGGCGTAGAAGATATTGAGCGCCCCGCTCACCTCGTTGCCACAGACCAGCTGGGTGCCGCCCGCTTCGGTGAAGCGAATGAGCGCCACCAGGATATGGTGCAGGCCAAGGGGCAATAGCAGCCGTTCACCGGTACCGAACAGGAAGGGGCCGAAGGGACCGGCGTGGGAGATGACGGCGCCAATGCCGTTGATGCCGGCGGCAAACCAGGGCCAGACCAGGGGCACCACCAGGCCGACCACCCCCAGCACGATGGCGGTGATGATGGGCACGAAGCGAGCGCCGCCGAAGAAGGCCAGGGCATCGGGCATCTTGTAGGTGTAGAAGCGGGCGTGGAGCCTCGCGACGATGACCCCGACTATGATGGCCCCCAGGATCCCTGTGTCGATGGAGCTGATGCCGAGGATGGATTTCACCCCGTAGGCCTTCTCCGCCGCCGCGTCGCCGATGACGTTCACCACGGTGAGGTAGAAGTTGATGGAGAGGTTAAGCGCCGCATAGCCGACGAAACCGGCAAAGGCCGCCACCCCCTTCTCTTCACGGGCGAGGCCGAGCGGGATCGCCACCGCAAACATCACCGGCAGGTAGATAAAGGCCACCAGCCCCACCTTGGTCATCCAGAGGAACAGCAGTTGCAGCACTGTGTTGTCGAGGAAGGGCATGCTCTGCTTGACCGCATCGCTGGTGAGGGAGCTGCCGACACCGAGCAGAATGCCCGAGAAGGCCAGCAGGGCGACCGGCAGCATAAAGGTCTTGCCGAGGCTCTGCAGGAACTCCCAGATCGTGGATTTGGCGGGGGACTTGGCCATCTGTCTAATCCTTGTGAAGTGAAGGTCAGATCCTGTGCCTCCCCTTCTCCTGTCCGCCAGAGGTGCTGGATGGAGGAAGAGGGATCGCATCAGGTTTTGTGAATGATAAAACGATTTACCAACTCGAAATCCGCGACAAGATCACAATTTCACCGCCATAAATACCGCTATCGCCAGATCTGTGAGGCAGATCCCTCCCTGCGTGCTGTAACGTTTTACTCCCCTCCTGGTGCGGGTATGCTGTGCCTCTCGACTCTCCTTATCGTCCCATGCCCTCGCCTATGTCGCTCAAACCGCTGCCATCCAAGAATGCCAAGATCAC
The DNA here is from genome assembly GCF_056642115.1 of Aeromonas sp. 130281. Lineage (NCBI taxonomy): Bacteria > Pseudomonadati > Pseudomonadota > Gammaproteobacteria > Aeromonadales > Aeromonadaceae > Aeromonas > Aeromonas sp. 130281. The sequence continues at coordinate 581,609 of NZ_JBWVQS010000002.1, read as the reverse complement.
CGATGTGGCCCAGCTGGCGGGGGTCTCGGTCACTACCGTATCCATGGTGCTGAGGGGCAAGGGGCGCATCTCGCCGGCCACCGCCGAGCGGGTGCAGCAGGCGATCAGGGAGCTCGACTACGTGCCCAACAGCGCCGCCGCCAACCTGCGCAGCCAGCACTCCAACCTGGTGGGGCTGATCCTGCGAGACATCACGGATCCCTTCTATACCGAGGTGACCGCCGGGGTGAGCGAAGTGCTGGAGCAGCAGGGTTATCTGCTGTTTCTGACCCAGTGCGGCCATAGCCCTGAGCGGCTGCAGCAGAGCATCCAGTCCCTGTCGCGCCAGGGGGTGGCGGGCATCATCTTCAATCCGGTGCGCGGCGCGGCGGCCAAGACGCTGGAAACCCTGCTCGACTCGGCGCTGCCCGTGGTATGTGCCGCCCGCTCCTACTATCGCGACGACGTGGACTTTATCGGCCCCGACAACACCCACGCCGCCCAGCAGGCCGCTACCTACCTTATCGAGCAAGGCCATCGCCATATCGCCTATGTCGGTGGGCGGGCCGACTCCCTCACCCGCGCCGAGCGCATCGGCGGTTACTGCGCCAGCCTGCTGCAATACGGGTTGCCGTTCAAACCCGAGTGGGTACTGGAGTGCGAGCGCACCCAGCGCAGCGCGGCGGATACCATAGCCCAGCTGCTGCACCAGCACCCCAAGGTGACCGCCATCCTCTGCCACTACCCCGAAGTCGCCCTCGGCGGCATCTACGGGGTGGAGGCAAGCGGGCGCAGCGTGGGCAAGGACAACTACATCGGCCAGCAGGTGGCCCTGCTCGGCTTTGACGACGTGGCGGAGGCCGAACTCACCACCCCCGCCCTCACCTTCGTCAGCTCACCGGCGCGCGAAATCGGCCGTCAGGCGGCAAGACGACTGCTGACCCGGATGCAGCAACCCGAGCTCGCCCCCAACCGTCATATCATCACCCCCACTCTGCAGAAGCGGGAGTCGGCCTGAGCTGGCATGGCTGGCCCGCCTGGCACGGCTGGCCCGCCTGCAGCAGCCCGAACTTGCCCCCAACCGCCATATCATCACCGCTCACCAGCAAACTGCAGAAGCGGGAGTCGGCCTGAGTTGGCAAGGCTGGCCCGTCTGCAACAGCCCGAACTTGCCCCCAACCGCCATATCATCACCGCTCACCAGCAAACCGCAGAAGCGGGAGTCGGCCTGAGTTGACCTGGCTGGCAGGCTCAGTAGCCGCCATCCTGCCCCTTGATCCAGCGCCGATAGCGGGCGTTGCCACGCAGGGTCTGCCACTGCTGGCAGGCCAGCGCCAGGGCGGGTGCGACCTTGGGGCGGCTCGGCTGGCCGCGGCCCAGCCGCCGCAGCTGGTATTTCACCATCGCCATGTAGCCCACCGAGGCCAGCACCTTGTTGCGCCAGGGGATGGGGCTCAGCTCGGCGCTTGCCGCCTGCTCCCGGCGCCATCTGGCGGGCAGATCCGGTGCTACGGCAAGCGCGGTGGCCATGCCGACGACCGCCACTCCGCTGCAGAGCACCTGCTCCACCACCGGATAACGGCGGATCCCCCCGGTCACCATCACGGGCATGCGGGCGGCGCTCACTATCTCTTCGGCGAATGTCAGAAAATAGGCTTCCCGCGCCAGGGTGCGGCCATCCCGGGCCTGGCCGTGCATGGCGGGCGCCTCGTAACTGCCGCCGGAGAGCTCCACCAGATCCACCCCGAGGAGGTTGAGCATCTCGACCACAGCCCTGGCATCCTCGGTGCTGAATCCGCCACGCTGAAAGTCGGCGGAGTTGAGCTTGACCGACAGTGAGAAGCGCTCCCCCACCTGCTCACGTATCCCCTGCACTATCTCCAGCAGCAGGCGGGCACGATTCTCAAGGCTGCCGCCCCAACGATCGCGGCGCAGGTTGGTGAGCGGCGAGAGGAACTGGCTCAACAGATAACCGTGGGCGGCGTGGATCTGCACCCCGTCAAAACCGACACGCTGTGCCAGCCGCGCCGTGTTGATGAAGCGCGCCTTCACCTCGGCAATGTCGGCCTCGCTCATGGCCCTGGGCGGGGCGAACTGCCTGGAGAAACTGCCGAGCGCCATGGGCACGGCGGAAGGTGCCAGGGTGGGTTGCCCCAGCGCCGCCGGCATCTGGCGGCCGGGGTGGTTGATCTGCATCCAGATCTGGGCGCCCCCGCTCTTGGCCGCCTCGGCCCAGGCACTGAAACGCTCTGCCAGCTGTGGGGATAGCTCAGTTGAATCGAGCACCACGCCCCCTGCTCCCGTCATGGCGTGGCCGTCCACCATCACATTGCCGGTGATGATGAGGCCGGTGCCGCCCTCTGCCCAGGTGCGATAGAGGCGGATCAGTGCCTCTGAGGGGGCATGGTCACGGTCGGCCATGTTCTCTTCCATGGCCGCCTTGGCGAGGCGGTTGATAAGCTGGCTGCCATTGGGCAGGGTCAGGGGAGTAAAGGGGTTCATGGCGATCTCCTCGGTAGTGAGGGCTCCACCATAAGTTTGAAGCTGACTTGAAGGTCAAGCCCCTTTGTCGGGATGCCGTTGCGATGGGGGAAACGCTGTCCACTCTCCCCTTCCTTGCTCGGGGCCGTTGACATTCAAGCGGGCTTTAACCCTAGAATCCTCCCTGATCCCGCCCTTCGGCGGGCGGATCCGCCAACCCGCAGCCCAGGAGGCAAGATGAAGATAGGTGAACTGGCCAGACAGACCGGCATGGCGGCCTCGGCCATCCGCTTCTATGAAGCCAGGGGCCTGCTCAGCAAGGTGCGGCGGGGTGCCAACGGCTATCGCGACTACCCGCCCGAAACGGTGCAGCTGCTGACCATCATCGGCCAGGCCCAGCAGGCGGGCTTCTCCCTCGACGAGATCAAGCAGCTGGTACCGGCGGATATCGGCACCTGGCAACAGGCCCCGCTGCTGGCGGCACTCAAGGCCAAGGTGAGCGATATCGAAGCGCTGGAGGCAAGGCTTGCCCACAGCAAGCAGCAGTTGCAGACCCTGATCCGGCTGGTGGAGTCCAAACCCGACGAGATGCCGTGCGAGGAGAACGCCGCCCGGGTACTGGCCAGCATGGGCATCACATCCCCCAAACAGCCCTGATCGACATCGCCATGCCCTCATGCCACCACACAGAAAAGGGGCTCCTCCCTCAATGGAGCCACACCATATGGGGGGATGAGAGCCAAGTGGAGAAGATTATGATGGGCGCGCCATCAGCAGGAGAGTGCTCATCATGACAGCCCAGCGTGAACAGCAAAAACAGTGTGAACAGCAGACGCAGAGCGAAATCCATCGCTGCGACAAATGCGCTGAGCACACCCGCCATATAGTGGTGCTGGTCCCTCGCGATCACACTCAGGACATCGTGCCCAAGGATCCGCGCAAGGCCTTCTGGCAAGCCTTTACTTCCAGCAGCATCACCAACTGGGCATTCGGCTCGACCCTGGCCTATCAGGCCACCCATGTAAAGCACCTGATCTGCGAGCGCTGCGGGGAGAAATTTCTGGAGTATTGAGGCCCAGAGGGCGGCGCGCCCCGGACAGTCAGATCGAGATAAAAGAGAAATAAAGATGAAGTTTGTCGAGATAGACCCCGACCAACTGCCGCTGGCACTGCTGCTGGAGGCCGATCCCGCAGAGCAGCGCATCGCCACCTATCTGCCCGGCGCCTGGGGCCTTGCCGCCCTGGCGGGCAACGAGGTGGTGGGCGCCTGTGTGGCCGGTCTAGTGGGGGAGCAAACGGCCGAGATCTTCAATATCGCCGTTGCCCCCAATCGCCAGCAGCAAGGCATCGGCTCCGGCCTGCTGCACTTCGTACTGACCAACCTGGCCGGGAAAGGAGTAAGCCGCGTCGAGCTCGGTACCGGCAGCTTCGGCCACCAGCTCACCTACTACCAGCGCCACGGCTTTCGTGTCGATGCCGTCGTAAAGGATCACTTCCTTATCCACTACCCGGAGCCCCTGATGGAGCACGGCATCCAGCACAAGGATATGCTGCGACTCTACCTTGAACTGGGCTAGGCTATCCCTACCCTCAGCAGCCTGTAGCGCCCTGGGGATAAATGGTGGGGGGATCAATTCAGCGTCGCCACATCTCATCGAAAACAACGAGAGCCATATCGATCGCCATGACACAGGTAAAGGGATGAATGCAGGATGCAGACAAGAAAAGCCAGCCCAGATGAACTGAATGCCATCTTCTGGATGGGCTTTGATGCTTGGGGCGAAGGACTGTCACCGACTGAATATCTGGCGAGCTGCCACGCCAGTCAAAAATACCGCTCCGGTGTGTGGTATGTCCTGATTGTGGACAATCAGCCTGTCTCTTCCCTTATCGTCTATCGGGACCGGTTTGGCCTTGGCCAGGGCTGTTTTGGCATAGGTTCACTGGTAACGACACCTGCGATGAGGGGGCAAGGATTTGGCGCCCATCTGCTGCGTGGGGTGACAGGCATGCTGCTGGATAATCCCGATGTCGTCGCCACCTTCCTCCATGCAGATATCGACCATCACTTCTACGAGAGGCTGGGGTATAGGTGCATTCCGGGGGGTGATTGCATGTATTTCTCCCATAGGCGGCCACGCTATGTCGGCGAACCGCCTACCTACTTTTAATCCACTCTCAGCCACCATCCACATGGCAGCCACCCGATGGCTCACGACTTTTCTCCAGCTTGATCTCCCCTATCCTCCCCTGATGGCCGTCATTTATGTGCGCTGGCTCACAGCCTGCAGACTCCTTTCATCTCACAAATTTACAGATAATGCTTCTCTCTCCCGTCCAGACTGGTAGGGCCACAGCGATGTAGCTGCAACAAACAATTAAATAACTGCATGATTTTATTTATTAAAAAATGCAAGCTTGATGTTCTCTATTCAACGCCTCGCTTTGGGATCCGGCTCACACTCGGGATCTTTCCGCACAAAAATCCAGTCATTCGCACATTTGTCCGATAGGGTGGCGTGCGACCCGGCGCGATAATAGTCGTGTCAATTTTGTCTGCATGCCGTGTGCACGGCATGCCAACAGGCTCCATCAAGGGAGCGGGGAGAACGCCATGATCACCACCCTTATCAACGAGCAGCTGATCGCGCTCGATTTAAAGGCCACGGGCAAGGAGGAGGTCTTCGCCGAGATGACCCGATTGCTGGTCGCCCAAGGCAAGGTCAGCGACGAGCAGCAGTTCATCAAGGACTTGTGGGCCCGGGAAGAGCTGGACAATACCGGCTTCGAGGAGGGCGTCGCCCTGCCCCACGCCAAGAGTGCGGCGGTGAGCACCCCGGCGGTGGCCATCGGCATCAGCCGCGCCGGCATCGATTACGGCGCCGAGGATGGCAAGCCCTCCCGGCTGTTCTTCATGATTGCCTCCCCGGCCGGTGGCGCCAACCACCATATCGAGGTGCTGGCCGAGCTCTCCGCCAAGCTGATTGAAGAGGGCTTTATCGACGCCCTGCTGGCCGCCAAGACGCCTACCGAGGCGCTGGCGCTCTTGCTCGAGAAGAAAGAAGAGACGGTAGCCGCACCGGCCGCCGACAAGGGCTTCATCATAGGCGTCACCGGCTGCCCGGCCGGCATAGCCCACACCTATCTGGCGGCGGAATCCCTGGAGCGCGCCGCCAAGGAGTTGGGCTTTGAGGTGAAGGTCGAGACCAACGGCTCCATCGGCGTCAAGAACAGCCCTACGGCAGCCGAGATAGCCCGCGCCAGCGCCATCGTGGTGGCCTGCGACAAGCAGGTGGACATGACCCGCTTCAACGGCAAGCCGCTCATCAAGACCGGCGTGAAGGCGCCCATCAAGGATGGCAAGGGCCTCATCGAGCAGGCGCTCAAGGCCCCCGCCTATGTGGCGGACAAGGATGAGCGCAAGAGCGAGGAGAAGAGCGCGGGCGGCAGTTCCGATCTCTACCGCTATCTGATGAACGGCGTCTCCCACATGATCCCCTTCGTGGTGACCGGGGGCCTCTTGATCGCCCTGGCGCTCGCCATCGGCGGTGACCCGACCCCGAGCGGCATGCAGATCCCGGCAGGGAGCATGTGGAACCAGATCCTCAACGTGGGCGTCGCAGCCTTCACCCTGATGATCCCCATACTGGCGGGCTATATCGCCTACGCCATCGGTGATCGCCCCGCCCTGGCGCCGGGCTTTATTGGCGGCTGGATCGCCAACAACGGCAGCTTCTACGGCGCCGACGCCGGGACCGGCTTCATCGGTGCCATCATAGCGGGCCTCTTGGTCGGCTATCTGGTGCGCTGGATTGCGACCCGCCACTACCACAAGATGGTGCAGCCGCTGGTGCCTATCCTGATCGCCCCCATCGTCGGGTCGCTCTTTATCGCCGCCGTCTTCATCTTCATCATCGGCGCCCCCATCGCCGACATGATGACGGGCCTCAACGCCATGCTGCTCTCCATGAGCGGCGGCAGCCTGGTGCTGCTGGGCATAGTGCTGGGCGGCATGGCCGGCTTTGACATGGGCGGCCCGGTCAACAAGGTGGCCTTCCTGTTCTCCGTGGGCATGATTGCCTCCGGCCAGACCCAGTTCATGGGGGCCATGGCCTGCGCCATCCCGGCGGCGCCCCTTGGCATGTCGCTGGCCACCGTGCTCGGTCGCAAGCTCGGCATCTTCGATGCCTCCGAAATCGAGGCGGGCAAGGCTGCCGGTGCCATGGGCCTGGTGGGGATCTCCGAGGGGGCGATTCCGTTCGCCGCCCGGGACCCGCTCGCCGTCATCCCCGCCAACGTGCTGGGCAGCATGACAGCCGCCGTGATGGCCTTCCTGTTTGGCATCACCAACAGCGTGGCCCACGGTGGCCCCATCGTGGCCCTGCTCGGCGCCGTCAACAAGCCGCTGCTGGCCCTGCTCTGCATGATCTGCGGCGCCATCGTCACCGGCGTGGTGGCAGTTGCCCTGAAAAAGCTGCGGGTGAAGAAAACCGACCAGGTGGCGCTGGCCAAGGCCGCCTGACCCTTGTTGACCCCACGCACTTGAGATGACAGCAGGCCACCCCCGGGTGGCCTGCTTGTTTTTGCGCCCCCCCTTGCCGCCGGTTTGCGAGCCTGATGGCTCCCCCCCCTGCGGCGTCGCGCCACCCGGGGTGTGCAGGCCAGTGAGCCGACTCTGTGATCCCCTTCACGCTTCACGACCACAAGCCGCCAAACTAGGAAATTTTCTTAAGTCCCCTAGGGATGGCTCTCACGCCATCCCCATCCCGCCTCTTTACAGTCGACCTACCTGATGTAGTTACCCGACCCCAGCGCAGGCGCCAGGGCCGGGCATGGGTTCAATCGACAGGGGAGCGCTCTGCAGTTCGCCCTCTTCCTGTCGCCCTTCCCGTGGCGTGACCTCCCATAACAGATTGAACGAGTTCAATACACAAATGAGGAACGCGGCGGGAATAGCGTCTATCTCGCAGAGGATGAACGAAGATGTTTAAACTGCTCGAACAGGTCCGGATCCCCACCCTGGACCTGCCGGTCGAAGCCCGGCGCAAGCTCTGGTTCAAGCCATTCATGCAATCTTATCTGGTTGTATTCATTGGCTATCTGACCATGTATCTGATCCGCAAGAACTTCAACATCGCCCAGAACGACATGATCCAGGAGTACGGTCTCTCCATGACCGAGCTCGGCATGATAGGCCTTGGCTTCTCCATCACCTATGGGGTGGGCAAGACGGTCGTCTCCTACTATGCCGACGGCAAGAACACCAAGCAGTTCCTGCCGCTGATGCTGATCCTCTCCGCCCTCTGCATGCTGGGCTTCAGTGCCAGCATGGGGGGCACGGGCTTTAGCCTCTACTTCATGATCTTCTTCTATGCCCTGAGCGGCTTCTTCCAGAGCTGTGGTGGCTCCTGCAGCTACTCCACCATCACCAAGTGGACCCCCCGCAACAAGCGCGGCACCTACCTCGGCATGTGGAACCTCTCCCACAACGTGGGCGGCGCCGGTGCGGCCGGTGTGGCGCTGTTCGGTGCCAACTACCTGTTCGATGGCAACGTGCTCGGCATGTTCATCTTCCCCTCCATGATTGCGCTGATGGTCGGCTTTATCGGCCTGCGTTTTGGCAGCGACTCGCCGGAGGCCTATGGTCTGGGCAAGGTGGAGGAGCTGTTTGACGAAGTGGCCAGCGAAGAGGACATCGCCACCGAGGAGCAAAAGCTGACCAAGTGGCAGATCTTCGTGAAGTACGTGCTGATGAACAAGGTGATCTGGCTGCTCTGCTTTGCCAACATCTTCCTCTACGTGGTGCGAATCGGCATCGACCAGTGGTCCACCGTCTACGCCCACCAGGAGCTCGGCTTCTCCAAGGAAGTCGCCATCCAGGGCTTTACCTTCTTCGAAGTGGGCGCCCTGGTCGGCACCCTGATGTGGGGCTACCTCTCGGATCTGGCGAACGGCCGTCGTGGTCTGGTGGCCTGCGTGGCACTGGCACTCATCATCGCCACCCTGGGGCTCTACCAGCATGCCACCACCCAGTTCATGTTCCTGGGCTCCCTGTTCCTGCTGGGCTTCCTGGTGTTTGGTCCGCAGCTGCTGATCGGCGTGGCCGCCGTGGGCTTCGTCCCCAAGCAGGGGATCAGCGTGGCCGATGGCGTCAAGGGCACCTTCGCCTACCTCATCGGTGACAGCTTCGCCAAGCTGGGTCTGGGCATGATAGCCGACGGCACCCCCATCTTCGGCCTGACCGGCTGGACCGGCACCTTCGCGGCGCTGGACATGGCCGCCGCCGCCTGTCTGGTGCTGATGGCCTGCGTCGCCGTGGCAGAGGAGCGCAAGATCCGCCGCATCAAACGGGAACTGCGCGCCGCCGAGCTGGCTACCCAGTCCGCCTGATAGCCGCCATCCGCTTTATCTCCTGATATGCATTCGGCTCGCCCTCTGGCGGGCCGTTTTTTATCCGCACAGCCCCACACTCAAACGGGGCCACACCTTGCGCAAAGCGGCACCAGAGCGCCGCCAAGATCCCACTTTCACCCCGCACCTTTGGCAAAAGCCGCCCCTTGGCGCTATCTTGTTGCCCCACCTCAATTTGCTTCGAGAGCCCATGAAGATCCTCGCCGTCACCGCCTGCCCCACCGGCATAGCCCACACCTACATGGCCGCCGAGGCGCTGCAAAAAGCCGCCGACAAGCTGGGACTCAAGATCAAGGTGGAGACCCAGGGCGCCATGGGGCTGGAGAACGTGCTGACAGCCCGGGAGATCGCCTGCGCGGATCTGGTGCTGATCGCCTCCGACATCGAGATCGAGCAGAAGGAGCGCTTCCTCGGCTGCAATGTGCGCCAGGTATCCCTGGAGTCCGTGCTGCTGGACGCCGCCGCCGTGCTCAAAGCCGCCACCCCAGGCGCCTGAATGCTCCGCCGCGAGCTCACCTTCTGCTGCCACCAGGGCTTGACCATCACCCAGGCCAAGCAGCTCTGTCGACTGGCCGGACTGTTCAAGTCCCAGATCCTCTTCATCAACATCAGCCGTCGCCAGCGGGCAGAGGCGACCAGCCAGCTCGCCCTGCTCACCCTGGCCACCCAGCCCGGGGATCTCTGTCAGTTGCTGATCGAAGGGCTGGATGCCGAGCTCGCCCACATGGCCTTCACCTGCTGGTGCGTGGAGCTGGGCCAGCCGCTGGGGCGCCCCGCCACCTCGGCCCGGGCCGAGCAGCGGCTGGCCGCCGCCCTGCCCGACTACGGTTTTTCCCTCGCCCAGCTCGGCCACAGCTCGGCGCCCCTCGACAAGGCGCTGGCGTTGCAGATCCTGGTGGATCTGCTGCCGGGGGAGCGGGTGCGCGACAGAGCCGCGCTGGAGCAGGCCATCGCGGATCGGGAGCGACTCGCCGCCACCATCATCAGGCCGGGCCTCGCCATGCCCCATGTGATCTGCCCCGCCATCGCCAGGCCAAGCCTCTCGCTGCTTAGCTGCGATGACCCCCTCCCCTGGGGATCGGCGCTCGGGCCTGTGCAGACCATCATATTGCTGGCCATTCCGGCCGCTCTGGCCCCCGAGCAGCTGCGGCCCCTCACCCGGCTGGCTCGCGCCCTGATGGACGAGGTGGTCAGCACGGCGCTCTTGCACGCAAGCTCGGCCCCCGCCCGCCAGGCCATCGTCATCGACAGCCTGCTCGGCTGAGAGGCACCGGGCTGCCCGGGTGCGCGCATCCCCGATGCCCCATGGCGAGCGCCGCCGTGATACACTCCGGCATCCCCTGTTTTTGGTATGCACGCGATGAAACCTGCCCGTCCCCGCCTCTCCCTTTCCGGCCGCCCCAGCGCCGCTGGCCGTCCCGCACAGGATGAAGCCCACAAGCCCGGCCTTGCACGCTCGCGGGCCGGTACTAGGCAGGCGGGCGACGCCAGAGTGGCGGGGCAAAAACCAGAGGTGGCACCGGCAGATCGCCGGCTCTTGCTGCTGAACAAGCCCTACATGGTGCTCTGCCAGTTCACCGACGAGGCGGGGCGCGAGACCCTCAAGGATTACATCAGGGAGCCCGGCATCTATGCCGCGGGCCGGCTGGACAGAGACAGCGAGGGGCTCTTGCTGCTCACCAACGACGGCAAGCTGCAGGCGCGCCTCACCCAGCCGGGGGAGAAGACCCCCAAGACCTACTGGGTGCAGGTGGAAGGCGTGCCGAGCGAGGCGGCACTGGCCGCCCTGCGCGCCGGGGTTGAGCTCAACGACGGCATGACCCTGCCCGCCGGCGCGCGCATCATGGCCGAGCCCGATCTGTGGCCACGCAACCCGCCCATTCGCGAGCGTAAAGAGATCCCCACCAGCTGGCTGGAGATCAAGATTGTGGAGGGTCGCAACCGCCAGGTGCGGCGCATGACGGCCCATATCGGCCACCCCACATTGCGCCTCATCCGCTACGCCATCGGTGACTGGACCCTCGATGGTCTGGCGCCGGGGGAGAGCCGCGCCCTGCCCGCCCCCGAGCTCGCGCAGGCACCGCGATCAGCGCCAGCGCACGGCAAGCCGCGGGCGTCAACCAAACCCGAGGGCACTGGCAGCAACGAGCCCCGAGCGGCCCGCAGCCCCCAGCCCCGGCGACAACACCAGGAACCACGCCAGGAGCGAGGCAACCGCGAGGCAGACCCGCGCCAGGGCAATCGCAACAGCGGGCGCGGCACCGCCCGCCGCCCGGCCCGCACCAAGCCGTCAGCATGATGGCGACAGCGGATCTGCATCGAACGCCCCCGCCGGGGCACAGCCAACGAGACAAGGAGTCCTTATGAGCGATCACCCACCGCTGCCCACCCGCCTCACCGTGGCCGCCCTGGTGCACTGGCAGGGTCGCTTCCTGCTGGTGGAGGAGGAGATCAGGGGCCAGCGCCGCTTCAACCAGCCCGCCGGCCACGTGGAGCCGGGGGAAAACCTGATTGAGGCGGCCTGCCGCGAGCTCAAGGAGGAGACGGGGCTGACCGCAGCCCCCGGCGCCTGGCTCGGGGTCTATCTGTTCAAACCGGCGGACAGCGAGGCCACCTTCGTGCGCACCGCCGTCATCTTCGACCTTGAAAAGGCGCCGGGTCAGCACCATCCAGAGGATCCCGACGGCGATGTGCTGGCCTGCCACTGGCTCACCCTGGCGGAGATAGCCGAGTGCAAGCCCGCCCTGCGAAGCCCGCTGGTGTGGCAGTGCATCCAGGACTACCTGGCCGGCACCCGCCTGCCCCTGTCGGCGCTCAAGGCCTTTATTTGAGTCCATTTGAAGCCGTTTTTTGCCCATCTTGGCAAACGATGGAAAAACGATTTCCCGCCGCCAAACTCCAGAGGGGAACGACGGCAGGGAGATGTGACCGGGGGCGCAAAACTCTGGTAGAATACGCCCCGTTTAAACGAACTGGTAACTTCGACTAATGACAGACAACAGCCAAATCAAGGTGATCGTCGGCATGTCCGGCGGCGTGGATTCTTCCGTCTCGGCCTACCTGCTCCAGCAGCAGGGTTATCAGGTCGAAGGCTTGTTCATGAAGAACTGGGAAGAAGACGACACGGACGAGTACTGCTCCGCCTCCCAGGATTTGGCTGATGCCAAGGCCGTCTGCGACAAGCTGGGCATGAAGCTGCACACCATCAACTTCGCCGCCGAGTACTGGGACAACGTGTTCGAGCACTTCCTGGAAGAGTACAAGGCAGGGCGCACGCCGAACCCGGACATCCTGTGCAACAAGGAGATCAAGTTCAAGGCGTTCCTGGAATTTGCCGCCGAAGAGCTGGGCGCCACCTACATCGCCACCGGCCACTACGTGCGCCGTGACGACAGCACGGGCCGCCCACGCCTGCTGCGCGGTCTGGACACCAACAAGGATCAGAGCTACTTCCTCTACACCCTGAGCGAAGCCCAGGTGGGTCAGAGCCTATTCCCGGTCGGGGATCTGGAGAAGCCGGAGGTGCGCCGCATCGCCGAGCAGCTCGACCTCATCACCGCCAAGAAGAAGGACTCCACCGGCATCTGCTTCATCGGCGAGCGCAAGTTCAAGGACTTCCTGGCCAAGTTCCTGCCCGCCCAGCCCGGCCCCATCGAAACCGTGGATGGCAAGGTCATCGGCGAGCACCAGGGGCTGATGTACCACACCCTGGGCCAGCGCAAGGGGCTCGGCATCGGCGGCATGAAGGATGCGACCGAAGAGGCCTGGTACGTGGTGGACAAGGAGGTGGAGCGCAACACGCTAGTGGTGGCGCAGGGGGAGCATCCCCGCCTCTACTCCGACGGCCTGATCGCGAGCCAGCTGCACTGGGTGGATCGCACCCCGATCCGGGCGCCGCTTCGCTGCACCGTCAAGACCCGTTACCGCCAGCAGGACATCCCCTGTCTCATCCAGCCCATCGACGATGAGACCATCAGGGTCATCTTCGACGAGAAACAGGCTGCGGTGACCCCGGGCCAGTCCGCCGTCTTCTACGACGGGGAAGTCTGCCTGGGCGGCGGCATCATAGAACAGCGTTTCAGCCATCCGGTTTGAATCCTTAACAGAAGGCAGCAGACGTGAGCGACAAATTCCAAGACAGAACAATGGCTTTCGCTGGCATCTGCCAGGCGGCCTATCTGGTGCAGAAGGTAGCCCGTGACGGCACCTGTGACGAGGCCTCCCTGCGCGAGAGCCTGCAAAGCGTGCTGGTGACCAATCCCAAGCAGCCGCTGGAAGTGTTCGGCAGCCACCTCGCCATCCGCGACGGTTACCGCGCCCTGGTGGAGCAGCTGGGGGCCGACGGCAGCCAGAAGAACGCCGAGCTGACCCGCTACGTGGTGAGCCTGATTGCGCTGGAGCGCAAGCTGGCCAAGCGCAAGGACATTCTCAACATGCTGGGGGAGCGGATCGGGCAGATCGGCCGCCAGCAACAGCATTTCGATCTGCTCGACGAGCAGATCCTGGCCAACATGGCGAGCATCTACAGCGATCTCATCAGCCCCATAGGGCCGCGCATCCAGGTGGCGGGCACCCCGCTGTTCCTGCAGCAGCCCCTGGTGCAGCACAAGGTGCGCGCCCTGCTGCTGGCAGGCATCCGTGCCTGCGTGCTGTGGCGCCAGCTTGGCGGCAGCCGTACCCAGATCATCTTCGCTCGCAAGAAGATGGTGGAACTGGCCAAACGTTTCTAAGAATCGGCTCGAGCTCCGTCGTGAGAGGCCGGAAGCAAGGTGAAGAGCAGCGCAGGTACCGGAGTTTATGTCGATAAATAAGGATGCCGAGCAGCACATGAGCCTTGATAACGGTCTCGTAACAGGAGCGCGAGTTGATGAGAATCCCCCACACCAATCATCAGGAGTTCACCCCATGGAGCTGTCCGCGCTGACTGCTGTTTCCCCGATTGACGGTCGTTATGGCGACAAGGCCGATGCCCTGCGTCCCATCTTCTCCGAATTCGGTCTGCTGCGTTTTCGCGTCGAAGTCGAGGTGCGCTGGTTGCAAAAACTGGCCAGCCACGCCGGGATCCCGGAAGTCCCTGCCCTGAGTGCGGCCGCCAATGCCGTGCTGGACGGCATAGTCCTGAACTTCAACGAAGCGGACGCCGCGCGCATCAAGCAGATCGAGCGCACCACCAACCATGATGTGAAAGCGGTGGAGTACTTCCTGAAAGAGAAGGTGGAAGTGAACCCGGAGCTCGCCGCCGTCAGCGAATTCATCCACTTCGCCTGCACCTCTGAAGACATCAACAACAACTCCCACGGCCTGATGCTGAAGACCGCCCGCGACGAGGTCATCAAGCCCTATTGCGAGAAGCTGATTTCCGAGCTCAAGCGCCTGGCCGTTGAGTACCGCGACATGCCGCTGCTGTCACGCACCCACGGCCAGCCGGCGACCCCGAGCACCATGGGCAAGGAGATGGCCAACGTCGCCTATCGCCTGGAGCGCCAGTACAAGCAGATCATGGCGGTGGAGATCCTCGGCAAGATCAACGGTGCCGTGGGCAACTACAACGCCCACGTGAGCGCTTACCCTGAAGTGGACTGGCACCAGTTCTCCGAGGAGTTCGTGACCTCCTTGGGCCTTTCCTGGAACCCCTACACCACCCAGATCGAGCCCCACGACTACATCGCCGAGCTGTTCGACGCCATGGCCCGCTTCAACACCATCCTGATCGACTTCGACAGGGACGTGTGGGGCTACATCTCCCTGGGTCACTTCAAGCAGCGCACCGTGGCCGGCGAAATCGGCTCCTCCACCATGCCGCACAAGGTCAACCCCATCGACTTCGAGAACTCCGAAGGCAATCTGGGTCTGGCCAACGCCGTATTCCAGCACCTGGCCTCCAAGCTGCCCATCTCCCGCTGGCAGCGTGATCTGACCGACTCCACAGTGCTGCGCAACCTGGGGGTGGCCGTGGGTTACTCCCTGATTGCCTATCAGGCGACCCTCAAGGGCATCTCCAAGCTGGAAGCGAACGCGGACGCCATGGCCGCCGATCTGGACGCCAACTGGGAAGTGCTGGCCGAGCCCATCCAGACAGTGATGCGCCGCTACGGCATCGAGAAGCCCTACGAGAAGCTCAAGGAGCTGACCCGTGGCCGCCGCGTGGATGCCGAAGGCATGCGCACCTTCATCGATACCCTGGAACTGCCCGAGGCCGTCAAGGTCGAACTGAAGAAGCTGACTCCGGCCAACTACCTCGGTCAGGCCCAGCGTCTGGTCGATCTGCTGAAGTAAGCGGCCAAACCGAACCGGCGGGGGCTCTGTCATGACGGCAGGGCCCCCGTTGATTTTGGCCCATTCGATAGCGTCACAGGCTATCGGGCCATTTCAGAGCCCTTGCCCAAGCCCGATTTGGGCAAGATCTCTCACAAGATACGAGAAGCACCATGTACGAACTCAATCTGGATATTGCCCACTTCCTCGAGCACTACTGGCAGAAGCGCCCGCTCCTCATCAAGGGCGGCTTCACCGACTTTCAGGATCCCATCAGCCCGGACGAGCTGGCTGGGCTCGCCATGGAGGAGGTGATCGAATCGCGCCTGGTGACCCGCTTCGACGGCAAGTGGGCCGCCGAACACGGGCCCTTCGAGTCTTATGACCACCTGGGGGAAGAGAACTGGACTGTGCTGGTACAGGCCTGCAACCACTGGGCCCCCGAGGTGCACGAGCTGGCGCTGCCGTTCCAGTTCATCCCGGGCTGGCGCTTTGACGATGTGATGGTGAGCTTCTCCACCCCTCACGGCGGCGTCGGCCCCCACATCGACAACTACGACGTCTTCATCACCCAGGGCCAGGGCAAGCGTCACTGGCGGGTCGGCGATGCCAAGCCCCTCGAGGAGTTTGCCGCCCACGCCGCCCTGCTGCACTGCGAGCCGTTCGAGGCGATCATCGACGCCATCATGGAGCCGGGCGATATCCTTTACATCCCGCCCGGATTCCCCCACGAGGGCTACGCCATCGAGCCCTCCCTGAACTTCTCCGTGGGCTTCCGGGCTCCTGATGCCAAAGCGCTTATCTCCTCGTTTGCCGATCACCTGATCGACAACGATCTGCGCACCGAGCGTTACGGCGACCCGGACCTCAAGCCCCGCGCCCGTCACGGCGAGATCCAGCCCCATGAGCTGCACCGCCTGCGGGAGCTGATGCAACAGGCCCTGGATGACGAGACCCTGTTCAAGGAGTGGTTCGGCACCATGATCTCCGAGGCCAAGCACGATCTGGACGTGAGCCCCATGGAGCCTGACTACAGCGCCGAGGAAGTGGCCGACCTGCTGACCCAGGGCGAGCCCGCCATCAAGGTGCCGGGCCTGCGCTCCGTCTGGTTCAGCGGCGAGAGCCGTACCTGCTACATCGACGGCGAGGCCTGGACCCTGCCGAGCGAGGATGCGGCCGCCATTTCGCTCTTGTGCGACAAGGACATCATCACCCAGGCCGACATGGTGGAACTCGCCGATCAGGCCGGTTTCCTGCAACTGCTGACCCGTCTCATCAACCGCGGTTACTGGTTCTTCGGCTAAGCCTGCGCAAAGGCGCGTCCCCTGGGTGGGGGACGCGCCTGGTCGAAAGCTGGTGCCTCTCCTGCGTGGTGGCGGTCCAATGACTACACTGGGTGACGGCCAAAGGGGGAAAGGGGCCCTGCCCCGTCGCCGGCGCGCTCATCCCTTGTTTGTCATTTAACTACATGGGATCGGGTCATCGACGGGGGCGAAAAATGGGAACCAAATGGCCTCACTCGCGGAAAATCAATTATTTTAGCCCCTAAAATCAGCTGTGAGCGAAAACGTTATCTTTCAAATTGAGGCGTTTTTAGCTCAAAACGTTGTTTCTGGATCATAAAAAGTATCCAAAAACTGGTGTATATTGCACGGCGGAAACTCCTTAACCATGAAGACTGACATGAAAAAGACCAAAATCGTCTGCACCATAGGTCCCAAGACCGAATCCAAAGAAATGCTCGGCAAGATGCTCGACGCCGGCATGAACGTCATGCGCCTGAACTTCTCTCACGGTGATTACGAAGAGCACGGCACCCGTATCCGCAACCTGCGTGAAGTGATGGCCGAGACCGGCAAGCACGCAGCCATCCTGCTGGATACCAAGGGTCCGGAAATCCGTACCATGAAGCTGGAAGGTGGCAACGATGTCTCTCTGGTCGCCGGCCAGACCTTCACCTTCACTACCGACCAGACCGTGGTTGGCAACAAAGACAAGGTCGCCGTGACCTACGCCGGCTTCGCCAACGACCTGCGCGTCGGCAACCGCATCCTGGTTGATGACGGCCTGATCGGTCTGGACGTCATCGAAATCACCGAGCGCGAAGTCATCTGCAAGGTGCTGAACAACGGTGATCTGGGCGAGAACAAGGGCGTCAACCTGCCGGGCGTCTCCATCAAGCTGCCGGCCCTGGCCGAGAAAGACAAGCGTGACCTCATCTTCGGTTGCGAGCAGGGCGTGGACTTCGTTGCCGCCTCCTTCATCCGCAAGAAAGAAGATGTGCTGGAAATCCGTGAGCACCTGAAGGCCCACGGTGGCGAAGCCATCCAGATCATCTCCAAGATCGAAAACCAGGAAGGCCTGGACAACTTCGACGACATCCTGGCTGTCTCCGACGGCATCATGGTTGCTCGTGGCGACATGGGTGTGGAAATTCCGGTTGAAGAAGTGATCTTCGCCCAGAAGATGATCATCACCAAGTGCAACAAGGCACGTAAAGTGGTCATCACCGCCACCCAGATGCTGGATTCCATGATCAAGAACCCGCGTCCGACCCGCGCCGAAGCTGGTGACGTGGCGAACGCCATCCTGGACGGTACCGACGCCGTCATGCTGTCCGGCGAATCAGCCAAGGGCAAGTACCCGCTGGAAGCCGTGACCATCATGGCCACCATCTGCGAGCGTACCGACGCCGTGATGCCGTCCAACCTGTCTGCTGCCAACGACAGCAACAAGCTGCGCATCACCGAAGCCGTTTGTAAAGGTGCGGTCGAGACCTCCGAGAAGCTGGACGCCCCGCTGATCGTGGTTGCCACCGAAGGCGGCAAGTCTGCCAAGGCCATTCGCAAGTACTTCCCGAAAGCCTGGATCCTGGCCATCACCACCAACAAGAAAACTGCTGCCCAGCTGGTCCTGACCAAGGGTGTGGTTGCTCACGTGGTTGACAGCATCGCCTCCACCGACGATTTCTATCGCATCGGCAAGGAAGCGGCACTGCAAAGCGGCATGGGTCTGAAGGGTGACGTGGTCGTCATGGTCTCCGGTGCCCTGGTACCGAGCGGTACCACCAACACCGCCTCCGTTCACGTACTGTAATCAGTCCTGAACCATTGAAAACGGCGCCTTGGGGCGCCGTTTTTTTTATCTCTCCCCCCTGCTGCCTCCCTCGCGCCGGTGCTAGAATCCACGCGGATTTCCCCCCAGTGGGAAACCTCCCGAATCTCGCATAATCACCCGGACGTTTTATGCCCTCAATACAGTTCAGAAGAGCCTCGGCCACCCTGTTGCCGCTGCTCTGTTTACTCATCAGCCTCTGCGCACCGCAAGCCATGGCGCAGGATCTGCCCCAGCGCGCCACCGTACAGCGGGCGCTCGATGCCCTCGGCAAGTCAGAGACCCTCACCGTCAGCCAGCAGGCGGATCAGAAGTTGCTGACCGACACCCTTGCCCTGCTCGACAGCATCGAGAAGGAGCAGGCCAAGGCCAAGGCCCTGGCACAGCGGGTTCGCTCCCTGCCCGGCGAAATGAAAGAGATAGGCGCCAAGATAGACTCCCTGGCCCAGGACAAGGGTCCTGAGCAGCTCAGGAGCGAATACGCCAGCATGAGCCTGGCGGAGCTGGAGAGCCGTCAGCCGGAGGTGCTGGCCAACATGCAGGATGCCCAGGAGGCCCTCGGCACCATAGGCAGCCAGATCACCAGCCTGCAGACCCTGCCGGAGCGGGCCCAGGCCAACATGAGCCGCGCCTATCAACGCAGCCAGGAGATCCGCACTCGTCTGAACTCCGGGGACGGCGTGAGCAGCGCCGAGAAGATGAAGCTCAATACCGAGCTGGCGTTGCTGGACTTGCAACTGGCCAACCTGCAAAAGGATCTGGACAACCGCACCAGCATGCAGGATCTGGCGGTCAAGCAGCGCGACTACCAGAGTGCGCGCCTCGCCCATGAAGAGCAGAAACTGCAGGCCCTGCAGGAGCAGAGCAGCGCCAAGCGCCTCGGCGACACCGAGAAGGCCGCCGAGCAGACCGGCGAGCTGGTCGCCACCCAGAACAACCCGCTGGTGCAAAAAGAGCAGGAGATCAACCACCAGCTCAGCCAGCAGCTCATCAGCGCCACCACCAACCTCAACCTGCTCGCCCAGAAAAACCTGCAGGCCAAGAGCTGGCTGGAGCGCGGCACCCAGACCGAGCGCAACCTGAACGAACAGGTGCAGATGCTCAAGGGCAACCTGCTGCTGTCACGCATCCTCTATCAGCTCTACCAGCAGCTGGAGGCTGCCCCCTCCACCCTGGTGAAGAACCTGGAAGAGCAGATAGCCGACCTGCACCTGGCCCAGTTTGAACTGAGCCAGCAACGGGATCAGCTGTTCCAGAAGGGCCAGTATCTGGACAACCTGATCGCCAACAGCAGGGAGACCGTCAGCGAAGAGGACAAGGCCATCCTGGTCAAGCTGATCGACACCCGCATCAGCCTGCTCGATCAGCTCAACCGCCAGATGGATGCCCAGCTGACCAACGCCATCAGCCTGCAGCTCACCCAGCAGCAGCTGACGCGCATCTATGCCTCCATCGAATTCACCCTGCAACAGCACATCTTCTGGGTCAGCAGCAACAAGCCCATCGATGGCAAGTGGTTCATCAACTGGCCGGGCCATGCCTACAAGCAGGCCTCCGACTGGGTGCTCAAGCCGGACTGGCAAGGCTGGGGCGACATGCTGCTGGCGGTCTCCCTGTTGGCCCTGCCGCTGCTGCTGGTGGGTGGCCTGCTGCTGTGGAAACGCCCGACCCTGGTCAAGCGCCAGCAACGGATCGCCAAGGATCTCGGCCGCTTCCGCCAGGACAGCCAGTGGCACACCCCGCGCGCCCTGCTCTACACCGTATTGCAGCGCCTGCCGGGTACCCTCTTCATCCTGGCCGCCGGCCTGCTGCTGGCCTATTGCGGCCTGCTGAGCCCGCGCCTCATCTTCCAGATCACCCTGAACCTGGCACTGGGCTACCTAGTGTTCAGCGTCTACCTGTCGGTGATGCGCCCAGGCGGCATCGGCGAGAGCCACTTCCGCATCCCGCGGGACGAGCTGCAGGCCAAGCGCAACAGCATGCGTTACCTCTGGCTGCCCCTGCTGCCCCTCATCATGCTCTCGACCAAGGCGGTGGTGGAGCCCTCATCGCTGGGCAACGACGTCATCGGCCAGGCGCTGACCATGCTGCTGCTGGGGCTGACCGCCTACCTGGTGCTGCCCATCTCCCGCGCCCGCATCAAGGGCGAGGCCAGCATGCTGCAGACCATGACGGCCGTCGCCCTGGCGCTGGCGCCGGTGGCCCTGATGGTGCTGGCGGCGCTCGGCTACTACTACACCGCCCTGAAGCTGACCGGTCGCCTGATCGAATCCTTCTACCTCATCATCATCTGGAGCCTGGTCTATCGCACCGCCCTGCGTGGTCTGGAGCTGGCGGCCCGCCGTCTGGCCTACCGCCGCGCCGTCGCCAAGCGCGAGCACAAGCCTTCGGAAGATGCGGAAGGGGGCGAGGCCATCGAAGAGCAGCCCATGGATCTGGAGGAGGTCAGCCAGCAGTCCCTGCGCCTGACCCGCATCATGCTGCTGCTGGTGTTCGGCGTCGCCTTCTACTGGCTCTGGTCCGATCTGGTCGCTGTCTTCACCTACCTTGACAGCGTGGTGCTGTGGCACAAGAGCGAGGGCACGGGTGCCAACGCCGTGCTCTACCCCATCAGCCTGAGCGATGTGCTGACCGGCCTGTTCCTGTTCGGGGCGGCCCTGTCGCTGGCCCGCAACCTGCCAGGCCTGCTGGAGGTGCTGGTGCTCTCCAAGCTGCGCCTCGCCCAGGGCACCGCC
Source organism: Aeromonas sp. 130281 (assembly GCF_056642115.1). NCBI lineage: Bacteria > Pseudomonadati > Pseudomonadota > Gammaproteobacteria > Aeromonadales > Aeromonadaceae > Aeromonas > Aeromonas sp. 130281. Next base: position 560,634 of record NZ_JBWVQS010000002.1, on the reverse strand, counting down.
TACGCCTTCACTACCATGCTCAACTATGTGCTGATCGGGATGGGCTCGCTCACCGCCCTGGCCATGCTGGGAGTCCAGTGGGAGAAGCTGCAGTGGCTGGCCGCCGGCCTCTCGGTCGGTATCGGCTTCGGCATGCAGCAGATCGTCTCCAACTTCATCTCCGGCATCATCATACTGTTCGAGCGCCCGGTGCGGATCGGGGACACCGTCACCATCGGCACCATCTCGGGCACGGTCAACAAGATCCGCATCCGCTCGACCACCCTCACCGACTTCGATCGCAAGGAGGTGATCATCCCGAACCAGCAGCTGATGATAGAGCGGCTGATCAACTGGTCCCTGTCCGATACCGTCACCCGGGTCATCGCCCGGGTCGGGGTGGCCTATGGTTCGGATCTGGAGCTGACCCGCAAGCTGTTGATGCAGGCGGCCACGGAGAACAGCCGGGTCTTGAAAGACCCTGCCCCCATCGTCTACTTCCTCACCTTCGGCCCCAGCACCCTGGATCACGAGCTGCGCTTCTTCGTGAGCGAGCTCGGGGATCGCAACCCGGCCATCGATGAGCTGAACCGCCGCATCGACGTACTGTTCCGTGAACACGGCATCGACATCGCGTTCAACCAGATGGACGTCCACATCAAGAACCGGCAAGGGGACGAGCAGAAGATAGAGTCCCGCCCGAGCCTGCCGCCGCCCAATGGTGGCAAGCCGGCCTGATGCCGACCTCCTGCCCCTGCAAACAGGCTCCTCATTGGAGCCTGTTTTTTTACCCGGGCTGCCGGCCTTGAAAGCGGGAGCAGGCCCCCAATATAGGGAAGACAACGGAATGTCACCCACGAGGATCTCATGGACTATCTCTACGCCGTGGTGCTCTTTGCCATCTCGGCATCGGTCACCCCGGGACCGAACAACATCATGGTGATGAGCGCCGGCGCCAACTTCGGGATCAGGCGCAGCCTGCCGCTGCTCATGGGGATCTGCGTCGGCTTCACCCTGATGCTGTTGCTGGTGGGGCTGGGCTTCGGCCAGCTGTTCACCCTCTTCCCCAGCCTGCACTTCGTCATCAAGTGTGTCGGCACCCTCTATCTGCTCTATCTCGCCTGGCTGATTGTCCGCTCCGCCGACGAGGTGACGGGAGACGCCTCTGCCCGCCCCCTGGGATTCCTCAAGGGTGCCCTGTTCCAATGGGTCAATGCCAAGGCCTGGGTGGTTGCCACCGGCGCCATCGCCGCCTTCACCAGCGCAGGGGCCGACTTCCATCAGCAGAACCTGACCATAGCCCTGACCTTCTTCATCGTCTCTTTCCCCTGCGTCGGGCTCTGGCTGCTGTGCGGCACCCTGCTCAAGCGCTGGCTGACCAATGCCCTCGCCCGCCGTCGGTTCAACCATGCCATGGCGGCCCTGCTGGCCCTCTCAGTGGTGCCCGTCATCCAGGAGATCCTGAGCCGGCCCTGACGCGACCGCATGAGGCTGTGGATAGCGGGCGCCATCCATGGGACCATGCCTTATCTCCCAGCCCCTCGCGGGCACCCTTTTTCTCTGGAGCGTGCAATGGAACAAGTGGTGTATGTGGCCAACCCGGTGAGCGGGTTGATCCATGTGTTTCGACTCGAGGACGGCGAGCTGGTCCCGCTGCAGGAAGTCCAGACCGGCGGCGAGGTGCAGCCCCTGGTCATCAGCCCGGACCAGCGCTGGCTCTATGCGGGGGTGCGCCCCGACTTTCGGGTGCTGAGCTACCCCATAGCCGCGGATGGCCGGCTCGGGACGCCCAGCTCGGCGCCGCTCGATGGCAGCGCCTCCCACACCTGCACCGATGAAACCGGGCGCTTCTTCTTTGCTGCCTCCTACGCCTTCGACCACCTCAGCGTGTCACCCATGGATGACGCAGGTCGGGTGCTGGCCCCCCACCAGCGCATCGACCGGCTGATGGCCGCCCACTCGGTGACCCTGCTGACAACCAGCCAGGGTCACCAGGAGCTGCTGGTCGCCTGCCTCAAGGAGGATGTCATCCGCCGCTTCACCCTGGGAGAGGATGGTCAGCTGAGCCCCCATCCCCTGGGTGACATCCACACGGCCCCCGGCGCCGGGCCTCGCCATCTGGCGCTGCACCCCACCAACGGCGATCTCTACTGCCTCAATGAGCTCGATGCCACCCTCAACCGCTACCACAGGGAGGCGGATGGTCGCATCGGCGCGCGGGAGAGCCTGGACATGCTGCCCGAGGGTTATCAGGGAGAGCGCTGGGGGGCCGACATCCACCTGACGCCGGATGGGCGCTTTCTCTACACCAGCGAGCGGGCCAGCAGCCTGCTCAGCCTGTTCGAGGTCGACCAGGGGGACGGCGCCCTGACCCTGCTGGGCCACTTCCCGACCGAAGCCTGCCCCCGTGGTTTTGCCATCGACCACAGCGGCCACTATCTGATCGCCACCGGGCAGAAGTCCCACAGCGTGGCCGTGCACCGCATCGCGGCGCAGACGGGCGAGCTCAGCCTCTCGTCCCGCCAACCCGTGGGGGAAGGGGCCATGTGGGTGAGGGTATTGGCGCTGGACAAGCCCGCCTAGCGAGGTTTAAGGCCGCAGAAATGCGCGCGGCGCTCTGATGAGCGCCGCGCAGTGAACACTTGTGTCCGGGCCTTATCTGCTGCCGTTGAGCTCATCGTCAGGCCAGTACTTGTAACCCTGCATGGTGGCCTGCGCCGCCAGCCCCTGCTCGGTGAGCTGGTACATCTTCACCTTCTGGAAGTCGGCATTGGCCGCCTCGCTGACCACCACCTTGCCATCGTCCGCCGACTTGGCGGCCAGATCCGCCTGGGCGCTGGCATCGAACCCTGTGGTGATGAATCTGTCCAGGGCGGCGGCATCGTTGAAGATGATCACGGCCTGGAATTTCTTGATCCCCATGCCGATCCCCATGCCGGCGGTCGCCATCTTCATGTAGGTGTCGCGACCGGTGCGGTTGTCGCGGAGCACCCCATAGCCACTGCCGGCACTCAGTACCAGCAGGTTGTTGTTCACATTGGTGAAGACGGCATAACCCTTGGATCTTGCCACCTCCTGTCTGGTGCTCCCATCCTGACCATACAGGGTGGAGAGGGTCTGCTGGCGCATCTGCTGAATGTGGTTGCGTTGCTCGGCGGGGGTATCCCCCTTGGCACAGCCAACCAGCAGCAGAACGGCCAGTATATGAGTCCATAGACGCATGTCATTACTCCTTCGTGTCTCATGTGCGGGGGCTGAGGGGGCCTCCCGATCCGGAACCGGATCAGAGGGCCATCCGACCCGCTATCAGCGTTCACCGTCCGGTGCCCCGGGGCGCTGGCCAGATACAAGCCCCTCTTCGCGTCAGTATAACCAGCGCCACTGAACTTCTGCTGACCCGGCAAGCAGCGGGGTCCCGCCACTCGGGGCTTTCGGTTGCATGATCCCGCTGCACCGCCAACGGCTGCCCTACCCCTTGGTCACCTCGCCGAGAAACTCGGTGAAGCGCCGCCAGGACTTGGCATCGGCATCGGCGCGGTAATTGTCCGAGCCAAAGACGCTGAAGGCATGGGGGGCGCCGCTGTAGCTGGTCGCCTCGTGCTTCACCCCGGCGCTCTCCAGCTCGGTGATGAGGGCCGCGAACTGGCCAAGGGAGACCGCCTGATCCGCGCTGCCATGCTGGATCAGCAGGCTGGCCCTGGTCTGCTCGTAGTTCTGGCCGGCCGGGGTCTCCAGTCCCCCGTGCACGCTGACGATCCCCTTGAGGCTGGCGCCGCTGCGGGCCAGCTCCAGCACGGCGGCGCCGCCAAAGCAGTAGCCCATCGCCACCGCATTGTCGAGGTGGCCGCCCTGTCTGCCCGCCTCGGCGAGCCCGGCCTGCAACAGCTTGCGCATCCTGGCCCTGTCCTGATAGAGCGCCCCGGTGAGGCGCTTGCGCTCTTCCACGGCGGTCGGCCTGACGCCTGCTCCGAACAAGTCCACCGCGAACACGCTGTAACCGAGGGCCACCAGCATCTCGGCCCGCTTCACCTCGTAGCCCGTCAACCCGTCCCAGTCGTGCACCAGCACCACCAAAGGTGCCTGCTTGTCGGCGGCGGCCAGGTAATAGCCTTCGAAGGGCTGACCGTCGACCTGGTAGCTCACCGCACCGGCCTGGGCCACGCCCCCCCAGATAATCCCCAGCAGGGCCAGGATCCATCTCGTCTTCATGTTCGTCTCCTTGACTGTGAACAACGCCCCTGATTGTAGTCGCCAGGCCGAACCCGATGGGTCAAGGCGCTCGCGGTGAGAGGCCACAAAAGCAAGAGGCCACCCAGGGGTGGCCTCTTGTCATCGGTATGGTGCGTCCAGGATCAGTCCTTGGCCGACTCCATGGCACCCTCTTCGGAGTGCTGGGGCAGGATGAGGTTCAGCAGAAAGAGAGAGGCCACCCAGGGGTGGCCTCTTGTCATCGGCATGGTGCGTCCAGGATCAGTCCTTGGCCGACTCCATGGCCCCCTCTTCGGAGTGCTGGGGCAGGATGAGGTTGAGCAGGATGGCCGCCACCGAGGCCAGGCCGACGCCCGCCAGGGCGAAGTCACCTATCTTCATCTCCAGTGCACCCACACCCACTGTCAGGGTCACGGCGACGATGGCGATGTTGCGGGCCAGCCCCAGATCCACCTTGGACTCCACCAGGGTCTTGAGGCCGATGGCGGCGATGGATCCGAACAGCAGCAGCATGATGCCGCCCATCACCGGCATGGGGATGGAGGTGAGCAGGGCGTTGAACTTGCCGAAGAAGGCCAGAATGATGGCGAACACCGCGGCCCAGGTCATGGTGACCGGGTTGAAGTTGCGGGTGATCATCACGGCACCGGTCACTTCCGCATAGGTGGTGACGGGGGGGCCACCGATGAAACCGGCGAAGCAGACGCCGATGCCGTCACCGGCCAGGGTGCGGTGCAGGCCAGGATCCTTGGTGTAGTCCTTGCCGGTCACACCGCCGATGGCCAACACGCCACCGATGTGCTCGATGCAGGGGGCGATGGCCACCGGCAGCATGAAGAGGGCCGCGGCCCAGTTGATCTCCGGGGTCTCGAAGTGGGGCAGTGCCAGCCAGGGGGCATTGATCATGCCATCGAAGCTCACCTGGCCCATCAGCACGGCGGCCACATAACCGGCGATGACGCCGGAGAGGATGGGGATGAGCTTGATCCAGCCCTTGCAGAACACGGCCGCAATCAGGGTCACCGCGAGCGAGATCCCCGCCAGGGTCAGCGCGGTGGCAGGGGCCACCACCTGCTCGGCCCCGGCACGGCCCATGGCCATGTTGCAGGCCACCTGGGCCACCGACAGGCCGATCACCATGATCACCGGACCAATCACCACAGGGGGCAGCAGCTTGTGCACCAGACCCATGCCGCGCACGCGAATGATGGCCGCCAGGATGAAGTACATGAAACCGGCGGCAAACAGACCGAACATGGTGGAGGGCAGGCCCCAGGTCTGGGTGGCATAGATGATGGGGGCGATGAAGGCGAAGCTGGAGCCGAGGAAGATCGGGACCTGGCGACGGGTGCAGAGCTGGAACAGCAGGGTGCCTACACCGGCGCCAAGCAGGGCCATGGAGGGGTTCAATCCGGTGAGCAGGGGCACCAGAACCATGGCACCAAAGGCGACAAACAGAATTTGCAGCCCGGCGACGCTTTGCTTGACCAAGGAAAACATGGGTATCCTTAATTTTTTGATAACTGACAGGGATAATTGACACTTTTCAGTCATCACAAGACTTTTTCAAGGCATGAGATGCGCCATTTGGCGTCATTCGTTACCTTTCACTGCTTGGGGAGGGCATGAAACTGGCTTTTTAGGCGGGATTCGTTGCTACAAGCATCGAGTATGCGATTTTACGCACTTTTGTGGCCGACGCCAATCGTTTTTCTGGCCGAATGTGATGACAAGGCTTTCAGCCCGGGCCGCCATTCACCGCCTGCTGCGGGCGCAGGTTCGAAAAAGGGTGGCATCCGCCGCCCCTCGCCCCTGTGGTGGCCGGGAGCAAAAAAAACGGGGTGGCAGTGCCACCCCGTCGCGATTCCCGTCCCGTGTCAGACCCGGCGATAGGGCAGATAGACAGGCTCCCACATGTGGCTCAGGATGTGCTGCTGCAGATCCTGGCCAATCAGCGGGTGGGAGGGGTCCCGGCGCACTATATCCTTGAGCACCGCAGTCGCCACGTGTACCGAGATGTTGCGCAGCTCGCTGATCCTCGGGTAGACGGTGCCCCGGGCGAGATCCGCCTCATCCACACACTCCGCCAGCGCGAAGGCCGCCGTGGTGAAGATATCCGGGCTTATCTCGCGGATCTGGCTGACGATGGCGGCCAGCCCCACACCGGGGAAGATGAAGACGTTGTTGCCCTGGCCGATCCGGAACGTCTGGCCCTCATGGTGCACGTCCTTGAACGGGCTGCCGGTGGCGACGATGGCGCGGCCCTGGCTCCAGCGGAAGATGTCTTCCGGCAGCGCCTCGCAGTTGGCGGTGGGGTTGGAGAGGGGGAACACCATGGGGCGCTCGCAGTGGGCCAGCATCAGCTGGATATGCTCCTCCTGGAAGGCGCCACCGGCCCCGCTGGTGCCGAGCAGCACGCTGATGGGCACGTGGCGCAGCACCTCGGTCAGCCCCGCCTTGCCCTGCAGATCCCACTGGGCCAGCAGCAGGCCCGGCTTGGCGTAGCGGCGCTTGTATTCATCCAGCCCCTCGCGGTTGTCGCACACCAGCCCCTGGGTATCCAGAATGTAGATGCGATCCCGCGCCGCCTGCGGGTCCAGCCCCTCGCGGATCATCCCCGCGCAGATCTGATCCGCCACCCCGACTCCGCCGGCCCCGGCCCCATAGACCAGGTAGTGCTGCTGGCCCAGGGTCTCCCCCTTGGACTTGACGGCGCCTATGATGCCCGCCAGCACCACGGCCCCTGTGCCCTGGATGTCGTCGTTGAACGAGGGCAGCGTCTGCTGGTAGCGGGAGAGGTTGTTGAAGGCGTTGGACTTGCTGAAGTCCTCCCACTGCAACACGGCGTTCGGGAAGTGGCGCTTGACCCCGGCCACGAACTTGTCGATGAAGTCGTCGTACTCCTTGCCGCGAATGCGGCGATGGGGCTGACCCAGGTACATGGGGTCGTCCAGCAGCGCCTGGTTGTCGGTGCCCACATCCAGCGCTATGGGCAGACAGCAGGCGGGGTGGATGCCGGCCCCCAGGGTATAGAGGGAGAGCTTGCCGATGGGGATGCCCATGCCCCCCACCCCCTGATCGCCGATGCCGAGGATCCCCTGGCTGTCGGTGACGACTATGATGCGCACCGCCTTGGCGTCCATGTGCCGTGCGAGGGAGCCCATGTCATCGACATTCTTCGGGGTGATGTAGAGGCCACGGGGCTTCTGGAAGCGGTGGCTGAACTCCTGGCACGCCTTGCCCACGGTCGGGGTATAGATGTAGGGAGTCATCTCCTCCACGTGGCGCGACAGCAGGGCGTAGAACAGGGTCTCGTTGCGATCCTGCAGGGCCCGCAGGTTCTGGTACTTCTCGATGTCACTGCAGGCGCTCAGGAAGCCCTGATAGACCCGATCCAGCTGGGCCTCGAAGGTCTGCACCTGGGGCGGCAAGAGGCCGTCGAGCTCGAAGTCGGCCCGCTCCTGTTCGGTGAAGGCGGTGCCCTTGTTGAGATTGCGATCGTTGAGCAGATCGGTGCCTGTCAGTGCAACGGGGCGAAAGTCCTCTCCCTGTGCGTCTTTCCACAGCAGATATTGTCCGGTAGCCATAGTCATTCTCTTTGATTTACATGAAGTTGCCATTCGGCAGGAGAGCAAGACTCAGATTGCAGGGATCATATGACGTTTGGGGATTCGGTTTTGTGAGCTTGGGCATACCCTGCGGCCAAAGCCCCCTCTCCTGCCGGACTCATGGCCGCCGGGCTTGCCCCGGCGGGGCGCTTGGCGCAAGATCGGCAGACATTCGATGCCGCCAGCGCCTTTGCCAGAGCAGACGCTGAACACGCGGCATATCACCTCACAGACCCCTGGAGCCCCATGAGCCGCAGCGACCTCCCCTTCCCCGTCTCCGCCGTGATCCTGGCCGGCGGCCGTGCCACCCGCATGGGGGGCGACGACAAGGGCTGGGTGCCCCTGGCGGGCAAGCCCCTGATAGTCCATGTGCTGGAGCGTCTGCGCCCCCAGGTGGACGAGGTGCTGATCAACGCCAACCGCAGCGAGGATCGCTACCGGGCGCTGGCCCCCGTCGTCGGCGACGCGCAGGCCGACTTCCAGGGGCCGCTGGCGGGCATGCAGGCTGGCCTGGCCGCCGCCCGCCACGACTGGGTGCTGTTCGTGCCCTGCGACGGCCCCGCCCTGCCCCGGGATCTGATGGCCCGCTTTCGCGCCGCCATGACGGCGCAGAGCGAGCTGGTGGTGGCCCACGACGGCCAGCATCTGCAACCCGTGGTCGCCCTGCTCCATCGCGCCCTGCTCCCTTCACTGCAACTGGCCCTGGCAGAGGGAGAGCGCAAGACCGGGGCCTGGTTTGCCCGCCACCGGATGACGGTGGTGCCCTTTGCCGACCAGCCCGATGCCTTCGTCAACCTCAACAGCCCGGCCGAGCTCGCCGCCTACGAGGCGAGCCTGCCGCATCAGGAGCCGCTGGCGGGGGGCGTGCGACCATGAGCGCCCCACCCCTGCTCGGCTTCGTCGCCTGGAGCGGCACCGGCAAGACCACCCTGCTGGAGCGCCTCATTCCCCTGCTCGGCCAGCGCGGCCTGCGGCTCGGGGTGCTCAAGCATACCCATCACCACTTCGACATGGACAAGCCGGGCAAGGACAGCCATCGCCTGCGCCAGGCCGGTGCCCGCCAGGTGATGGCGGCCTCCTCCCTGCGCCACGCCCTGATCTGCGAGACCCCGGAGCAAGAGCCCTCCCTGGAGGCGCTGCTGGCCCGCTTCGACTGGGCGCAGCTCGATCTGCTGCTGGTCGAGGGGTTCAAACATCGCCATTTTCCCAAGATAGAGCTCCATCGCCGCGCCCTCGGCAGGCCCCTGCTGTTCCCGGAGGACCCGGACATAGTGGCGCTCATCAGCGATGCGCCCGAGGCAACGACCCTGCCCCAGTTTCGTTTCGAGGCTCTGGACGCCATCGCCGACTTCATCTGCGCCCGGCTGCCCCGGGATGCCAGCAGCCAGCCCACCTTGCCGCCGCTGCAGCTGCTCGCCCTGGCCCTGGAGGCCATGCCCAATCCGGCGGGGGAGGCTTGCCTGCCCGGCCATCTCAGCCAGGATGCCAACGGCTGCTTGCAGGTGCGTCCGGCAAGTGCTTTCATGCCTTCTGCCCTGCCCCCGGCCAACTGTGTGATCGAGTGCCCTGCCCGATCGGCCATCACCCAGGGTGAACGGGTCCGGATCCGCCTCTTGCCCTGATGGCGAGCGTCAGCCGGCACGGCAACACGAGATGATCAACCTGACATGAGACGACTCCCTTGCGCCTGAACACGCCGCTCTCCCGATTCGATCTGCTGATCTATGGTCGCTACCGCCTGGTCCACGGCCTGCGCATCGCCCTGGCCTTCACCCTCACCTTCCTGCTGACCCGGGAGCTCAAGCTGCCGGAGAGCACCTGGCCCCTCATCACCCTGGTGGTGGTGATGGGCCCCATCTCGTTCTGGGGCAACGTGCTCTCCCGGGCGCTGCAACGGGTGGTCGGCACCATCTTCGGCGCCGCCTGCGGGGTGGTGGCCCTCTATCTGGAGCTCTACTCCCTGCCGCTGATGCTGGTCTGGTGCAGCGCCATCATGTTCCTGTGCGGCTACCTGGCGCTCGGCAAGCGCCCCTATGTTGGGCTGCTCATCGGCATCACCCTGGGGGTCATAGTCGGCGGAGTGCCGGGAGACATAGAGACGGCGCTCTGGCGCAGCGGCGACGTCATCCTGGGATCCATGCTGGCCCTGCTGTTTTGCAGCATCTACCCCCAGCGGGCCTATACCCACTGGCGGCTGCAGATGCACGACAGCCTGCAACAGGCGCAACGGATCTATCACACCCACCTCTCCCCCAATATCCTGGAGCGACCCAGGCTGGCCCAAAGCCACGCCCGCCTGCTCACCAAGATAGTCAGCCTGCGCCCCCTGCTGGCGCCCGCCGTCAAGGAGACCCGTCTCAACAGCACCCTGTTCGAGGCCGTCCAGACCACGATGCGCAACACCTTCTGCACCCTGGAGATGCTGGCCAACACCTACTGGCGCGATCGCCAGAGCCACTTCCTGATGCAGAGCCACCCCGGCCTGCGTGCCTGCCAGCAGGCCACGGAGGCGGTGATCATCCAGCTCGCCCTCATGCTCAAGAGCGGCGACAGCAGCGCCGCCGAGCAGGCCATCGCCCGATTGCAGGCGGCCGCAGCCGAGGTGCAGGCCGAGGTGCGCCCTGGGGCCGACGACGAGGCCACCATCAGCGGCTACCTCTGGCTCAACCTGCAGCTCACCGAACAGATAGCCCACCTCCACCGCCTGCTGGGACTGGTGATGAACCCGCCCCGCAGTCAGGGCAGCAAGGCGGGCTAACAGAACGCCCCGCAATGCGGGGCGTTCTGTCTTTGGTCTCCGGCCCCTCGGGCCATGACGGCGCCGTCGGCTTTAACCGGCCTGTGCCAGGGGCTGTTCCGGGGTGAGGTAGAGGGAGAAGTCCCGGATCCCCGCCTGAAGGGCGGCGAAACAGTCGGGATCGATGGCGCTGCCCAGATGCTCGGCCATCATCTCCAGCGCCTGGGGCACAGGGATGGCGTCCCGGTAGGGGCGCTTGGCGGTGATGGCATCGAAGATGTCGGCTGTGGTGATGATGCGCGTCTCAAGGGAGATCTCCGCCCCCTTGAGTCCCTTGGGGTAGCCCTTGCCGTCCAGCCGCTCATGGTGGGCACCGGCCACCTGGGCCAGCTCCTCGAAGGCGCCGATGCGGCTCAGGATCTCCTCGGTATAGGCGGCATGCAGCTGCACCGCCGCCCACTCCTGCCCATCGAGCTTGCCCGGCTTGTCGAGGATGGCGTTGCTCACCCCGAGCTTGCCCACGTCGTGAAGCAGGGCCCCCCGCTTGAGCCAGCGCCGTCTCGATGCAGACAAGCCCATCTGGGCGGCGAGAATATCGGTGTAGAGTGCCACCCTGCCACTGTGACCCGCGGTATAGGGGCTCTTGGAGTCCACCACCTGACCGAAGGCCGCGGCGATTTCGTCCAGATAATCCTCATTGAGCGCCACCTCCCCCTGACCTGCCGGGTGGTCGAAGACCCACTCGGTCAGCCTGGGATCCATCAGCCCCTGCCAGAACGCCTCGTCGGCCAGCGCCTCAAACTCAGCGACCAGGGCGGGATCAAACCAGCTGCCGCTGCGCTCGCGCAGCTCCCTCTGCGCCGCATCCGGCCCTGCGGCGGCATGAAACACATCCACCACCTGACAGAGCAGGGCAATGCGGGAGAAGAGCGGGATCGCCTCCCCCGCCAGCTGCAGCGGCCGCCCCTTGCCATTCCAGTGCTCATCGAGGGAGAGGATGCCGTTGGCCACCTCGTCACTGAAGCGCAGCTGGCGAGCGATGTCCGCCCCCCGGTGACAGCGGGTCTGGATAAGCTCGTTGGCTATCTGATCGCCGTTGCGAAAGATGTGGAACAGGCTGCGAAAACGGCCGAGCAGATCCGCCTGCAAGCCGGTGTGACCCAGCACGAAGTTGACCACCTCGGAGAGGGAGCCATCCACCAGCTTGAAGTCGCGCTTGAAGTGAAGATCGTCGGTGAGATAGAGCTCGCAGATGCGGGCGGCATTGCTGCTGCACCCCAGATCCTTGAGCAGCAGGGTGTAATAGAGGTCGTGGCGCTGCCGGGCATCCAGTCCCAGCCGCTCCCCCAGACGGGCACCTATCCAGCAGCAGCGGATGCAGTGTCCTCGTGGTTGACCCTCGGTCATGTCCAGGGCATGACTGAGGGAACCAATCAATTCAGCCAACCGCAATCCTGTCACCGCCATAGCCTGCTCTCCCTTAGACATAATGGCGATCTTGCCAGCCGCTTGTTTATACCCTTTTCAGATGGAAAAAGATCGGCTTTCTGAAGAAGTTACACCTCCACCTTGCCTGCACCTGCCTTTTCGTCCAGCTGCTTGCGGGTCAGGGTCGAGACCAGCTTGTCGTCCAGGTAGATGTCCAGCAGCTCGCCGCGCATCTCCCCGCGCATCATGTCGCGATGGCCGTCGATGTAGTGGATCTCCATCTGGGCCGTGCGCTCGTCCGGGTAGCTCACCTTCACCTCGCGCACCCCTTGCGGCAGCATGGCGAGCGGCACCTTGTTGAGGGCCGGGTCCAGATGCTGGTTGACCTTGATCACCGCATCGGCCTTGTGATCCACCAGGGCCGGGGACTTGCCGGTGATGGGGTTCTTGCCAGACCAGAATTCGATGGTGTTGAACACGAACAGATCCGCCGTCGCCGCCAGGCCATAGACGGGGGAGAGCAGGACGAAGACACCGGCACGGCCGTAGCGATTGTCCACCACGCTGAGGTTGCCCTTGGTCACCATGGAGGAGAGCCCCATCTGCCCCATGCAACCGCCGAGCCCCATGCTCGCCACCGTCCCCAGCAGCAGGGCCAGGGCCCTGCCTTTCTGTCGTACTGCCATTGTTCTCTACCCGCTCAATGAAAAATGAGGCGGCAGCCTAAACAAGGGGGCGGGGCGCCACAATTCACAAGGCCGGGGTGGTACAGCCAGGGTTCAGCTTGGTGGCTCGTTCGCTCACTCTTTTGGCGATCTCGCCAGAGGGTGTCGCAACCGCAGGTGGCTCAGATGGAGAGTGCCGAGACCGTCTGGGAGACCCGGCTCGCCTCCTGGTGGATGTCGTTCATCAGCTTGTCCACCTCGCTGATTTGCTGCTTGCCGAGTTCGGCGCTGCCCGCCACCCCGGCCATGTCGTCGGTCACCCTGGCGGTCAGCTCGCGGTTCTTCTGCACCACCTTGGCTATCTCGGCGGTGGAAAGGGAGGTGCGGGCCGCCAGCTGGCGTACCTCGTCGGCCACCACGGCAAAACCCCGTCCCTGCTCCCCCGCCCGCGCCGCCTCGATGGCGGCGTTCAGAGCCAGCAAATTGGTCTGATCGGCGATGGCGCTGATGGTCGAGACGATGGCCTCTATGCTCCTGGACTGCTCGTTGAGCTGGCCGACGAGGGCGATGGCCTGATCCACCTGGGCGGCGATGAGGGAAGAGGTATCGACCACGGCGCGCAGCAGCTCGGCCCCGGCCTCGGCGCTGCAGAGGGTCTCCTGCGCCGTGCTGTGGGCGAGGCGGGCCGCTTCCCGGGTGGCGTGGTTCTGCTCGATGCGGGCCGTGATGTCGCTGGCGAACTTGACGACCTTCACCACCTTGCCGCTCTGATCCCGGATCGGGTTGTAGGTGGCCTCCAGCCAGACGGCATCCCCCCGGCTGTTGTGGCGCATGAAGAGACCGGACTTGAACTGGCCACGGGCCAGCTCCTCCCAGAATCTGGGCTGCTCGCGCAGGAAGGCCTCATCGCAGAAGATCCTGTGATGCTTGCCCGCAATCTCGTTCAGGCGATAGCTCATGGTGTCCAGGAAGTTGGCGTTGGCGTCGATGATCTCGCCGCTCGGGGTGAACTCTATCATGGCCCGGGAGCGGTCCAGCGCCTGGGAGAGCGCCTCCAGATGTTGCAGCCGCTGATGCCGGGCCGTCACATCGCTGGCCAGCTTCACCACCCGGGTCACCCTGCCCTGGGTCTTCACCGGGAAATAGCTCGCCTCCAGCCAGCGGGTCTCCCCCTGCCTGTTCACCCGCTCGAAGGTGCCGGACTGCGACTCCCCCTGGGCGAGGCGGCGCCAGAACTGCTGATAGTCGGTGGAGCCGGTCCAGCCCTCGGGGCAGAGCAGGCGGTGGTGGCGCCCCTGCAGCTCGCCCGCGCCATATCCCATCAGGCTCAGGAAGGGCTCGCTGACCTCCAGGATCTCCCCGTCCGGACTGAAGATGATGGTCGCGGCACTGCCCTTGATCGCCTGGGCGAAGCCCTGCTCTTCCTCGAGCCGGGCTTGACAGGCCTGCAACTGCGCCTTGAGTTTGTGATTGAACATGACACTCCTACCTCGTTGACGATCCGGATCGGCACCACAGCCTCCCCCACTGACTGTATCGGCCCCGCGAGTCTCAAGATGAGTGGTCAGATGACCTTGGACCACGGGGCGCGCAGTGTAGAGAAAAGCAACGCCGCCGCCAAGAGCGCCAGTACGTAAAAGAATCGACTCAGGATCACTGCGCCTCGCTCAGGGCGCCGGACACCACTCCAGGCAGGCCGGGTTGGAAACAAAACCGAGCCGCTCGTAGAGCGGACGCCTCTGCTCGCTGGCGTGCAGCCACAGCTTGCCCAGTCGCTGTTCCCGGGCATGGGCCGCCATGGCATCGAGCAGGACGCTCGCCATGCCCCGCTTGCGCCAGGCCGGCCGGGTATACATGTTGAGCAGATAGGCCTCGCGCCCCGCCAGGTTGCCCGGATAGGGGGGCCGCACGAAGAGCGCCAGGGTGCCGCACGCCACCGCTTCCCCGTCGACCTCCACCAGCCAGGAGCGGGCGCTGCCCTCTTCCTGCGCCCGGGTGAAATAGGCCAGCGTCGCCTGCCAGAGGGCGGGGTCCTCATCGGGCCGGGCAAGCTCCCCCACCTCGCAAAAGAGCGCCATGCGAAGATGCACCAGGGCGGGAATGTCGGCGGCCAGGGCCTCGCGAACCATCATCTGTCTCTCCTTGGGTGACATGACAGGAAGGGGCCCGCAGGCCCCTTCATCTGGCAGCCACGTTAATGGCCGCTGCGCCCCTTTGCAAGGCGCCAGCTGTCCAGCGACAGGGGGCCAGCCCCCCACACCGCCAGGGTCAGCAGCATCCAGCCCCACAGCTGGTGATCGTGAAAGCCCCCCGCCCACAGGGTGGGATAGGAGATGACCGCCATGGCGTTGAAGCCAAACAGCAGCAAGGCGACCGGACGGGTGAAGAGCCCCGCCAGCAGGAAGAGCGGCAGCAGCAGCTCGGTCGCGGTGCCCGCGTAGGCCGCCCACTGCCAGGGCAGCAGGGGCACCTGATACTCGAACTCGAACAGGTAGAGGGTGGAGTCCCAGGCCGTGAACTTGAGCCAGCCGGATCGCAGGAAGACGGCGGCGACCCAGAGCCTGGCCAGTAGCAGCAGGGCGCCGCTGCACCAGGGCAGGATGCGCTCGGCAAAGAGGCCAAGCGGCTTGGTGAGAGTCTGTGTTGTCATGGGGCAAGCTCCAGATCGACCAGCAGATCGAGGGTGATGAGGTGGGTCAGGTGCTCGGCCATGGCCGGCTCCCGGGCCAGCAGGCTGGCCAGCGGCCTGCCCTGCTGGCAGCCCTGCAGCAGGCGCCAGGCGGCGGCATCCAGGGGGATGGGCTCGACCCTGTGGCCGGGGCGTTTTTTCAGGGCCAGCCAGCAGGGGGCATCCAGCTCGCTGACCGTCTCCCCGCCGTGCAGGGCCATCTGCCAGAGCGCCAGCACCGGATGGCGGCTCTCGAGCAGCAGCAGATCGCAGGCGGGATGCAGCACCAGTCGATCCCACTGGGTCGGGGCAAGGGCGGCGAGCCGCTCGGCGGGCCAGCGCCTGGACTCTGGCGCCAGCAGGGCGGCGCGCTCCAGCTGCCACTCGAAGCGGGCCAGCTCCCCGAGCCAGGGCAGAGCCCGGGTGGTGGGCAAGCCTTCGAGCCAGGCGCCAAAACCCTCCCCGTAGTCCATGACGCTCCCCTCCTCCAGGGGCTCGGCCAGCACTAACCCTCGCGCCGCCGCCTCAAAGAAGGTCTCCCCCACCATGGCGCGTACCGCGGGATAGCTGCTGGCGAGCACCTCGGTGAGGCCGAGGATGAAGTTGTTGCGATAGATCTGCAGCAGGGCCTCGGGGGCAAAGCGCCCCGGCTGGATGCGCGCGAGGATGGCGTCATCCTCCCCGAGCAGACCGCTCGCAAAGCAGCTTTGCAGGGAGGCCAGCTCAGACATGGGCGGCCTCCCGGGAGGTTAGCTGCGCCGCGCTCAGTATGGCGTCGGCGCGTCCGGCCTCTTCCAGCAGCACAGGCAAGGGGGGTATCTCCAGATCCCACTCGATCAGGGTGGGGATGGCGCTAAGCCCGCAGACTTGCCGATAGAGCGCCCACACCGGCTCGGCCACAGGGGCGCTGTGGGTGTCGATATAGAGGTGCCCCTGGGGCAACTCCTTGTCGGTAAACCCGGCCAGGTGGATCTCCCCGACCGTCCCGAGCTCGATGGTGGCCAGGTAGTCGGCACAATCCAAGCCGTGATTGACGCTGCTGACATAAAGGTTGTTGAGATCGAGCAGGACGCCGCAGCCGCTGCGCCGCGCCAGCTCCGCCAGAAATTCAGCCTCCCCCATCTCCCCGGGCAGTTGCAGGTAGGAGGAGGGATTCTCGATGAGCAGTTGCCGGCCCAGGGCCTGCTGCACCCGCTCTATCTTGTCGCTCATGTGCGAGAGGGCCTCGCGGGTGTAGGGCATGGGCAGCAGATCGTTGAAATAGCGCCCGCCTATGCTGCCCCAGCTCAGGTGCTCGGAGACCCGCACCGGCGAGATGGCCGCCACCAGGGCCGCCAGCTGGCGCAGGTGCGCAGGGTCGAGCGGGTCGGCGGAGCCAAGCGACATGCCGACCCCGTGCAGGCTGACAGGGTAGTGCCCGGCGAGCTCGGCCAGCACCTCGAAGCCCTTGCCGTGGCGCTCGAAGTAGTTTTCGCTGTGCACCTCGAGCCAGCCTACCCCGGGCAGGGTCTGGCGGATCTCGTCATAGTGGGGGGGGCGTAAACCTATACCGATCAAGGGGTTCATGGCGGGGCTCTCTCAAAAGATGAGGGCCATGATGTGGCGGGCGCCACACCATGGCACAGTGCTTACTTGGGTTGCAGCGACCCGCCAGCGAGCTTCTCGCACAGGCCCTTGGGCACCACCACGAAGGCATCCCCCTGGGCATCCATCTTGGCGGTACCGGCGCAGGAGCCGCCCTTGGTGGCGCAATCGTTCTTGCCCGCCTTGACCACGCCGTAGCACTTCTCCTTGTCGTCCGCCGCCATGACTGGCGCGGCGATGAACTGGGCACCCAGGGCCAGCAGACCCGTCATGGCAGAGGCAATGGCAGTACTCTTTTTCACGTTCATGTCCATATTCCTTATTGTCGTGAGTGGTGTCTCCGGCGCATCTCATCCGGTTACGTCCAATAGAACCGGACGAGGGGAGAAAAGATTTCCCCAAAATTGAAAAAAACCTGAAAAAAACCTGAAAAAAAGCCAACAAAACACCAATAACATATTGTTTTTAATGGATATAAATTTAATCAAAAAATGGGGGATATGCGGCGGCCCGGCCATCCCTTATCAAGGGGCCTTGCGCCGCCCTTGCCAAGGACGCCGGGATAACGCCCACCTTGCTCCGCCACCGCACAGCCACCACAACAAGAGAGGGGCACATGGCCCCTCTCTTTTCCCAGACGAGCGCCTTCCCGAGGCGCTCGCTCACCCCTTGCCCCCGGGCTCAGGTGGTCTTGACACACTTTTGCACGAAGCTGTTCTTGGCCGCCCCGGCGAGCTTCTTGTCGGCGGCTGCCTTCTCGCACTGGGCCGTCTTGTCGGTGGCGGCGTCCGTCTTCACGCACTTCTGGATAAAGCTGTTCTTGGCCGCTCCGGCCAGCTTCTTGTCGGCGGCCGCCTTCTCGCACTGGCTCGCCTTGGTGCTGGCCGAGGCATCCTTGACGCACTTGCCCACAAAGTTGGTCTTGGCGGCGCCCGCCAGCTTCTTCACCGCGGCCTGCGCCTCGCACTCCTGCTGTGCCGCGCTGTGGGCCGTCCCCATACCGAACAAAAATACCGTCATCAGGATGGCAATGAATTTCATCTGGCAAACCCTCGTTGTTGATTTGACTGTGATTCTGGCGACAAAGGGACAAGGCTCAGCGCCCCTCTCCTTTCAGGTTGCACTATAGTCGCCCCGTTTGAAGACAACCAAGCCGCCCCCTGTGTTCCGCCAGAGGCGGGAGCGGGCGCACCTGGGGGAGCGTGACCAGAATGCCCGCTCTTTTAGTCTCTTTTGTGAACAATGGCCCTATAGTGTCTTGAGTCCCTCTACCCAAAGGTGCCCCATGAACGCTCCTCGCCCCCCCAGATGCACACTGTCACTGCCCATCTTCATCCCGGGTCTGCTCTTCATCCTCGGGCTGCTGGCCGTCTGCTCCCTGGCGCCGGAGGCGGCCGCCCGCTTCTTCGGCAGCGGCCAGAGCTGGATAGCCGATCACTTCAGCTGGTTCTATGTGCTGGTGGTCGGCATGTTCCTGATCCTGCTGCTGGTGCTGGCCTTCAGCAGCTACGGCAACATCCGGCTCGGGCCGGACGACGCCAGGCCCGAGTTCAGCTTCACCTCCTGGCTCGCCATGCTGTTTGCCGCCGGCATGGGCATAGGGCTCATGTATTTCGGGGTGGGCGAGCCCATGACCCACTTCGTCTCCCCGCCCCAGGCGACCCCCCTGACCCCGGTTGCCGCCCGCGAGGCCATGGTCACCACCTTCTTCCACTGGGGCTTTCACGCCTGGGCCATCTACGCCATCGTCGGTCTGGTGCTGGCCTACTTCGGCTTTCGCTACAACCTGCCCCTGACCATACGCTCGGGCCTCTACCCCATCTTCAAGGAGAAGATCCACGGCCCGCTCGGCCACGCGGTGGACGTCTTCGCCCTGGTGGGCACCATCTTCGGCATCGCCACCACCCTAGGTTACGGGGTCTTGCAACTGTCGGCGGGGATCACCCGGCTCACCGGCATGGACACCTCGGGGGAGCTGTTCCGCTTTGGCCTCATCGGGGTCGTCATCGCCCTGGCCGGTCTGTCGGCGGTCACCGGGCTCGACAAGGGGGTCAAGCGCCTCTCCGAGCTGAACCTCTTCCTCGCCATAGTGCTGCTGCTGTTCGTGCTGGTGGCCGGCCCCACCCAGTACCTGCTGGGGGCCCTGTCCGAGAACATAGGCAACTATGTCTCCTCCTTGAGCCAGCTCACCTTCCGCACCTTCACCTACAGCGAGACCCGCCAGGCGGGCTGGTTTGGCAACTGGACCCTGCTCTACTGGGCCTGGTGGATCTCCTGGTCCCCCTTCGTCGGCCTCTTCATCGCCCGCATCTCCCGCGGGCGCACCCTGCGCGAGTTCATCCTGGGCGTCTTGTTCGTGCCCACCGCCTTCAACCTGCTGTGGATGACGGTGTTCGGCAACGCGGCCATCTGGGCCAGCCAGCAGGAAGGGGGCCAGACCCTGATCGACTCGGTCGGCAACATAGACACCCTGCTGTTCAACTTCTTTGACCTCTTGCCGGGGGCCGACATCACCTCGGCGCTGGCGGTGATCCTCATCAGCGTCTTCTTCGTCACCTCCGCCGACTCGGGGGCCTTCGTCATCGACAACATCGCCACCCAGGGCAAGGAGGGCTCCCCCATCTGGCAGCGCCTGTTCTGGGCCCTGCTGCTCGGTGTCACCGCGGGCACCCTGATGAGCACGGGGGGGCTGGCGGCGCTGCAATCCATGACGCTCATCGCCGCCCTGCCGTTCGCCTTCATCATGGTGCTGCTCTGCCTCGGTCTGGTGCGCGGCCTCATCGCGGACAAGGAGCACTCGGCCAGGCGCCTCTCCCCCGCCACCGATTTCTGGAACGGCAAGCAGTGGCGCACCCGCATGGATCACCTGCTGAGCCCCTCCACCGAGGAGGATACCCGCAGCTTCCTGCAGGAGACAGCCCTGCCCGCCCTGACCGCCCTGTGCCGGGAGTTCGAGGCCCGCGGGCTCACCAGCCGGGTCGAGCAGGATGCGGATCAGTGCCACCTGCTGGTGCCTCAGGAGGGACGACGGGACTTCTGCTACGGGGTGCGCATCGAGGCCCGCCCCGCCCCCGCCTTCAACCCCCTGGAGGCGACCCACAACCACGATCCCGAGGCCCGCATCTTCGAGCCCATCACCTTCTTCGCCGACGGCCGCGCCGGTTACGACATCCAGTACCTGACCCGGGACGAGCTGAGCGCCGATGTGCTGCGCCAGTACGAGCGCTATCTGGTGCTGAGCCAGGACCAGGGGCAGGATCTGCTGAGCGGCGCCCCCGAACATACCCCGCCCGAAACCGGGGCCTGATGGCGCTGTCATGGGCAAACGGGTAACGCCCTGGCCCGACAGGAGAGCAGGAGCCCAACCCGAGCAATAAAAATCCCCCATCTAGGGGGATTTTTATTGGCAGTCATTTGGCTAGTTGACGGAAACCCACGGCACGCCCCTCTGCCATACCCAAAACTGTAATTGTTGAGCTGGCGCAAAAAACGCAGATCATCCTGATAGTTGCGTCACTTTCTGACTGGTTTGCGTATGAGGCTTGAGGATATGCTGGTCATTCGGCGCCTACAGCACCATCCGGGCCCCGCCCGCTGGTCGATGGAGCGCATTGGAAGCTGTAATCCAGGGGCGGTAGCGTGGATTTTGTCTGCCATCCTCAGGGGCATTGGGACATAGGTTGGTGCTCAACGAAGTGAAGAAAAGCCCAGCAGACGAAAAATGAGTTCTGTAATAATAAAATTTATACACTTCCATCAATCAAATAATTAACCACTAACTTAATGATATAAATGACATTTACCTCATTACTTGTAGGCATATAAAGTAACACAATGACCAGCCCCCTCTAAACAATTAGACAACCTAGCACCACATTGGCCTAAAAACATGACCAAGGATTATTAATGAAAGATATTGACAGGATAAATAATGAGTATCTTAAATATGGATACAAAGAATTTAAACATGATATAAAAAATGGTTTTTTATCATTTCTCTATACCTCTGGGCCTTTTAGAAACGTTGAGATAATAAAATTAAAGACCGAATCAAACACGAATGCCTTTGAATCTGAACTGAAAAAAATGGGATATAACACTTTAGTTATAGAAAAACATTCTGCAACAAATGAGCGACTTTTCAACAGTTTCTTTCATGTATCAGACTATCGAGAAAAGATAACATATGATTATCAATCATACACAAAATCAATAAGCGAGAAGTATAGCGATACACACGCATATGAATATTTAAAAGCGCCATACATTATTGATGGAAATATTGGTGTATCAGACATACCACATGAAATATTATCAAGACTTAACATACCAAAACCAATACTTTTCGTAGTGGAAGCTGCGGCTGGCTTTGGTAAAACCAGTTCCGCTTATGAGTTGGCATCGCAGATAAATAAAATTTCAGAAAGAATACCATTACTTGCTGAACTATCAAAAAATCGACAAGCTAGAATATTTAAACATATTCTCTTGGATGAAATTGATAAATCATTTTTAGGCTTAACATCCGGTCTGGTTAAAAGTGAAATAGAAAATGGTAAAATAATAACCATCCTAGATGGCTTCGATGAACTACTAAAAGATGACAATAAAAATGAAAGTGACTTCGTAAACAAAGAACCTATGCTTGAAACTATTGGTGATTTTTTACATGGCACCGCAAAAATAATATTAACAACCAGGAGAACGATGCTCTTTGATGGTGATGACTTCCATACTTGGGCAGAAAAAAACAATGCTAACTTTCAATTAGTCAAGATACAAATCAATGAACCATTGGTTACAGACTGGCTAAATAAAGAAAGATATGAAATGTTACAGAAAGCTAACGTAGAAATCGATTCTATTGCTAACCCAGTAATGCTTTCATTCCTCAGATATATATCCACTGAACGATTGCAGGATATTTTTTCCAGCCCAGAGAGTTTGGTTGATAACTATTTTGGATTTATACTTGATAGAGAGCAATACAGACAAGACCTTAAAATGCCAGCCTCAAAACAAAATGAGATAATAGATATAGTAGCATCTGACATGATATTAAATGACTATCGTGCCGAAGAAAGAAGCTATATTGTTGAACTCATCAAAATAGAGGGTGAAGATCTAATAGATGAATGCATTGATACATATGCTGCCACCGAAAGACCTACTTCTGATGCTATATCAAATAAACTCGCTAGCCATGCTTTCTTCGATAGAAGCTCAAGAAATCCAACTAAAATAGAATTTATTAATGAATTTGTATTTGGGCACTACGTTTCAAGATTTTTAAATGCAAACACTGAATGGATAAGTGATGATTGGAAGATAATTGGCCCGGCCATACTCTCATTTAGAACAAGATCAAAAGAAAATAGAATTAAACTATGGGACAGATTAAAAACATCTCTAGAGTTTGTCACTACAACGAGAAAATCTAGGACACCCACCTTTCTGTGCCAGCCATTACTCGGCTGGCTAGCTCTCTCATCACACACTGCTCCTCCAAGAACCCGCTAGAGATCGGGTAAGCAAGCGATTTTTACTTGGTGAAACCTGGGACACCCACCTTTTTGAGCCAGCCATTACCTGGCTGGCTATCTCTCTCATCACACACAGCTCCTTCAAGAACCAGCTAGAGAACGGACAAGCAAGCGATTTTCACGTGGCGGGCCGCGTGTTCAGAAAGCAAAATCTGGGACACCCACCTTTATCAGTAAGTCATAACCAGGTCGGTTATCGCCATGGTGATGAATGGAGGGACGAGGAGCCAGGGTCAGAAACGACAATCAGGTCGCTCTGGCGCGAAAAATCCTTATTCAGACAACGCTATGCTCGGCATCGGATGACATGCCGGGGTTTGATATTAAGCGGGAGCAGTGATTCAAACAGGCGGCTGGTGACATCGTTGCTGACCACAGTGCTGCGCAAACTGCTGACAGTGGTCTTTGTCACCCACCACTCTGATGCCCTGGCGCCTGAACAGTGTCACTTGTTTCAACCAACGGGCACCATCAAGGCCCAATCGCGCCAGAATGGGAGCCAGGTGAGCAGGAATATAACCCCGCTTGTCAGCTCTTATAGCGCGACCTGTCCAATCCACCAGCATTAGATAATCGGTAAAGGCATAAGGCAGGCCCTCCGGTTGGGCTTGGCTTGCGAATGGCAGCAACAAAGGTGGCAATGGCGCGTCTGGTTGCTCTCCCTCAAAGCGTTGCTTGATGCTGGTGTAATCGCTCTCCTCAGGTCGGTCCGCCAATGCCGCCCGTATCGGGTTGAGATCAACGTAGGCCATGCAGGCCAGCAGGGCTGATTCGGTGAGCAGAGCCTGACTCTTGAAGCGCCCTTCCCAGAAATGGCCCTTGCAGCCATCTTCCCGATTCGCCTGCCGTGCCAGGTTTTCATTGAGCAGCCGCACAAACCAGCTGATGGAATAAAGCCGCTCCCGCCACTGCCCTATCAGTTGTTGCACCACAGTCCGTTCGGGCTCAATCAGGGATTCGCCCTGATACCAGCGCCGCACCAACAGCGGCCACTGGAACAGTGCCGCCCAACGTTCGGCCACCTCCCGCTCACTCCAACTTGCTGCGGTGTCGGGCTCCACTTTGAGCACCAGGTGATAGTGGTTGCTCATCACCGCATAAGCGCAAATACCGATGGCAAACAGTCGCGACAGTTGACCCAACTTGTCGACCACCCATTGACGACGATGCTCGTAACTCTGACCAGAATGGGCATCTTCCCCGCACAGAAACGCTCGCCGCACGCAGCGGCTGACCACATGGTAGTAACAAAAACCTGGGACACCCACCTTTCTGAGCCAGCCATTGCTTAGCTGGCTATCTCTCTCATCACACACAGCTCCCCCCAAGAACCCGCTAGAGATCGGGTGAGCAAGCGATTTTTACTTGGCGGGCCGCGTGTTCAGACGTGGTAATACCTGACACCAAAAAAATGCCAAGGGGGTAAAACGGGATCTAACGGATTAACAAGGTGGCTGGTGACATCGTTGCTGACCACAGTGCTGCGCAAACTGCTGGCAATGCTCCCTGTCACCCACCACTCTGATGCCCTGACGCCTGAACAGTGTCACTTGTTTCAACCAACGGGCACCATCAAGGCCCAATCGCGCCAGAATGGGAGCCAGGTGAGCAGGAATATAACCCCGCTTGTCAGCTCTTATCGCGCGACCTGTCCAATCCACCAGCATTAGATCGAAACCTGGGACACCCACATTTCTGAGCCAGCCATTGCTTAGCTGGCTAGCTCTCTCATCACACACTGCTCCCCCAAGAGCCCGCTAGAGATTGGGTAAGCAAGCGATTTTTACCTGGTGGCCGCGCGTTCAGACGTGGTAATGCCTGACACCACACAAATGCCAAGGGGGGGGTAAATCGGGATCTAACGGATTAGCAAAGTGGCTGATGGCATCGTCGCTGGCCGCAGTGCCAGGCAAACTGCTGGCAGTGGTCTTTGTCACCCACCACTCTGATGCCCTGGCGCTTGAACAGTGTCACTTGTTTCAACCAACGGGCACCATCAAGGCCCAATCGCGCCAGAATGGGAGCCAGGTGAGCAGGTATATACCCCTGCTTGTCGGCTCTTATCGCGCGACCTGTCCAATCCACCAGCATTAGATAATCGGTAAAGGCATAAGGCAGGCCCTCCGGTTGGGCTTGGCTTGCGAATGGCAGCAACAAAGGTGGCAATGGCGCGCCTGGTTGCTCTCCCTCAAAGCGTTGCTTGATGCTGGTGTAATCGCTCTCCTCAGGTCGGTCCGCCAATGCCGCCCGTATCGGGTTGAGATCAACGTAGGCCATGCAGGCCAGCAGGGCTGGCTCGGTGAGCAGGGCCTGACTCTTGAAGCGCCCTTCCCAGAAATGGCCCTTGCAGCCATCTTCCCGATTCGCCTGCCGTGCCAGGTTTTCATTGAGCAGCCGCACAAACCAGCTGATGGAATGAAGCCGCTCCCGCCACTGCTCTATCAGTTGTTGCACCACAGTCCGCTCGGGCTCAATCAGGGATTCCCCCTGATACCAGCGCCGCACCAATAGCGGCCACTGGAACAACGCAGCCCAACGTTCGGCCACCTCCCGCTCACTCCAACTTGCTGCTGTGTCGGGCTCCACTTTGAGCACCAGGTGATAGTGGTTGCTCATCACCGCATAAGCGCAAATACCGATGGCAAACAGTCGCGACAGTTGGCCCAGCTTGTCGACCACCCACTGGCGACGATGCTCGTAACTCTGACCAGAATGGGCATCTTCCCCGCACAGAAAAGCTCGCCGCACGCAGCGGCTGACCACATGGTAGTAAGGCGTATCTTGCAGGCTGATTTGACGTGAACGGGCAATGGTCATGGCTCACCCCCTGGGCTGTGACCTCTCAAGCCAAGTACACGACTAAACCGCTGTCAAAAAGGTGGGTGTCCCGATTTAAGGTGTAGGGTGTCCCGATTTAGGGTGTACCGCCATCAGGCCACGTACGGGGTGAGCAAGTCATGGCTGCGCAAGTGCTGATGCCCCCAGAAAGCCATCAGCAGTACTAGGGCACCGGCACATAGAACAACGAAGAAACCGGCCCGGACGCCTCCTTCATCCACGACCTGACCAGATACCGCCGCCCCCAGGGCAACCCCGACGTTCAGGCCGGCCAGCAGCCAAGTCATGCCCTCGGTCAGGCGATGCTCAGGGACCAGACGTTCGACCAGGGACATCGCCACTATCATGGTGGGGGCAAAAAACAGTCCGGCGATCAGCACGGCAACCGCCAGCGCGGGAATGCTGCCCACCAGCAGCAGCGGCAGCGTGGTGATGGACGTCGCCAACCCGCCCAACAGCAGCAGGCGATGCAACGGGGTTTGCAGCTTGAGTGCCCCAAACAGCAGCCCCGCCAGACAAGAGCCTATGGCGTAGGCCGACAGCACCAGACTGGCCGCCGCCGGTTGACCCCGTTGCTCTGCAAAGGCCACGCTGACGATGTCCACTGTGCCGACGATGACCCCCATCGCCATCATCAGCGACACCAGCAAGCGCACACTCACCAGCCGGATCACTGTGCCCGAATCTTCGGTGGTGGCGCCTTGCACCTCGATCGGCGGCTCGGTTTCGCGCTGCACGACCAGGGCGGAGACCCCCAGCATCAACAGCAGCGCCGCCGCCATCGGGCCAGCCTGAGGGAACAAGATCACGCAAAGCCCCACCGACAATGGTGGCCCGGCGATGAAGGTGACTTCATCAAGTACGGTTTCCAGCGCATAGGCGGTCTGCAAGCTCGGCTGTTCCCGGTAGATGGCCGTCCAGCGTGCCCGTATCATGGCCGACATGCTTGGCATGAAGCCGGCAAGCAAAGCACCGATGAACAGGGTCCAGTCGGGGGCTTGCCACCATGCGCTGACGAGCAGGAGCAACAAGCCGATGACGCTGATGGCAGTGGTCACAGGCAGCACCCGACCCTGCCCAAGCCTGTCCACCAGCCGTGAAATCTGCGGCGATAACAGGGCATAAGTCAGCACAAAAGCCGCCGACACGGCCCCCGCCAAGGCATAGCTGCCACGCAGTTGCGCCAGCATGGTGATGATGCCGATACCTGTCATGGGCAATGGCAGCCGGGCCAGCAAGCCCGCCAGGGCAAAGCCCTTGCTACCGGGGGCGGTAAAAAGGGTGCGATAAGGGTTGGTCATCTCGATTTCTCCATAGGGTTCTGCTTGTCACGGCATCGCTGTGCCGTGACAATACATACATTGCGTATGAATAAAACATACATACGCACTGAATGTAAACAAAGATACGCATCGTATGTAAGGAGAAGACTATGGCTCGCCGCACCCGCGCCGACATGGAAGCAACCCGCGCCACCTTGCTGGCGACGGCCCGCAAGGTGTTCAGCGAACATGGCTATGCCAGCACTTCGATGGACGATCTCACCGCACAGGCCAATCTCACCCGAGGTGCGCTCTATCATCATTTCGGCGACAAGAAAGGATTGCTGGCGGCGGTCGTAGTGCAGATCGATGCCGAGATGGATGCCCGCCTGCAGTCCATCTCAGATAGCGCCGAGGATCCCTGGGACGGCTTCTGTGCACGCTGCCGAGCCTATCTGGAAATGGCACTGGAGCCCGAGATCCAGCGCATAGTGCTGCGTGATGCCAAAGCGGTGCTGGGGGGAACCACACCGGAAGCGCAGCGCCACTGCATCGCCTCGATGCAGCAGCTAATCCACCGATTGATCCAGCAAGATGTGGTGGTCGAAGCCGACCCTGAGGCGCTGGCATCGCTGATCTACGGCAGTCTGGAGGAGGCGGCGTGCTGGATTGCCGAAAGTGAAGAAGGCAGTGTGCGCCTGGCTCGAAGCGTAGCAGCCCTTGAGTTGCTGCTACGCGGGTTGCGAGTGAGGTAGGGATCTGGGACACACAGCTTTATCAGTGTCAAAAATGTGGGTGTCCCAACTAACCCCTCCAACTAACCCCTCCTCCTCCAACTTATCCCTCCCAACTTTCCCCTAATCGTTTGCAGGCCGATCGCCGGGCTGCTGCACCGCCAGCAGCGTTGTACCGTAGGAGTTGTCCACTGTGCAGCGCCACTGACCGCAGGGCTCTTTGCGAAACACATAGGTGGCGCGGCGGGTTTCATCAATCCAGCCCTCGCCGCCCGGGTAGCGCAGCCGGGTCTCCATGATCACCAGGGCGTTGTCGGCCCCCTCTATCACCTCCATGGCCCCCTGGGTCACCTCAAGGCGGCCGTCAAAGTACTCGGAGATGGCGGTGAAGGCGCGGCGGATGGCGGGAATGCCGCGCACCACCATGCCGGGTTTGACCACCAGGGCTGCGTCCTCGGCGTAGAAGGTCATCAGGGCGTCGAAGTCGCGCCGGGAGATGGCGGCGTCACAGGTCTCGATCAAGGTGCGAAGGGGATGCTGGCTCATGTCGTGCTCCTTGTTTCAGGGTCATTATCCAGGGCGGGGTTTCCCGCCCTCTGCCAGAAATAAAAAATCCCCCGCTCTCGTGATAAAAGCGGGGGATCTTCAGCGTCTCATGGCGACTTAGCCGAGCAGGAAGGCCTTGAGGCGGCCAAAGTCTGCGGGCAGGTTGTGGGAGAGCAGCGGCAGCGCGGCATGCTTGGCAAGCGGGCCCGGCAGCGGCACATCCAGATTCAGGATCTCGTCCACCGACTCCTTGAACTTGGCCGGATGGGCGGTGCAGAGGAACACCCCCACTTCATCTTCAGCCAGCTGCTCGTTCAGCAGATCCCAGGCAATGGCGCCGTGGGGCTCGCACAGGTAATCGAGCTGATGCAGGCGCTGCAACGCATCGCGAGTCTGGGCATCGTCACGCATGCCTGACCCCAGGGTCTCCAGCGCCCAGCCTTCCCGGCGGCACAGCTCTTCCACCCGTGGCCAGTTGTTGGGGCGGCTCACGTCCATGGCGTTGGAGAGGGTCGCGACCGTCTGGTGCGGCTCCCAACTGCCGGTTTTCAAGTAGCGCGGCACTGTGTCATTGGCGTTGGTGGCGGCGATAAAGCGCTTCACCGGCAGCCCCAGCGCCTTGGCGATAAGACCCGCGGTGAGGTTGCCGAAGTTGCCGGACGGCACGCTGATGACCGCCTTGGCGCGATCGGCCTTGGGCAGCTGGGCCAGGGCCTCGAAGTAGTAGCAGACCTGGGCCAGCAGGCGGCTGATGTTGATGGAGTTGGCGGAGTTAAGGCCAATCGCCTTCTTCAGCGCCTCGTCGTCGAAGGCATCTTTGACCAGCGCCTGGCAGGCATCGAAGTCGCCGTCGATGGCGATGGTGCGGATGTTGCCGCCCAGGGTGCAGAACAGCGCCTCCTGCAGCGGGCTTATCTTGCCCTTGGGGTAGAGAATGACCACCTCGATCCCCTCCAGGCCGTAGAAGGCGTGGGCCACGGCGGCGCCGGTGTCGCCCGAGGTGGCGGTGAGTATGGTGATCTTGTCGTTGGTGCGGAAGGTCGCCAGGCACTGGGCCATAAAGCGACCGCCGAAGTCCTTGAATGCCAGGGTCGGGCCGTGGAAAAGCTCGAGGGCATAGGTGCCGTCTTTCAGCTTCACCAGGGGCGCCGGGAAGGTAAAGGCAGCATTGATCAGCTCGCTCACCTTAGACTTGGGCACTTCGTCCCCCAGCAGGTGGCTGATGATACGCGCGGAGCGCTCGGCGAGCGGCAGCGCCAGCAGGGCATCCACGTCGTCCAGGGGCGCGATGGTTTCGGGGAAGAAGAGCCCCTGCTCGCGGCCCAGACCCTGGCGCACCGCCTGGGCGAAGCTCACCTGTTCACTCTTGTCCTTGATATTGTAAAGATTCATAGCTCGCTTCCTGTTACCCGTGCCCCGGCCATGTCGAGTTTGCAAACCCGGGCAAATCCATCTTCGTTCTGCACGAAATGTGCGTCCATCCAATCTTTCATGCGCTCGGCCTGGGCCAGATCCTTCATCACCACGAACACGCTGGGACCTGAGCCCGAGATGCCGGTGGCCAGCGCCCCGTTCTGAGCGGCCTGGGCCCGCACTTCGGCAAAACCTTCAATGAGCGCCGCGCGGTACGGCTCGGCAATCACGTCCTTCAATACGCTCGCCGCCAGCCCCTCCTGCCCGGTGTAGCTGGCATGCACGAAGGCGGCCAGCCGGCGGCCATAGGTGAGGCAATCCTGACGGCGATACTGGGCCGGCAGAATGGCGCGGGCGGCGGCGGTGGAGACCACTGTCCCCGGATAGCAGACCACCCAGTACCACTGCTCAAACACCGGGATACCCTGGCTGATGACGCCGTGCTCTTCCAGCACCAGCTGCATGCCGCCGAGATAACAGGGGGCGACGTTGTCGTAGTGGACGGAGCCGGAGATCTTGCCTTCCATCTCCCCCATCAGCAGCAGCAGGTCGTGTTCATTGAGGGGGGCGCCGTGAAAGGCGTTGAGGCCTTCGAGTGCCGCCACCACGCTGCAGGCGCTGGAACCCAGACCCGAGCCCACCGGCAGGTTCTTCTCCAGCACCATCTCCAGCGGCTTGAGTCTCAGGCCGCGCTTCTCCAGGGCCTCGCCATAGGCAAGCCAGCAGTCATGGAGGATGTTCTTCTTTGGATCATCCGGCAGCTTGTGGGCATAGCGGCCCACGGAGGAGAGGGCAAACGCCACATCGGCCGCCTTCACCTGGACGCGATCCCCGAGCAGGGAGCCATCCACGGGGGCGAGCGCCGCCCCCAGTACGTCAAAGCCCACGCTCAGGTTGGCGCTGGAGGCCGGGGCATAGGCGACCACGCTGCCGCCCTGCGCCATGGCATCTTGTTCAAAATCGGGGTTCATCGCTGAACTCATGTTACAGCTCCTGCTTCCAGTTCTGGGTGCGCAGCACGTCGGCGAAGACACCGGCGGCGGTCACTTCGGTCCCTGCGCCATAGCCGCGCAGCACCAGGGGGATGGGCTGGTAATAGGTGGAGAAGAAGGCGAGCGCGTTCTCCCCGTCTTTTACCTTGAACAGGGGCTCGTCGGCACCGACCGCCTTGATGGCGACCTTGCACTTGCCACCCTCGATGGAGCCGACGTAGCGCAGCACCTTGCCTTCCCGCTGGGCGGCCGCGAACTGATCGCGGAACCAGCCGTCGGCTTCCGGCAGGCGGGCCATAAAGGCTTCCACGTCGCCGCTCACATCAAAGCCCGGCGGCAGTGCCTGCTCCACTTCCACATCACAGAGCTCCAGCGCCATGCCGGCCTCGCGGGCCAGGATCAAGAGCTTGCGGGCCACGTCCATGCCGTTGAGATCGTCGCGGGGATCCGGCTCGGTGAAGCCGTTGCTGCGGGCGATTTGGGTCGCCTCGGAGAAAGCCATGCCCTCATCCAGCTTGCCGAAGATGAAGGAGAGTGAACCGGACAGCACGCCGTCGAAGGCGCGCAGCTTGTCACCTGCCTTGATCAGGTTCTGCAGGTTCTCGATGACCGGCAGGCCGGCGCCCACGTTGGTCTCGTACAGGAACTTGCGGCGGGTCTGACGGGCGGTGCGGCGCAGCGCCTTGTAGTAATCCAGCGATCCGGTATTCGCCTTCTTGTTCGGGGTGACCACGTGGAAACCGGCGGCCAGGAAGTCGGCGTACTGGACGGCAACGGCCTCGCTCGAGGTGCAATCGACGATCACCGGGTTGATGAGGTGACTCTCTTCCACCAGCTTCTTCACCGCCTCCAGGCTGAAGCTGTCACGGGCTTCCACCAGTTGCTCACGCCAGTTGGCGAGGCTCAGACCATCCTTGTTGACCGCCATCTGGCGGCTGTTGGCGATACCGACAACCCGCAGGCCGGTGCCCTGCTCGGCCAAGACCGGCTGCTGGCGGGCAATCTGATCCACCAGGGCCGCGCCGACGCCCCCCACACCGACCACGAAGAGATCGATGAACTGCTGGCTGCCGAAGAAGTTCTGGTGGCAGGCCTTGATGGCTTCCGCCACCTTGCGATCCCGCACCACGGCGGAGATGGAGCGCTCGCTCGAGCCCTGGGCGATGGCGACTATGTTGATGGAGGCCTGGGCCAGAGAGGTGAAGAAGCGCGCCGCCATCCCCTTGGAGGTGCGCATGCCATCCCCGATGAGAGAGATGATGGCGAGATCTGTCATGATCTCGAGCGGATCCAGCAGCTGGTTCTTGAACTCCAGCTCGAACTCGCGCTCCAGCACCTTGCGGGTCTTGTCGCTGTCATAGCTGTGGATACAGAAGCTGACGCTGTACTCGGAGGATGATTGGGTGATCAGCACTATGCTGACCCCGGCGCGGGAGACGGCGGAGAAGATGCGACCGGCCATGCCCACCATGCCCTTCATGCCGGGGCCGGAGACGTTGAACATGCACATGCCGGAGAGATCCGAGATGGCCTTCACTTTCAGGTCATCATCCCCCTGCTCGACGCCGATGAGGGTGCCCGGCCCCTGGGGGTTGAAGCTGTTCTTGATGAGGCAGGGAATGTGGAACTGGGCCACGGGGGCGATGGTTTTCGGGTGCAGCACCTTGGCGCCGAAATAGGAGAGCTCCATCGCCTCTTTATAGGAGAGGGTTTTCAGCAGGTAGGCATCCGGCACCAGGCGCGGGTCGCAGTTGTAGCAGCCTTCCACGTCTGTCCAGATCTCGCAGCATTCGGCATCCACACAGGCGGCCAAGACGGCGGCCGAGTAGTCGGAGCCGTTACGGCCCAGCAGCACGGTCTCGCCCTTGTCGCTGCCACCGGTGAAGCCCGGCATCAGGTAGAGGCAGTCGGAGCGCAAGCCCTTGGCGGCAAAGCGCAGGCGGGAGGCCTCGATGTCGACGTGAGCCTCCAGATAGCCGCCGTCGGTGACCAACAGCTGCTCCGGCACGATGAGATCTAGTTCGAGGCCGCGCACCCGCAGCAACTCGTGCATGAAGGCGATGGAGAGGTTCTCCCCCCGGCTCAGGATGCGGGCCTGGACGTTGTCCGGGCAGAGCCCCAGCAGGCGGATGCCCTGCATCAGGCGCTCCACCTGATCCAGCTCGGCGGTGAGACGAGCCTGCAGCGCCTTGTCATCCAGCGCCGGGTAGGCTGCCTTCAAGCCCGCCAGCAGGCGGGAGAAGATGCCGTTGATCTCGAACAGGGTACTGCTTGCATCCATGCCGCGACTGGTCTGCTCCACCAGGGCGACCAGGTGGTTGGTCACCTTGGCCGGTGCCGACAGCACCAGGGCAACCTGGGATTGGCCGTGGGTGTTCACCGCGATATCGGCGACCCGTAAGAAACGCTCTGCGTCGGCCAGTGACGACCCGCCAAATTTCAACACTCTCATCGCTTTCTCTCCCTGTAAATCTATGAAATTCAATCTAAAAACCAATCCAACAAAAAGGCCCGTACTGGGTGGGTACGGGCCTTTTAAGATTTCTGTGCTTGTTCGTCAGCGCATCAACCGGCCCCAGTGCCACCTGTGGTGGTACCGGTAATAATGGTGGTGGTGATGATGTTGGTGAATAGCTGCATGACGAACACTCTTGAACGAAACTGGTTGTTAGCAATACCTTGCCGGACCTTGGGCTGTCAACCTAAACCTCCTTGCCAAACTTGCGGGCGAGGTCTTTGCAGAGCAGATGCAGCATATTCAGATCCCGCTGCGGCAGCATGGGCACTCGGTCCATCACCCATTGATGCAGCTTTTCATCCTGAGAAACTCCGAGTTCACCAAGCAATTCTGCTGTTTTTGATTTGAGTACGCGAACCTGCCCGGCACCATCAATATTTTCTGCTACTGCCTGGGGTTCGTCCAGCAGGGGACTCATCTCGTAGGCATACAACATGATCGCCTGCCCCAGATTCAAGGAGGGATAACTCACCTTGAGGGGCAGATAGCTGATGAGATCCACCTGGGCAAGCTGTTCGTTGGAGAGACCCGACTCCTCGCAACCGAAGACGATGGCCACCTTCCCAAGGGAGGGCTTGGCGCGGATCTGATCGCGGATCTCGGCCGGGGTGAGGTAGTGCTGATAGCGGCCGCGCTGGCGGGCCGTGGTGGCGACCACCAGATCCATGTCGGCCAGAGCCGCTTCCAGGGTGTCGAAGGCTTCTGCCTCGGTCAGGATCTCCTGGGCGCCATGGGCGACCCAGCTCGCCTCCTCCTCTTCGTGTACCCGGCTCCCTACCAGTCGCATGGCATCGAAGCCCATGGTTTTCATGGCGCGGGCGGCCGCACCCACGTTCGCCGCGCGAGCGGGGGCCACCAGTACAAAATAGAGTTTCATCGGGTATCTCCTGAACAGGGCCAGCGCCGCGAACTGCAGCAAACCGCTGGCAAAACAGGGGCGCAATCTACCGTTTATCCCCGAACATTGCCACTTGAACAGATGTTTGGATGTTGCCATAGTGGCCGGACGAGTGGGTCCCCGCCCTACCGGCACAGACGCCATGGGCCCGATACATCACAAGGAAGAGAGAGATGCAGCAGCCATTGGAACAGGCGGTCGCCGAGACGATCTTGCAGCGTTTCGAATCGTTTTACAGCCGCTTTCTCGAGATAACCCAGGGCAGCAAGAGCCGCTTCGAGAACAGCGACTGGTTGGGGGTGCAGCTCGCCGGGCGCGAGCGCATTCGCCTCTATGATCATCACGTCGGCGCCACCACGGCCCTCATCAAGCAGATGATGGGGGAGCAGCTGCCGACCCAGGCCCTGCTCAAGCAGGTGAAGGGGGCCTTCAGCGATCTGCTGCCCCGCTGCGAGAACTTCGAGGTGGCAGAGTCCTTCTTCAACTCCGTCTATCGCCGGATCTTCCGCCATCGCAACATCCGCGACGAGAACCTCTACATCCACCCCTTTCGCAGCCGGGGTGAGCACCCGGACTTGAGCGCCTTGCTGCGAGTCTATCGCACCGACCTTGCCCACCTGCCCCAGACCCTGAGCCAGCTGCTCGGGGATTACAGCTTCACCCTGCCCTTTGAGGACAAGCAGCGGGACATCATCGACATTCATCGCCATCTGGCGGAGAGCGGCCCGACCATACTGCACGAGGAGCCGTTCGCCATCGAGCTGCTCAAGGAGGTGTTCTACCGCAACAAGGGGGCCTATCTGGTGGGGCTCATTCGGGTGAAAGGCGAGGTGCATCCCTTCATCCTGCCCCTGCTCAGCACGGGCCAGAGCATCTATGTGGACACCGTCATCTTCGAGCCTGAGCTGGCCTCCATCGTATTCGGCTTCGCCCGCGCCTACTTCATGGTCTATGCCCCTGTGCCGGCCCTGTTCGTGCTCTTCCTGCGCCAGATCATGCCCCGCAAGCCGGACTACGAGATCTACAACGCCATCGGTTGCCAGAAGCACGGCAAGACCGAACTCTATCGTCACTACCAGCAGCACCTGGCCCAGAGCCGGGAGCAGTTCGTCATCGCACCCGGCATCAAGGGGATGGTGATGAGCGTGTTCACCCTCCCCTCCTACGACGTGGTGTTCAAGGTGATCAAGGACGAGTTCACCCCACCCAAGGATGTGAGCCACGAGCAGGTGAAGGCGAAATACCGGTTGGTGAAACAGCACGACAGGGTGGGCCGCATGGCCGACACCCAGGAGTTCACCAACTTCGAGTTTCCCCTGGACCGCATCTCCCCCGAACTGCTGGCCGAGCTCAAGTCGGTGGCCCCCTCGGCGCTCACCATCACCGCCGACAAGCTGGTGATCAAGCACCTCTACACAGAGCGCAAGATGATCCCGCTGAACCTCTATCTGGATCAGGCGGACGAGCATCAGACCCGGCTCGCCCTGGAGGAGTACGGCAACGCCATCCGCCAGCTGGCGGCGGCCAACATCTTCCCCGGGGACATGCTGTTCAAGAACTTCGGCGTGACCCGCCACGGCCGGGTGGTGTTCTACGACTACGACGAGATCTGCTACATGACGGAGTGCAACTTCCGCCAGATCCCGCCGCCGCGCTACCCGGAGGACGAGTGGAGCGCCGAGCCCTGGTATTCGGTGGCCCCGAACGACATCTTCCCCGAGGAGTTCGCCACCTTCCTGCTGCAAAAACCCCAGGTGCGGGAGATCATGATGCAGCTGCACAAGGAGCTGTTCGATGCCAACTACTGGAAGATGCTGCAGGGCAACATCAAGGAGGGGGTGTTCGAGGATGTCTATCCCTACAGGCGCAAGAAGCGCTTTCGCTTTCAGCGGGGGGGATGAGCCCGGCTGAAACAGCAAAAAGGGACGCCGTGGCGTCCCTTTTTCTGGCGTCAGGCTGCGACAGCCCCTGACGACAAACCCGCTTATTTCACCGCATCGAAGGTCAGCAGCGTGGCCTTGTCGGCATCCTTCAGCACCAGCTGTTTGCCGCTTATCTGGAAGCTCGCCACCTTCTCCAGCGTCTGCAGGTAGCTCATCTCCTTGCCGGCCAGCTCCCCTGCGCACATCATGCGCGTCGAGCCCATGGCGCCCAGCGTCAATACCCCGTCGCCCTGCTGGGTGATGCCGCCAAAGTAGCGGTTGCAGCCGCCCTTGCCCGCCACCTTGTCGCCGGCGACCTGCAGGGTGAAGGTATCACCGCTCGCCCCTTGCAACTGCCAGGTGGATGCTTGCAGCTCTGCCAGGGTGGAACCCGTTGCCATGGCGCAGCCTCCCAGGGCCAGCGCGGCCAGCAGGGTCAGTTTCTTGTTCATGAGTTCACCTCGTGATGGAGAAAGTCGTGAAGACACAGAGTGAGGGGGCCTGTTTATCACGACTCTGGCGCCGATTAAAACTCTTTTATTGTGATCGGGGTTCCCTTTACTCCCTGCTGGCATGTGCCATGCTTGTAGTCCTGTTCGGACCCAGGGAGGGGAAACGAATGGTCAAGTCTCTCGTTATCGCGCTCGCATCAAGCCTCGCCTTTTCGGCCCAGGCTGCCGACTGGAGTCTTCTCCAGACCGAATCAGACAGCCAGCTCTACGTGAAAAGCTATTCCGGCGTATTGCTCGGCAACCAGACCCATACCGGCGACCATTTCGATATCTGGCTCATCAACACCGGCTACCAGTATCCGGTAGAGGATGACATCAGCCTCTACATGGAGGCCGGACCCGCGGTGGGCCGCCACAGCGAACAGGCCGGCTTCAATATCAGCTCGGGGGTGCGCTACCGCCTCTCCCCCTCCCTCAACATCGGCAGCCAGCTCAAGCAGCTGGAAGTGAGCAAGGCCAGCACCCTGGTGGAGCTCAACAGCAGCCTGCTGGTGACGCCGCAGCTGGCCATCACGGCCAACTACGGCCTCCGCGCCTTCAGCACGGAGCACTTCCTCACCCTGGGGGTGGGGTTCAACTTCTGAGGGCTCAGAGGAGCCTGGCGCCGCTGACCAGCACGCCATTGAGATCGGCGTAGACATAGTCCCCTGGCGCTATGCTCACCCCGGCAAACGACAGCACCACATCCAGCTCCCCCTGTCCGCGTTTCTCGGTCTTGACCGGACAGGGCGCCAGCGCCTTGACCCCGAGCGCCAGCGTCGCCAGGGTGCCCACATCCCGCACGGCGCCGTGGATAAGGATCCCTTCCCATCCCTGCTCCACCGCCTTGATGGCCAGCTGATCCCCCAGCAGCGCCCGGCGCAGGGAGCCGCCCCCGTCGATCACCATCACCTTGCCATGACCTGGACGGTTGACCAGTTCGCGCACCAGGCTGTTGTCCTCGAAGCAGGAGAGGGTGACCGCCTGGCCGTAAAACAGCGGCTTGCCGCCATAGTCGTGAAACAGCGGCTCTGCCACCTGCAGGGCATCGCCATGTTGATCGCAAAGGTCGGGCAGTAGATCCAGCATTGTCAGCATCCTTCCATGGAGTGAATGAGTCCGCTCATTCTTTCATCATGTGGACAGGCTGACAATCCAGCAAGCAGCCGCTATCCCCGTATGGTGTGAGGCCCATTCAGCCTCTCACCATGCAGAGGTTCTGAGAGTCCAGCGAGACGCCAGCTTGCCAAGGTGGCATGGCGCCCCCTTCAGCAGGACGGGCACCAGCCAGAGTTCGCCCTCCTCCACCCAGTAGAGGGCATTCTGCCCGAAGCGGGCGGCCAGTCGAATGGCCTCGGCCCGAGGAAGACGCAGCAACAGGGACGCCTCCTGCCAGCGCTCATCCGGATCGCTGCCCCACACGGGCCCCATCACCAGGGCATCGGCAAGCTGACGTGACAGGGCGCGTTGACGCCGGGCGTTGCGGCGCATCCCCAGCCACCGACTCGCCGGATTCCAGGCCGTAACGATGGCGTAGGCAGGCCAGGGGGGCGGAGCGAAGGGGGCAATAAAACACACATTTCTGTAGTTTTCCCACAAAGTCATGTCAACCACATGTTGCATCCCATTACATTTCTTAAGGGCGAAAAAGCGGGCCAGCCCAAGTATGATGCAGCGAACCTCGGGATTGACTTATATCAAACCTGAGTTAAAAAGTTGCTATCTGACGGCAAAGAGTGTTGTTATGCGCCTGTTAACTGATAAAATGCAGCAACTTTTGTAATGGACTACCCTTCCAGGCTTCTCTCGATCAGACTTGTTGAGAGCCTATGTGCGGCACAGGGATGTTTGCCAACATAGATACCAAATTCGCGATGATTCGACCTGATATTCATACCCAGGATGACGTAATAAATTTTCAGGACCGGTCGGATAACGCCAAAGAGTGTTAAAATTTCGATAATTAACTGATAAGAATCTGGGAATACTCATGCAAACACCACATATTCTGATCGTCGAAGACGAGCTGGTCACCCGCAACACCCTCAAGAGCATCTTCGAGGCCGAAGGCTACATAGTGCTGGAAGCCAACAATGGCGACGAGATGCACCAAGCCCTGACCAGTCACACCATCAACCTGGTGATCATGGACATCAACCTGCCGGGCAAGAACGGCCTGCTGCTGGCACGCGAGCTGCGTGAAGATGACAACATCGCCCTGATGTTCCTGACCGGCCGTGACAACGAAGTGGACAAGATCCTGGGGCTGGAGATAGGCGCAGATGACTACATCACCAAGCCGTTCAACCCCCGCGAGCTGACCATACGTGCCCGCAACCTGCTGAGCCGCACCATGAACGTGGCCGCCGGTGGCGAAGAGAAGAAGCTGGTGGAGCGTTACCTGTTCAATGGCTGGGCGCTGGACATCAACAGCCGTGCCCTGGTCAGCCCGGCGGGCGACATGTTCAAGCTGCCCCGCTCCGAGTTCCGCGCCATGCTGCACTTCTGCGAAAACCCGGGCCAGATCCAGACCCGTGCCGAGCTGCTCAAGAAGATGACAGGCCGTGAGCTCAAGCCCCATGACCGTACCGTGGATGTCACCATCCGCCGCATTCGCAAGCACTTCGAGAGCGTGGGCGACACCCCGGAGATCATCGCCACCATTCATGGCGAAGGCTATCGCTTCTGTGGCGAGCTGGAGCAGGAATAATCCCTGCCCGGTGAAGCGAGAGGCGCCTGCGGGCGCCTCTTCTGTTTCCGGCCGCCGTCACCGCGCGGATCCACCAAAACAAAAAGCCCACTCAGTCGAGTGGGCTTTTTGCATGAAAGCTGGAGCGGGCAGCGGGAATCGAACCCGCATCATCAGCTTGGAAGGCTGAGGTAATAGCCATTATACGATGCCCGCAAGGCATCAGGAACGCAGCAGATACAAGGCATGGAATCGGCGTCTGAAGAGACGTGCCAGAAGGAGGCAGCAACGAGACGGGACAGGTACCGGGTATCAGAATGTGGAGCGGGTGATGGGAATCGAACCCACGTATGCAGCTTGGGAAGCTACCGTTCTACCATTGAACTACACCCGCGTCAGTGGCCTCTACTATATGCATTTTGCCGGCGAGCGCAATCACCGCCTTCGTGTTTTTTGCCATAAATCAAGCTGTTCGGCCAACTATTGAGCATGCAGCTGCTTTTTCAAACAAAGACGTTCACACTCCCGGATCTGCGAGGTTGCCAAGCCGTGGGGGCGACGATAGTCTTGCGCCACTCGACCGAGGAGGGTGGTAATGGACAAGAACAAGCAGAAACATCTCTATGGCTGGTTGCGCAAACAATCTGGCCATGGCCGGCGCTGGATCGGTCTTTCCATTGGGCTCGGCATGGGTCAGGGCATACTGATGGTGATGCAGGCCTGGCTGCTGGCCACCCTGCTCCACGGCTTCATCATTGAGGGCACCACACCCGAGCAGTCCATTCCCCTCTTCATTACCCTGCTGCTGGTGACCCTGACCAAGGCCGCGCTGGCCTATGGCCGTGAGGTGGCAAGCTTCAGGGCGGGCAGTGCGGTGCGCCAGGCCATCCGCGAGCTGGTACTCACCCGCCTCGCCCGCCTCGGCCCTGCCTATATCCAGCGCCGCCCAGCCGGCAGCTGGGCCAGCCTGCTGCTCGAGCAGATCGAAGAGATGCAGGAGTTCTTCTCCCGCTATCTGCCCCAGATGGCCATAGCCGTCTTCATCCCCCTGGTGATCCTGGTAGCCGTGTTCCCGGTCAACTGGGCCGCCGGTATCATCTTGCTCGGCACTGCGCCCCTCATCCCGCTCTTCATGATCCTGGTGGGTGTCGGCGCCGCCGATGCCAACCGCCGCAACTTCCAGTCCCTGGCGCGGCTCTCCGGCCACTTCCTCGATCGCCTCAAGGGCTTGCGTACCCTGCAGCTCTTTATGCGCACCCAGGCGGAGGGGGAGGCCATTCGCGACGCCTCGGAAGATTTTCGGGAGCGCACCATGGAGGTGCTGCGGCTCGCCTTCCTGAGCACGGCCGTGCTGGAGTTCTTCGCCGCCATCGCGGTGGCCCTGGTGGCGGTCTACTTTGGTTTCTCCTACATAGATCACCTCAACTTCGGCAACTATGGCGTCAAGGTAACGCTCTTTACCGGCCTGTTCGTGCTGTTTCTCGCTCCCGAGTTTTACGCACCGCTGCGGGAACTCGGCGCCCACTACCACGCCAAGGCGCAGGCCATAGGCGCCGCCGAGCAGTTGCTGGAGTTTCTCGAGGCCGAGGTCAGCGAACCGGCCTCTGGGAGTGCCCCCTTCCAGGCCGATGGCCCCATCAGGGTGGAGGCCCGCGCCCTGGAGGTGCTGAGCGCCGAGGGCAAGGTGCTGGTCGCCCCCATCGATTTCACCCTTGAGGCAGGCACGCGCACAGCCCTGGTCGGGATCAGCGGGGCCGGCAAGAGCTCCCTGGTCAACGCCCTGCTCGGCTTTGCCCCCTATCGCGGTTCGCTCCGTGTCAACGGCCAGGAGCTCGCCGAGCTGGACATGAGCCAGTGGCGGCTGCAACTGGGCTGGCTCTCCCAGAACCCCCAGCTGTTCCACGCCTCCCTGAGAGACAACCTGCTGCTGGCCAGGCCCACGGCCAGCGACACCGAGCTGGAAGCCGCCCTGGTGCGGGCCCAGGCCTGGGAATTTGCCAGGGAGAAGGGATTCGACTATCCGGTCGGGGATCAGGCCGGTGGCCTCTCGGTTGGCCAGGCCCAGCGCCTCGCCCTGGCCCGCACCCTGCTCAAGTCCACCCAGTTGATGGTGCTGGATGAACCCACTGCCAGCCTGGATCGTCACTCCGAACGCGCCATCATGAGCACGCTCGAAGACGCTGCGAAAGGCCAGACCCTGCTGATGATCACCCACCGCCTCGATCAGCTCAGCCAGATGGACAACATACTGGTGCTGGAGCGCGGCCAGCTGGTGGAGCAAGGCCACTTCGCGCAACTCTGCCAGGCACAGGGGCCCTTCGCCCGTCTGCTATCCCAACGTTCAGGGGATTCTCTCGATGACTGATCTACTGCCGTTCCTGCGTCTCTACCGCCAGCACTGGCTCAGCCTCTCCCTCGGCCTGCTGCTGGCCCTGGTCACCCTGGTGGCCGGGATGGGGCTGCTCTCCCTCTCAGGCTGGTTCCTCTCCGCCGCCGCCGTGGCGGGGCTGGCGGTCGCCAGCCGGGACACCTTCAACTACATGACCCCGGCCGGCGGGGTGCGCTTCTTCTCCATAGTGCGCACCGCCAGCCGCTGGGGTGAGCGAGTGGTGAGCCACGACGCCACCTTCCGGGTGCTCACCCGGCTGCGGGTCTGGTTCTGGCAAAGGCTCTCCCCCCTCTCCCCCGGCACCCTGGCCAGTTTTCGTCAGGCGGACCTGCTCAACCGTCTGGTGGCCGACATCGACGCCATGGATCACGTCTACCTGCGCCTCGTCACTCCCATAGGAGCGGCCCTGCTCAGCTGTGCCGGGCTGGTGTTCTTCCTCTCCTTCTTCGACAGCCGCCTGGCGCTGACCCTGGGGGCCATACTGCTCTTTGGCATGCTGGCCCTGCCGCTGGTGTTCTATTTCGCAGGCCGGTCGCCCGGTCGTCGACTCATCGCCGAGAAGTCCACCATGCGCACCCGCATGGTGGATTACCTAGACGGCCATGCCGAGCTGCAGATGTTCGCCGCCGCCCCCAAGGCGCTGGCCGAGCTGCAACAGGCCGAGCAGGCCCTGATCCAGGCCCAGGCCCGCATGGCCAGGGTGAGCGGCCTCGCCAGCTTCTCGGTCCAGCTGCTCAGCGGCTGGACCCTGACCCTGATGCTGTGGCTCGCCGGTCACGGCGTCGGCGGTGGCACCCCGGATCCCATCACAGCGCTCATGGTGTTCGCCACCCTGGCGAGCTTCGAGGCGCTGCTGCCCCTGGCGGGCGCCTTCCAGCACCTCTCCACCAGCCTCACCTCGGCCCGTCGTCTCAACGAGATACTGCAGGAGGCCAAGGCGCCAGAGTGGGGAGAGGAGCAAGCCCCCGCGACTCAAGGCGCCTTGCAGATACAGGATCTCCACTTCGCCTACCCGGGCCAGGACGGCCCGGTGCTGCGAGGCTGTACCCTGCAACTGAACCCCGGCGAGAAGCTGGCGCTGCTGGGGCAGACAGGGTGTGGCAAGTCCACCCTGATGGGGCTGCTGACCCGGGAGTGGACGGCGCAGACCGGCGAGATACTGCTGGATGGCAAGCCCCTGACCCGGTATGGCGAAGGGGCACTGCGTGCCTCCTGCTCGGTGGTGAGCCAGCGGGTGCATTTGTTTGCCGATACCCTGCGCGGCAACCTCAAGCTGGCCGCCCCCGACGCCAGCGACGAGCGGCTGATCGAGGTCCTCACCCAGGTGGGTCTCGCCACCCTGCTGGCAGGGGAAGATGAAGAGGCCGAGAGCGGACTGGACGCCTGGCTCGGGGATGGCGGCCGCCCCCTCTCCGGCGGCGAGCGCCGCCGCATCGGCATCGCCCGCGCCCTGCTGCACGACGCCCCGCTCTGGCTGCTCGATGAGCCCACCGAAGGCCTCGACAGCCAGACCGAGCGGGAGATCATGGCCCTGCTGCTCAAGCTGGGGGCAAGGCGCTCCCTGCTGCTCATCTCCCACCGCCTGCTGGGGCTGGAGCAGATGGACAGGGTGGCCCTGATGGAAGAGGGCAAGATCCGCCTCTGCGCACCACACCACGAGCTGCTGGAAGATGACTACTACCGCAGCCTGCACCAGCGGCTGGCTCCCGCCTGATGAAAGCCAATGAACAAGGGGCAGGGATCTGCCCCTTGTCTTGTGGAGAGTGCCAAGATCCCCGTCACAGCTCGCCTCCCGGGCGAAAAATGGGACTGGTCGCAGGCAGCGACTGACCCCTATAATGGCCCCCTCACTGTTCAACAAGACCTCGACATGAAACGCCTGATCCTGATGATGCCCCTGATTGCCTCCGGTTGTGCCGACTTCGCCTTCAACAGCAATCTGGACAAGGAAAACTTCGACGAGTATTTCAAGCCGGGCGGCGTCCGGATCTATGAGCAGAACCAGCTCGCCGACCTCAACTACCTCTACCTCGGCACAGTCGAGGGCGAGTCCTGCCAGGCCGACGCCAATCAGGCGGTGCCCAATGCCGGCGAAGCCCGCACCCTGGCCCGCCGCCGCGTGGCCGACATGGGCGGCAACGGCGTCAGCTTCGACAAGTGCGCCGAGTTCAGCGATGTGCCGGGCTGCCTGAAGCAGGTCATCTGCTACGGCCAGGCGCTGAAAGTGGCCGAAGAGAAGTAAGGTCTCGACATGGCCCTCGCCATCGTCCGCCTCGGCAGCCCCCGTCTCCCCGATGAGGGGCTGCGCATCGGCACAGTGCGCCGCCCGCCCCGCGGCGTGCCCAAGAGCGATTTTGCCAGCCAGGATTGGTACGACGTCTGGTTCCCCAACCTGGCCCCCAGCGCCGAGACCATGAAGCTCGGTCAGGCCGCCGAGACCCCGGCCCAGTGGGCCACCTTCTGCAAGCAGTACAAGGCCGAGATGGCGAGCCCCGCTGCCCGCCACGATCTGGCGCTGCTGGCGGCCCTCTCCCGTACCACCAACCTGTCAGTGGGTTGCTACTGCGAGCAGGAGTCCCGCTGCCATCGCGCCGTGCTCAAGGCACTGCTGGCAGAGTGCGGCGCGCTGCTGCGCTGACGCCAGGACAAAGAGGGCACCCTGCCCTCTCTCGTTTGCCTCTGCGCCCCCCCTGCCGACCTATGACGGTGAAAGCTCCCGCACCCGCTGTCGCAGCGCCGCCTCTTCGGCCAGGGTCATGCCCGCCGTCGTCGCCTGCTCGTTGCTGGCCAGCCACGCCACCAGATCGGCCACCGTCTCCTCCAGCGGCCGGAAGTTCAGGCCGTGGACGATGGCAGCCTCGGCGCTGATGCTGCCATAGCCGGCAAACTCGGCCTGGGTGTTGGGCAGCAGCGTGGGATAGCTCTGCCAGGGTTCGACCCCGGCCGCGATCAGGGCAGGCCAGGGGGCCCACTCCGGTTGCAGGGGGGAGGCAGGCATCAGGCGGGCCGCCAGACGCTCCACCCAGTCCACCAGCAAGATGCCGGGCTTGACGAGGTTGA
The DNA here is from genome assembly GCF_056642115.1 of Aeromonas sp. 130281. Classification (NCBI taxonomy): domain Bacteria; kingdom Pseudomonadati; phylum Pseudomonadota; class Gammaproteobacteria; order Aeromonadales; family Aeromonadaceae; genus Aeromonas; species Aeromonas sp. 130281. The sequence continues at coordinate 516,461 of NZ_JBWVQS010000002.1, read as the reverse complement.
AGCAGCCCTCCAGCCGCTGCTCGGCGGCCCGCAGCACGAACTCGGCGCAGTCGCGCACGTCCAGGTATTGCAGCCTGTCCTGCCCCTCCCCCGGCAGCAGCCAGGGTCCTCCTTGCTGCACCCGTTGCACCCACCAGGCCAGGCGACCGGTCGGGTCGAAGGGGCCGCACAGCACGCCGGGACGCAGTATGCAGAGCCGCTCCCCCCAGCGGGCCCGATACTCGGCCTCGCACAAGACCTTGAGCGGACCGTAGCCGCTGGCTGACTCGCCGGGAGCCACCTGGTGCAGCGGCGCCGACTCGTCCATCTCGGGCCGGGCGAAGTCCCGATAGACGCTGATGGTGGAGATGAAGATGAGCCGCTCGCAGCGCCCGAGCAGGGCCGTCGAGAGGCTGGCCGCCTGGACTGGGTCATAGCAGCAGGTGTCGATGGCCAGATCCCAGTGCAGTCCCTCCCCCAGCAAGGGATCCAGGCACTGATCCCTGTCTCCCTGCAGCTGGGTCAGCTCGCGCCAGTCAGGGTGCTGGCGGTGACCCCGATTGAAGAGCGTCACCTCATGACCCCAATCCAGGGCCAGCGAGGTGAGGTGGCGGCCCAAAAAGCCGGTGCCGCCGATAATAAGCAGTTTCATCCCTGTCTCTCCTGTGCGCCGCGGTGCCATGACCCCGGCCAATCCCTGTTCTTCCCCCACCCTACGCAAGTTGACGCCAGGGCACAGCCTCGGATGCCGCGCTCTGCGACCGGGATCACAGGGGCCCATGACTGTGGCGACGCCTGCGTTTTCGGTCCGCCTGTGCTACATTGCCGGGGTTTTTAGCCAGGATCCGCCATGAAGTTCGACATCGACACCCTAGGGATCATCCGCTCTCCCTACAAGGAGAAGTTCGCCATCCCCCGCCAGCCCGGCCTGGTCAAATCGGCCCGCGCCCGCCTGGAGCTGCTGCCTCCCTACGATCAGCCGGACATGCTGCGCGGCATAGAGCAGTTTTCCCACCTCTGGCTCAGCTTCGTGTTTCACCAGACCATGGCCCAGGGCTGGCACCCGACGGTGCGTCCGCCGCGCCTCGGCGGCAACGAGCGGGTCGGGGTCTTTGCCACTCGCTCCACCTTCCGCCCCAATCCCCTCGGCCTCTCCGTGGTCGAGCTGCACGGGGTGGGCCGCGAGCGGGGCAAGCTGTGGCTCGACCTCGGCGCCGTGGATCTGCTGGACGGCACCCCCGTGGTCGACATCAAACCCTACATTCCCTATGCCGACAGCCTGCCCCAGGCCCGGGGTGGCTTCGCCCCCGAGGCCCCCACTCCGCCGCTGGCGGTGAGCTTCAGCCCAGAGGCGGAGCAGCAGCTCATGCCCTGGCTCAAGACCCACCCCGAGCTGCGCCAGCTGGTGAGCGAGGTGCTGGCCCAGGATCCCCGTCCCGCCTACAAGAAGGGCAAGCCGGACGACAAGGAGTACGGGGTCAGGCTGTTCGAGCTCAATGTGCGTTTTCGCATCCGCGAGCCAGACTGCCTGGTGTCGGCCATAGAGCCCGCCTGATCCTCTCCTCGCCAGCCCAGGCCCATAAAAAAACCACCCGCTCGGGTGGTTTTTTGCTGCCGCCGCCGGATGGCGGCACTCAGCGGCGCTGCAACAGCAGGCTGCCGATGGAGTAACCGGCGCCGAAGGAGCAGAGCACCCCGCGGGCCCCGCTCGGCAAGTCCTGGTTGAACAGGTGGAAGGCGATGACGGAGCCCGCCGAGCTGGTGTTGCCGTAGCGGTCCAGGATCACCGGTGCCTCCTGCTGGCTGGCGTCGTGGCCCAGCAGCTTGCGGCCGATGAACTGGTTCATGGTGAGGTTGGCCTGATGGAGCCAGAGGCGGTTCAGCTCCCCCGCCTGCCAGCCCTGCTCCCCCAACTGTTCCTCTATCTGTGTGCACACCAGGGGCAGCACCTCCTTGAACACCTTGCGCCCCTGCTGGCGGAACAGCTTGTCATCCCCATAGCGGGTACGCGGGCTGAAGCGGTTCAGGAAGCCGAAGTTGTTGCGGATGTTGTTGGAGTACTGGGTCACCAGCTTGCTGGCCACCAGTTGCCAGGGGTTGGCCACCTTGCAATCTTCTTCCCGCTCCAGCAGCACGGCGGTGCAGGCGTCGCCGAAGATAAAGTGGCTGTCCCTGTCGCGGAAATTGAGATGCCCAGAGCAGATCTCGGGATTCACCACCAGGGCCAGTCTGGCGGTGCCGGCCGCCAGCAGATCCGCCGCCGTCTTGATGCCGAAGGTGGCGGAGGAACAGGCCACGTTCATGTCGAACGCCATGCCGCTCGCCCCCAGATAGTGCTGCAGCTCGATGGCCAGCGCCGGGTAGGGGCGCGGCATGTTGGAGGCCGCGACGATGACCAGATCTATCTCCCCCGGCTCGCGACCGGCGGCGATCAGCGCCTGCTCGGCGGCGGCCACCGCCATCTCCACCATGATGGAGGGCTGGTCATCGGGGCGCTCCGCCAGCAGGGGCTGCATGATGTCCGGATCCAGCACCCCCTCCCTGCTCACCAGATAGCGGCTCTTGATGCCGGACGCCTTCTCGATGAACTCGCAGCTCGAATGCTGCTTGGCGGGCAGCTGGCCCGCGTCGATGGCGGAGGCATTCTCCTCGTTGTAGAGATCCACATACTGGTTGAAGGCCGCCACCAGCTCTTCATTGCTGACGGCAAAGGGCGGGGTATAGAGGCCTGAGCCACTGATTACGATAGAGGTCATCTTTGCTCCTGGCCGGGTGCAATCCCGGCTTGTCTGTTTTTTAGGGTTCAGGGGGTCACAGCTGGTCGATCGCGGCGGCGAGACCAGCCAGGGTCAGCGGGTGCATGCGCCCGCCAATCACATCATTCATCAGCCTGATGGAGGGGTGCCAGAGCCACTCCTGCCTGGGGACAGGGTTGATCCACACCAGCCGGGGGAAGTGGTGCTGCAGTCGCTCCAGCCACACCTGGCCGGGCTCCTCGTTCCACTGCTCCACGCTGCCACCGGGCCAGGTGATCTCGTAGGGACCCATCTTGGCGTCCCCCACCAGGATCACCCGATAGTCGCTGCCGTAGGTGCGCAGCAAGCTCAGGGTGTCGACACGCTCCTGGGCGCGGCGGTTGTTGTCCTGCCAGACGACGTCATAGAGGCAGTTGTGAAAATAGAAGAACACCAGGTGCTTGAACTCGTGGCGCAGGGCACTGAAGAGACGCTGCACCTCGGCCACGTGGGCATCCATGGAGCCCCCCACATCGAAGAACACCAGCAGCTTGACCCCGTTGTGGCGCTCGGGTCTGAGCTTCACATCGAGCCAGCCCTGGCGGGCCGTGCTCTGGATGGTGTCGTCGAGATCCAGCTCCGAGGGATTGCCCTTGCGCACCCAGCGCCTTAGCTTGCGCAGGGCCAGCTGGATGGCCCGCTGGCCGAGCGGCGAGTCGTCGCTGAAGTTGCGGTAATGCCTTGCCTCCCACACCTTGGTTGCCTTGCCATGCCGGCCCTCGCCTCCCATGCGGATCCCCTCGGGGTGGAAGCCGCCATGGCCGAACGGACTGCTGCCCCCGGTCCCCACCCACTTGTTACCGCCGGCGTGGCGCGCCTTCTGTTCACGCAGGCGCTGGTTGAGGGTCTCCAGCAGCTTGTCGAGCCCGCCGAGGGATCCGAGCAAGGCTTTCTCCTCAGAGCTCAGCAGCCGCTCGAACTCCTGGCGCAGCCAGTCATCCGGCAGCGTCTCGGGCAGCAAGGGGATGGCCTCCAGCCCCTGGTAGTACTCGGCGAAGGCGCGATCGAAACGATCATAGTGAGCCTCGTCCTTCACCAGCAGGCTGCGGGACAAGCGATAGAAGTCGTCCATGTCCACGCTGGCGAGTCCGGCCGCCAGGGCCCCGTGGAGATCCAGCAGCTCGCGCAGGCTGCAGGGCAGCTTGTGACGGCGCAGGTGAAGGAAGAAGTCGATCAGCATTCAGCCGCCGCGACGCGCCAGGAAGGCGAGCTTCTCGAAGAGGTGCAAGTCCTGCTCCGTCTTGAGCAGGGCGCCATAGAGGGCTGGCACCAGCTTGCCGGGCTCCCGGCTGCGCAGCGCCTCGGGGGCGATCTCATCGGCCAGCAGCAGGCGGATCCAGTCCAGCAGCTCGGAGGTGGAGGGCTTCTTGCGCAGCCCCTCCACGTTACGCAGCTCGAAGAAGAGATCCATCGCCTCGCCGAGCAGGCTCTCCTTGAGGTCGGGATGGTGCAGCTGGACTATGGCCTGCATCTCGGCCTTGTCGGGGAAACGGATGTAATGGAAGAAGCAGCGGCGCAGGAAGGCGTCCGGCAGCTCTTTTTCATTGTTGGAGGTGATGATGACCACGGGACGCTGGCGCGCCTTGACGCGCTCCCCTGTCTCATAGACGTCGAACTCCATCCGATCCAGCTCCAGCAACAGATCGTTGGGAAACTCGATGTCCGCCTTGTCGATTTCGTCGATGAGCAGCACCGGCCTCTGCGAGGCAGCGAAGGCCTGCCACAGCTTGCCACGGCGGATGTAGTGATTGATGTCCCCGACCCGCGGATCCCCGAGCTGGGAGTCCCGCAGCCTGGCCACCGCATCATACTCATAGAGCCCCTGCTGGGCCCTGGTGGTGGACTTGATGTGCCAGCTGATGAGGTCGGCACCGAGCGACTCGGCAACCGCCTCCGCCAGCACCGTCTTGCCGGTGCCCGGCTCACCTTTTATCAGCAGCGGCTTCTCCAGCACGATGGCGGCATTGACGGCCATACTCAGTGACTTTGATGCGAGATAGCGATCGCTTCCTGCAAATCCCATGGCGTCCGTTTCCTTGGTAACACAAGGCCCGCCCTGGGCCTAGGTAATAAAGAATAAGTTCTATATGTTGTAATAACATATTGTTATAACGATTCGTCACTTCTCATTCAGAAACCACAGGGTAATCTTGTTTCATCGCCTTAACAAACACAGGGATAGCACCATGAGCAAAATTTTTGAGGACAACAGCCAGACCATAGGCAACACCCCGCTGGTTCGTCTCAACCGTGTTACCAAGGGCCGCGTGCTGGCCAAGATCGAGAGCCGCAACCCGAGCTTCAGCGTCAAGTGCCGGATCGGCGCCAATCTCATCTGGGATGCCGAGAAACGCGGCGTGCTGACCAAGGGCAAGGAGATCATCGAGCCTACCAGCGGTAACACGGGCATTGCCCTGGCGTTCGTGGCTGCGGCCCGTGGCTATCCCATCACCCTGACCATGCCTGCCACCATGAGCCTGGAGCGCCGCAAGCTGCTCAAGGCGCTCGGTGCCAACCTGGTGCTGACCGAAGGCCCGCTGGGCATGAAAGGCGCCATCGCCAAGGCCAACGAGATCCTCGAATCCGAGCCGGGCAAGTATGTGCTGCTGCAGCAGTTCGAAAACCCCGCCAACCCGGAGATCCATGAGCAGACCACAGGCCCCGAGATCTGGGACGCCACCGACGGCGAAGTGGATGTGTTTGTGGCAGGCGTCGGCACCGGCGGCACCATCACAGGGGTCTCCCGCTACATCAAGCAGACCAAGGGCAAGGCCATCGTCTCCGTGGCGGTCGAACCCTCCGAGTCCCCCGTCATCAGCCAGAAACTGGCGGGTGAAGAGATCAAACCTGGTCCCCACAAGATCCAGGGCATAGGCGCCGGCTTCATTCCGGGCAACCTGGACCTGACCCTGCTGGACCGCGTCGAACAGGTGAGCAGCGAGGAGTCCATCGAGATGGCTCGCCGCCTGATGGAAGAGGAAGGCATACTGGCCGGTATCAGCTCAGGCGCCGCCGTGGTGGCTGCCGCCCGTCTGGCCGAGCTGCCGGAGTTCGAGGGCAAGACCATAGTCGTCGTGCTGCCGAGCGCCGCCGAGCGCTATCTCTCCAGCGCCCTCTTCGCCGGTGTGTTCAGCGAGCAGGAACTGCAGCAGTAATTGATCGTCTTACATCAAAACAGCGGCGCCCCAGGGGCGCCGTTTTCATTATGCGCTAAACTCAGTAGCCATCAGTGTCAGTCGACCCCTTATTTTTTGGGGTAAAATAACAAACTTGGGTCTGACAAAAAAAGCAGACATTCTGTGATAAATCTCATATCCTGTGCCGCGTCACGAGGTGTTTGCTGGCTAGGTATCACAAGGTAACAAAGTGTTATTTTTCGTTATAAATTAATTTCAGGCCAGTCCTGACGCGGCTTGCAGCCCGATAACGAAAAGACTTAGCCTGGACGCCGAATACTGCACAGAAAATTGACCTGGATTAAACCATTGCAGGTCTGATTTCGTTACTTTACAACATATCCATACTGACACGGTGAGACAGGAAGCCTCATTAGCGACCATCTCTCCACACAATATCAATAATATGGGGTGAAACCATGTACGAGAAGTCTGTTGTTATTACTGCTGAAAACGGCCTGCACACCCGTCCCGCAGCTCAGTTCGTGAAAGAAGCCAAAGAATTCCAAAGCGAGATCACTGTGGTCTCCGGTGGCAAATCCGCCAGCGCCAAGAGCCTGTTCAAGCTGCAGACCCTGGGCCTGACCAAAGGCACCAACGTGACCATCCAGGCCGACGGCCCGGACGCTCAGAAAGCCGTTGAGAAGCTGGTTGCCCTGATGGACGAGCTGGAGTAATCCAGCTTTATTCCTCCCCCACAGTCGTTTTAATAGGAAGGATTATGATATCTGGCATTCTTGCGTCCCCCGGTATCGCATTCGGTAAGGCGCTTCTTCTGAAAGAAGATGAAATCGTTATCAATCAGGGCAAGATTTCTGCTGACCAGATTGACGTCGAGATCAACCGCTTCCTCGAAGCCCGCACCAAGTCAGCCGCACAGCTGGAAGCCATCAAAGAGATGGCCGGTCGTACCTTCGGTGAAGAAAAAGAGGCCATCTTCGAAGGCCACATCATGCTGCTCGAAGATGAGGAGCTGGAAGGGGATATCAGATCCTTCATCAAAGACAACAAGGCGTCCGCCGACAAAGCCATCTATGAGGTGATCGAACAGTACGCCAAGATGATGGCCGAGCTGGACGACCCTTACTTGCGCGAGCGCGCCACCGACTTCCGTGACATCGGTACCCGTCTGGTGAAGAACGTGCTGGGCATCGCCGTTGTCAACCTGAGCACCATAGACGAAGAGGTCATCCTGGTCGCCAAAGACCTGACCCCGTCCGAAACCGCTCAGATCAACCTGAAATACGTGCTGGGTTTTGTTACCGACATCGGTGGCCGTACCTCCCACACCTCCATCATGGCCCGCTCCCTGGAGCTGCCGGCCATCGTGGGCACCAACGACATCACTGCGCGCGTCAACAACGGTGACATGCTGGTACTGGATGGCATCAACAACCAGATCATCATCAACCCGACCGCCGAGCAGCTGGCTGAAGCCAAGAAATTCCAGGCCCAGTTCCAGGCCGAGAAGGACGAACTGGCCAAGCTGAAAGACCTGCCCGCCATCACCCTGGATGGTCATCAGGTCGAAGTCTGCGCCAACATAGGTACCGTCAAGGATACCGAGGGTGCCATCCGCAATGGCGCCGAAGGCGTGGGTCTGTACCGCACCGAGTTCCTGTTCATGGATCGTGATGCGCTGCCGACCGAAGAGGAGCAGTTCAAGGCCTACAAAGAAGTGGCAGAGGCCATGCCGGATCAGCCGATCATCGTCCGCACCATGGACATCGGCGGCGACAAAGAACTGCCCTACATGAATTTCCCGAAAGAGATGAACCCCTTCCTGGGCTGGCGTGCAGTGCGTATTTTCTTCGATCGCGAAGACATCATGCACGCCCAGCTGAAGGCCATACTGCGCGCCTCTGCCTTCGGCAAACTGCGCATCATGTTCCCGATGATCATCTCCGTCGAAGAGTTCCGCAGCCTCAAGGCAACCGTGGAACAGCTGAAGGCCGAACTGCGTGCCGACGGCAAAGCCTTTGATGAATCCATCGAAGTGGGTATCATGATCGAGACCCCGGCTGCTGCCGTGATGGCTCATCATCTGGCCAAGGAAGTGGATTTCTTCAGTATCGGTACCAATGACCTGACCCAGTACACCCTGGCCGTCGATCGTGGTAACGAGATGATTTCCGCCATGTACAACCCGCTGTCACCCTCCGTCCTGACCCTGATCAAGATGGTAATCGACGCTTCCCATGACAATGGCAAGTGGACCGGTATGTGCGGTGAACTGGCTGGTGACGAACGCGCCACCCTGCTGCTGCTGGGTATGGGTCTGGATGAGTTCTCCATGAGCGCCATCTCTGTACCGCGTATCAAGAAGCTTATCCGCAACACCAACTTCGAAGATGTGAAGGCAATGGCAGACCAGGCACTGAGCTATGCGACCGCCGCCGAAATCGAAGCCTGTGTAGATAACTTTATTAAGCAGAAGGCAGTCTGCTAAGATCGGCTGCAAATAGCGACAATCATCTCTAGGAGCTTTTACTATGGGTCTGTTTGATAAACTGAAGAAACTGGTCTCCGATGACAGTTCTGACACCGGCGGCATCGAAATCTTTGCTCCGCTGTCTGGCGAAATCGTGCCGATCGAAGATGTGCCTGACGTTGTCTTCGCCGAGAAGATCGTCGGTGACGGCATCGCCATCAAGCCGGCTGGCAACAAGATGGTTGCACCGTGCGACGGCACCATCGGCAAGATCTTCGAGACCAACCACGCGTTCTCTCTGGAATCCGACTCTGGTATCGAGCTGTTCGTTCACTTCGGTATCGACACCGTCGAGCTGAAAGGCGAAGGCTTCACCCGCATCGCCCAGGAAGGTCAGAAGGTCAAGCGCGGTGATACCATCATCGAGTTCGATCTGGCCGTACTGGAAGCCAAGGCGAAGTCTACCCTGACTCCGGTCGTCATCTCCAACATGGACGAGATCAAAGAGCTGATCAAGATGACTGGCGCCGTGACCGTGGGTGAGACCCCGGTTATCCGCATCAAGAAATAATGCGCCGCTGGCTGGTGCCAGCTGCCGCAACAAAAAACCGAAGCCCCAGGCTTCGGTTTTTTTATGGGCGGCGCTCGGCGCTCGCCCCTCTCCCAACAAAAGGCCCCGGTGACAGGGGCCTTTTGCCATGGACGCACATCATCCTCAGGGCAATACCACCCGGCTCTCCCCCCCACCGAGGGCCTCGACCCTGATTTGCACGCCGATCCGCTCCACCAGAGTCTGAACGTGGGAGATGACCCCGATCTGGCGGCCCGCTGCCTGCAGGGAGTCCAGGCTGGAGAGCGCCAGATCCAGGCTGTCCGGATCCAGGGTGCCAAACCCCTCGTCGATGAACAGCGACTCGACCTGGGTCTGGCGCGACGACAGGCTGGAGAGTGCCAGCGCCAGGGCCAGCGACACCAGGAAGCTCTCGCCGCCGGAGAGGGAGTCCACAGAGCGCACCTCGTCCCCCATGTCCAGATCCACCACCTGCAGCGCCAGATCCGTACCGGGCACCCGCTCCAGCCGATAGCGCGGCGACAGCTCGCCGAGCTGGGCATTGGCCTCCAACAATAGACGTTCGAGCGTGAGGCTCTGGGCGAAGGTGCGCAGCTTGGCGCCGCTGGCGGAGCCGATAAGCTCGGACAACTGCAGCCAGTGATCCGCCACCGCCTGCTGGGCCGCCAGCGCCTCCTGCAGGCTGCCCGCCTTCAGTGCCGCCGCCTCGGCCTGGGCCAGGGTGCTCTTGCACTGGAACAGCTGCTCTTCCAGCTCGCGGCAATGGGCCTCGCAGGCCCCCAGACGCTCGGCAAGGGCCTCGGCCGTGAGGGCGGTCAGCTCCCCATGATGCTCCCTATAGCGCGCCAGCTTGGCCTCCTCCTGGGCCAGCGCCCGCTGACGCTCGGTCAGCCGGGTGCGGGCCTCGGCCAGGGCATCGTCCAGGCGCTGCAAAGCGGTGCGGCGAGACCTGAGCTCATCCGGCGTGATGGCCAGCAGTCGACGCAGATCATATTCGGCGATGCCGAGGGTGCCGGCATGGGCCGCCCAACGCCCCAGCGCCTCACGGCGACGACGGCTGCTCACCTGCTTGTCCTGCTCGAGATGGGCCAGCCTGGCCTTGAGCTCGGTCTGCTTCTCCCGGGCTACCCGCAGCGCCGTCACCGCCTCCTCGAGCTGACTGGCCGCCAGCTGCAGCCGCTGCTGCCACTCCTGCTCGATCAGGGCGATGGCACGACCACCGAGGCAGGCCTCCCGGCTGGCGAGCAGCCCCTGACGCTGCTGCTCATGCTCCTTGTAGTCGCGCTCCAGCTTGTGCAGCAGCTCGTTCTGGCTCTGCACCCTCGCCTCCTGGGCGCTCAGGGCCGGGGTCAGAGTGGCCAGCTCGCCGCCCAGCTGCTCCCACTCACTCTGCCCGCGCAGATACGCCTCGCAGGTCTGCTGCCACTCCTGCCATTGCCGGCTGCCAAGCCACTGGCGCCAGGGCTCGGCCCCCATCTGTTCATCGAGGCGGGCCTCCCCCAGTGCCAGGCGCTGGCGCAGTGACGCCTCCTGCTCGGCCAACGCCTTCAGCTCGGCCTCCCACTCAATCCTTTGCCGCTCGGCCTCCTGCCACTGCTGCTCAAACTGCTGATAGCGGGCGGTCAGCTCGGTCAGCTGGTTGCGCAGCCCCAGCAGCCTCTGCTGCCCCTGCAGGGCCTGCTGCAGTTTCTGCTGCCCGGCCACGAGATCCGACTCCAGAGCCTCCCCCTGTGCCAGCAGGCGAGCCAGCAGCTCGGTCCACTGCGCCGGGCTTTGCCGCAAGTGCAGCTCCTGCCCCGGCAGGGCATCCCCTCCCAGTTGCAGCCAGCGCTGGGCAAACTGCTCGGACCGTGCCTCCAGCTCGGGTTGATGCTGCTGGCGGACGGCCAGCTGACGCGCCAGTTCGACCCGTTCGCTCTCCCCCTGAATATGCTGATGGTTGAGCTGCTCCCACTCCAGATCCAGCTGGCGGACACGCTCGGCCAGTTGCGCCAGTATGCCGGCCACCTGGGGCTGGCTTCGGGTGTAGGGATGCTCCTCGGCACCGCAGAGCGGGCAGGGCGTCCCGTCGCTCAACACGTGACGATACTGCTCGAAGCTCGCCACGGCGCGGGCCTGCTCCAGGGCATGGCGTGCCTCCCCGCGCTGGGTGGCGAGCCGCGCCAGCGCCGGCGCCAGCTCTTCGTGCTGGGCCCTCAGCCGGGCAAGATGCAGCTCGAGCTGCGCCATCTCCTGCTGCAAGCGCTCCTGCTGTTCGCTGTGGTTGCGGCCCGCCTGGGCCAGCTCCAGCAGTTGGCGAACCCGGGCCAGTTGCTCGGTCCGGGCCTGACGCTGCTCCTGCGCCCTGGCCACCTCGGCGTCCCACTCCTGCCCCTGCAGCTCATCGTGCTGCTGTTGCAATCGGGTACGCTCCTGCTGCCAGTAGTCACGCTCCTGCTGCCCCAGCGCCAGCCGGCTGACGAGATCCCGCAGGGCATGGCCCTTGTGCTCGCGGCTTTGCAGCACGCGCTGCAACTGCTCTCTGTCCGCCGCCCAGTCCTGGATGGCCGCGAGCAAGGGTTGCCACTGACGCGCCAGCGGGGCCAGGGCCTTGCGCTCCTCAAGCCAGAGAGCCCACTGCTGACGACGCACCGTCAGGGCCTCGACCCGGCTCGCCTGCTGCTGCCACTCCTGCTGCAGCGCCTGTTGCAGGGCGCGTGCCTGGGTCCCCTGCTGCCGGGTCTCCTGCAACTGCTGGCTCTTCTCCTTGAGCCGGGTATCGAGCTCCTGCGCCCGCTTGAGCTCGGGTTGCAGGGCGCCCCACTCCCGCTCTGCGGCAATCTTGTCGGCCAGCAGCTGCTGCTCGCGCAGCGCGGCCTGCTGCAATACGGGTTCAACCTGCTCCAGCTGGGACGCAAGCTGGCCTATCTGCTGCTCCTGCTGCTGCACCTCCAGGGTGAGGCGGGCAAGTTCGTCGTGATCGGCGCGGGCCACCTGGGCCTGCTCGGCGCGGGCAAACTCTTCCCGCCCGGGCGCCGCCTCGCCGTGGGCCGCCTCGGCGGCGGCCAGCGCCTCCTGCCCCTCCCGGCAGGCCTGCAACTGGGCAGCAATCCGTCCGTTGAGATCCCGCAAGTCCTGCAACAGCTGACGCTGCTGCTGCTCGTGCTTGAGGCTGGTGGAGAGACTCAGCTGCTGGGCGACCCAGTGCTCGCGTGTCTCATCATCCATCAGGGCCACGTCGCCGAGCCGCTGCTGTATGGTCGCCAGCGCCTGCTGCTCGGCCCGCGCCCGCTCATGGGTCTGGATGGAGATGGCGGAGTAGAGCTCGGTGCCCGTCATCCGCTCGAGCAGGGCGGAGCGCTCATCGGCGCTCGACTTGAGGAAGGCGGCGAACTCCCCTTGGGGCAGGATGACGGCGCGGCGGAACTGCTCCCAGGAGAGGCCCACCAGCTCGTCGATGCGATCCTGCAGCTCCCGCTTGCTGCCACTGAACACCTGCCCCGACTCGACGTCGGTCAGGCTGCGCTCCTGGGCCTGGAAGCGTCCCTCCGAGCGATTGCGGGCACGGCGCACCGCCCAGCGCGCCAGCCAGATGCGGCCGTCGCAGCCGCGAAACTGCACCTCGGCACAGCCACTGGCGTGGCCACGGCTCAAGATGCCGCGCACGTCGTTCGCCTTGAGCTTCTCTTCGTCATCCGCCCTGCCCACTTCGGCCACATGCTTGCGATTGGCGATAAAGCGCGGCATCTCGTCATAGAGGGCGAGGCAGATGGCGTCGAGCAAGGTGCTCTTGCCCGCACCTGTATTGCCGGTGATGGCAAAGAGCCCGGCGGCGCCCAGCGCCCCCTTGGTGAAGTCGATGGTGAAAGCCCCGGTCAGGCTGGCCAGGTTCTCCCCTGCCAGAGACAAGATTTTCATGAATGGCACTCCTTCATCCGCATCTCTTTATGCTCAGGGCGGCTTGCTCCCGCCTGGCCCTCACCGGAGCGCAACAAGATTTTCATGGGTTGGACTCCTTCACCTGCTCCAGGATCTCTTCAAACGACGCCACCAACTCGGCCGCCGGCTCCCCCTCGAACTGCCGCTGATAGCAGAGGCGAAACACCTCCGTGGGAGCGAGCTCATCCAGCCTGCGCCGCTCGCGTCCATCGGCCAGCCCCGCCCCCGAGCCCTGATACTGGGTGCTGATGCGGGCCAGACGCACCGGCTTGCCCGCCATGGCCGCCAGAATGCGCTCGCGGATGCGCGCCTCGGGTTTGGGCAGCAGCAGCCGCACCTCGAGGAAGGGCTGCGCCTCCTGGGGACAGTCGGGCAGGGAGAGCGCCTCTATGGCGTTCAGCGCCTCCTCGAGTGTGCCCTGGGGCAGGCGGATCATCTCCACCGCACGGGGCACGGGGATCCGCTCCAGCCCCGCCAGTGTGCCCCCCTCAAACCTGACCTCCAGCACCTGGTGGTTGTAGTTGGCCTCGGCCAGGGAGAGCGGCAGCGGCGAGCCGCTGTAGTGCACCCCCTCGGCCGGGCTCTGGGCCAGATGGAGGTGGCCAAGGGCCGTGTAGTCGGCGGCGGCGAAGATGTCGGCAGGCAGGGCGTGCTGGTTGCCCCCCAGCACCCGCCGTTCGGAGAGCTCCGAGAGCTGGCCCGCCGCCAGGTAAGCGTGGCCCATGGCGATCAGGGCCTGGCCGGGCTCGCAGCGCGCGCGGCCTTGCGCCAGCACGTCCTGGTAGATCTGGCGAACCCCCTCGATCAGCCGATCCTGCCCCTCCTCGAGCGGCTCCACCCGCAGATCGCTGCTGCGAAGAAAAGGCACGGCGGCGCACCAGGCGGCCACCTTGCCCTCCCTGTCTTGCAGCGGCACCAGCAGGCGATCGGTTTCGAGCTTGCCCTCCCCGTCCCGGCTGATGCTGCCCACCAGATGCAGGTCGAAGGCCCGCAGCAGTTCGTGGGGGGCGTCCAGCTTGGAGGGGGAGTCGTGGTTGCCACCGATCAGCACCATGTTGAGGCGGGGCATCTCGGCGCGCAGCCTGGCCAGGAAGCGATAGAGCTGCTGCCAGGCGCTGGCGGGAGGATTGGCGGTATCGAACAGATCCCCTGCAACCAGCAGGGCGTCGATCTGCCGCGTCTTGATGGTGTCGGTCAGCCAGTCGAGAAAGGCATCGTGTTCGAAACGGCGCTCATGGCCATGGAGTTGATGGCCAAGGTGCCAGTCGGCTGTGTGCAGGATCTTCATGAAAAACGGCTCGAAAGATAAGAGGGGAGGTGCCAGTGGTACCCGATGAGGACAAGATGAGGATACGCCCCTCTTTTTTCAAGCAAAACAGGCCGCTGACGTCAGATTCAGACGGGCTGGCAATGCATCTCATACTGGGGATGACCGGTCAGGGGATCCGAGACTTCATTCCCGATCCTGAATCCGTGGCGGCGATAGAAGCGCACCGCCGGCTCGTTTTCCACGAAGACCCGGGTATGGAGCGCCCCCCCCTGCTGCTTGGCCTCCTGCAGCAGGGCATGGCCGACCCCGCGCCCCTGGCGGTCGGGTCGCACGAAGAGGGCGGCCAGGTAGTCATCCACCAGGGCCATGAAACCGAGCAGCTCGCCGCGCTCCTCGAACACCCAGATGCGGGCATGGTCGAGGTAGCGGGTACGCAGCTCCTCCTGAGCCTGCCACCAGCAGGAAGCATCAACGAAATCATGGGCCTGCAAGGATGCCAGCAGCCAGATTTCGACGATCTCTTCCATGTCTTCCGGCCGGCTCGCTCTCAACATATTCGCATCCTTGTTAACAATTTGAACACTCGCAGTCTAGGGGAGTTCGATGACAAGACGGGCGGTCAAGATGAGGCCATGTGAAGTCGATCGCCCTTTATTTAGCGAGAATGATTGGCTGATCACAAAGCGCCTCTCTAGTACAATGCCCGCCGGACAATCTATGAGACCGAGGACGCCATGTGGTTTAAAAACCTGCAGATTTATCGCTTTACCCGCCCCTTTGACCTGACCGTGGATCAGCTGGAAACCCAGCTCGAGGCCTGTGCCTTCACCCCGTGCGGCAGTCAGGACATCTCCCGGTTCGGGTGGGTCAAGCCCCTCGGTAAATTCGGCTCCACCCTGACCCATTCAGCCTCCGGTCACATCCTGCTCTGCGCCCGCAAGGAAGAGAAGATGCTGCCGGGCACAGTAGTCAAGGAGATGCTGGCGGAGAAGGTGGAAGCGATCGAATTCGAGCAGGGCCGCGCCCTCAAGAAGAAGGAGAAGGAGGCTCTGAAGGAGGAGATCATGCATACCCTGCTGCCCCGCGCCTTCAGCCGCACCAGCCAGACCTTCGCCTGGATAAGTCCCGCCGACAACCTGATGGTGGTGGACGCCGGCTCCGCCAAGAAGGCGGACGATCTGCTGGCACTGCTGCGCAAGAGCATAGGCACCCTGCCGGTGGTGCCGGTGGCCCTCAAGAACCCGCCCGAGATCACCATGACCGAGTGGCTCAACGAGGGCAATCTGCCCGCCAGCTTCACCCTGGAAGACGAGGCCGAGCTGCGCAGTGCCATGGAGCACGGCGGCATCATCCGCTGCAAGCAGCAGGATCTCATGAGCGAGGAGATCAAGAATCACCTGGCCAATGACAAGCTGGTGACCAAGCTGGCCCTGAACTGGGGCGAGACCCTGAGCTTCGTGCTGGGGGACGATCTCTCCATCAAGCGCCTCAAGTTCAGCGAAGAGCTGCGCGAGCAGAACGACGACGTCACCAGCGAGGATCCCGCCGCCCGTCTGGATGCGGACTTCGCTCTGGTGACCGCCGAGCTGGCCCAGTTCATCCCGGCGCTGTTTGCCGCCCTGGGTGGCGAAGAGCAGTCCCTCTGAGTTGTCCCTTGCCTGTAAAAAAACCGCCTGATGGCGGTTTTTTTTTATTCCGGGCGGCCCCGCCGGCGGGGCAGGAACACCGCCCTCATAGCGCGCCGCGGGCCTGCAACAGCCGGTGCAGCCGCTCGGCCAGGGCGCCATATCCCTGCGCGTTCAAGTGCACGGCGTCGGACTTGAGCCCGGGAGTACGCAGCAGCTCGCCAAGGCTGTCGTTGTCCAGCACCAGCCCGTACTGCTCTGCCAGCTCCCCGTACAGGGGGGCGCCGTCGGCAAACAGGGACTTGCGAGGCACGGCCACCAGCAGCACCTGGGCACCGCTGCCCTGCACCGCCTCTATCATGGCGGCGAGATTGGCCTTGAGCGCCCCCTCCCCGCTGCCGTGCAGTATGTCGTTGCCTCCCTCCAGCAGTATGACCAGAGCGGGCCTGTGCTCGGCCAGCAACCCGGGCAGGCGGGCCCGCCCGGCACGGCTCAACTCCCCCGAGACCCCGCCATTGATGACGGGGTGACCGCTCAGGCTAGCCAGTACGCTGGGGTAGCTCTGGGCCGGGTTGACCCCGCGCCCCTCGGTCAGGCTGTCTCCGAACGCCAATATGGTCTCCCCCGCCGCCAGGGGTCTGAACCCTGGCTCCCCGCAGGCGGCCAGCAGCAGGCAGAGCAGCCCCGTCACGCAACGTCTCACCAGCCCCTCTCTGTGCATCCTGGGCTCCTCCTTGATATTTTTGTAACCATATGAGTATAAAGACAATCTTTCAATCGGGCTCCAACTGTGCCACATTTCGACGGGTGTACAAGAAACCGACAAGGAGCCTGTCATGTCCCTCAAACCCCTCGCCCTGCTGGTCGCCTTCGGCCTGCTCACCGGCTGCGCCCCCCAGAGTGCCTTTCATTATGTCCCCCCTCCCCAGACACTGATCGCCCCGGAGGCGGCCAGCGGCTGGACCGACAAGCCGGGCTGGCAGGGGCGCGACTTCATGGTGGCCGCGGCCAACCCGCTGGCGGTGGATGCGGGCTACCAGATCGTCAAGGCGGGAGGCAGTGCCGTCGATGCGGCCATCGCCGTCCAGCTGGTACTGACCCTGGTGGAGCCGCAATCCTCCGGGATCGGCGGCGGCTCCCTCATGCTGGTGTGGGATGGCAAGCAGGTGGCGGCCGTGGATGGCCGTGAGACGGCCCCGGCGGCGGCCACGGATCAGCTGTTCATGAAGGATGGCAAGCCGATGGCGTTCTACGACGGCGTGGTAGGCGGTCGCTCGGTCGGCGCCCCCGGCACGGTGCGCGCCCTGGCCCTGGCCCACGAGCGCTATGGCAAGCTGCCCTGGGCCAGCCTGTTCGAACCCGCCATCACCCTGGCAGAGCAGGGCTTTGTGATAAGCCCACGCCTGACCACCCTGCTCGCCAAGGATCCCTATCTGGCCAAAGACCCCGAGGCCAGGACCTACTTCTACCAGGCGGACGGCAGCCCCAAGGCGGCGGGCACCCGCCTCACCAACCCGGCACTGGCCGGGGTACTCAGGACGCTGGCACGGGATGGTGCCGATGCCTTCTATCGAGGACCCATCGCCGAGGCCATGGTAGCCAAGGTGCACGCCCATCCCACCAACCCCGGGGTGCTGAGCGCCGCGGATCTGGCCAGCTACAGCGCCAGGTTGCGGGACGGCCTCTGCTTTGACTATCGCCAGAGCGAGGTGTGCGGCTTCCCGACCCCCTCCTCGGGCACCCTGGCCCTCGGCCAGATCTTCGGCATGCTGGAGAGCCGGGACATGGCAGCGCTCAAACCCGTGCCCGGGCCGGACGACCGGCTGGCCGCCTCGAGCGAGGCAATCCACCTTTACAGCGAGGCGGCGCGGCTCGCCTTCGCCGATCGCAACCAGTACGTGGCCGACGGCGACTTCGTCGCCGTGCCGGTGCGCGGCATGCTCGACAAGGGCTATCTCGCCGAGCGGGGTCGACTCATCGGCGCCAGGTCCATGGGCGTCGCCCAACCGGGCACCCCGCCGCAGGCACTGGCCCGTGGCCAGGATGCCACCCCCGAGCTGCCCTCCACCAGCCACGTCTCCATCGTGGATCGAGACGGCATGGCGGTCTCCATGACCAGCTCCATCGAGGACGGCTTCGGCTCCCGGCTGATGGTCAACGGCTACCTGCTCAACAACCAGCTCACCGACTTCTCCTTCACCTCGGTGGATGCCACCGGCCTGCCGGTGGCCAACCGGGTGGAGCCGGGCAAGCGCCCGCGATCCTCCATGTCGCCCCTGCTGGTGTTCGACAAGCAGAGCAAGCAGCTGGAGATGAGCCTGGGCTCCCCGGGTGGCTCGGCCATCATCAACTACGTGGGCAAGGCGCTGCTCGGCACCCAGGACTGGGGGCTGAACCTGCAGCAGGCCATCAACCTGCCCAACTTCGGCAGCCGCAACGGCCCCACCGAGCTGGAGCAGGGGCGCACGCCCGAGGTCGTAATCCAGGGACTCAAGGCCAGGGGTCACGAAATCGTGCTCAGCGAGCAGACCTCGGGCTTGCAGGGGGTACAGCGCAATGCCGGCGGCTGGTTTGGCGCCGCAGATCCGCGCCGGGAGGGGATTGCCAGGGGCGAGTGATCCCCTGGCGCACATCAACGGGGGCGGCGCGCTCTGTGTCAGCTGGCAAGGCCCCTGGCAGCCCCTAGCTCGCATCCACCGCCCCACCGGTTTGCGCACATTTTCACCAATAAAAACCCGGGCCTGTGGCCCGGGATCTGGCACTGAACGGCGTGGGGCAAGGACCGCCATGCACGCAATGACGGGGACTACAGCAGATCGTGCTTGTCCAGCAGCCGGTAGAGGGTGGCGCGCGAGATGTCGAGGGTGCGCGCCACCTCCTCCAGCTGGTCCGGGAAACGGGCCAGCGTCCGTTGCAGCGCCTGGCGCTCCGCCGCCTCACGCACGGCCTTGAGCGATCCATCGAGCAGCAGGGAGTCCATGTTGGTCAGCTCCATGTCATCGGCCTCGATGAAGGGGCCAGAACACATCACGGCTGCCCGCTGCACCCGGTTGCGCAGCTCCCTGACATTGCCGGGCCAGCCATAGGACTGCATGGCCTGACGCGCCTTGTGGGTAAAGCTCAGCATTCTCCCTCCCCGCACTTCTGCCAGGATGTCATCGGCAAGCAGCTGGATGTCCTCGGCCCGTTCGCACAAGGCAGGGGTGCGCAGCCGCACCACATTGAGCCGATAGTAGAGGTCCATGCGAAATCCGCCGCTGGCCACCGCCTGCTCCACATCGATATTGGTGGCGGCAATGACCCTCACATCCACATTACGAGTCAGATGACTGCCCACGGCCTCTATGCTCTGCTCCTGCAAGAAGCGCAGCAGGGTCGCCTGATCCTCCAGTGGCAACTCCCCGATTTCGTCGAGGAACAGGGTGCCGCCATCGGCCGCCTCAATCTTGCCTATCTTGCGGCTCTGGGCACCGGTGAAGGCGCCCTTGACGTGGCCGAACAGCTCGGACTGGATCAGCTGATGGGGCATGGCGCCGCAGTTGACGGCCACAAAGGGACTGTCTTCGCCGAAGGTGCTGTAGTGCAGCTCACGAGCCACCAGCTCCTTGCCGGTGCCGCTGGGCCCGGTCACCAGCACGGGCAGGCGACAATGTTGCAGCCGCATGATCTGCTCGCGCAACTGGCGAATGGCGCTGCTCTCCCCCTGGATGAAGCGCAGCTGAGCCGGCATCTTGGGGCGATGGCGCCGGATGAGCTGTGCCATCCCCAGCGCATGACCCAGGCTGTGGGAGAGTCTGTCCTGATCGAGCGGGAAGGTGTGAAAATCATGAAAACAGGCTGCAAGCAGGTTGCGCAGGGCCTCGCTGGCCAGGCAATCACGCTCGATCAGGCCAATCCACAGGCTGCTGGAGTGTTGGCCAATCAGGGAATACAAGGCGTCATGCTGCTCCGGCTTGATCACCACCAGCACCAGGGGATAAGCCTTTTCCTGCAATTTCTGTTCTGCCACCGCCAGGGAACTCGCCTGCTCCACTTGCCACTCGCTTTTTACCAGCAGGCTTTCCAGTACGGCACATGAATTGATGAGTAACAATGCCGTTTCTGTCATAGGGAAACTCCTTGTTATCGCCTCTGCACGAGAGAGTCTGACCATTGCTCTTTGAGGCTCACTCCTTCATCTGGACAAAGCATGACGTTCATCAAATGACGCCAACTCAAGGTAGCCAGACGATGATAACTATAAACCATCCCGCATTTAGACTGATGACACCACAATAATGAGACAGCAAAATTAACGGTGAGAAAAAATAAAGTCATTGATAAACAATGTGTTGATGAATCATATAAAAGTTCATTATCAAACCTGAGACTTAAACACAAATAACTCAAATACAAAAACAATACATATCAATAAGTTACCAATTGGCACACTCATTGCTCTCTCTAATAAGCCCTCCTGGCATATGGAGACAGAGAATGAAAACATATATTGCACTGGCAATTATTCCTCTTTCCGCATTCGCACCTCAGTCACAAGCAGAGAATCGGGTTGATCTCGGCTCGCAAGCACTCAGCAACATTCGTGGCGCCATGGGTGTCAATATGGTTGCCGGTAATAACAACCAGCAGGGCAACCTCGCCGCCATCGCCCTATCAGGGCCGGCCATCGTTCAGTTTAGCCAGCAGAATCAATCCACTACCAATCTCAATGGCAACCAGAGCGTTGCCATTCTGGGCTCGGCGCTGAGCCAGAGCCAGGGGCTGGTCGGGATCAATCAGGGCGCAGGTGAAGCCAACCAGCAGCTGAATGCCTTTGCCTTGTCGCTGGATGACAGCGGCATCGGCGTGGTGACCGACATCAACCTCAGCACCAGTGTGGCAAAGACACCTTCAGGCAAGGTGCCCTCCAACACCACCACCAGCATCTATCTGGATGACAACGCCCTGACGGGCAGCAAAGGCGTCATCCAGGTGAACCAGGTCACGGGACAGGGAAACCAGGCAGTCAACATGGTCTCCCTGCCTCTGGCTGGCGCAGTAACGACATCCCCATGATGTCGCAGGGATCGGAAGCCGAGTCCGGGGGCTTAGATTCAGCCGATGGGCAAATCTTCCACAGAAAGTTCAATGGAGAGACTCATTATGCGTGGACTTATTTATAGCTCATTAGCCGCTGCGGTTGTCATGGCCATGTCGGGCACCGCCTCCGCCGATTACCGCGGTGACAGGGATGAGACAGGGGCAACCTTGACCAAGAAGGTCAAGGCAGAGGTCGATGTGGAATACGAAGGCAGAGTCAATGTCGGCGGCTACATCAACGTCAACAAACTCGGCATGGCGGTGGTGGACAACCAGCAATCCAGCTCCATGATCGGCACTGCTAACTCAAGAACAGAAAACACGAGCAAAATTGACGGCTCGTTCAAGGGTGCATCCGGTAACGTCGGCGCCAACGTGGCAGCCGGTGACTCCAACGTACAAGGCAACAGCGCTTCTCTGGCAGCCTATGACGAAGTCGATGCCGAGTTCATCATGGGTCGTGGCCAACAACATGGCATGGCCGGTGGTTCTTCGGATGCCGAGATCTTCTCCTCCCAAAGCGCCAGCCAGAACTGGACTACCAACCACGGTCATCAGAACAAGGCCGGGATCGGCGATGGGGCATTCAAGGATGCCGCGGGCAACATAGGTGCCAACGTGACGTCTGGCTCGGGTAACGTTCAGGCCAACAACATGGCGGCCTCGGTGTCCACCGGCAACATGGCCGTGGCCACGGTGGCAAACAGCCAGAGCGTGACCCAGAACATGACCGAAAACAAGAGCCTGAGCGCCACCAAGACCGTGGACTACAACCCCATCTTCCTCAAGCTCAAAGCCGAGGGTGAGTACGAAGGGACGAGCAAGCAGACCAACAACGTCTATCCGGAAATCTGGAAGGATGGTGATCATCCCAATGGCGGCAGTCTCTGGGGCCACATCGACTATGACAATCAGGACGATGATGGCAGCAAGGACTCCAAGTTCAAGTTCGAGGAAGAGGGTGATATCAAGCTGAGCGGTTATGCCACTGGCTTCATACCCGTGGTCAATACCTACACCAGCCGCGAAACCTTCAACCGGGCAACCATCGATGGCGGCGCCTTCAACGGTGCCGTGGGCAACATCGGGGTGAACGTGTCGTCGGGCACCAACAACCTGCAAGCGAACAACCTCTCGCTGGCCGCAGGCTTTGCCAAGTAATGCACTTCAGAGGGGGCCTTTGCGCCCCCTTTTTTCAGGACATGGAGGTCTCAATGCGCTGGCTACTGCTGTTGTTATTCTGCCCTGCTGCCTGGTCGGCCAATATGCCATTGGGAGAACATCTCCCGGCACTGGGGGATCTCAACAAACCGGTACAGAGCATTCTGGAGCGCCGTTATGCCAATATCGAGCGCCAACATACAGATTTCAGCTGTGGGGCCGCCGCAGTCGCCACCATACTGCGCTACTCCTACGGCCATGCAACGAATGAACGCTGGGTGATGGATGGCATGCTGGCCATGGCTGACCCTGAACAGGTCAAGAATTTCGGCTTTTCCATGCTCGACATGAAGCAATATTTGCAGATGCTCGGCATGCGTGTCAGAGGCTATCGCCTGGGAGATGAAAAATTGCGGCAGGTGAGAGTCCCCACCATAGTGCTGCTCAATATTCGCGGCTACCAGCACTTTGCCGTGCTGCGCGCCATCGATCGCCACGACCGTGTCTATCTGGCAGACCCCGCCCTCGGCAATCGAGTGATCACCTTCAAGGAGTTCAAGGAGAGCTGGAACGGCATACTGCTTGCCGTGATCGGCGCTGGCTATCGGCCTGATGCGCCCCTTGCCAATCCTGCACCTCCCCTGTCTGCCAGAGGAAAAGATGGGCTGTTCGCCCCCCTCAATGAAACATCCCTGCTGGAATTTGGTTTTCAGCACAAAGAGCTAATGTGAGGTCATCATGAATACCCGACCCGCCATATGCCTCATCTGCAGTCTGGGTGGCTTTGCCTCTCCGCTGCTGGCCGCCTCGGATCCTCTGGCGCTGCTGTCAGACAGCTTTGCCCCCGAACTGGCCGATGGGGAACTGGCCCATCTGCGTGGCCGCTACGTCAGCAGCCACGGGATCAGCTACTTCGGCATCGAGTTCATCTCATCCCTGACCACGGCCCAGGCCCAACAAACGGCCGCCATGAACCTGGCGCTGAGCGTGGTGCAAAACAAGCCCAAGCTGGATGTCCGCATCAAGGATGAGGTCAAGGCTGTCACAACGACGCCCCAGAGTGCCTCCGTACAAGGCGCAGGCCTGGTGCAGGTAGTGCAACTGGAGGGGAGCGGCAACAGCTCGGTGAACCAGGCGGGTATTACACTGACGCCCCCCGCAATGACGGGGCAGATCGTCTCCGCGGGCAATTACGAGCACCAGGGGGATCTTGGCACAGCCAGTTACCGGGTCTCGGGCAATTACGCCGGGTTGCAACTAAACTCCTCCGACGGACGAGTCCTGCTGGAACAGAGCCTGAGAGGCACCGACTTCAGCCGCGGTCTGCTGCAGTTCAACAAGGTCAGGGGAGACGGATTGCAGACCCTGAATCAGACCCGGATCTGGTTCTCTCGCTAACAGCAGGTGAATCCCATGGGTTGAACTATAAAAAAGGATAATAAACAACAAGGACGTATCTCGATGAAACAGTCGACCATGCTGTTGATTGCACTGACCCCCTTCACCTGCTGGGGCGCAACTGCAGAAGAAGAGGCCCTGCAACAACAGCTGGATCAGTTGCGTCAGCAATTGATCCAGCAAAATCAGGCCCTCCATCAGTTACAGGCTCGCCTGGAGGCCGTCAAGGCCTCGGGGGCCACGCCTGCCGCCACAGCAGGAGGAGCAAGCGGGGCCGCCGTCGCAGCCTCCTCCCAACCCGATACGACACGGCGCACACCGGAAGTCGGTCGCAGTACCGAAGACCTGATGATCGAGCAACACAACGTGTTCGATCGTGCGCTGACCCTCGACTTCGGCCTCTCTTACCAGCACTACAACCGCAAGGATCTCGCCCTGCGCGGTTTCCTGGCGCTGGACGCCATCTTCCTGGGCGAAATCAACCTGGACAGGGTCCGCTCGGATCAATGGACCGCAGACCTGGTGACCCGCTACACCCTCAATGATCGCTGGCAGCTGGAACTTGCGGTGCCCTATATGTATCGCAACACCAACTATCAGAGCACCGGCAAGGAGAACTCCAGCCGCGACTTTGAGGAGCAGAGCGTCAGCGATGGCGGGCTCGGCGATCTCAGTCTCGCCATCTACTACAGGGTCCTGGCCGAGGATGAAGATTGGCCGGATCTGGTCTGGAACCTGCGGGCCAAGGCGCCGACCGGCAAGGATCCCTACGGGATAGAGCTCATTACCTCAGAATCTGGCAACCTGATGGTCCCCAAGGAGCTCGCCACCGGCAACGGGCTCTGGCAGCTGTCCACCGGCTTCTCCCTGGTCAAGACCCTGGATCCCGCCATCCTGTTCGCCAACCTCAACTATGGCCACAGCCTCAAGCAAGACTTTGACGATGTCTCCTACCAGCCCGGCGATCAACCCGGCAGCATCCAGCTCGGTGACTGGTATGAATATGGATTGGGGGTCGCGTTTGCACTGAACGAGCGCTTCAGCCTCTCCTTCAATATCAACCAGCGCATCACCCTCGAATCCAGCCAGGGAGCCGAAGGCTTTGACATGGAGAAGGTGACCGGCTCCGATGCCAATGCGGCCAGTTTCGGTATGGGGTCCACCTGGGCCATCACGGACAAGCTCTCCATGGCAGTCAACTGGTCGGCAGGGCTCACCACGGATGCGCCTGACTACAGCATAGGGCTGCGTTTCCCCTATAGGTTCTGAGAGCGGCGAGTCGATGCAGCCTGAGCGGGCAGATGATAGTCCCATGCCATTGAAGCGGATCCAGGTTGTTCACCCATCACAGAGGGAGGCACTATGCCTCCCTCTGTCGTTCTGCCTCCTGGCTGCCAGCGACCACCTGAGGGCAGCCACGTCCCCTGAGAGGAGTGCCGGGACGCCCTCGCTGCGATACAGGGAATCGCTTATCCCCCCCTTTTCGACAGCCGAATCACCAGAAGCTCACGTCCTTCACCACTCGGCCATCATGACGCGATAACTCAGTCGCCGTTTATGGGCATCACACCCCCAGCCTGTCTCGCAGGGTATACCAGGCGGCTCCTGCGGCGGTGAAGGGGATGCGCAGCAGGCGGCCGCCCGGGAAGGGGTAGTGTGGCAGCCTGGCGAAGGCGTCGAAGCGCTCCGCCTGACCGCTCAGCACCTCGGAGAGCAGCTTGCCCGCCAGATGGGTACAGGTAACGCCGTGGCCGCTGTAACCCTGCATGTAGTAGATGTTGGGGCCGATACGACCAAACTGCGGCAGACGCGACAGGGTGAGCAGGAAGTTGCCGGTCCAGGTGTACTCCACCTTGACGTCTTTGAGCTGGGGGAAGGTCTTGAGCATCTTGGGGATGATCAGCCGCTCTATGTCCGCCGGATCCCGCGCCCCATAGACAACGCCGCCGCCGTAGATCAGCCGGTGATCCCCTGTGGTTCTGTAGTAGTCGAGCAGGTAGTTGCAATCTTCCAGGCAGTAGTTCTGCGGCAGCAGGGCGCGGGCCCGCTCCTCCCCCAGCACCTCGGTGGCGATGACCTGGGTGCCGCACGGCATGCTCTTGCTCGCCAGCTCGGGCACCAGGTTGCCGAGGTAGGCGTTGCCAGCCACCACCACGAAGCGCGCCTTCACCGCCCCCTTGGCGGTCTTGACCAGAGCCGGTTGACCGGGAGTGATGCTGGTGACGGCGGACTGCTCGAAGATCTGCCCCCCCTGCATGCGGATGGCTTCTGCCTCTCCCAGCGCCAGGTTGAGGGGGTGAATATGACCGCCGCGCTTGTCCAGCAGGGCACCGACGTAGCGATCGCTTGCCACCACCTCGCGCACCCCGTCGGCATCGAGCAGCTCCAGCTGATCGTTGCCCCACTTCTGCCAGCGGGCATGTTGTGCCTTGAGCTCGTGGAGCTGCTTCTCGGTCTCGGCGGCAAAGACGCCCCCCTGCTGCAGATCGCACTGGATGTTGTAGCGCTGGATCCGCTCGCGGATGATCTCTCCCCCCTCAAACAACATGGAGCCGAGCAGCCTGGCCTGATCCGGCGGGCAGTTCGCTTCTATGGTGTCGATGTCGCGGCTGTAGGAGTTGACGATCTGGCCGCCATTGCGACCGCTGGCGCCGAAGCCGACTCGCGCCGCCTCCAGCACCACCACCTTGTAGCCCTTCTCCACCAGATGCAGGGCACTGGAGAGGCCGGTATACCCGGCCCCGATGACGCAGACGTCGCACTCAAGCTGCTCGGTGAGCGTGGGATAGGGGGCGTGTTTGTTGGCACTGGCTGCGTAGTAACTCTTTACATGTTCGGTCATGATCCCTGTTTCCTTACCGGTTCGTTTCCAATATTCGCGCTGTTCAATGTCAAAAGCTGGCGGGGGTGTGGGCGCTGACGATGCGGCAGACCTGCCCCGACGGATTGCTGAAGCTGTGGGGCTCGCCGGTGTCGATCACATAGCTGTCCCCGGCGCTGAGCTGATAGGTCTGCCCCGCCAGGCTCAGCACGACAGAACCTTCCAGCACAGTGCCC
This sequence comes from Aeromonas sp. 130281, assembly GCF_056642115.1. Classification (NCBI taxonomy): domain Bacteria; kingdom Pseudomonadati; phylum Pseudomonadota; class Gammaproteobacteria; order Aeromonadales; family Aeromonadaceae; genus Aeromonas; species Aeromonas sp. 130281. The sequence continues at coordinate 490,001 of NZ_JBWVQS010000002.1, read as the reverse complement.
ACCTCCTCCCCCAGGTGCTTGACCTGGCCCCCGGTGTCCGTGCCGGGGGCATAGGTCTCCAGCATGAAGCCGAGCTGGCGACGATTGTTGCCGTTGTGCACCAGCTTCATGGATACCCCCTGGCTGCCCAGCTCGATGAGCTGCTCCGCCTTGATCACCACGCTCGGCGCCCGCGCCTCCTCCTCGGCGAAGAAGCGGGAGAGCGGCAGCTCGTAGACGCAGAGCAATTTTTGCAACGAGGCGACCGAGGGGCTCACCTTGTTCTGCTCTATCATGCAGATGGCGCCGTGGGTCAGCCCGCTCAGCTCGGCGGCCCGGCGCTGGGAGAGCCCGAGACTACGGCGAAGGAGGGCGAGCCGCTCCCCCATGGTTTTATCCATCCCTTTGTCAGACAAGGGGTTATCCGTCATGGTCTGCCACTGGACCTCACCTTGTGGTTGCTGCATCCCCACCTCCTTGTATGGCCATTCGAATACCTTGTGGCGGCTGGTTAATATAATGCGTCAATCCCGGCACCCTGTTCGCTATCCTGCACAGCTGAGAGCGTTCATTATTTTGCACACCCAACACAATGAGAAACGCTAGAATCGTCCTGAGAGCCCCATTTTTAGCATGCAGCGCCCCGTTCACTCAAATATATTTAACACTTGAAAAACATTTCGGCTCACTTTATGGTCGTTAGGTGCTTATTATTCTATACGGTGGCACCACGGGATGAGTCGGCCACCCAGACCCACAATCGAGGCTTCCTATCTATGTCAGCATCACAACCCGCTCTCTCCCTGATCAAGTCCCTTGCCTATATAGATGGCCGCTGGTGCGAGGCCCATGGCGGACAACGCTTCGAGGTCCTGAACCCGGCGACCGGCCAGCTCATCACCCAGGTACCCGACATGGACGAGACGGACACCCGGCTCGCCATCGCGGCGGCTCACAATGCCCAGCCCGCCTGGGCCGCCCTCACCGCCAAGGAGCGCGGCAGCCGGCTCCACGCCTGGTTCGAGCTCATCATGGCCAGTCAGGATGAACTGGCCCGCATCATGACCTGCGAGCAGGGCAAACCGCTGGCGGAAGCCAAGGGCGAGGTGGCCTACGGCGCCAGCTTCATCCAGTGGTTCGCGGAAGAGGGCAAACGCGCCTATGGCCGCACCATCCCGGGTTTCAGCGGTGACCGGCGCCTGGCCACCATCAAGCAGCCGGTGGGCGTGGTGGCCGCCATCACCCCCTGGAACTTCCCCATCGCCATGATCACCCGCAAGGCGGGCCCGGCACTCGCCGCCGGTTGCACCATCGTCATCAAGCCCGCCGCCGAGACCCCCCTGTGCGCGCTGGCGCTGGCGGCCCTGGCCGAGCAGGCGGGCATCCCCGCCGGGGTCATCAACATAGTCACCTCCCATCAGGCGGCGGCCGTGGGTAATGAGCTGTGCAGCAACAAGACGGTGCGCAAGCTCTCCTTCACCGGCTCCACCCGCATCGGCAAGCTCCTGATGCGCCAGTGCGCCGACACCATGAAGCGGCTCTCCCTGGAGCTGGGTGGCAACGCCCCCTTCATCGTGTTCGACGATGCGGATCTGGACGCCGCCGTGGCCGGGGCCCTCGCCTCCAAATACCGCAACGCCGGCCAGACCTGCGTCTGCGCCAACCGCATCCTGGTGCAGGCCAGCGTCCATGACGCCTTCGCCGAGAAGCTGGCCGCCGCGGTGCGCGCCTTCAAGGTAGGAGATGGCATGGGGGAAGGCACCCAGATAGGCCCCCTCATCAATGCCGCCGCCGCCGACAAGGTCGCCTCCCTGGTCAACCAGGCCGAGGCCGCCGGTGCCAGGGTTCTGGTGGGGGGGCAAGCCCACCCCGCCGGCCCGCTCTTCTACCACCCCACCATCCTGACCGGCGTGACCCCGGACAACCCCATACTGCAGGAGGAGATCTTCGGGCCGGTGGCGCCGCTGGTGCGCTTCGAAACCGAGGCCGAGGCCATCGCCATCGCCAACGACACCCCCTATGGCCTGGCCGCCTACTTCTATGGCCGCGACATCGCCCGGGTGTGGCGGGTGGCCGAGCAGCTGGAGTACGGCATGGTGGGGATCAACGAGGGGATCATCTCGACCGAACTGGCCCCCTTTGGCGGCATCAAGGAGTCGGGGCTGGGTCGGGAAGGGGCGGCAGAGGGACTGGAGGAGTACCTCGAGACCAAATACCTCTGCTTCGGCGGCATCCGCTGATACCCATGACCCGCAGAGGCCTCGCCAAAAAAGATGCCTCTGACACCCGTCCATCGTTTTTATAGATAGACATGGGCGCCCGCCCGGCCTCACGAGAGCGTCGACGGCGCCCTGCGGCACGCCACCCGTGCACCGCACCGGACCTGCCGCCCTGCCAGATGGCAGCGCGGTTCAATCGATGAGCAGATTGCACAGGAATATCAGGGGCCCATGCCCCTCAGGGAGGAAAGATGAGTCAATCAGAACAGCATTCAAACCAGGCGTGGCAAGCCCGCCGTGAAGCGGCCGTGGTACAGGGGGTCGGCACCCTGCTGCCGGTCTTCATCGACCGGGCGCAAAACGCCGAGCTGTGGGACGTGGAGGGCAACCGCTACATCGACTTTGCCTCCGGCATCGCCGTGCTCAACACAGGTCACAACCACCCCAGGGTGGTCGCCGCCGTGCGCGAGCAGCTCGAGAAGTTCAGCCACACCTGCTTCCAGGTCACCCCCTACCCGGGCTATATCGAGCTGGCCGAGAAGCTCAACGCCCTGGTGCCGGGCCCGACCCCCAAGCGCACCCTCTTCCTCTCCACCGGCGCCGAGGCGGTGGAGAACGCCATCAAGATCGCCCGCGCCCACACCGGTCGCAGCGGCACCATCGCCTTCAAGGGCGGCTTCCATGGCCGCACCATGATGGGGATGGCGCTCACCGGCAAGGTGGTGCCCTACAAGACCGGCTTCGGCCCCTTCCCGGGGGAGGTCTATCACCTGCCCTTCCCGGCCGACTACCTGGGGGTGAGCGAGGCCGATGCCCTGGCTGCGCTGGATCTCTGCTTCAGCGCCGACATCGAGCCGGCCCGGGTGGCCGCCATCATCATAGAGCCGGTGCAGGGTGAGGGGGGCTTCTATGTCGCCTCCCCGAGCTTCCTGCAAGCCCTGCGCAAGATCTGCGATCAGCACGGCATCCTGCTCATCTGCGACGAGATTCAGACAGGTTTCTGTCGCACCGGCAAGACCTTCGCCACCGAATACAGCGGCGTCGAGCCGGACATCATGACGCTGGCCAAGAGCCTGGCGGGCGGCTTCCCGCTCTCCGCCGTGGTGGGCAAGAGCGAGGTGATGAACGCCGCCAAGCCCGGTGGCCTGGGGGGTACCTATGCGGGATCCCCCATCGCCTGCGCCGCCGCCCTGGCGGTGCTGGAGGTCATCGAGGAGGAGCGCCTGAACCAGCAGGCCCTGGTGCAAGGAGAGCAGATCAAGGGGCGCCTGCACCAGCTGGCGGAGCGGTTTGACAGCATAGGCAACATCCGCGGCCCCGGCGCCATGGTGGCCATGGAGCTGGTCAAGGGGCGCGATGCCACCCAACCGGACCCGGATCTCACCAGGCGGCTGGTGGCAGAGGCAGGCAAGCGCGGCCTGGTGCTGCTGGCCTGCGGCGTGCGGGCCAACGTCATCCGCTTCCTCGCCCCCCTCACCGCCTCCCCGGCGCTGATCGACGAGGGACTCGACCTGCTGGAGCAGGCGCTGGCCGCCGCCAGTCAGGGTTAGTGCCCGCGGTTCTCGCTGGCACGAACAATATCGTCAGATAACGACAGGCCGTCCATCGCGGATGGCCTGCTTATACGGTATCATCTCGCCCCCAAAAAATGATGGCAGGAGCACTTGGCTCCCTCTGTGACCAGTCACCCTGTCATGGGGCCCTGTCCCTGCTCGGCAGGCGGGCCCTTCACCACTGCATTCTTAGGAGACAGGCCCCATGGCCCCACGCCCTGCGCGACTGAAACAAACCCTGACCCTGTGGCAAGTGGTCGTGATGGGCCTGGCCTACATGACCCCCATGGTGGTGTTCGATACCTTCGGCATCGTCACCGACATCACCCAGGGTCATGTCACCACCGCCTACCTGCTGGCCCTGGTCGGGGTGCTGTTCACCGCCTCCAGCTACAGCAAGATGGTGCGTCACTACCCGATCGCGGGCTCGGCCTACACCTATGCCCAGCGGGAGTTCTCCCCCGTGGTGGGCTTCATGGTGGGCTGGTCCTCCCTGCTCGACTACATCTTCCTGCCGATGATCAACATGCTGCTGGCCAAGATCTATCTGAGCGCCCTCTTCCCCGGCGTCGAGCCCTGGATCTTCATCCTCGGCATGACGGTGCTGATGACCGCCATCAACCTGCGCGGCATCGATCTGGTGGCTAACCTCAACGGCCTCATCATCTTCATCCAGGTGGCCATCATGCTGGTCTTCCTCGGCCTGATCGCTCATGGGGTCTACCAGGGGGAAGGGCTCGGCACCCTCAGCCTGCAGCCCATCTACAGCGGCAGCACAGAGATCTTGCCGCTGCTGACCGGGGCCACCATCCTCTGCTTCTCCTTCCTCGGCTTCGACAGCCTGAGCGCCCTCTCCGAGGAGACCCCGGAGGCCGGCAAGGTGATCCCCAGAGCCATCATCCTGACCGCCCTGCTTGGCGGCCTCATCTTCGTGGTGGTGGCCTATGCCCTGCAGCTCTACTTCCCGGACGCCTCCCGCTTCAAGGCGCCGGACGCCGTGCTGCCGGAGATCGCCCTCTATGTCGGCGGCAAGCTGTTCCAGAGCGTGGTGCTGGTCTGTGCCTGCGTGGCGGTGCTGGCCTCGGGGCTCTCCTCCCACGCCGGGGTCTCCCGCATCCTCTACGTGATGGGGCGGGACAAGGTGCTGCCCCAGCGCACCTTCGGCTACATCCATCCCAAGTGGCGTACCCCGGTGTTCAACATACTGCTGGTGGGCCTGCTGGCCCTGTCGGCCGTCAGCTTCGATCTGGAGATAGCCCTGGCGCTGATCAACTTCGGCGCCCTGGTGGCCTTCACCGTGGTCAATCTGTCGGTGATCTCCTGCTACTACGTGCGTCAGGGCCGCAACAAGACCTGGCAGGATCGCCTGCAATACCTGGTGCTGCCCCTGCTCGGGGCCGGAACCGTGACCATACTCTGGCTCAACCTGGAGCAGACCTCCCTGGTGCTGGGGCTGATCTGGGCCGCCATCGGCGGGATTTATCTGTTTTTGCGCACCACGGTCTGGCGGGTCTCGCTGCCGAGCCAGCAGGCGGCAAGCCTTGCCAGCAGCGGGCTGACCCCCCTGTCGTCGACACCTGAATAGGCGCGGTTTATTGATGTAAACCCTGTCCTTGTGCATTCTCTTGCCGGGAATGCCGATCCTGGCTTGTCATCCCCCCCCATCTGGGGCAAAATGCGCGCCGATTTGAATAACCGATGTGATCCTCACATCGGTTATTTTTCATTTTGAAAACAAGTGTCTACTTCGAGGCCGGAACCATTCCGGAAATGATATCTAGGTTCAGATGAACCTAATGCCGCAATGAGGAAAAACATGGGGCTCTTATTGGCTTTGTCTCCGGTTGCCACCGGAACCTGCTTTGGTCGCCGCGCGACCAACGTCTGTGGTTTGCATACCGCTTCGCTGCGGATGCGAGAAACCAGTCCCATGGCCTCACGCCATTCCACCTCCTGCCAGCCGTGCAAGGAGGGAGCCTGAGTGAGCCAGCAACCCGTTCGTCTGATAAAAACCCTCAGCATGTGGCAAGTGGTGGTGATGGGCCTGGCCTATCTGACCCCCATGGCCGTGTTCGACACCTTCGCCATCGTCGGTGACATCACCGAGGGCCGGGTCGCCACCGCCTACCTGCTGGCGCTCGGCGGCATTCTGCTGACCGCCTTCAGCTACGGCCACCTGGTGCGCCGCTTCCCCTCGGCGGGCTCCGCCTACACCTACGCCCAGAAGGTGTTCCACCCCTATGTGGGCTTCATGGTGGGCTGGTCCTCCCTGCTCGACTACATGTTCATGCCGATGATCAACATCCTCCTGGCCAAGATCTACCTGACCGCCATGTTCCCCGGCGTCGATCCCTGGATCTTCATCTTCGGCCTGGTGACCGTGATGACCTTCCTGAACCTGCGTGGCATCAAGCTGGTGGCGAACCTCAACGGCTTCATCGTGTTCATCCAGATCGCCATCATCCTCACCTTCCTCGGCCTCATCGCCTGGGGCCTGAGTCACGGTGAAGGGGCCGGCACCCTGATGAGCAGCCGGCCATTCCACGTGGAGTCCGCCAGCATGCTGCCGCTGTTCACCGGCGCCACCATCCTCTGCTTCTCCTTCCTCGGCTTCGACGGCCTGAGTTCGCTCTCCGAGGAGACCCCGAACGCCGGCAAGGTGATCCCCCGCGCCATCGTGCTGACGGCCCTGATCGGCGGCATCATCTTCGTCACCGTCTCCTACAGCCTGCAGCTGTTCTTCCCGGATCTGGCTCGCTTCAAGGAGCCGGACGCCGTGCTGCCGGAAATAGCCCTCTACGTCGGCGGCACCCTGTTCCAGAGCGTGGTACTGGTGTGCACCACGGCGGCCGTGCTCGCCTCCGGCATGGCGGCCCATGCCGGCGTGTCGCGCATCCTCTATGTGATGGGGCGCGATCGCATGATCCCGGAGCGGGTGTTCGGCTACATCCACCCCACCTGGCGCACCCCGGCCATCAACGTGCTGCTGGTGGGGGCCCTGGCCCTCTCCGCCGTGTCGTTCGATCTGGACATGGCGCTGGCGCTGGTGAACTTCGGCGCCCTGGTGGCCTTCACCTTCGTCAACCTGTCGGTCATCGGCCAGTTCTGGGTACGTGAGAAGCGCAACAAGAGCCTCAAGGAACACCTGCTGTTCCTGGTGTTGCCGCTGCTGGGCGCCGCCACCATAGGGGCGCTCTGGATCAACCTGGAGCAGAGTTCCCTGGAGCTCGGTCTCATCTGGGCGGGGATCGGGGTCACCTACCTCTTCCTTCGCCTGGCGGTGTTCCGCATTCCCTTCCGTCAGTACGAGGAAGTGGCCGACAGCCAGTAAGCACGGCCGGACGACAACCAAACAGAAGGGGAGCCATGGGCTCCCCTTCTTGCATGCAGACCTGTGGCGGGCTATCCCTCAGCCCTGGTTGATCACCGCGGTGGCGGCCGCCTTGACCGGGTCCCTGGCCACGGCGTTGACATCCTTGCGGGTCTGATTGACCTTGTCTTGCGCCTGTTTCAGCTCGGCACTCTGCTTGCCCAGGGTCGCATTGGTGTTCTGCTTTGCCTCTTTCAGACCCGCCGTCTTCTTGTCCAGCACGTCCGTGGTGTTCTTCTTCACCTCGGCCCTGGCCTTCTCCTTCTGCTGGTGCACCAGCTTGTCGGCATCGCAGTTGCCCTTGACCCCCAGGGTCGCATTCATCGCCTCGTTTCTGGCCGCCTTGTCGAGGTTGCACTCGGACTTGAACACGCTGGCCTGCGCACCGGCAGACAACAACCCCAGGGAGAGACACAAAACCCATGCACGCATCATCGCTTCCTCATTTTGAAGACAGGAAAGCGAGGCAGCATATAACCCTGGGATCCCAGTGCAAGACGGGATGCCGGTTATGAGCCGGATGACACCATATCGGCGTTTGCTCCGACACTTTTTGTCTGCGGCGCCCCCTGCCGCCCTGTCACCAAAACATCATAAAAGTGTCACGTTGTCATATTTCTGTCATGGAGCGCTGCTGTAATGCGCCCGTCCATTTCAACGCAGAACGACCCCAAGAGGCCATATGCACAGCACCGTATCTTCCGCACCCCAGCAGACCCGCCGTCCCGGCCCCCTGTTCAACTGGCTCGCGGTGATCACGCTGATCTACCTGATCCTGGTCGCCGTTGGTGCCGTCTCCCACGGCTTCAAGGGCTTCTCCGGCGGCGCCGAGGGCGCGGCCCAGATCTTCGCCTTCGCGAACAACCCCTTCGTCGCCCTGCTGCTCGGCATCCTGGCCACCGCCCTGGTGCAGTCCTCCAGCACGGTCACCTCGGTCATCGTCGGCCTGGTGGCGGGGGGCCTGCCCATGGAGATGGCCATCCCCATGGTGATGGGAGCCAACCTCGGCACCACCATCACCAACACCATCGTCTCCCTCGGTCACATCCGGGACAGAGAGGAGTTTCGCCGCGCCTTCGCCGCCGCCACCGTGCACGACTTCTTCAACCTGCTGGCGGTCTTCATCTTCCTGCCGCTGGAGTTGATGTTCGGCCTGCTGCAGCAGAGCGCTGAGTGGGTCTCCGGCCTGCTGATGGGCTCCGCCGACATGTCGATGAAAGGCATGGACTTCATGAAGCCCATCATCTCGCCGGCACTGGATCTCATCGATGGGGCCGTCGCCTTCCTGCCGGGCAAGGGCGCCGCCATCGCCACCATCTGCATCGGCATCCTGCTGATCCTGGGTTGCGTCACCACCCTCGGCAAGGTGCTGCAACGGGTCATGGTGGGCCGCGCCAAGGAGCTGTTGCACAAGGCTCTGGGCCGTGGTCCGCTGACCGGTATCGCCTCCGGCACCCTGGTGACCGTCATGGTGCAGTCCTCCTCCACCACCACCAGCCTGATGATCCCCCTGGCCGGCGGCGGTGTGTTCAACACCCGTCAGCTCTACCCCTTCACCCTGGGGGCCAACATCGGCACCACCATTACCGCCCTGCTGGCCGCCACCGCCATCAGCGGTGCGGGTGCCCAGCTGGCACTGACCATCGCCCTGGTCCACGTGCTGTTCAACCTGTTTGCAGTGGTGCTCATCTACGGGGTCCCCTTCCTGCGCGAGCTGCCCATCAAGGCCGCCGAGACCCTGGCCCGGGTCGGCAGCGAGAACAAGCTGCTGGCGCTGGGTTACGTGGGCGGGCTCTTCTTCGCCCTGCCCGCCCTGATGATGGTGGCGGTGAAGTAATCCGCCCTCATGAGACGAGGGGGCAGATCCTGGCCCCTCGTCGTCTGTCTGCCCCATCACATCCTCCTGCGTCCCGACTCGCCCTCCCTCCCCGACTGGGATAAGATGCCGCCTTCATTGCATTTAAGGAAAACCCGATGAAGTTCATTCTGATCGCCCTGCTGATCGCCGGCGCCGCCTACTACTTCTACTCCAGCAGCAATAACAAAAAACTGGCCGAAGAGAACGTGCGCAAGGGCGCCGAGTTCCTCGCCAGCAACAAGGAGAAACCGCTGGTCACCACCACGGCCTCCGGCCTCCAGTACGAGGTGCTGACCCCGGGCAGCGGCACGGTTCACCCCACAGCCACCAGCAAGGTGAAGGTGCACTACGAGGGCAAGCTGCTGGACGGCACCGTGTTTGACAGCTCCATCGCCCGCGGCGAGCCCATCGAGTTTGGCCTCAACCAGGTGATCAAGGGCTGGACCGAAGGGGTGCAACTGATGGTGGAAGGGGAGAAGACCCGCTTCTACATTCCCGCCAATCTCGCCTATGGCGACCGCGCGGCCGGTAAAATCCCACCTGGCTCGGTGCTGATCTTCGACGTGGAGCTGCTGGGTATCCAGTAAGGTTTCTGGCTCGAGCACCAGCAGACGAGCTCCCGCCGGGCATCCTGCAATACCCGGCACATGAAGAAAGCAGGGCCAGCATGGTGATGCTGGCCCTGCTGTTTTAGGGTCATCTCCCGCCTTCATCTATCAACTCATAGTGAACAGTGCTTATACATATAGCCGCATTGTTAACTTCCTAGCCGAGGCAGATAATGACCCCATCGTCAGTGGCCCCTTGCCCTGACCCGGCCATGCGCTGCGTGCCGGCATCATTGATAGGAGTCTCGCTATGGCTATCGCCCCCGTCTGGTTTATCTCCCACGGCGCCCCGGATCTGGTCCTGCGGGATCAGCCTGCTACCCGGTTCCTGAAACAGCTGCGCCTTGAGGGCAGCAGGGGGCTGGTGGTTCTCTCGGCACACTGGTTCAGCCGCAGCGAGCTGCAGCTCAACGTCGAGCCGAGCCCGGCATTGATGTACGACTTCTATGGCTTCCCCGAGCCCCTCTATCAGATCCGCTGGCCAGCGAGGAGCCCCCAGTGGCTGCAGGAGGCGGTGGACGATCAGCTGCTGCTGGCCGGCCTGCCCGCCACCCCGGTGCATCGCGAGCTGGATCACGGAGTCTGGTCACCCCTCTCCCTGATGGATCCCCAAAGCGAGATCCCCCTGGTGCAGCTCTCCATTCCGGCCGGCTTCACCCCGGCCCAGCTGTGGCAACTGGGGGAGGCGTTGCAGGGCCTGCGCGCACAGGGCATAGGCATCCTCGCCTCCGGCGCCATCACCCACAACCTGCGGGCACTCGGGCCGGACGACAGCCCGGTGCCGGGCTGGGCGAGCAGCTTCGTCAGCTGGCTGGAGCAGACCATGGAGCAGGGGGACAGAACGGCGCTGGAAGATTATCGGGCCCGGGCTCCGGGCGCGGTGGAATCCCATCCGCACGACGATCACCTGCGTCCGCTGTTCGTGGCACTCGGGGCGGCGGGAAGCGACAGGCCAACTCGACTGCACCAGAGCTGGGACTATGGCAGCCTCTACATGGGGGCCTACCGGTTCGGCTGATCCCGGCACCGCCCAGGGCGGCAGATCCTGGGCACAGATGGCGGATCAGGCCGCCATTTTTGTGCCTTTCATGCCTGCTGCGTCCAAACAGGGGACTCGTTATAGCCATTTTCCGGTAGAATGACCGCCTTTGGGTGAAATGCGGCAAGGATGGCTGCCCCGTTCCTGGTGGCATGATGAATCTCTATCGATCACTGATCCTGCTCTGTCTGCTGATCATCCAGCCTGCGCTGGCGTTGACGCTGCACAGCCGTCACGACTCCGAGATAGCCCCTCCCGGCTGGTCCAAGGCCGAGCAAGACTGGCTGCGGCAAGCCAAGTTGCTGCGAGTCGGCCTCCTCGAGCAGGACTATCGCCCCTTCAGCATGATCGTCTCCCAGAGTCGATTCGAGGGGATCTCCGCCGATTACCTCGGCATCCTCGCCAAGATGCTGCACAAGCCACTGGCGCTGTGCCCCTTCGCCGACAAGGAGAGCGCCCTGCTCGCCCTGCGCCGGGGAGAGATCGATCTGGTCAACCTCGGCAACCTGACCCTGGCGGACACGGAGGCCTCCGGGATCCGGCTCAGCAGGCCCTACTTCAGCAGCCCCCTGGTCTTCTCGGCCCCCAAGCCGCACCAGGGCCCCCTGCTGACACCGGGCCAGCGCGTCGCCGCCGTAAAGGGCCAGATAGACGCGCAGCGATTCAGGCTCTACTACCCCACTCTCACCCTGGTAACCCATCCCTCCAATGCGGAGGCTTTCGACGCCGTCTTCTTCGGCCGCCAGGAGATACTGCTCAGCGACGCCCACGCCATGCACTACCTCAACAGCGAGCGCTTCGACCACCTCAGGCAACGTGGCGAGGCACAGCCCAGTCTGGCTCCGGCCGACTTTCGCTTCGCGCTCGCCACCCGCTCCCCGGCCCTGCTCGGCCTCATCAACCACGGCCTGGACGCCATCGACGAGGGAACCCGCAATGCCATCTTCAGTCAGTGGAACGGGCCCATTCGTGACATGAATGACGGCGCGAGCGAGCGCTATGACGCCGTGGAGCTTGCCTGGATGCGCCAGTCGCCCCCCATCAGGGTGTGGCTGATGGACAACCTCTACCCCTATGGCGCCCTGGATCACGACGGCCAGCTCACCGGCATGACGGTCGACATGCTGGCCAAGGTGAGCAAGCGCACCGGCCTCTCCTTCGAGTTCATCCGCTTCGACTCCGACCGGCAGCGGGACGAGGCCATCCGCTCGGGGCGCCTCGATCTCATCGGTGCCATCTCCCGGCCCGTGGCCGAGCGCTATGGCCTGCGCCCCTCGGTCCCCTATGCCACGGACGACATCTACGTGATCCTCACCCATCAGGGCGAGGAGAGCATGGGCTCGCTGCAGGGTCTGGCGGGCAGGCGCGTAGGGATGACCCGCTACAATCCACTCGCCGATGAGCTCGAGGGCAGCAGGCTCATCACCATGGAGAGCGCCGAGGAGGCAATGCAGGCCGTCGAGGGAGGCAGACTGGACGCCGCCATAGTCCCGCTCTATTTTGCCCGCCATGCCCTGGACAACGATCCGCAAACCCGGCTGCGCATCGCCGGCCCCGCCGATGAGGAATCCATCCTGATGGGCTTTGCCAGCCTGCCCGGCAACGAGATGCTGATGGGGATCCTCGACAAGACTCTGCTCGCCATCCCGCCCAACGAGCTGGCCATGGTGAGCTACGAGTGGCGCAACCGCAAACTGCCGAAGCCCGGCTTCATGGAGCGCCACGCCCACGCCTTCTACCTGTTGTTTGCGGTGCTCTTCGCCCTGGCGCTGGTGCTGTTCTATCGCAACCTCATGCTCAAGGGGCTGGCCCGCGCCGAGCAAGCCTCCCGCCAGCAGTTGGAGGCCCAGGTGAGATTCATCCGGGCGCTGGGGGAGAGCCAGCCCCACCCCATAGTGGTGCGGGACAAGGTCGGCAAGGTATTGCTGTGCAACAGCAAATACCTGGCCCAGCTCGGTGCCCGTCCGGAAGACGTCATGGGGCACCCCTTCGTCCAGGGACTGGAAGGGCGGATCGACCCCCAGAGCATCGCCGCCCTGGAGCGGGACTTCGCCAAGGTGCTGCAGCAAGGCCAGCCCATCTTCGCCGATCGGATTTTCAACCGCGAAGGGAGGCAGATCGACATCTATCACTGGATGGTGCCCTACTTCGATGCCGAGGGCACCATCAGCGGGGTGATCGACGGCTGGATCGACATCACGGACCGCAAGCAGCTGGAAGAAGCCCTGCGCCAGGCGAAGCTGCAGGCCGACAGCGCCAGCCGGGCCAAGAGCGACTTCCTCGCCACCATGAGCCACGAGATCCGTACCCCCATGAACGCCATCCTCGGCATGCTGGAGCTGGCCACCGAGGATCCCGCCCTCAGTCGTCACAGCGCCGAGCTGCTGCGCATCGCCGCGGACTCGGCCCACGGTCTGCTGGATCTGCTGGGGGATACCCTGGATATCGCCAGCATAGAGGCGGGCCAGATGATCCTGACCCCGACCCCCTGCGAACTCACGCCGCTGCTGGAATCGGTCACCCGGGTATTCCGGGGCATGGCCGGGCAGAAAGGAGTGCGCTATCGCGTCGAGTTGCCCGACGCCCCCCTGCCGACCGTGATGATCGATGCCCTTCGGCTGCGCCAGATCCTTTTCAACCTGATCGGCAACGCCATCAAGTTCACGGAGCAGGGCGAGGTGAGCATCAGCGCCACCCTGGCGGGAGACACCCTGCCCGCCCCCGTGCTGCACCTCGTCATTGCAGATACCGGGGTCGGCATTGCGGCGGACAAGCTGCCCCGGTTGTTCACCCCCTTCTACCGGGCGCACTCCCCCGAGCAGTACCCGGGCAGCGGCCTCGGTCTGAACATCGCCCGGATCCTGTGCCAGATGATGGGGGGAGAGATAGGTGTCGACAGCGAGCCGGAACGGGGGACCCGCCTCGAGATAAGGCTGCCCCTGACGCTGGCGGCGCCGGGTCTCCCGCTGGTGATGGCTCCCCTCCCCCCCCGGGAGCCTGGGCCCCGGCTGCGGATACTGGTGGTGGATGACAACCATGCCAACCAGATCCTGCTGCGCCAGCAGCTCAAGCACCTGGGACACGACGTCTGCGTGCGCAGCAACGGGCTGGAGGCCCTGCGCGCCGTCGGCAGCCACCCCTTCGATCTCGTTATCACCGACTGCCAGATGCCGGTGATGGATGGTTTCGACCTGACGCGCAACCTGCGTGCCCGTGGCCATGAGTTGCCAGTCTGGGGCTTTACCGCCCACGCCTTGCCCCGGGAGCGGGAGCTCTGCCTGGCCGCCGGCATGAACGACTGCCTGTTCAAACCCATAGGTCTCGCCCGCCTGCGCGCGGCGCTGGCCGAACTCGGCCGGGAGGCATAGGCGCCATTTCGCAAGAGAAGCGGTTGTCCGGCGGGGCAAGGAGCACGACCCGCCCTGAAGACAGGGCTGCGCCTTGGGCGGTGCATGAACCAGAGCTGGCTCAGGCACGGCTGACGGTACAGCTGAAACAACCCGGGCTGGCATTGTGTACCTGCATGTACGCGACCGCCCCATTCGACAGCTGCTGACGAATGGCTCGCTCGAATTCACTGCCTTGAATGGTCTGGGCGTGGATCATCATGTGCGCCCTGTCATAGGACCTGACCGAGAGCAGGCGCCCAGGCAGGATCTCCGGTATCTCATTGACACCCAGCACCGCAGTGTCGGCGTGTTCGCGCACAAAGATGGGTCCCCCTGCCCGATAGGGAGAGTCGACGTCATGGTGCAGGAAGTGGATCAGCAGTACCCTCTCCCCCGGCATGGCATCCTGCAGGGAAACCCGGCACGGGTAACCGGGTCTGGCATCGGCCGTCACCCATCTTGCGTTGATGCCCTGCAGCTCCTCCTCGCTCATCGCCATGAAGCGTGCAAACAGACCCTTCTCTAACCCCTGAATCCTGAAATCGGTGTTCATCGCGGCACTCCCTCTGATCAAAGACACCATGTTAGCCATGGCGTGGCCCTATGCTGGCCATTTCCGGTCAGGCAATCCTATTTCTGCCGGCACCCGAATGGCGCGGGCTCTGCTGTGCGGTACTTGGCGGCCCCTTCTGAGGGGTGGAGTGAAGAGAGCGAAGATGGGATGAGATGGGAGCCAGCGCCGGGCCTGCGACCAGCCGCAAGGCGTACTGTGGCTGTTCGATACCCATAAAAAAACCGACACCAGTGGTGTCGGTTTTTTGTATCGGGAGGTGCGTCCTGCCTTCCTTTTGCGCCGGCATAGGCCGGGCGAGGCAGGTCACGCGACGGGGATCAGTAGAAGATCCGCTCACCCCGTTCGCTCATCTTGAGCCACACCGGCTTGGTGCTGGTCTTGTTCCAGATCCGGTGCAGGTAGCTGTAGAAGCGGGCGCGATCGCGGCGAAACAGCATCACAGGGAAGGCGAGCAGACCCACCATCAGTACGAAGATGCGGCGAAGGATTATCTGAGTCAGGGAGAAGGGATGAAACATGATTTAACGCCTCGCTGGTAAGACCACTGAGCAAAGATTACTCCACAATCTGTAGGATTACTACACCAACAAGCCCACTTTTTTATAAAAAAACCGCCTAAAAACCAGAAAGTGAAACTGGGTTACATTATTTAACCAAAGAGTAACAAGGCTGGCAAAAACCACGCCTTGGGCAAGAGTTAGAACATGGGTAGGTTAATGGGGGGAGAAGCGCATGAAACTGGCAGACATTGCTGTCCTGAGCGTACTGGGTCTGCTCGCCTGGTCACAGTGGCAGGAGTGGCGGCTCAACCAGAACGACGCCATCACGCTGGCGTATCAGGGGGTGCCTGTCGTCAGCCTGTGGCAATGCGGTCAACTGAAGCAGAAGATGGCCGATCTGACCGACCACGCCGCCGAGCTGCAACTTCAGTATCGGGGGCAATCCCTCGACGAGATAAGTCACTATCTGCAAAGAGAGTGGCGCCATCAGGGCTGCGAGCTGTTATTGACCCAGCAAGGATATTGAACGCAAGGGGATATGCCGAAAGAGGTTCTTGGGATGAAACCTGGCATGGAACAAGAATGAAACCGAGGAAGAAGATGGAGGCACGTTCCGGAGTCGAACCGGACTAAACGGATTTGCAATCCGCTGCATAACCGCTTTGCTAACGCGCCATGCTGACAAGACTGATTGTCTTGAAAGTGAGTTCCATCGTTGGTGCGATGGAAAATTGGAGCGGGAAACGAGACTCGAACTCGCGACCCCGACCTTGGCAAGGTCGTGCTCTACCAACTGAGCTATTCCCGCCTGACTGCATGATGCCAGTTGCCTGACAACGAGGCGCATTATACGTACCCCGAGCCCGGGCACAACCCTTTTTTATGACTTTGAGCGCTTTTTTGGAGCGTTTGCTCAGGCTTTAAACGCCTTGGTCGAAATTCCCGCCATTCCCTGTGACCCGACGAGCGAATTTAAGATAAAGCCATTGAAATAGTTAGTCTTTAGTCAGAAACTCAAGCCGCTTAGTAACTGGATTCTCAATTGAAATTCACACCATGAAATGGATCTTCAGGCCTCGTGGGCTCAGACCGCAGCTGATGCTGGCTTTCTTCATGTTGGGCCTGGTGCCTTTCCTGGTCGTCACCCTGTTTTTCCTCTACAGCCACGGCAAGGATCTCACCACCCAGACGTCCAACCATCTGGTGTCGGTGCGCAACATCAAGAAGAGCCAGCTGGAAGACTACTTCGGCAACCTCAAGGAGCAGA
Source organism: Aeromonas sp. 130281 (assembly GCF_056642115.1). Classification (NCBI taxonomy): domain Bacteria; kingdom Pseudomonadati; phylum Pseudomonadota; class Gammaproteobacteria; order Aeromonadales; family Aeromonadaceae; genus Aeromonas; species Aeromonas sp. 130281. The sequence goes on along the minus strand of NZ_JBWVQS010000002.1, from coordinate 473,645 downwards.
TCATCAACTTCTCCCAGCAGGACTTTGCCGGCAACAGTATCGGTCGCTTCTACGGTTTCACCGGGGCCTTCGAAAAGCTCGGCACCACGCCGCAGGAGGCCCGCGCCCGCGCCCAGGCCCGCTATGTGCCCGGCTCCTGGGACAAGCTGCAACAGCCGGACAGCCAGGTGGACATAGAGCCGTCCATCAGCGCCCTGATCCTCGCTGACGAGATGTATGGCCGGGTGCACCAGCGCTTTCACCGCGGCTACGCCGACATGGTGCGCAAGTCCAACTACAGCGACATCTTCCTGGTGGATCTCAACGGTGACGTAGTCTACTCGGTCACCAAGCACCCCAACTTCGCCACCAACCTGCTCTCCGGCCCCTATCAGGCCAGCGGTCTTGGCAACACCTTCGCCAAGATCAAGCGTCGCCTCGACGGCGGCCAGAAGCCCCAGCAGATCTTCGAGTTCACCGACTTTGGCCGCAACGAGCTGACCGGCCAGGTGGTCGCCTATCTGGCCGCCCCCGTGATGCAGTACGACTATGTGCGCGGCGTGGTGATCTTCGAGCTGCTGCCGGACAAGCTCAACCAGATCATGGCGGAGCGGGAGGGGCTCGGCGAGACCGGCGAGACCATCCTCATAGGCCCGGACAAGCGGATGCGCGCCAACGCCTGGCTGGCCCCCGAATTCAGTGTGGAGAACAGCTTCAGCCCCAACTTCCGGCCGCTGCAGACCCCGCTCGTCATCAAGGCCCTCTCCGGCGAGCAGGGGGTCGGCCCCTTCCTCTCCTATCACGACGACGAGGTGCTGGCCGCCTACACCCAGGTCAAGGTATTCGACACCGAGTGGGCCTTCATCGCCGAGATCTCCACCAGCGAGGCCTATGCCCCCATACGCCAGCTTGAGACGCTGGTGATCCTGCTGGGGGCGGGCTCATTGCTGCTGCTGATCCTCTTCTCCCGCTGGCTCTCCCACTCCATCACGGCGCCCCTTCGCTCCCTCACCGCCGCCGCCGAGCAGGTGGCGGATGGCGCCCTGGAGCACCCCATCACCATACCGCGCACCGACGACGACATAGACCGCCTGGCCCAGGCGTTCCGCCACATGCAGCGCTCGGTGAAGGACAAGATAGAGCTCATCGAACGCCAGACCCAGGAGCTGCAACAGCAGGTCAAGCTGACCCACAAGCAGAACCTCAGCCTGCAACAGGCGGACAAGCTCAAAGACGAGCTCCTGGCCAACACCTCCCACGAGCTGCGCACCCCCATCCACGGTATCAAGGGGATGGCCGAGTCCATGCTCGCCAGCCAGCAGGATCTGACCGAGGGGCAGCAGAAGCAGCTCGGCCTCATCATCAAGAGCGCCGACGGCCTGGCCCGGCTGGTGGACGATCTGCTCGACTACCACCAGATGCGCTACGGCCAGCTGGAGATCCACCCCCAGCCCGTCTCCTCCAAGGGGGTGATCCGGCTGGTGCTGGATCTCTGCCAGCACCTGGTGCAGGCCAAGCCCCTCACCCTGGTGGACATAAGCCCGGCGGAGCTGCCTCCGGTGCTGGCGGACGAACAGCGCCTCGAGCAGGTGCTCTACAACCTGGTGGGCAACGCCATCAAGTACACCCCCCAGGGCAAGGTGGTGCTGAGCGCCCTGGTGGAGGGCAACTTCCTGCGCATCAGGGTGACAGACACCGGCATCGGCATCGCCAAAGATCATCTGGAACACATCTTCGAACCCCTGGTGCAGATGAGCCCGGAAGTGAGCAAGCAGGGGGCGGGCCTTGGCCTCTCCATCACCCGTCAGCTGGTGCACCTGATGGGGGGTGAGCTGTTCGTCGAGAGCGAGCCGAGCGTCGGCTCCACCTTCGCCTTCACCCTGCCGCTGGCCAGCGGCAAGGCGGGCAGCCTGACGCTCGACAGCCGCCAGATAGAGCATCAGCTGATGCGCCAGCAGCCCCTGATACTGCCGGACTGGGAGAGCGACGATCTGCCCCCGCCCCCACCTGGCGCGCCCCTCATCCTGGTGGTGGATGACGAGCCCATCAACCTGCATATCCTCCGCCACCTGCTGCAACCCTGCGGCTACCGCATACTGCCGAGCAGCGACGGCCACGACGCCCTGGCCAAGCTGGCCCAGGAGCCGGTGGACCTCATCCTGCTGGACGTGATGATGCCGACCCTGTCGGGCTTCGACGTCTGCCGCCGCCTGCGCCAGCAGCATCCCAAGGACAAGCTGCCGGTGCTGCTGCTCACCGCCCTCAACCAGCCCAAGGAGATCGAAGAGGGCTTCAACGCCGGGGCCAACGACTACCTGGTGAAACCCTTCTGCAAGGAGGAGCTGTTTGCCCGGGTCAGGGCCCTGCTGGAGGCCAGCGCCGGCCGCGCCTCCCTGGTGGAGAATCACCTGCTCAAGCAGGAGATAGAGCACCGCCTGCGGCTGCAGGCCCAGCTGCATCAGGATCAGGAGCGGCTGCTTGCGCTGCTCGGGGAAGGGGCCGACCCCATGGTCTTCATCGACGAGCAAGGGGTGGTGCTGTTTGCCTCCCGGGCCCTGGCCCGCCTGCTGGGCCAGGAGCCGGAAGCCATGGAGGGGCTGCCGCTGGACGAGTGGCTGGCGACCCCGCTGGCGAGCCAGTGGCCCGACATGGCGGCGCGGCCGGAGCAGGATCTGAGCTTCCTGGTGGCGGGCCAGAAGGACGGGCTCAATGCCCGTGCCCTGCCCATCAGCCTGGGGGGTCAGCACGCCTTCGCCCTCACCCTCAGCACCGAGCAGCGCCAGGACGACAACAGGGTGATGGCTCTGGAGAACGCCCTCAAGAGCCTGTCGCGCCAGGCCATCATCGAAGACGGCCAGTTGCTGGGAGAGCTGAGCCGACTGGGCGGCGAATTCCGATCGCTGGCGGACAACCTCATTCGCCAGCAGGATGACGAGCCCCTGCGCCGGGCTCTGGTGGACACCATGCGCCTCACCCTGGAGACCTGGCAGCAGAGCACCGGCAAGGGCAAGATAGTGCTGGCGGAGAAGAGCAAGCTGTGGCGAGTCTACATGGACAGATCCAGTCCCCAGACCCGCACCCTCGACAAATACCTGAGCCTGGACACCCTGCCCAAGGCGCCCCGCTGGAAGACGGTGGTGGCCAGCGCCGAATACGTGCTCAAGCAGTGCCCCTTGAGCGAAGTGCAGCAGCAGAGCCTGCACCAGAGCACCCAGCTGCTGCGCCAGCTCGCCAGCCGCAAGGGCTGAGGTTCTGCTGCTATCTCGGGTGGCCTCTCTTCCGTTGACGACATGAGCCCGAGATATCGAGCAGATGACATGCCAAAAACACCACACCCGCGAATGACGCGGGTGTGGTGTTTTAGACGTTGTGCCATTGGGGCTAAGGGGCTGCTCCGGCGCTGCGACTCAGCAAGCGGTCCGGCACATCCCGAACGAGGGCATACAGCCTACCCGATGTCAGCCAACGCTCACCTCCCCCCAAGGGTGCCGGTAGCCCAACGCCCATGGGATGAGGCTGTTCACTCAGGCCTATCCCCTGTCACCCGGCTTATGGCTTATGGCTTCAATTCTCTATTCACCTGGGCGAAGGATTTGGGCCAGGGCTGTGCCTTCCGCAGAGCTGGCGACAGCTGGCGAACGGCTGCCTGCGCCTGGCTCAGGCCGACATAATCCCCTTTCAGCACCACATACCAGGGACTGCCATGGTAGTTGGTGCGATAGATCCACACCTGGTCGGCGAGCCGATTGACGCGCACAAACTGCGCTACGGCATCCAGACTGCTCGCTCCCATCAGCTGGATGCTGAGGTGGGTGATGTTCTTCTGGTGCAGGACGCTGGCGGGCGTCAGGTTGACCTTGCCGGGCGCCTTGCCTTGCGGCTCGGGCACGGTGGCTGGTTTAGACTGCGATTTCGCTGCCGGCTTGGACACAGGCTCCGGGGCAGGCGTGGACACGGGCTCGGGGATTGCGGCAGGCTCGACCTCAACCAGAGGCGCCGAGGGGGCAGCTATTGGCGGCTCAGGCTGCACGACCTCTTCGGCCACGATCGGCAGGGCGCCGCTGGCCGGCATACCCAGCATGGGGGTCGGCTTGCCAGCCGCACCGTCGACCTGCCGTTCGATCGACTCGGGAGCAGAAGGCAGGAACCCGGTTTCAGCCGGCGGGATCAACGTCGCTCTGGCGCCACTGACCTGATCCGTAGCGGCCTCCCCCACCTCGGGCTCGTCCTGCCGAGCCGTGGGGCTCACATAGCTCAACATCAGCAAGCAGAGGGCGCCTGCCGCCAGACCTATCCCTATCTGGCGAATGAGGGAGGCAGGGTTGCACTTGCGCAGATGGCCTTCGGTCATATGTCCTCCTGGACGGCATGAGAATGAGGGGCGCCGGTGCGGCAGAAAAAGGTCGTGGACCGGCATGGGGGCGGCCGCTCGGCGCGGCAGAAAATGGGTGTAGTCCGTGAGAGCAGGCCCGGATCAGGATGTCACCCCATAGCCGTTCCCCCGCGCCCTGGCGGGCTTGAAGAGAAACGGGCAGGGCTCGGCTTGCAGCCACCTCGCTTGCCATTCGTTGCCTCCCATCGACGCCGAGCACCATACCGGAGTCGCGCTGAACTTGGCCTGAATCCTCCCCCCATCCGGGGGCCTTGGCCCTGTCCAGGGGCTTGTTTCCTCTGGCATTTACCCCAGACGCTCTCCTCTGCTCCATGCGCCTTGAGAAGGCGCCAGCGAGCCGTTCGGGAGCCAAGGTGTCGGCCCTGCAAGCGGACGGCAAAAGGCCGCCAGCAGCCTCTTCGCCACGACCTCGTCACCGCCTGCGTTGACGAGATCACGGCCAGGTTTCCATTTAGCGCTTGATGGTCCTGGCGCTTAGTGATAGTTAAATAACCAGAAAAATCAGTCATGTCGGACACATGACCACGCCAGCGACCTCGATGCCGAGCGGCAGGGGAGCACCATCCCGGACACTGGCAAGCAGCCAGATCCGGGGTGATACAGGATCAAGGAGCGATCAGTGAGGGAGAGGCGTAATCAGGGCGGGTTGCCGCGCAGGGTCATGACAGTCTTGTTATCCGCCCTCTGGGGGGGGATCTGGTGTATCGCCACCCTGGCCCATGCCGTAGCGGAGCCAACCAGCCCAGGTCAGCTCCCTCGGCTGGCCGCCAAGGCCGAGGGTTATGCCGCCGAGGCGAGCTGCCTCGGTTGTCACGACAGCCAGGTGGCCCAGTGGAAGGGGTCCGACCATGCCTGGGCCATGCGCCACGCCACCCCTGACAACGTGCTGGGGGATTTCAACGACGCCCATTTCGACGAGGCTGGCGTCAAGGCCCGCTTCTTTCGCAAGGGAGAGGACTATTTCGCCAATCTCGAGGGGGAAGACGGCAAGCCGGTAGACGTCAAGATCCTCTACACCTTCGGCCATGATCCGCTGCAGCAATACCTGGTCGCCCTCTCCCGCGGTCGGCTGCAGGCCCTGACCCTGGCCTGGGATAGCCGTCCGAAAGAGGAAGGCGGGCAGCGCTGGTTCTCCCTCTATCCCGGTCAGCGCTTTGCCACCAGCGATCCCCTGCACTGGACCGGGCGTTACCAGAACTGGAACGCCATGTGCGCGGATTGCCACTCCACCGCCCTCGACAAGGGCTACGACGACAAGCACGACAGCTTCACCACCATCTGGCACGAGCAGACCGTCGGCTGCCAGGCCTGTCACGGCCCGAGCCAGAGCCATGTGACCTGGGCCAATCAGCACAAGGCGGGCGGCAGCGCCAAGGCACCGGATGATCACTATGGTCTCGGCGTCGATACCAGAGCGCTCGACAGCAAGGGACAGGTGGAGCAGTGCGCCTTCTGCCACAGCCGGCGGCAAGGGCTGGGAACCGGTCAGCAGCCGGGTCATCCGCAGCTGGATCAGAGCCTGCCCACCACGCTGCGGGCCTCCCTCTATCATGCGGATGGCCAGATAGATGGCGAGGTTTACGAGTTTGACTCCTTCGTCCAGAGCAAGATGTCCGCCGCCGGGGTGGGCTGCACCGATTGCCACAACCCCCACACCACCAAGGTCAAGCTGGAGGGCAACGGCCTCTGCCTCCAGTGCCACAATCCCCAGCCCCCGACCAGCCGCTTCCCGAGCCTGCAGTCCAGGGAGTACGACAGCAAGGCCCACCATCACCATGAGCCGGGCAGCGCCGGAGCCCAGTGCGTCAACTGCCACATGCCGACCAAGACCTACATGGTGGTCGACCCGCGCCGTGACCACAGCCTGCGCATCCCGCGCCCTGATCTCGCAGCCAGGACCGGCAGCCCGGATGCCTGTACCGCCTGTCATCAGGACAAGGAGCCCGCCTGGGCGGCCAAGGCCATCGACACCTGGTATGGCAAACCCAAACGGCCCCCCCACTACGGGGAGAGCTTCCACGCCGTGCAAAGCGGCCAGGGCTCTCCCCTTGCCCTGCTCCCCCCCTTGCTGGCGGACAAGAACAAGCCCGCCATAGTGCGGGCCACCGCGGCCGAGCAGCTGGCCGACCTCGGCTTGCCTGCCATCCCTGAGCTGCGTCTCGCCCTCAAGGACGAGAGTGCCCTAGTGCGGGCCTATGCCGTCTCCGGCTTTGCCAACACGCCCCCCATGGCGCGACTCGACGACCTCCTCCCCTTGCTGCGGGACCCGACCCTGGCGGTGCGGGACGAGGCCATCAGGGCTCTCGCCGACATACCGCCGGAGCGCTTGCCCGAGGCCGAGCGGGCAGGATTCCAGCACCAGCTAGCCGACTATGAGCGGCGCCTGCGTGGCAATGCGGATCTGCCGGGCGGGCGCCTCAATCTGGCGGTGCTGCTCTCGCGCCAGGGGCGCCAGCAGGAGGCGATGGACGAGTATCGCCAGGCCCTGCGGATGGATCCCTACTTCGTGCCTGCCCGGGTCAACCTGGTGACCCTCGCCAGCGCGGCCCAGCAGCTGGATGAGGCGGAAACCCTGCTGCGCGGCGGCGTCGCCCTGGACAAGATGCCCATCGCCGACCATGGCAATCTCGCCTACATGCTGGCGCTGCTGCTGGTGGAGCGGGGCAAGACCGAAGAGGCGGTCGACTGGCTGGACAAGGCCGCCACCGAACTGCCGGGCAACGTGCGGATCCGCTACAACCAGGGTCTGCTGCTCTCCCAGCTGAACCGGCGCGAGGAGGCGCTGGCCGCCCTGCGGGCAGGGCTGGCGCAGGCGCCGGACGATCCCGACTTGCTCTACACCCTGATCTACCTGCATGCCATTGCCGGTGAACAGGAGGAAGCCTTCGGATACGTCAAGCGGATGCGCAAGGCCGCCCCGCAGGATCCCAGGCTGCTGGCCATCGAGCCCTACTGGACCAAGTGATCCTCGGAATGGGGAGCATTCATACCCCATTCTGCGTCCCCCTGGCGACCTGGCCTGGCGCGAACCTGGCGTCTGCGTCAGTACTCGGCGTCACAAATGGGTAATTGAGAAACAGTAATGTTCTCACTACGATAGCGCCGAGATGCTGTGTTATGGTTGTTCAGTTGTTAACAAAAAGCTTGTTAGTCTGGATCTGACGGCTCATCGCGCCGTCCCATGGGGATGCCGTCGATGAGCGAACCTCACTCTGCCAAGGAATGGAATGGTGACGACACGCGAACAGATTGCCCAGCTGGAGGCCAATGTCGCCGAGCTGGTATTCGGTCAGGCCGATACCATACGCCACGTGCTGCTTGGGCTCCTGGCCAACGGCCATGTGTTGCTGGAGAGCCTGCCCGGGCTCGCCAAGACTCGCACCGTCAAGGCACTGGCGACCCACCTCGATGCGCAGATGAGCCGCATCCAGTTCACCCCGGATCTGCTGCCCTCCGACATCACCGGGGGCGAAATCCTCCAGCAGACCCCCAGCGGCAACAGGATCAGCTTCCAGCAGGGCCCCTTGTTTGGCAACGTCATCCTGGCCGACGAGATCAACCGCGCCCCCGCCAAGGTGCAGGCCGCCCTGCTCGAAGCCATGGAGGAGCGCCAGATCACGGTGGCGGGGCAGAGCTACCCCATGCCTTCTCTGTTCATGGTGCTGGCCACCCAGAACCCCATAGAGCAGGAGGGCACCTATCCGCTGCCGGAAGCCCAGATGGATCGCTTCCTGATGAAGCTGCAACTGGACTACCCGAAGGTGGAGGACGAGATCCGCATCCTGCGCCTGATCCGGGGCGAGGATCGGCAGCAGGCGGGGGAACATCCCCAACCGAGCCACCTGCCCCAGGAGGTCATCTTCGCGGCGAGGCGCGAGGTGGCGGCCATCCATGTCTCCGAGGCCATCGACACCTACCTGATGGCCCTCATCAATGCCACTCGCCACCCGGCCGAGGTGGATGCCGATCTCGCCCGCTGGATCGCCATCGGCGCCAGCCCGCGGGGCGGGATCAGCCTGGACAGGGTCGCCCGGGCGCAAGCCTGGCTGTCAGGGCGCGAGTTCGTCTCGCCCGATGACGTTCGCGCCGTGGTGCACCCGGTGCTGCGCCACCGGCTGCAGCTCTCCTACGATGCCATCGCCGACGGGGTCAATGGGGATGATGTCATCGACCGGCTGCTCGACAAGGTGGCCATTCCGGCCTAGGGAGCACCATGACAGCAGAGACGGGTCTGCCCCCGCCAGATGGCTTCGTATATGCCTCCCTTCCCCAGCTTATGGCGCTGGAGCACCACAGCCGCGGGCTCAGCTTCCTCTCCCGCCAGCCCCTGTCGAGCATTCTCTCGGGCGCCCATGCCTCCCGCCTGCGGGGGCGCGGCCTGAGCTTCGACGAGCTGCGCAACTACACCCCCGGGGATGACCTTCGTCACCTGGACGCACGCGCCACCCTGCGTTACGGCAAACCCTTCGTGCGCACCTTTACCGAGGAGCGCGACCGCCCGGCCCTGCTGCTGGTGGATCAGCGGATGAACATGTATTTCGGCTCCCGCCACTGCTTCAAGTCGGTGGCGGCGGCCCAGCTGGCCTCCCTCTGCGCCTGGATGGCATTTCATGCCGGCGACAGGGTCGGTGGCCTGGTCTTTGGCGATGAGACGCTGGAACATATCCGCCCCCAGCGCAGCCGCGCCCGCATCGAAGCCCTGTGCGCCGCCGTGATCCGCGCCAATCACGCCCTCCATGCCGCCCTGCCGGAGGCCGGCCAGCCGGACAGGCTAGACACGGTATTGCGCCACTGCCTCGCCAGTGCCGGCCACGACCACCTCATCTGCATCATCAGCGACTTCGCCGGTGCCGGCGATCAGACCTTGCAGCTGCTGCGCCAGCTCAGCGCCCACAACGACGTGATCGCCATGCAGGTCTATGACCCCATCGCCCTGCAATTCCCCGACAAGGGCAGGATCACCATCACCCAGGGCTCGGTGCAACGGGAGCTGCAGGTGGACAAGCGCCAGGTGCACGGGCCGCTCGGCGACTTCCTCTCAGGTCGTTTGCGGGACGTGGCCGAGCTGCTGCGTCGCAGTCGGGTGCCCCTGATGATGTTCAGCACGGGGGAGGAGGTGCTGGGGCAATTGCGCCTGGAGCTCGGCCGCCTGACCGGGAGCGCGCGATGACGGCCCAGGTCCCCGACATAGCCCAGCTCAGGGAGCTGGCCATTCCCACGCCCCCGGTCAGCTATCTGCCCCAGACCTGGGGCTGGCTGCTGTTGCTGCTGATCGTCCTCTCCCTGCTCCTGCTCTGGGGAGGGCGCCGCTGGTGGCAATGGCGGCGCGATCGCTACCGCCGGGAGGCGCAGGCACGGCTAGAAGAGCTGCGTCTTTCCCTCGCCGATCCCCAATCCCGTCTGGCGGCACTGCGGGCACTGCCCGGTCTGCTCAAGCGGGTGGCGATCTCCATGCCCGGCGGCGAGGGTGCCCGGCCGCTCGGTGGCGACGCCTGGATGGCATTCCTGGCCCGCAGCGCCCCCTTCCCCCTGCCCTCCCATTTTGCCGAGGATCTGTTCACCCTGGCCTATGCCCCGTCCAGCCGGGTGCTGGACATCCCCCACGGCCGCATCGATGAGATCTTCCAGCTCAGCCGACGCTGGATAGGAGAGCATCATGTGGCAGTTTGACGCCCCCTGGGCACTGCTCCTGCTGCCCCTGCCCTGGCTGGCCTACCGCTATCTGCCCCCCTATCGCGCCGCCCGCAGTGCCCTGCGCGTGCCCTTCTTCGCCGCCATGGACCAGGCCCTGGGCCAGTCTCCCCGCACCCTGGGCGGGGGGCGCTGGCAGCTTGGCCTCAACCTGCTGGTCTGGGCGCTGCTGGTGACGGCCTGCGCCCGCCCCGTGCTGATCGAGCCCCCCATTCGCCATGACAGCCCCACCCGCGACATCATGCTGGCCATCGACATCTCCCAGTCCATGGAGACCCGGGATTACACCACCCCGGATGGCCGCCAGAGCGATCGCCTGAGCGCGGTGAAGGGGGCGGTGCAGGACTTCATCCAGCGCCGCAAGGAGGATCGCCTCGGCCTCATCGTCTTTGGCACCGGCGCCTACCCCCAGGCGCCGCTGACCCTGGATCACGCCAGCCTGCAACTGCTGCTCGATGAGGTCGGCATCGGCATGGCGGGCCCCAATACGGCGCTCGGGGACGCCATTGGTCTGGCCATCAAGCTGCTGGAGAAGACCCGGGAGAGAGAGAAGGTGCTGATCCTGCTGACGGACGGCAATGATACCGGCAGCGCCATCACCCCGGCCCACGCAGCCCAGCTGGCCCGTGACCGGGGGATCAGGGTGCACACCATTGGCATAGGCGATCCGGCGGCCAGCGGCGATGCCAGGGTCGACTTGCAGGTGCTGATGGAGATCGCCAACACCACGGGCGGACGTTTCTTCAGGGCCGACGATCGCCAGGCGTTGCACGCTGTCTATGCCGCCCTGGACGAGCTGACACCCCATAGGGTGAAGACCTTCAGCCACCAGCCCAAGCGCGACCTGTTCTGGTGGCCGCTGGGGGCCAGCCTGCTGTTGCTGCTGGTGTGCCACCTCCTGGCCGCCCTGCTCGGCAGGCGCACGCCCCCCTCCCGTATCGAGGAGGAGTCATGACGATCGATCTGGCGGCCTTCCATTTCCTGCGCCCCCTCTGGCTGCTGCTGATGGTGCCGGGGATAGTGCTGCCGCTGCTCTGGCTGCGTCGCCACGACATCAAGCGGCAGCTGCGCGGCATCATAGCCCCCCATCTGGTGGCATCCCTGGTCATCACCCCGGCCAGGGAGCGCACCCTGCATCCCATACACCTGCTGGCCAGCCTGCTGGTACTGGGGGGGCTGGCCGCCGCCGGCCCCACCTGGCAACAAGATATCCCCGATTTCCTCGACGATCGGGCCCCGCTCATCCTCGCCGTGGATCTCTCCGCCTCCATGGATGCCGATGACGTACCGCCGACCCGGCTCGCCGCCATCCGCCACAAGCTGCACGACCTCGTCCAGCGCCGGGCCGGTGCCCGCACCGCCCTCATCGCCTATGCCGGCAGCGCACACCTGGTGTTGCCCGCGACCGAGGATCCGGCCCTGCTGGACACCTTCGTCCAGGCGCTGGCCACCGATCTGATGCCCAGTCCCGGCAAGGACGTGCTGGGGGTGATCGATGAGGCCCAGCGCTTGCTGGCCGCCGAGCACTCCCCCGGCACCCTGGTCCTGCTGACCGACGGCGCCGACCCCAGCCAGTTTGATGCCATCCGTAAGCGCCTCGCGGGCAGTCAGCTTCAGGTGCTGGTCCTGGCGGTAGGCAGCCAGGATGGCCCCCTGATCCGCGATGCGAAGGATCAGCCCCGCACAGGGCCTGACGGCCGCCCCCTGGTGAGCCGCTTCGACGAGTCCGCCCTCAAGGGGCTGGCCAGCGCCGCCAATGCCCCCCTGGGCAGCCTGACCCTCGACGATGACGATCTCGACTGGATTGGGCTGCACGCCCAGCAGCATTTTCAGGCGGCCCAGGGAGATGATCAGCAGATCCACTGGCAGGATGCCGGTTACTGGCTGTGCTGGCCCCTGGCACTGATCGCCCTGTGCTGCGTGCGCCGGGGCTGGCAGGTGCACTGGCTGGGGGGCGTGTTGCTGATGCTGCTCCTGGGCACGGCGTCTGCGCCGACGCACGCCAACGCCCTGGCCGACGCTTTCTTCACCCCGGATCAACAGGGCCGCTGGGCCTTCGAGCAGGGTCACTATCCCGAGGCGGCGGCCCATTTCAAGGATCCCTACTGGAAAGGGCTCTCGGCCTACCTGGCCGCCGACTTCGATCTCGCCCAGGCCAGCCTGGCCCGGCTGGACACGGCCAATGCCTACTTCTACCTCGGCAACACCTATGTGAAGCTGTTCAAGTTCCCGGAGGCGATCCTCGCCTATCAACAGGCCCTGAAGCAGCAACCCGACTTCCCCGAGGCCAAGGCCAACCTGGCGTTGGCCCGGGCGCTCCAGCAGGATCACGAGGATCAGCAGGAGGCCGGCACGCCGGATGAGAAGGCCGACCAGACCCTGGAGGACCAGACCCCATCCAAGGGCGGCAAGGCGCAACAGCAGCAGACCCCCCAGGCCAGCTCGGATCAGCTCTGGCTCGACAACCTCAGCACCTCGCCGGCCCAGTTCCTCAGGCGCAAGTTCCTGCTGCAGGATGCGGCCAGCGCGCGCACGCCGGAGCCTGCCCCATGAGAGCCCTGCTGCTCATCCTGCTGCTCGGCCTCGGCGCCCTTGCCCAGGCAGCCGAGCCCGAGGTCCGCATTCAGAGCAGGCTGGTGCCCGCCGACGGCGTGAGCGTGGGCGGCACCCTCAATCTTGAAGTGGATCTGCTGGTGGACACCTGGTTTACCGCCGCCCCCGTGCTGGCGCCCCTCCAGCTGGCGGGGGCCGTGGTTGCCCCCCCCAGCAGCGAGGCCAGCCATCTCACCGAGCAGATCGATGGCAAGACCTTCTTTGGCATGAGGTTCACCTACCGCATCACCCCTCAGCTTGCCCAGACATTCGAGATCCCTCCCCTGCAGTTCCAGGTTCAGCCCGGGCAGGGCTCGGGGCCGGTCAGCCTCAGCAGCCCGCCCCTGAGCTTCCAGGCCAGGGCCCTGCCTCATGGGGGCAAGACGCCCCAGCTGGTCGCCAACGAGGTGCGCTTCACCCAGCAGATCCAGCGCTCTCACACCCCGCTGCGGGTGGGTGACAGCGTGCAGCGTCAGCTGCGCATCGAAGCGGAGGGGGCCCAGGCCATGTTGCTGCCGGTGCCGCACTTCGCGGCGGTGAAGGGGCTCAGGCGTTATGTGCAGACCCCCAGTGTGATGGCCATGGACGACGGTCGCGGGACCACCACGGGGGGCGTGCGCGAGGACAAGGTCAGCTATGTGATAGAGCAGAGCGGCCACTTCACCCTGCCCCCCATCCGGCTCATCTGGTGGGATGCAGGCAGCGGCCAGTCCCGGGAGCTGACGGTCCCCGAGGTCGCCCTGAGCGCGGCAGCTGGCACCTATCAGGCCCCCTTCTCCATCAGCGAGGATCTGCACGCCCTGGGGCAGCAGGCCCGCATCACCCTGGCCGGCAAGGGAGTGCTGCTCGCTGGCCTGGGGCTGATGGCGGTCGCCCTCCTCTGGTTGGTGCGGCCCCGGCTGCAAGCCTTGTGGCGCCGCCTCCAGCGGTGGCGGGCAAGCCGCCGGCTCGCCTGGCTCGACTCCCCCGACTACGCACTGCGCCTCGCACGCACCCAGTTGCGGCAGCAACCCGCCGAGCTGGGCGGACTCTATCTCTGGGTGAGGCGGCGCAGCGGGCTGCTGGCCATTGCCCCCTTGCTGAAGAGCGGCCCGACGAGTCTCCTCCACCCTGTGCTAGCCTTCTTCAGACTCAACTACGGCCTTGACAACAAGCCCTCGGGAGAGGACGCCACCGCCGCCCTCGTCGAGGAGATAGTGCCGGCCCTCGAAGGGGCCATGATGGAAGCAACCGATCGCCGATCCCGGCCCCATGCCTTGAAACCACTGAATCCTGGGCTGGATGAACCGGATCATCGTCGTCATACAAGGAGGTCATAATGCGTCATCCCCCCATGCTGTCGTTCATGCGCTGGTGTGCCTTGCTGCTGCTCGTACTGCCGTTGCTGGCACGGGCCGCCGATCCGCTCCCCTCCTGGCAGGATGGCCCCTCACGCCAGGCCATCGAAGCCTTCGTCACCGCGGTGACGACGGAAGGGGGCAAGGATTATGTGGCCCCCGCCGAGCGGATCGCCGTGTTCGACAATGACGGCACCCTGTGGAGCGAGCAGCCCGCCTATTTCCAGGTGCTGTTTGCCCTGTCCGAGCTCAAGCGGATGGCGCCTGAGCACCCGGAATGGAAACAACAGCAGCCCTTCAAGGCCGCCCTGGAGGGGGATCAGCAGACCCTGGCCAAGAGCGGCATGGCGGGCCTGCTCCAGATAGTGCTCGCCACCCACAGCGGCATGAGCTCGGCGCAGTTCATCCAGAATGCCCGGCATTGGCTCGACACCGCCCGCCACCCCACCACGGGGCGCCGTTTCAGCGAGATGGTGTTCCAGCCCATGCTGGAGCTGCTCGATTACCTGCGGGCCAACGGCTTCAAGACCTACATAGTGTCGGGGGGCGAGGTGGTCTTCATGCGCGCCTTCGCCGAGGAGGTGTACGGCATCCCCCCAGAGCAGGTGATAGGCACCACCCTCGGCAGCCGCTTCGAGGAGAAGGCGGGTCGCCTCAGCATCCAGCGTCTGCCCAAGCTGGTGCACAACGACGACGGCGTCGGCAAGCCGGAGAGCATAGACCGCATCATAGGTCGCCGCCCCCTCTTCGCCTTTGGCAACTCGGATGGCGACCTGCAGATGCTGCAATGGACCATGGCGGGGGCAGGCAAGCGCTTCGCCGGTCTGGTGCATCACACCGATGCCAAACGGGAATGGGCCTATGACAGGAACAGCAAGGTTGGACGCCTGGACAAGGCGTTGAGTGCAGCGAACAGGGGTAACTGGACCGTCGTGGACATGGCCAGAGAGTGGCGCCGTGTCTATCCGTTCGAGTCGCCCAGGTAGAGTAAGTGCAAGTAGAGAAGGACCGCAGGATGTCTCGGGATGACGCACCGTCATCAGTTTTCCGGCACTCGCCGTCGCGGACAAGGACTGTAGCGTGATACGGAGAAACAACTATGACATTTGCAAGAAAATGGATGCCAGGGCTGGCACTGTCCATCGCGACGGCCCTGGGGGCCTCGGCCGCCATGGCGGCAGACAAGCCCAACATCCTGGTGATCTTCGGTGACGACGTTGGCCAGACCAACATCAGCGCCTATGGCAAGGGGGTCGTCGGTTATCAGACTCCCAACATCGACCGCATCGCCAAGGAAGGCATGATGTTCACCGACTATTACGCGGAGAACAGCTGCACGGCGGGACGCTCGACCTTCATCACGGGTCAGACCATCTTCCGGACCGGTCTGTCCAAGGTGGGTCTGCCCGGCGTGCCTGTCGGATTGCAGGCCCGTGATGTCACCATAGCCCAGGCCCTCAAGTCCCACGGCTACGCCACCGGCCAGTTCGGCAAGAACCACCTGGGGGATCGTGACGAGTACCTGCCGACGGCCCATGGCTTCGACGAGTTCTTCGGCAACCTCTACCACCTCAATGCCGAGGAGGAGCCGGAGCGCGAGTGGTGGCCAAAGGATGACGAGAAATTCGTCAAGAGCGCCTCGCCGCGCGGGGTCATCCACTCCACCGCGGACGGCAAGATCGAGGACACGGGTCCGCTGAACAAGAAGCGCATGGAGACCATAGACGACGAAACCACCCAGGCCGCCATCAACTTCATGGAGAAGCAGGTCAAGGCCGACAAGCCCTTCTTCGTCTGGATGAACACCACTCGTATGCACCTCTTCACCCATGTCCGGGACTCCATGAAGGGGCAGAGCGGCATGCCGGGCAACGAGTATGCCGACGGCATGATCGAGCACGATGGCCATGTGGGCAAGATCCTCAAGGCGGTGGACGACCTGAAGATCGCGGACAACACCATAGTGGTGTACACCACGGACAACGGGCCGAACCAGTTCTCCTGGCCGGATGCGGCTACCACGCCGTTCCGCAACGAGAAGAACTCCAACTGGGAAGGGGCCTACCGGGTACCTGCCATGGTGCGCTGGCCGGGCCACATCAAGCCGGACACTGTCTCTACCGAGATGTTCTCCGGTCTTGACTGGTTCCCGACCCTGCTGGCCGTTGCGGGTGACACCGACATCAAGGAGAGACTGCTCAAGGGCACCGATCTCGGTGGCAAGAACTTCAAGGTGCACCTCGACGGCTTCAACCAGCTGGACTACATCACTGGCAAGGCCGACAAGGGGGCTCGCAATGAGTTCTACTACTTCAACGACGATACCGACCTGGTGGCCATGCGCTTTGGCAACTGGAAGGTGGTGTTCTGCGAGCAGCGCATCCCGGGCGGCATGAGGGTATGGAGCGAGCCTTTCGTCTGCCTGCGCTTGCCGAAGATCTTCAACCTGCGCATGGATCCGTACGAGCGGGCTGACATCGTCTCCGATCAGTACTATGACATGCTGACCAAGAACGTCTTCATCACGGAACAGGCGACCCAGCGGGCCGCTGCCTTCCTGCAGACCTTCGTGGACTACCCGCCCAGCCAGCGTCCTGCCAGCTTCAGCATCGACCAGATCCGCGCCAATGTGGACAAGCAGATCGAAGCCAAGATGAACCAAAAACAATAAGTATCGTGCCTGGTGCCCGCCCCGGCGGGCACCTTTTTATCTCTTCTGTTCGTGCGGATAGTCCCGCCCGATAAGGCTAATTCGATGTCCAAAGCCGCCCATTCCCCCGTTGCCAACCGCCGTGACAAGGTGGAAGCACCCTGCCGTCAACGGGCCTCTTTGAAGATGCTGCTTCCCGCCGCTCTCCTGTTCGCCTCCGGCGGCGCGGCCCTGATTTACCAGGTACTCTGGGTCAAACAACTCTCTCTGGTGGTGGGGGTGGAGGTCTATGCCGTCACCACCGGCATCAGTGCCTTTTTTGCCGGCCTTGCCCTCGGTGGTCTCTATTTCGGTCGCAGAGCCGACCGACTGCAGGATCCGGTGCGCCTCTACGCCTGGCTCGAGCTGGCCGTGGCGCTGCTCGGCGTTGGAGCCACCTTGGCCCTCTCCCACCTGGCCGAGCCGTTCGCTCGCCTGGAAGCGAGTCTGGGCCTGCTCGCCTGGGTGCTGCCCTTCGTGCTGGTCGGCCTGCCCGCCGTGCTGATGGGGGGCACCCTGCCGGTCCTGGTGCGTGCCCTGACCCCTGCCAGTGACAGGGTGGCGAGCGCCGGGGGCAGCCTCTATGCGGCCAACACCGCAGGGGCCATCCTCGGCACCCTGCTGACCGCCTTCCTGCTGCTACCCCGGTTCGGTGTCCATGGCAGCGCCTTCGCCGCCGCCACCCTGAATCTGCTGGCCGCCCTCGGCGCCTGGCTCTGGTGTCGCAAGGCGCGCACGCCCCTCCCCGTCGCCCCGCCCCAGGACAGCCCCTCGCCCCGGGCCAGAGTGGCGGTCGCCCTCTATTGCGTGGCCGGGGGCATAGCCCTCGGCTACGAGGTGGTCTGGAGCCAGTCCATAGTGCAGTTCATGAGCACCCGCACCTTTGCGTTCGCCGTGGTTCTGGCCACCTATCTCACCGGCCTGATGCTCGGCAGCGCGCTCTATGCGAGGCGAGCCGAGCGCATCCAGAACCCCTGGGGCCTGTTTGGCCTGCTGATCACTGCGGCCGGCCTGCTGGCGCTGTTGCAGGTGGCCGGCCTCGGTCGCTGGCTCGTGATGGCCCAATCCCAGATGGAGCTCTGGGCCCTGCAAGTGACTGGCAACGAGCTGGCCGGCATGTGTGCCCGCTTCCTCACCGTGGCCCTCTCCACCGTCTTCCTCCCCACCACCCTGCTCGGCGCCGCCTTTCCACTGGCCCTGCGGCTGGCGGCCACCAGCTCGCAGATAGGGCGGGACGTGGGCACCCTGGTGGCCCTCAACACCCTGGGGGGCATCGCCGGGGTCGCCCTGACCGGCTTCCTGCTCATCCCGAGCCTTGGCCTGGTGCGCACCCTGGCACTCCTGGCCGTGCTGGCGGCCCTGCTTGGCTGCATTGCGACCTGGCAGAGCCCGGCTCCTCGCCGCTACCTGGCCGGAGCCACATTGGCCATGACGCTGATGACGATCCTCCTCGGCGCGCTCACGCCGCCGGAGCGGCTGGCCGAGCTGTTGCCCGGGGCCAGAAACGGACACCTTGCCTACTACCATGAGGGCAAGGGGGGCACTGTGGCCGTCGTCACCCAGGGACAGGGGGAGCGCCGCTTCCAGCGTCTCTATATTCAGGGGGTCTCGAACACCGGGGATGCCATGCCCTCGCTGCGCTACATGCGGCTGCAAGCCCTGCTGCCGCTGCTGATCCACGGCCAGCAGCCGGATTCGGCCCTGGTCATCGGGTTTGGCACCGGCATCACGGCCGGCGCCATGCTGCGCGACCCCGGCCTGACCCGCCCCGTGGTGGCCGAGCTGCTGCCTGAGGTGCTGGAAGCCGCCCCCCTCTTCAAGGGTAACTACGATGCCGTCCATGATCCGCGCCTCGACATCAGGCTGCGGGACGGGCGACGGGAGCTGCTGCGCAGCGACGAGCAGTACGATCTCATCACCCTGGAGCCGCCCCCCCCCTCGGCGGCCGGGGTGGTGAACCTTTACTCCCGTGACTTCTATCAGCTGGCCGCACGGCGCCTGCATCGGGGAGGCATGGTGGCCCAGTGGTTGCCGCTGCCCACCCAGAACAGCGAGGAGAGTCGCTCCCTGGTGCGCAGCTTCGTGGAGGTCTTTCCTCACGCCACCCTGTGGACGACCGAGTTTCACGAGATGCTGTTGATAGGATCCCTCGACCCGCTGGCGCTGGATGTCCCCCGGATAAGGGCGCGCTTCGCCGAGCCCGGGGTGGCCGCGGCCCTGACCGAAGTCGGCATAGACACACCCGCCGCCCTGCTGGCCACCTGGGTCACGGACAGGGATGGCTTGCTGCGCTTTGCCGGTGACGCCCTGCCGGTCACCGATGACTGGCCACGCATCGAATACGCCCCCTGGGTCAGGCGCAACGAGATCACCCGGGTGCTGCCCGAACTGCTGGCGCTGCGCTCACCGCCCCCGCTACAGCAGGCGGATGCGGCCTTCAAGGGAGAGGTCGAGCGCCAGTGGCAGTCGCTGGATCACTTCTACTCGGTGGCCTTCTATGCCTATCAGGGAGACAGGGACGCCTGGGCTCGCGGGGTAGGCCAGATGACCCCAGAGGAGCGGGCCAACCCCTACTACCGCTGGTTTATCGGTCACTGACCCCCAGGCCAGTCCGTCGGGCTGGCCTGCTCTAGAGACAGCCCTGCCTGACCCTGTGCGGCCCGATCAGGGCGCCGGATCAGCCTCGCTTTTTGTGGTGGTGGCGACACGACAACCCCGGCCATGGCGTAGCCTGGAGGGTCGCTGCAGCCGCATAGCGCGCCATAGCCACCTCTTCTTTGATACGGACGGTTCAACCGGCCGATCGAGGTCACGCTTTGGCTGCGATGGGGGTTGCCCTGAGACTGGCCAACAAGCAGCAGGTGCTTGACGTGCGCACTGTCACTGCGCAGACACGAGACACGACGGTGATCCCATGCTGGAGTGGCAAGGCCCGGGAAGAGGGTGTGCTCTGAACGGGTGTTAAGGCTCAGATGAATTTCCCTGCTGTGTCACATTTGAGCGGGGCATATCCTTGTATATTCAGCATATTCCCTTCACAACGCGCCTGATTGGACAACTGCGGTGAGCCATCCCAGCGACCTTTCGGCATGGAGCATGTCACATGAACATCACCCCTATCGCCATCGCATTGCTGGCGGCCAGTTCGGCCCATGCCGCCAGCCCAGCCAACCCCACCGCCCAGACCATTTATCTCGGTGGCGATATCGTTACCGTCAATGATGCGGCGCCGACGGCGCAGGCGCTGGCCATCAGGGATGGCCGCATTCTGGCGCTGGGCAGCGAGCGCGACATCCTCACGCTGCGAGATGGCGAAACCCGGGTAGTCGACCTGCAGGGCAAGACCCTGATCCCGGGCTTTATCGATGCCCATGGTCATGTGTTCAACACCGGGATCCAGGCGCTCTCCGCCAATCTGCTGGCCCCGCCGGATGGAGCAGTGACCAGCATTGCGACCCTGCAACAATCGCTGCGAAACTGGGTCGCCAAACCGCAAAACAAGGCGCACGGGATCATCCTGGGTTTCGGTTATGACGACTCCCAGCTCAAGGAGGGGCGCCACCCCACCCGTCAGGAGCTCGATGCCGTATCGCAAGAGCTCCCGGTGCTCATCATTCATCAGTCCGGTCACCTCGCGACACTCAACAGCAAGGCACTGGCGCTGGCCGGATTCGGGCCCGACAGCCAGGATCCGGAAGGGGGCAAGATCCGCCGTGAAGCGGACGGCAAGACGCCCAACGGGGTACTGGAGGAGACCGCCTTCTTTGGCGCCTTGCTGCCGATGTTCGCCAAGTTGAACGACAGGGAAAACGAGGCGATCTTCAAGGCTGGCATGGCGCTCTACGCCAGCTTCGGTTACACCACGGCTCAGGAGGGACGCGCCTCCACCTCAGCGGTCAAGACCATGTACCAGCTGGCCCAGAAAGCCAGGCTGCCCCTGGATGTCGCGGCCTATCCCGATATCCAGATTGCGCGGGATGTCATCGCCCCTCCCTACTACTCCAGCCACTACCAGAACGGGTTCCGGGTCGCGGGGGCCAAGCTCAACCTCGATGGCTCTCCTCAGGGCAAGACTGCCTGGCTGACCCAGCCCTATTTCGTTCCCCCAGCCGGGCAAAAGGCCGATTACAAGGGCTATCCCAGCATGAGCGACGAGCAGGCCGCCCACTACATCGAACTGGCCCAGCGCAACGGCTGGCAGCTGCTTACCCACGTCAACGGTGATGCGGCCATCGATCAGCTGATCAAGGGGATTGAGGCCAGCGAGAAGCAACACGGCAAGCCGGATCGCGGCTTCGTCGCTATCCATGCCCAGACTGCCCGCAAGGATCAGGTCGCCTCATTCCAGCGACTCGGCATCTTCCCCTCCTTCTTCCCGATGCACACCTTTTACTGGGGGGATTGGCACAGTGATTCCGTGCTCGGCAAGGAGCGGGCGCAGCATATCTCTCCCACCGGATGGGCCCGTGAACTGGGGATGATCTTCACCTCGCACCACGACTCCCCCGTGGCATTGCCTGATGCCATGCGGGTCTATTATGCGACCGTCAACCGGATCAGCCGTACCGGCCGCCCCATCGGGCCGGATCAGCGGGTCTCCGCCCTGGATGGACTGAAGGCCCAGACCCTGTGGGCGGCAACCCAATACAAGGAGGAGCACGACAAGGGGTCGCTGGAAGTCGGCAAGCTGGCAGACCTGGTGGTGCTCTCGGCGAACCCGCTCAAGGTGAAACCGGAAACCCTGGCCGATATCCGGATCGAAGAGACGATAAAGGAGGGGGTCTCCATCTACCAACGTGACGGGCAGAGCGCTCAGGAATCGACCGCCTGCACGGATTCCACTCGCTGCAGTGCGGTAGCCACGACAGCCATGGTGGCCGCAGGGCTATTACATCATCAGCCACACTAGACCCCATGGCCTGACGCTTCGCAGCCTTGGGCCATCTATTGAACATCATGGCTGACTCAATAAATGGGACCTTCCCCACACCTTGAGCCAGCCATATCAACAGTTAAAACTGTCTTATTTTGCCTCTGCAACTTTCAGCGCCATGCCTTTTTTCTGGTTTAGCAAGATGCTGACCAATGCCAGGACAGAAAATACCAGGCTAGAGATAAACAGATTCTCAACGCCTAACCTGGAAATAAACCACCCAGCGACAACAGAACCAATCGTGATACCCAAGTTTGAGAAAGAGATATACAGGCTATTGGCAAACACCTTCGCATCCCCCGCATTATCCATCACCCACGTCTGGCTGACAATCAAGCCGGCTGAGTGGACTGCGCCCCAGAAAGCAATCATTGCGATCATGAAGTAGAAAGAAAAACCCATTAGATAAATAGCGACAAAGATCAAGCTCAGGATTATTGGGTAGATGATGACGGTTTTCTTCATATTTTTGCCAATCAGCTTCCCAAAAATGAAGTTGCCCAAAATACCAAATACACCAAAGACCATCAGCATGGCGCTGATCCAGGAACCATTCATATTCGTCACCATACTCAAGTACTGTGTGATGAAACTATATGAAGAGAACATCGCGGAGAATACAAACACAACTGTGAATAAAGAAAGCCACATCGACTTACTGCGCAAAATGTTTACTTGTGACCCAAAAGACATCTTCTTCTCGACGGGGGAGTCTTCCATTAGGAACATGACGCTCACCAGAGCTACTGCACACGACGCCAAGCCAAAGTAAAATGCATAAGTTAGTGAGTATTGTTCAGCCAGGAAGGAGCTGACAGGAATACCAAAAACCAGGCCTATAGCAACCCCGGCAAACACTTTGGCAGCTGCGTTGCTTTGCTCCGCTACCGGCACAATGGAGGTTGCGGCAACAAGCGCTACCGAGAAGAAGACCGCATGGACCAGTGCTGGCAGGACGCGGAAAGTCATCATCGTTGAGTAATCCTGAGTAAGGGCATACACAAGATTAGAAACCACGAACAGTGCAAGTATTCCCATCAATACATACTTTTTATTCCAGCCAGACATCATCAGCGTAATGAATGGGCCGCTGATAGCAACAACAATGGCATAGACGCTTACCAAAAGGCCTGCCTGTTGAACATCGATCTGGAAGTTGTTCATCACCTGAGGAAGCAAACCAATTATTGCCAACTCTGTCGTGATAACCCCAAACACAGCCAAAGATAACGCGAACAAAAATAGACTTTGTTTTTTCATTTTCTCTCAACTTTAAATTAATTAACAAATATGATGGTTATAAAAGCCACATCATCAGTATCGTTTCAAAAAACACTACCCAAGCGACATGAAACGCGTGATTAAAATATATTTACCAGTAATCAACAACACGCCACCAATGGCGTGGCTTGATACGGCCACCATATCAAAATCCGTGTTTATAAAAATGATGTTATTGCTTTCCGCTTGTCTTAATATTTTTTAAAACGGCATTGCAAGCAACCTTTAAATGGCATCCCGTTTTTCTAATCCCATAATTGGCCGCAACCATTCCAACAATCCTTTTCTTCATGCCAGGCTTACAGGCTTCATAACAATAATCAAGTTGAAATGTACGCTGACAGTCAAGGCAGCGAAACCGCTGAAAACAATTGGGGCTATACCCATGCCTGATAACCCCGCCACTTTTACTACAGAAGCGGCAAGGTATTTCAGTTGTAGTCATTTGACGTTTATCAAAGAGCCCGACAAGCAATATGCAACCAATGGCTTCTACATTTAATTGAATAGTGGAAGAGGCGAGTCACTCTCTTGACCGTGATGAGAGCGTTCAGAACAGTTGCCAGTCGGTGATCTCGATGCGCCGCGCCAACGGCGCATCGAACTCATACCTGATGCGTTACTTCCAGAGCCGATACACTCGGCTGTTATGCCTTAAGCGGAGAAACCACCGTCTATGGTCAAGCTGGCGCCCGTGATATAGCCGGCTTCCGGTCCTGCCAAGTAAGCAACGAAGCTGGCAATCTCTTCATCCTTGCCATAGCGGGCCAAGGCTATCAGCCCCTTGATATACTCCGCCGATTCCCCGTCTGCCGGGTTCATGTCGGTATCAACCGGACCTGGCTGCACGTTGTTCACCGTAATCCCCTTGGGGCCCAGATCACGCGCCATGCCTTTGGTCAAACCGACCAGTGCCGACTTGCTCATGGCGTAGATGGAACCACCCGCCATGGGAATGCGTTCGGCGTTGGTGCTGCCGATGTTGATGATGCGCCCCCCCTTGCCCATGTGGTGCGCCGCCTCCTGGGAGGCCACAAATACACTGCGGATGTTGACCGCCAGAGTGCGATCGAGATCGTTCAGGGTCAGCTCCTCCATGTCGCCCCATACCAGTACTCCGGCACTGTTGACGAGGATGTCCAGTCGACCGAAGGTGGTGACTGTCTGGCGGATGGCTTGCTGCAGAGAGACTTCATCTGCACTGTCGGCGCGAATAGCCAGCGCCTTGCCGCCAGCAGCCGTGATAGTCGCGACTGTCTCTTCTGCCTTGTTGGTAGAAGAGACATAGGTGAAGGCCAC
Organism: Aeromonas sp. 130281; assembly: GCF_056642115.1. Taxonomy (NCBI): domain Bacteria; kingdom Pseudomonadati; phylum Pseudomonadota; class Gammaproteobacteria; order Aeromonadales; family Aeromonadaceae; genus Aeromonas; species Aeromonas sp. 130281. Next base: position 449,451 of record NZ_JBWVQS010000002.1, on the reverse strand, counting down.
GGCAGCGCCGTCGCGAGCGAGGCGTTTTACGATGGCGGCACCGATGCCGCGTGAGCCACCTTGAACGAAAGCAACTTGTCCACTGAGGGGTTTAACGGTCAACATCTGAACTCTCCTGTCTGAAATGAAGTCATGTCTGAGCGAGTCGGGAACTAGAGCCCATTCAGCCAGGGAGCAAAAGTGGCGTTGAATGAACCTGTGAGCAGTGTGATTGATTCCTTGGAATTGATTAAGTAGCTATTATTCCAATCTCTATTTCCCTCAAGGACCGAATAGATGGCCACACAAGATCCCTTTCTGAGCGTCAGACACTTTGTCACTGTGGCGCAGTCAGGCAGTTTTACCGCTGCAGCATTGGCGCTGGGGATAACAGGCTCGGCGTTGAGCAAGAGCATAGTGCGCCTGGAAGCACGGCTGGGGGTCAAGCTGTTGCACAGAACAACCCGCAGGGTAAGCCTGACTCTGGAAGGGGAGGCGTATCTGGCCAGCTGTCTCCAAGCGATCAGGTTGCTGGAAGAGACTGAAAACAGTTTTGCATCAGGAAAGCAAAATCCGTCTGGTCGTGTGCGTATCGATCTTCCTGCTGCTTTTGGCCGCAGGCATGTACTGCCGATCTTGCTGGAGCTGGCCGGCAAGCACCCACAGCTGGACCTGTCTGTGACCTTCAACGAGCGTAAGGTTGACCTCATTCAGACCAACATCGACCTGGTGGTACGGATCGGCACGCTGGAAGATCAGGCAGATCTCGTCGCCCGCCGTCTGGGAGAGCAGAAGCTCGTTATCTGCGGGTCCCCCTCCTATTTGACCAGGCGCGGGGTTCCCTTGACCCCGGATGAGTTGTCACGGCACGACTGCATCATCGACTGGCGATCCGGGCATCGTCATAGCTGGCTGCTCAGGGATAGTGTTGGCAAAACGGAAGCTTACGACATCCCGGTGCGATACGAGATGGGGGATGGTGAAGCCGTGCTGGCTGCTGCTCTGGCTGGTCTTGGGCTGGTTCAGGCGCCAACCTGGCTGGTGAGCGAACAATTGGAGTCAGGAGCCCTGATCCCCGTACTCAATGACCAATCCGGCGGTGAGATGCCGATCAATCTCATCTGGGCTAGAAGCCAGCATATGCAGCTCAAGTTACGTGTCGTCATCGATGCCCTGTTACTGGCTGCACAAGAGAGTGGTAGCGGTTTCCGGGCAATGTGAACTAACCAGTCACAATTTAGGCCCACCTGGGGCTCTGTTGGTACCCCGCTAGCTGCACGCATTACAGGAATATATTGAGCCAGCACACTGAGCGTGATCATCTGATGTGCGGCATTCTCTTAACCCCATTTGCCCCTCATGTATCTGCTTTCCTCGCTCAGGCCAGCAGTATGGATAGTGCCAAATATGGACATAAAGTAGTTATATTTCAACTATTTAACACCGATACCAATACCGGAAAGGAACACGCCATATTCCCCCAGCGGCATCACATGCATGGTCAGTTCGAATCCGACTGGCTTGCTCAAGTCTCTATTGATCGATAGGATATGCACCATTCAACAGGGTAGGGCCAGCATGATTTTGCGACAACGCGTAGCGACAAGATTACTGCTGCTGGTCTGTATTCTGGTGCTCAACTGTGCGGCCCAGCCGCTGGCCAGGCTGGCTCAGCTCGACATGGCCCTTAGTTGTCAAATGCTGCCCATTCCATCCTCCGGTGTCGAAGCCGACGAGGGGCAATCCGCAACGCCCCAACCCAGTAGTTGCCAGCTCAACGGCAAGTGGCTCAGTGCCGCCAACCTGCTCTGCGCCGAGCAGATCTTCTTTGCCATCGCATTCGTGATTGTCCTGCTGGCCCCCCTGTCGCGTCGCTCCCCCAGGCTCCCCCCACCCAGAAACATATCGCCGCCAGAACGGCGACTTCATCTCACCCTCTGTGTCTGGCGAGAATGAGTTAGCCGCGGTTTACACCACCCTAACTTTCATTTTCAAGAGACAGAAACATGTCAAACATCATCAAGACTGCCCTGTTGATGGGCGGTCTGCTGTGGCAATCAGTGGGATTGGCCAGCGATACCGGCTGGCTGACCAGCCCCCGAAACGATCACGCGCAAGTTCGGCTGCAAGCAGATACCCGCGATCCAGCCCACACCCGCGTGTTGCTGAGCCTGGAGCTCGAGTCCGGCTGGAAAACCTATTGGCAGAATCCAGGCGAAGGGGGTATTGCCCCTGAAATTTTTTGGGATGACCCCCAACTCATCCAGCAGTGGCACTGGCCTGTGCCAGAGCGATTCGATGTCAGCGGTATCTCGACCCAGGGATATCAGAAGGCCGTCAGCCTTCCCATCAGCCTGACCCATGGCAACAGCAAGGCGTTGACAGGCACGCTACGCCTTTCGACCTGCAGCAACGTCTGCATCCTGACGGACTACTCCTTTAGCCTCCCATTGGATGGCTCGGTGCCAGAAGGGTTTGACTTTGCCTATGCACAGGCAATGAGCAAACTGCCACAAGCCATGCCGGACACCGTCGCCCTCAAGGCGGGTTATCGGCAAAACCAGCTGCAGCTGACCGCCGACAACCCTCAGGGCTGGCAGGATCCACAGATTTTCCTCCAGCGGCTGGAGGGGGCTGAATTCGGCGAGCCCAGCCTGGACGTCCAGGGCAACACTCTAGTCGCCCGTATTCCGGTCAGCGATGGCTGGCAGGGGGATGCACCAGATATCCGCCACCAGCAGATCGGATTCGTACTGGTCAATGGTGAAGAAGCCTGGCAGAGCGACGCCAAGATAGGTGAACCGCTGAACCTCCCAAGTGGCGGCCACTCGCTGATCTGGTTGCTGGGGGCCGCGCTGCTGGGCGGGCTCATTCTCAATCTGATGCCCTGCGTGCTGCCGGTGCTGGCGCTCAAGCTGGGGTCGGTACTGCAGATGGAAACGCGAGAGCGTCGTCCGGTTCGCCTGCAATTCCTGGCGGCCAGTGCCGGCATCCTGGTCTCCTTCTGGGCGCTGGCATTGATGAGCACCCTGCTGCGCGCCACCCAGGGGGCGGTCGGCTGGGGGATCCAGTTCCAGAGTGTCTGGTTTATCGGCTTCATGGTAGTCGTCACCCTGTTGTTCTGTGCCAACCTGCTGGGGCTGTTCGAGATCAGGTTGTCCAGCAACCTCAATACCCGTCTGGCAACTACGGGCGGCAACGGCCTGGGTGGTCACTTCCTGCAGGGCTGTTTTGCCACCCTGCTGGCGACCCCCTGCTCCGCCCCTTTCCTCGGTACTGCGGTCGCGTTTGCGCTCGGGGCGCCACTCGGTCAGCTCTGGCTTATCTTTACCGCGCTGGGGGTGGGCATGAGCCTGCCCTGGCTGCTCATCGCCGCCTTCCCCCGCCTCGCGCTCTGGCTGCCGAAACCGGGCCGCTGGATGGGGCGCCTGCGCGTCCTGCTGGGCCTGATGATGTTGGGCTCCAGCCTCTGGCTGCTCAGCCTGCTCGGCAACCATATCGGTCAGTTCTGGATGTTGAACCTGATGGCGCTGATGCTCGCCGTCATGCTGCTGGCCGTCGTGTGGCGCCATGGCATCCGTGGTGTGACCCTGGGGTTGACCCTGGGTTACTTGCTGGGGGCTGCACTGCTGCTCGGCGGTGCCTTCACCCTGGACGGCAAACCCCAGCAGGACAAAGTCGACTGGCAACCACTCACGGAGCAGGCCATCGAGCTGGCTCTGGCCCAGAACAAGCGGGTCTTCGTCGATGTGACCGCCGACTGGTGCATTACCTGTAAAGCCAACAAATTCAATGTGCTGCTGCGAGATGATGTGCAACAAGCCCTGAGCGCCCCCGACGTGGTTGCCCTGCGCGGGGACTGGAGTCGCCCCTCCGACAGCATCGCCAGCTTCCTGCGGCAACGGGGCAGCGTGGCCATTCCGTTCAACCAGATCTATGGCCCCGGGCTACAAGGTGGCGAGATCCTCTCTCCTCTGCTGGACCGTTCGACCCTGCTTGCCACTCTGGAACAAGCCGGTATTGCCCCCTCTCAAGGAGACACCCAATGAAACCGACTCTGCTCGCCCTGACCCTGCTGGGCACCTTGTTGACCCCGGCCCTGCACGCGGCCCCCTTCAGCCCGGAGCAGGAGGCCCGTATCAAAGAACTGGTCCGCGAGACTCTGGTACAGAATCCGACAATTCTGGAAGAGGCGGCGCAATCCTGGGAAAAACAGAATGCAGCCACCCAAGCGGCCCAGATCGACAAATTCCTCAAGGACAATGAGGATGTGTTGTTCAATAGCCCGACCAGCCCGCGCCTGGGCGCCAAAAACCCCAGGCTGACGCTGGTATCCTTCTCCGACTACAACTGCCCCTTCTGCAAGCAGTTCGATCCTCATCTGGCCAAACTGCTCAAAACCTACCCTGACGATATCGCACTGGTGATCAAGTTGTTGCCATTCAAGGGGCAGACCTCCGCCAAGGCGGCAGAGTACAGCCTGAGCCTGTGGCAGCAGGATCCGGCACGCTTCCTCGCCCTGCACGACAAGCTGATGAGCAAGCAGGGCATGCTGACCGAGGCGGACATCAACAAGGCGCTGGCAGCCACCGGCAACTCGGACCTCAAGCTTGACGACAAGGCGACGGAAGAGCTGCGTAGCAGCCTGAAAATTGGAACCCTGATGGGTGTGCGGGGCACGCCTGCGACACTGGTCGGCAACCAACTGGTCTCTGGCGCCATTCCTTACGAAGAGCTCGAGGAGATAGTGAAAGCTGAACTGGCCAGGAAGGGGTGATCATGGAGACCAAACCATCCCTCACTCCCCGTCTGCGGCGCTGGGGCAAGGAGGCGCTCTGGCTGCTGCTGTTTGCTGTGATCATCTCGACAGCGCTGGATCTCTGGCGCAGTCCTGCTCTGCCGGAGGGCAGCCCGCTGCCAGTGCTGACCCTGCAAGATGGCACCCAGGCCGACCTGCAGGCAATGAGTCGGGACAGGCCACTGCTGGTCTATTACTGGGCCAGCTGGTGCGCCGTCTGTCGCTTTACTACACCGACAGTGGAGCAGCTATGGCGAGACGGTGAAAACGTGCTGACGGTGGCGCTGCGCTCCGGCGACGCGACCAGGTTGCAGCAGGGCATGGCCAAGAAGGGGCTGACCTTCCCGACCCACAATGATGAGCATGCCGATCTCGCCGCCCGCTGGCAGGTGAGCGTCACCCCCAGCTTCCTCATCGTCAAGGATGGCAAGGTAGTCAGCACCACCACGGGCTGGAGCTCGGGCCTGGGGCTGAAACTGCGGCTGGCCTGGGCCAACCTCGGCTAAATCAGCCTGATAAGAATCGCCCCTCTTCCTGGTGAAGGGGGGCATCTATCGGCTCATTTATCATCGCGATAGAGGTGGCGTTGGCCCAGAGGGTACTCGCCGACTTCTATCACCCATCAATTTCACATCCTCATTCAATTACAGGAGTGGATATGACATCCATCATCGCCCGTTCGCTGTCGACCCAGGTTGGGCGCTATTTCTTGCCTCTGACACTGATCCGGATATCGTTCGGCCTTTTCTTCTTTGCGTCTGGTTTGAATAAGCTGATCCAGCCAGATAATCAGCAGGCCATGCTGCATACCATGATCGAGGCGGGGCTCCCCTACCCTGCCTTCATGGCAACATTTGTAGCGGGTAATGAAGCCCTATTCGGCTTGCTGCTGGTCTTTGGCCTGTTGAGCAGATTGTCTGCATCGGTGCTGCTGGTGATCAATATCGTCGCCCTGATGACCATCGGCATTCACCAGATCCCGGCCGATGTGACTGGCCTCGAGTGGTATAGCTGGCTGCTCTATCTCCCCGAGTCCGTTTATATCCTGCTGTGTATCTTGATCTCAGTTCAGGGGTCTGGCCCATGGGGGCTGGATCGTCGTCTGTTACCCGCGACAGGGCGTTGACCACAGACAACGGGCCCTCATCCCTATAAATAATCTTGCGCCCGGCTCTGCCGGGCTCTTCGCTTCTGGTACCTGCAACCAGAATGAGCGATGAGGCTTTCAACATGTGCCCGGGTCAGGGCTGGCGAGCTGGACTGGGTATCAGGAATGGGTCATGAAAGGATCAGCAGCCCCTTTCTATCATCAAGCGACCGAAGGGAAGTGCTGCGGATGCCCAAAGCCGTTCATCCAGGTAGCATGCCAGCCAACACCTAATGGCATACCAGAAGAAACACATAAATAAAAAGCCCAACTGATTCAATCAGTTGGGCTGTATAAGTGGCGGAGAGACAGGGATTCGAACCCTGGGTGGCATTGCTGCCACAATTGATTTCGAGTCAATCCCGTTCGGCCACTCCGGCATCTCTCCGCGGGCCCTCATATTGACCCAACCCGAGTCGGGAAATCAACGTAAATCTCGTTGCAGATCAGACGACTGGCTATTAAACCGTCAGCCTGTCGCGGCCCTCCCCTTGCCGGGCCCAGGCTGGCTTGCCGACGTGCGACGCCAAGGTGTCGGACCTGGTCCCAGGGACGACCACCCCGGCGCCGATCCAGGCTTATTCCCCTTTCCCCGACAAACCGGGGGCAGAGGGCCGAAAATCCCCCTCGACATGCCGCAATACGGCCCGGGAGAAGCACGGTCTGGCGCTGGTAATCCCCGGTCGATTGGTTGACAATCTCCGCTCATTTTTGGGGAGGGAAGCACTTCCCTCGAGAACTGCCGATAGGAAAAACCATGCGCAATATCCGTATCGTCTCACTGCTGCTGGCCGCTGCCAGCCTCTGGACCACACCGGCCTGGTCGATAACCTATCCGCTTCCACCGGCGGGCAGCCGTCTCATCGGTGAGCTGGAAGATTACATAGTCCAACCTGGCGATCATCTGGAGCTGGTCGGCAAACATACCCAGATTGGCTTTTTGGCGCTGCTCGAGGCAAATCCCGGGGTAGATCCCTATTTGCCCACACCCGGCACCCGGCTGACCCTGCCGACCCAGATGCTGCTGCCCGATGTGCCGCGGGAGGGCATCGTCATCAACCTGCCGGAGCTGCGCCTCTATTACTTCCCCAAGGACAAGGCGGAGGTGATGGTGCTGCCCATCGGCATAGGTGACATAGGCCGCGAGACGCCCGAGATGACCACCACTGTCATCGCGAAGAATCCGAACCCGACCTGGGTGCCAGGCCCCATGGTGCGCAAGTCCTGGCTGGAGCAAAAGGGCATAGATCTGCCGGCCGTGGTACCCCCGGGCCCGGACAATCCCCTCGGCAAGTTCGCCATGCGCCTCGGCTATGGCAACAAGGACTACCTCATTCACGGCACCAACAAGGAGTTCGGGGTCGGTCTGCGGGTCAGCGCGGGCTGTATCCGGCTGCGCCCGGATGACATAGAGACCTTGTTCAGCCTGGTGCCTGTCGGTACCCGGGTGCAGGTGATCAACCAGCCGGTCAAGATGGCGGTCGAGCCCGATGGCCGCCGCTGGCTGGAGGTGCACTCTCCCCTCTCCCGCACCGAAGCGGAGATGGCCGAGGGTGCGCCCCTGGTGCTCTCCCCCGAGGTCGAGCAGTTTATCGCGGCCCCCGAGATAGACGGCGCCCGGGTGACGGCCCTGCTCGACCACAAGAACGGGCTGCCCCGCCCCATCAGCGGCTAAGATCCTCCCGGAGATCACCATGACGAGATGCGGCCTTCCCCTGCTGGCGCTCCTGTTGACCCTGCTGCCCGGCTCAGCCGCGATGGCGGACATACTGTGGATGCAGAACGGCGATCGCCTGACCGGCACCATAGAAGAGATCACGGACGATCAGATCCGCATCAAGCCATCCTATAGCAAGGCCCTGACCGTCCAGCGCCATGCCATCAAGCGCTGGCGCCTGGACAAGCAGGAGCAGCCAAAACCGCTGACCAAGACGGGGATCCCCTTGCTGGACGCTCCTGACGAAGTGAATGCCTGGCTCCTGACCGGCACCAGCGATCTGAACATCAAGCTCAAGGAGAACACCAAGAAGACCAACAACGTCAACCTCAAGGTCTCCACCGAGCTGGCCAATCTGGACTGGCGTTACAGTCTGGATGGCGAGTACATCTACGAGACGGCGAACAACATCACCGACAGCCACGAATACAAGCTAAAACCCAAACTCGACTTCTTCTTCGACGATCACTGGTTCCTGAGCTCCTCCATTGACATCGACTACAACCTGATCGAAGCGGGCTACCTGGAGATTGACTATGCCTCTGGCCCCGGCTACCGCTTCTGGAATGACAAGCGGCGCCGCCTGGAGTTCATCACCCAGCTGGGTCTGGAGCGGGCCTATTTCAGGCCGGAGGTGTGGAGCAATTCGGACATTTTTGACGACAGGATTATCAATTACCCCTTCGTCAACCTGGGCTGGGACTACCGGCAACCTCTCGCCTTCTGGGAGGAGAAGTTCGAGTTGTTCAGCAAGGGGAGCTATGAAAAGTTCGTCGATCAGCCCTCCCCCTACCTGACCAGAAAACAGTCCGTCAGCGGCAGCCTGGGGCTCAGGTACTACTTCAACGATCACCTGCGTCTCTCCTGGTCGAGCGAGCTGGATTGGGACGATGTCTGGTTCGACTACCACGGCCTGGACATGGATGTGAGCGAGAAGGAGTGGCGTCACATCATCACCCTGGGCGCCAGCTTCTAGCCCCCAGAAACGACACAGGCCCACCGAAGTGGGCCTGTGTATCGCCGTGAGGGACGGGCGTCAGAAATAGATACGGGTGACCGACTCGATGACGCAACCAGGGCGGCGGATCCCCTCGATCTCTATCTTGATCTCCTTGAGCAGCTCGATCCCCCCCTTGATGGGAGTGACTCGCGACAGCCTGGTACGGGCACGGATGTTGCTGTCCACCTTGATGGGATAAGGGAAGCGGACCTGCTCCAGACCGAAGTTCACCACCATGCGGGCGCTCGGGAATTCCGGCGTCGCCTCGTCCACCGAGCCGGTGAGCTGGGGCAGCAGGGCCAGGGTCAGGAAACCGTGGGCAATGGTGGTCTTGAATGGCGACTCGGCTGCCGCACGCTCGGGGTCGGTGTGGATCCACTGATGGTCACCGGTCACGGCCGCGAACTGATCGATCAACCCCTGATTTATCTGCAACCACTCACCCACATGGGTCTCTTCCCCGATCCGGGCCTGCAGCTCGGCATAGAGGGTGGCGGCTTCGCCACTCAGCTCAACCGGGTTCTCTTCGATCAGGGTCGGTTGGCTGTTGACCGCCTGAGCCTGGGATGCGCGCTGCTGCCGCACCAGTGACTGGTCGGCCTGCAGATCCAGCACTCGACCCAGCAAAGGGTGAAGGTGTGCCTTTTGCTGAAACTCACGCCAGTAGTCACGGATCGCCGGAGAGAGCCAATCCTTGAGCTCAAAGGGGTGTTGCGCCAGGATTTCGCGCTTGTGCTTCAGAAAATCGACAACTTTCATGTACCGATCCCTATTCGATTCAAAGCCTGTAAAGAGGTCTAACCAGTCCCATTTTATGAAAGTTTCACAGGTAAGTACAAAAAAATCTCGGCGTACAACTGTACCGGGGATGAAAGTGGTCACTAACACGCAGGGAAAAACGGACAGGTATAAAGCGGAAAAACGATTGCAACGAGGGGAACGAGACGGAAAACCTCGAGGCTGGCAAAGGGCGTGGTTCGGGGTGTTTTTGCTCTCAACACCCCTTTTTTCCTCAGCGGCCGGGAGCAGACCACCAGGCGGTTCGGCTCGCCTCGTCCAGGAAGCTCCAGGCCAGGATCCGGCTCACCTTGTTGCCCTGCGCCATGTCGATCACCCTGACATCCTGAGCCCCCACCCGAGCCAGCGCCTTTCGTGCGGCAGGCAGATTCTCCTTTTTTGACACCAGCGAGCTGAACCAGAGACACTGGCCGGCAAACTCCTTGCTCTGCTCTATCATGCCGGCCAGAAACGCCGCCTCGCCGCCCTCGCACCAGAGCTCCGCCTTCTGTCCGCCGAAGTTGAGCACGGGAGCCCCCGTCAGCGCCTTGCCCTGGCCCTTACCCAGGTTGCGCAGCTTGCGCTCCGTCCCCTTGCTCGCCTCCGCCAGCGAGGCGTGGAACGGCGGGTTGCACAGGGTCAGGGCGAAGCGCTCCTTCGGCCCCAGGACGCCGCGAAAGATCTGCTTGGGGTTGTCCTGATGGCGGCACGCTATCTGGCTGCCCAGGCCATTACTCGCCGCCAGCAGGGTCGCCGCCTTGACCGACACGGGATCGATGTCCGATCCCACGAAGCGCCAACCATACTCACGGGCCCCCAGCAGGGGATAGATGCAGTTTGCCCCGACGCCTATGTCCAGCACCTGCACCCCCTTGCCCCTTGGCACCTCCCCCGCACTCTCGGCCAGCAGATCCGCCACCCGATGCAGGTAATCGACCCGGCCCGGAATGGGGGGACAGAGGTAGCCCGGCGGCAGATCCCAGTGCTGGATGCCGTAGTGCAGCGCCAGCAGGGCCCGGTTGAGCGCCTTGACGGCGGCCGGATCGGCGAAATCCAGGGTCCGGGTGCCATGCTCGTTGACGAAGACGAAAGGCAGCAGCTCGGGAGTGCGCTGACAGAGGGCGTCAAAATCGTAAGGGGTCTGATGGCGATTGCGCGGGTGCAATCCGGATTTGTGCTGGGTCTTCATGCTGGGCCTGCCGAGGGTCGAGGGGGCCACACTATAGAGAGTCGGCCAGGGAAAGTCTAAACGAGGACCATAAAAAACCGGGCCTCCAGGAGCCCGGTTCAAGTGAGGTTGGAAAAACAGTCCGTACTGCGAGCCGTTTGTCCAGCCTGACTCAGATCTCGATCCGGCGTGCCTGCCAGAACTTGCTGCGCCAATAGGAGTTGTCGAGCTTGGAGCGGGTCACCCCGGCGCGGGTGGAGGCGTGGATGAATTCACCGTTGCCGACATAGATGCCCACATGATTGAGGCGGCGGTTGATCTTGAAGAAGACCAGATCCCCTTCCACCAGATCCTGCTTGGAAACGCGGGTGCCTTCATGAACCTGGGAGCGGGTATCGCGGGGCAATTCGATGCCGACGGCATTGCGGAACACTTCACGGGCGAAGGCGGAGCAATCTATGCCTCGCTGGCTGCTGCCCCCCATGCGGTAAGGGACGCCACGCCACTCTTTGTATACGGTCAGGATTTCGTTGACATCTGGTGTGGGTGAAACTTCGGGTTCAATCACGGGTTCCATCATGGAAACCTCGATCTTGCTCGCGACCTCGGGCTGGGGTGCAGAAGCACAACCCACCATTCCGAGCGCGACCAGCAGTAGCATCAGGTGGCGCAATCCTTTATCCCCGCAAATAGAGTGAAACTTGTTAAAATGCAGCCCGACAGGGCAATTTATAAGGCAACAGCACCCGACTATATCCAAGAATTCTATCGAGGCAAGCGAAAATCCCTATCGACCTCACATTTTTGCAAGGAAATGCACTGTTTTGCATGATTAATGTGATCATGGCCAAACAATATACAATCGCAAAAGTAGCGGTTTTGCCCTGTCAAAACGGATCGTTATCGCTGTTTCGACCTCATTTTAAAGTGAAATATTATGCTCTATGCGGATCTCTATTTGTTAAAACCGGCGCTCATCGACGCCGAGCAGTTGAGCGGGCTGCAATCAGAGCTCTCGCCGGACGAATATCGCCATTGGCATGAGATCCGCCAGCCTAGCCGCCAGCGCGAGTACCTGCTCGGCCGGATACTGCTGCGCCGCCTGCTGGCCGAGCGGCTTGGCTGTCCGCCCGATGCGCTGGTGTTTCGCACCAGCGAGCACGGCAAGCCCACCCTGATCAGCCATGACTGGCAGTTCAATCTCAGCCACAGCGGGGACTGGCTGGTGCTCGCCCTCTGCCAGCAAGGCCCCCTCGGCGTGGACGTGGAGATGGGCTTGCGCCGGCGCCCCGTCCTGCCATTGGCCCGGCGTTTCTATGCCCCTGAGGAATATCAGTGGCTGCTTGCCCTGCCATCCCGGGAGCAGGCCTCGGCCTTCTATCGGCTCTGGTCACGCAAGGAGGCGGTGCTGAAAGCCCAGGGGGCCGGCATTGCCGCGGGGCTCGACAAGGTGCGCTTTGTACCGGAAGAGGGGTGGCGGCTGGACAACCGGCTCGATACCCGGAGCTATCAGGTGCTGGACTGGCATGTTGGCAGCGGCTGGCTGAGCCTCGTCGCCCCGACTCGCCAGATCAATGGCTACCTGCTGGATGAGCGCTTGAAATCCACGCCCCTGGACCCCATGTTGATCCACACCATTTTCCGAGAGTCAGCCTCATGATCGTCGACATCAATCCCCAGAACTTCCACGCCGAACTGATCGATGCGTCCATGAAAAAGCCGGTCGTCATCTATTTCCACGCCCCGCAGATGCCAGAATGCCAGGGCATGACCCCGCTGGTGGAGACCCTGGTCGGCCCGGCCAATCCCGCGGTCACCCTGGCCAAGGTCGACATGAACGATCCCCAGCTGCAACCCCTGGCCAGCCAGCTGGGTCTGCGCGCGCTGCCCGCGCTGGTGCTGTTCCATCAGGGGCGCCCGGACGAGCAGGCCATCCTGGAAGGCCCGCAAGATGAGGCCACCCTGCGCCAGTACTTCGCCGCCTTCGCCCCCAAGGAAGAGGAGCTGCTGCTCGAGAAGGGTCAGCAAGCCCTGACTGAGGGTCAGGCAGATGTGGCCCATGCCCATCTCAGCCAGGCCCACCGACTGGCCCCCGAGCGTCACGATATCAGCCTCTGGCTGGTGCAGGCGGCGCTGGATCTGGCTCTGCTGGATGAGGCGCAGGCCCTGCTCGCGACCATCCCCATGGTGGCGCAGGATGATCACTATCAGACCCTGAGTTCCCGCCTGGCCCTGGCGCTGCAAGCCAGCGACAGCCCGGAGCTGCGCGCCCTGGAGCAGCGTCACGCAGAGACACCGGACGACGACGCCCTCACCCAGGAGCTGGCGGTGCAGTACAGTCAGGTTGGCCGTCAGGAAGAAGCCTTGGCGTTGCTGTTCAACATTCTCAAGCGCGACATGGCGTTTGGCGATGCCAAGAAGATCTATCTCGATATTCTGACCACCATGGGAGCACACCCGGCTGCGCAGAGTTATCGCCGCAAGCTCTACAGCCTGCTTTATTGATCGATGAAGATATCAGGGGATGCCGAGCAATCGGCATTGCCTTGTTCAGGCAGGCAGTGCAGTAATTAAGGGAAATGACGAATTTCAGACAAAAAAAAATGGCGCATTGAAATGCGCCATTTTTTCGCATGGATTACTTCTTGTAGGAAGTAGCCATGTTGTCGATGCGCTGGTTAGCACGAGCTGCTTCTTGGTTAGCAGTTGCGATATCAGCAGCCATCTTGGATTGATCAGCACGAACTGCGCTAACATCTTGAGCCAGTTGGTCAACTTTGTTAGACAGATTCTGAACGGAAGTTTCCAGTTCGCTGGTGTTTGCACAACCGCCCAGCAGGGCAGACAGACCAACAACACCTACCAACAACATTTTCTTCATTTTTAAAGCTCCCTTTAACTCGCCAGACGTTTAGCAAGCGGCGTGATTATGGCACAAATAAATACGAGTTTGGATAGGCCCCATCACAGATAAATGCATTAAAACCCTCATTTTTTTTTAAACGCACACTTTTTGTGCAAATCTAAGTCAAAAACGAGTGCCCTGGATGAGGTTCGCACCAAGCGTAACCAAAAAATGCCCTTAATACAATTTCGTATGAAGCTTAAGCCGAACGTTCAGACAGCATTTGACGATATTGCACCAGATCTTCGATGGTCAGCACCGGCATCCGGTGCAGGCGACCGAAGGTCACCAGATCCGGCAACCTGGCCATGGAGCCATCGGCCTTGGTCAGCTCGCACAACACCCCGTAAGGCTTGAGACCGGCCAGCTGCATCAGGTCCACCGTGGCTTCGGTATGACCGCGCCGGGTCAGCACGCCGCCGGTGCGGGCACGCAGCGGGAAGACATGGCCCGGGCGATGCAGATCAGAGGGTCGGGCGCCGTCGGCGATGGCGGCCTGGATGGTGGTGATGCGGTCGGCGGCGGAGACACCCGTGGTGACGCCCTGGGCCGCTTCTATGGTCACGGTGAAGGCGGTCTGATAATGGCTGGAGTTGGCCTCCACCATCATGGGCAGCTCGAGCTGGCGTACCCGCTCGTCGGTCAGGCAGAGGCAGACGATGCCGGAGCATTCGCGGATCATCATGGCCATCTGTTCGTTGGTCATGGACTCGGCGGCGAAGATGAGGTCACCCTCGTTCTCCCGATCTTCATCATCGGCCACCAGCACCCCTTGACCGGCACGCAATGCGGCCAGCGCGGCTTCGACGCGGGCAATGGGATCACCAAATTCACTGAGTAGAGACTGATTCATGGTAAGACTCCTAAACAAGACAAGGACCAGAATCAGGGCATGGAAAGGCAGACAGAGATAGGTATGCAGCAGCCGGCCCATAGGGAGCCAGGAGTGCAGTATCTGTCTTATCCTCTTTCATCCGGACTGTGACCGTCGGCTCCGGCATCTCACCGGATCTGCTGACCCCGACCCCGGTTTCAAACCTGGATCGGGCGCTCGCGGGCTCCCCGAGTCAGATCGGGATACCGCCGGTGGGGAATTTCACCCCGCCCTGAGAATAAGCGCAGACAGCCTAAAGAAAAAAAACCCAGGATACCAGCCCAAAACCCATCAAAGATGAATAGGATGCAGTGCACTGCCCCCCGCTGGCGACTTGCCACTCAGCTGCACGGCGCGCTGTCCTTTCTGATTTTGTTTATGGCATAGTGCCAGCAAAAACGTGCAGCCCGCGCAGACACGGGCGCCAACACCACAAACGGAATCATGACAGAGATGGAAAAGAAAATACTGCTGACCGATTGCCCCGACGCCAAGGGACTCATCGCCAAGATCACCAACATCTGCTACAAGCACCAGCTCAACATCAACAAGAACGACGAGTTCGTGGATCACGAGAACGGCCGCTTCTTCATGCGTACCGAACTGGAGGGTCGCTTCAACGACGAGACCCTGCTGGCGGATCTCGACGACGCCCTGCCGGCGGGCGCCCAGCGCCGTCTGGTCAAGGCGGGCAAGAAGCGCATCGTCATCCTGGTCACCAAGGAGACCCACTGCCTCGGCGACATCCTGATGAAGAACTACGCCGGCGCGCTGGACATGGACATAGTGGCGGTGATCGGCAACTACGACACGCTCGCAGAATTGACGGGCAAGTTCGACATCCCCTTCCATGCCGTGAGCCACGAGGATCTCAGCCGCACCGAGCATGAAGAGCAAGTACGCGCCCTCATCGACGGCTACCAGCCGGATTACGTGATCCTGGCCAAGTACATGCGGGTGCTGACCCCGAGCTTCGTGGAGGCCTATCCGCGCAAGCTCATCAACATTCATCACTCCTTCCTGCCCGCCTTCATCGGTGCCCGCCCCTATCGTCAGGCCTTCGATCGCGGGGTCAAGCTGATCGGTGCCACCGCCCACTTCGTCACCGACGATCTGGATGAAGGCCCCATCATAGAGCAGGACGTGATCCACGTGGGCCATACCTTCAGCGCCGACGACATGGCCAAGGCGGGACGGGATGTGGAGAAATCCGTGCTGAGCCGTGCCCTGGAGCTGGTGCTGAACGAGCGGGTCTTCGTCTACGGCAACAAGACGGTGGTGTTCAAATAACCCAGCCCGTCGTTCGACGCCCAGCAAAAAGGCTCCCGAGGGAGCCTTTTTCGTCTGCCTGCGCTTATTGAGGCAGGGGCAGACCGTTGATGGTGACCACTCCCTTGTCGAGCTTGAGCTCGGCATTGAGGTGCGCCGGTTCCGCCTTCAGATAACCCAGGGCCGTGAACTGGGCCAGCATGGGCGCCAGCTGCGGCACCGCCTTGCCCAGCTGGTCGCCGAGACTGGCATTGAGCAGCCCGGACAGGGCCTGCATCCCCTCCTCGCTTCCCATCAACTGTGCCAGGGTCGTTGGCGCCAGCTTGGCCTCCCCTTTCAGGCTGACGGGCTCGCCGTTGAGCTGGGCGCTGAGATCGGTCAGCTCCAGCGTGGCGCCCCGTTGCAGCATCTTGTCCAGCGCCTGCTGGATAACCGCCTCGTCCACCCGCTGGCTGCTGGCCTCCTGCAGGGTCTGATAGCCCTCCAGATCCAGCCCCTTGAGCGCCAGATCCAGACTTCCCTGGGTCAGCGCCAGGCTGTCGCTCTCGTTCTCCAGATTGAGGGTCGCCACCTTCATCTGATAACGGCTGGAGAGGGTCTGGGCATCGTCCCCCGCCAGCTGGGTGTTGGTGCTGACCCCCTGCAACGAGAGCTTGACGCTCTCCGGCAGTTGCAAGGAGAGGGCGGACAGCGTCATCTCGCTGTTAGGAGAGAGCCAGATGCCGCTGATCTCGGCCATGTCGGCGCTGCCCTTGAGATCCGCCAGGGCCAGATCCATCTTGCTCTGCGCATCGTGGACCGTCATGCCCAGCCACTGGAAGACCAGGTGACCATTGCCATCGAGATCCCCGCGATAATCCCCGCTCAGTGGCAGGAAGCTGAACTCGTTGAGCCCCTCCTTGACCTTGAAGTCGCTGGCCCAGAAACGGGAGCTGTTGCTCATGGTCCAGAGGCTGCTGGCCGACTCCAGGCCAAGCTGCCATTGCTGCATGCCGAGGGCGGTGAAGACCGGGGCCAGGGTTCCCGCCGAGGTGTCGAGCAGCATGTTGCTCTTGATATAGAGCGGCAGCAGGCGGCTGTTGACGCGCAGCTGCAGCTCGATGGGGTCGCTTCCCGCCATCTGGGGATCGAAACTCGCCAGCGTCTCCTGTGTCACCACCACCTTGAGCACCCCATCACGGGTGAACAGGTTCTCGCTGGTGGGCAACCAGGTGATCTCGACGCCGCTCTCCTGCTTGGCCCTGGCGATCTGCTCCCCCAGGATGCGATCGAAGGCATTGCCCGTGTACCAGCAGGCGCCCAGCCCACCCACCACCAATGCCGCTCCGGCAGCCATGGCCACTGTCTTTTTCATCTGCTCTCTTACTCCTGATTTTTCTATGGCGGGTGCCTAGGCGCACTCTACGGGGAGTATGGGAACACAAGCAAGCCAGATCCCGGCTCATGGCCCATTCTCGACTGTCACAGCAAGGGGCTGAACAGGTAGAAGATGTTCTCCAGCAATTTTTTGTACCAGGGGCGGGCCCGCCACTGGGTCAGCGACATGGGGGTCGCCTCCAGCATGTAGCCCTGCACCAGCTGATTCATCTCGGCAACAAACACCGGGTTGTCGATGAGCAGGGTGATCTCGAAATTGAGCCAGAGGCTGCGTCTGTCGAGATTGACCGTGCCCACCAGGGCGAAGTCGTCGTCCACCAGCACGCTCTTGGTGTGCAGCAGACCGGCATCATAGCGGTAGATTTCGACCCCGGCCGCCAGCAGATCCTCCATGAAGGAGTTGCTCGCGTGGTTGGCCATCAGGGAGTCGTTGCGCGCCGGCAGCACCAGCTGCACCAGCACCCCCCGCGCCGCCGCCGAGGAGAGCGCCGCCGCCAGGGGATCGTCCGGTACGAAATAGGGGGTGGTCAGCACCAGGTGGTGGCGCGCCTGATAGATGGCCAGCAACAGGCTCTGCTGGATGCAGTCACCGCCGACGAAGGGGCCGGAGGGAATGAGCTGGGCCCGATAGTTGGTTTGCGGCCAGGCCTCGGGTTCGTGCTGCAGGCTGTCGAGCAGCCGCTCGCCGGTCTCCATCTCCCAGTCCCAGACGAAGGTGGACCACATCAGAGGCACCACGGGGCCCTGCACCCTAATCATGATGTCGACCCACTGACCGACACCGGCATCCTGCTTGAAGAAGCGGGGATCCACCATGTTCATGGAGCCGGTGTAACCGACCCTGTCATCTATCACCACCAGCTTGCGGTGCATGCGCAAGTCCTGGCGCTGGAACGGAATGCGCCAGGCCCCCACCGGCAGCACCTCCACCACCTTGACCCCGGCCGCGCGCAGCGACTTCGGCCATGGGGAGCGGAAGAAGGTCTTGCTGCCGACGGAATCGAGCAACACGCGACAATCCACGCCGCGCGCCGCCACCTCGACAAGGGCCTCGCACACGGCGTCCACATCCCCGCCGGGATGCCAGATGTAGAACTCCAGGTAGCAGGACTGGGAGGAGCCGCGAATGTCGCGCACTATCTCCTGAATGATGGTGTCGGGCTTGTGCAGCAGCGTCATCCGGTTGCCCGAGAGCATGGGCATGGCCAGCCGCCCCTGGATCAGATCATGGAGCGGGCGCGCCTTGCTGCCCACCTCGCAGCAGTGCTGAGGGAAGAGGCGGGCGAGCTGACGGATCCAGATGGCATAAGGGCGATACATGGCCTGGGCGCGTTCGGCCCGCTTGCGGCCGAGCCGTATCTCCCCAAACAGCACATAGAAGCCGACCCCGGCGAAGGGGATGGCATAGATGAGCGCCAGCCAGGCGAGGGAGACGCCGATGGGGCGCCGCTTCATCACCACTCGCAGGGAGATCCCCGCCACTATCACGGTGTGAAACAACAGTAACAGCCAGCCAAGAAAGCGGGAGAACAGCAACTGAATGTCGTATTCCAGACCGTCGAGCAAGACGACTCCTTGGTGTAATGGACAAAGGGCATGGGCAGATCCCGCAGGGCCACAATGGTATGCTGTGGGACAAACCCATTCTATCAGGTCGTTAGCATGATCCTGCAATCTATGCTGCTGAGTCTGGCCATGCTAGGTCAAGGCTCATATGACATCAATGAGCAACAGATAAACCAGTACCTGCAATCCCAGGTGCAAGTCGACAAACAGCTGGAGTTGCCCGGCATCATCAAGGCCCATGTCCAGCTCGAGCAGAGCGATGTCCAGATCGGTCGCCAGAGTCCGGATACCGCCAGGGTCTTTGGCAAGGGGAAACTGAAGATCTCCCTGCCGGACCAGACCCAGTACGACGCGCTGCTGAACATGACCTATGAGGCCAGACCCCGTTACGACAAGGCCCAGAGCGCGCTCTTCCTCGACAACATGAAGCTGATTGACTACAAGCTGGAGCCGGCGGCGGCGGAGCAGAAGTTCGGTTTCATGCTGAGGATGCTGCTGCAGAGCATGGAGAAGCGGCTGGAGACCCAGCCCGTCTACAAGCTCGACGACAAGGATCCCAACCAGGCCTGGCTCAAGGAGAATCTGCTGGGGCTGGAGCTGTCACCGGGCAAGATCCGCCTGCTGACCAAGCCGAAGGATCAGTTGTAGACAGGGGCCGTCGCCTGACGCACCAGCAGCTCGATCTGGTAACCCTGTTCGCGCTGCTGGTGATAGAGGGTATGAAGCGGTCCGTCGAGTTCATGCAGGGGAAGGTGGGCAAAGCCCGCCTTGAGGTAGAAGGGTTTCTCGAAGGGCAAGGCGTGGCAGATCACGGGTTTGTCCAGCAGATCGCTGCAGGCATGCTGCAGCAACCGGGACCCCAGCCCCAGTGACTGGTAGTGCGGCAACAGCCGGAAACCGCACAGGTGGTAATAGTCCTGTTCGTCGCGCAGGCGCACGGCCCCCACCAGCCAATGGGCATCACGTACCACGAAGATCCGCTCGGCCAGATCCGGTACATAGTGGGAAAACGTCGTCTCGTAATAATCCCTGATCAGGGAAAGATCCGCATCACAGTACTCTTCGAATCTGAGCTCCATCGCCCGCCTGCTTATCATACCCATTTCGCTCTGGCCACCTGGCCCTCTCTTGCCCTATCAACCGGCCCCACGAAGAGATCAGGCCAGAGTGGAGCAACAGCAAGATAACACGCCTTTAACTTACAAAAAAGCCAATAGCCAGCTGGGGAGTTGCGCCGCCATCCATTGCCCCTTGCGGGGCTGCGTCATCCACCTCGGGGGGCTATTGGCGCCCTCTGCCCGGGCTTTTCTTGCGACTCGTCGCCGGGGCCCTTGTTCTGCCTCGCCCCGGATGCTTTACTCAACGTGGCTAACAAGGCTTAAGGAGCAAGCCGTTGAAAGCATGGATGTTGCTGGGAGCCATTTCGCTGTTCCCCCTCAGTGCCTGGAGTCAGACGCCGCCACCGGCCGAGGTGGTGGTCCTGACATCCGAGTCGATCCCGTCACCCAGGGTGGCAGAGCCCGCATCGGTCCCCGCCACTCGCCAGATCCAGGTCTACAAATCGGTGCAAAAGAATGGTGTGGTACGCTATTCCGACATGATGCCGGAGCAAGGTCATTACGAGCTGCTGCTGTTCAACGACTGTTACGCCTGCGATCCCGCCTCCAGGGTCAACTGGCGCACCACCGGCCTCTTCCTCTACGACTATGCCAGCACCATCACGGCGGCGGCCAAGACCTATCAGGTGGAGCCCGCCCTCATCCGGGCGCTGATCCACGCCGAATCCGCCTTCAACCCCCTCGCTGTGTCCCGCAAGGGGGCCATGGGGCTGACCCAGCTGATGCCGGCGACCGCCCGCGAGCTCGGGGTCGGCAATGCCCTGCTGGCGGAGCAGAACATCTTCGGCGGGGTGAAATACCTGGCGGGGCTGCTCAAGCAGTATGACGGCAACGTCGCCCTGGCCACGGCCGCCTACAACGCCGGGGCCGGTGCGGTGCAAAAACACGGTGGCATACCGCCTTATGCAGAAACCCGGGCCTATGTGGCACGGGTCAAGCTGTTGCACCAGCGCTATAAAGAGATGCTGAGCGCCCGGGGCCTGTAAGCCCTGTGCAAGAACAAGCACGGCGGCATCCCCTCCCATCCTTGCCGAAACCCGGGCCTAGGTGGCACGGGTCAAGCTGTTGCACCAGCGCTATAAAGAGATGCTGAGCGCCCGGGGCCTGTAAGCCCTGTGCAAGAACAAGCACGGCGGCATCCCCCCCATCCATGGCCGAAACCCGGGCCTATGTGGCACGGGTCAAGCTGCTGCACCAGCGCTATAAAGAGATGCTGAGCGCCCGGGGGTTATAAGCCCCTCCTTTTCTCTTTAGAAAACAGATAAAACCGGGGTCATCCCGGTTTCGCTGCCCTCCAGAAACAAAAAAACACGCCCTCAGGCGTGTCGATACCACACGTAGTTCAGTAACAGCTCACTCTTTGGTGGCGATCACGCGATAGGCCAATGCCCCCAGAATGGCACCGACGATGGGAGCGACCCAGAACAGCCAGAGCTGGCTGACGGCCCAGTCACCCACAAAGAGCGCCACACCCGTGCTGCGCGCCGGGTTCACCGAGGTGTTGGTCACCGGAATGCTGATGAGGTGGATAAGGGTCAGGCACAGACCGATGGCGATGGGGGCAAAGCCCGCCGGTGCACGGCTGTCGGTGGCCCCCATGATGACGAACAGGAAGAAGCCGGTCATCACCACTTCACACACCAGTGCCGCCAGCAGGCTGTAACCGCCCGGTGAGTGCTCACCATAACCGTTGGAGGCAAAGCCGGCGCTCACGTCAAACCCGGCCTGGCCGCTGGCGATCACATAGAGCACGCCGCCCGCCGCAATCCCGCCAAGGACTTGAGCCACTATGTAAGGCACTACGCCCGATGCCGGGAAACGGCCACCGGCCCACAGACCCAGGGTCACGGCCGGGTTCAGGTGACAACCAGAGATGTGACCTATGGCGAAGGCCATGGTCAACACGGTCAGACCGAACGCCAGGGCCACACCCAGCAGGCCTATCCCCACATTCGGGAAAGCGGCAGCCAGCACGGCACTGCCACAGCCCCCCAGCACCAGCCAGAAGGTGCCCATAAATTCAGCTGCAAATGGTTTCACTCTCATATCTCCCGATGATGACTAGAACAGGAGCCTGGAAAAGGCTCATACGGACACTGCTATTCAACAGGCGCCATATTATGGGAGTGTGGTGGCATAAGACGAAGCTGGCTTATTTTACGCAAAATGTGTGATGCATATCACAAGTTGTTGATTCAGTGGGAGCTTCCTCTCCCGCGCCGTCCCCACTTCTCATCAGAGTCCCCCCTGACCGTGCGACAGGTTGTGACCCAATCAGCGCTTTTGAGAACAGCACGCCTGGCAACAGGGTGGTGCCAGGCACTATGGGCGTCCTTCCAGAGCCCGCCAGGGATCAGCGGTAACGGCCACGTACCGAGCCGGTGGCACGTCCCGCCATCTTGATGAGGCTCTGGCGGGTGTGGAAGTGACAGAGCGCCACCCCGAGGGCATCCGCCGCATCCGCCTGGGGAGTGGCAGAGAGCTTGAGCAGATGGGTCACCATGTGCTGCACCTGCTCCTTGGCCGCCCCGCCCGTGCCCACCACCGCCTGCTTGATCTGGGTCGCCGAGTATTCGCTCACCGGCAGCAGGGCGTTGACCGCCGCGACGATGGCGCTGCCCCGCGCCTGACCTAGCTTCAGCGCCGAGTCGGCGTTGCGGGCCATAAAGACCCGCTCGATGGCGAACTCGTCCGGCTTGAACTGGGTGATGATCTCGCTCACCCCGTCATACACCTGCTTGAGGCGTGACGGCAGCTCGCCCAGGTCGGTGCGGATGCAGCCCGAGCCCAGGTACTCCGCCTTGCCGGAGACGATGCGGATGACGCCGTAGCCGGTGATCCGCGAACCGGGGTCTATGCCCAGAATAATGCTCATGAAGGGATCACCTTGTCCGCCGCGACCGGGCGCTCATCACGGGCCCGTGGCAGGCCAGGTGCCATTTGCGAAACGTTGCTCATCACACTCTGTTGCTCTGCAGGTCTTTCATGGGCGCCAAGATAGCAAACAAGCGCCCCCTTGGCTCGCGCGGCGGCGCCCTCCCCGGTCAACCGCGCAGGGATGCGTCATCTTGTACAGTACTCTGGTTGTTTTCTCACCCCTGCACTCCATCGGCGGCCCATGGGAAGGGCGAGCCGGGCTCACTCCCCCGCCAGCTCAACCAGTCGCTCCGCCAGCCGGTGGCTGTGCAGATAGCTCTCGATAAGTCCCCCATCGGCCCTGCCCGTTTCAATTTGCTGATACCAGTGGGCCAGCATGGCGACAAAACCCCGGCTTGCCAGCACCGGCTGCCAATCATCGGGGGCCAGGGTCTGCACCACCTTGTCCTGGGCCAGGGTGCCCCGGGTGCAGTTCTCGATATGCAGGGAGAGGTTGTCCCCATAGGCGTCGATGCGCTCCTCGGTGAGACCGGCGCTGCGGTTCATGCTGCCGCTCACCGCCGCCTGCCCGCTCTGCCAGGCGACGCTCACCCCGGCCAGCAGCCCGGGCTGCTGACTGCTGCGCCTCATTACCGCATGCAGCTCCCCGCCTGGCATGCCGCCATAGCAGCAGAGGCTGTCGAGCACATGGATAAAGTCGTCGAACAGGAACTGGCGCGGCAGCCCCGGCAGCGCGTGTCTGTGCTTTTGCCAGTGGAGCTCGGTAAGCGGCTGCGCCCGGGCGGCGGCCATGGCGGGCAAATAGCGGCGGTTGAAGCCCACAAACAGCGGGCAATCCTGCGCCAGGGCGAGGTCGGCAAGCGCCTCCACTTCGGCTGCGTTGTCACAGAGCGGCTTGTCGACAAAGGTGGGAATGCCGGCGCGCAGACACTGCTCAGCCAGTTTGCCATGCACGGCGGTGGCGGCGTGGATCATCACGGCGTCCGGGCGGCTCCCTAGCAGCGCATCCACCTCGGTAAAGCACTCGGCTATACGGTACTGGCGGGCCAGCTTGCCGAGCACTTGAGGGCTGCGGGTGCAGAGCAGCGGGGTGATCCGCTCGTCGCTCGCGAGCAGCGGCAGATAGGCCTTCTGGGCGATATCACCCAGGCCAATCAGGGCAATGCGCATGGGAACTCCTTGTCATGAGTGCGATGGCACAGGGTAACATCCGCCGCTTTCTATTCGAGCTCTTTCGAGAGCCCCTTGGCCTGCTCTCTGGCATCCAGCCATTTGCCCACTCTGGCCCCCAACTCGGAACAGAGCATGGCGCTGACCGCAGCCCAGAGCAGCTGGTTGAAATCAAAGTTCGCCTGCTTCTTAAACAGCAGGGGCACCATGAGGTTGAAGGCAATGATCCCGATCACCAGCCCGAGCCCGCTGCCCATCTTCTCTCTTCTGGATCTGACCTTAACCGCCATTTATCTCTCCCAATGCAGATAAGCCTGCTGAAGTGTTCGTGAAGGATTTACAAGAGAGGCAAACATACAGCCGCTCCCTTTATCGATATTATCCGGCAGCACAAGATATCAACGCCGCTACGGTTCGACATCCCTTCTCGATAATTAATTCACCAACTGCGATCAATGCCATGTTTTATCCTGTTGATGCATATTTTTTCGCCGACGCATCGCGATAATGATGCCAGATGCCATCGCCTCTTCCCCGTCTTGCCATGCCGCGATCCAATACGGCACAACGGCAGATCTCCCCCTCGGATGCAGCCTGACAACCACTCGCCTCCCGTTATCACCGAGAAAGAAACAGCTTGGTAACATAATTTAAAAAACGATGTTTTTCTGATGGTTGCATCATTTTTACGCTCGCTTGATCAGCCTCGTTTGGCTTATCATTGCCACTCGATACCTATTCAACTACCTGGGCGATTGCCTCAGCTGACAAATAGGGCAAACAGGAAGCCGTTATTTACGAGAATTAGAGCGTTGTGGCTGATATTCATAAAAACTCACCACTAATGCCTTTCATGTCAATAATCGTCGATTATTTTACCGCGTATTGAGAAATCACTTTCTCTGCGCATTTTTTGCATGCCTGAATCTCGGCATTAAATAAGAATGGCAAGGAATAGCTATGGATAAATCGTTTCGTCTTGCGCCCCTCAGCTGTGTATTGATTGCTGCCGTTGGTTGCAGCTCTCAGCAGATGCAGAGTTTCAAATCGACGGTCAATGACATCGGCAAAGATTATGGTATGCCCGTGCTCTGTGGCGCAGGCATGATCGCAGGTGGGGCAGCGGGTTACGCTCTTAACGGGCAAAAAGGGGCCGTCGCAGGGCTAGCCATTGGCGGCGTATTGGGCTGTGCAGCAGGCTATGTATGGCAATCCCGGCTGCAAGAGCTTGACCGTATCGCGAAGGAAGAGAATCTCAAGATCACCACCGAGCAGCTGACCCTTGCCGAGCCCGCGGTTGCGACCAATGTGCCTCAGAATGCGGGTCTGGTTGCCCAGATACCCGATTCGGGCATGTTCGCCATTGGTTCTGACCAACTGACGGAAAGCGGTCAACGGGTGGTGACCAAACTGGCTCAGGTGTATGCCAACCCCCCTGCCGCCACTCAAGCCGAGGCATCCACTGAGCGTCAAGAGCGCCGCATTCTCCTGGTAGGTCATAGCGATGCGACCGGCCCTGCAGAATTCAACCTGAAACTCTCCGAGCAACGGGCCAGGGCTGTCGGCAAGGTCCTGGTAAAAGCGGGGATCCCGGCCACTTCCATTTATTACCAAGGAGCGGGCTCTTCGCGCCCCATCGCAGACAACAGTGACCCCTTGCTGCGCGGTCAGAATCGCCGGGTCGAGATCGTTGAACTCGCGAACGAGCAGGCTCTGGTGATGCGGGCCCAATCCGAAGAGGGCAACACCAGATATCTGCGTTATGGCGCTTCAGATGCTGCCAAGCCTCGTGTGGCTGCGGCCAAACCCGCGGCCCAGTCCGCAAGCAGTGCAAGCAAGGTGGCTGCCACGTCGAAAACCACCCCTCGTCAAGCCACGGCCAAACAGAGCGCACCTGACACCAACACAGTCAAGACTTCGCCCAACGCCAAGGCTGCGGTGGATTTCGGCGGCAAGCCTGCCGACACCTATCAGTGGAACATGGCCCAGAACATCAAGCCCAAGGCGAGCGGCTTTGCGCTGATCAGCAGCGCCTACGCGAGCGACATGCCGATGTCGAGCTGTGAGGCGGATAAGCCGCGCAGTGCGGGCCAGGTGCTGAGCATGGCAGACGACAAGCCCCTCGCACGCCATGCCACCAAGGAGTACATGCCCGGCTACAACAATCGCGTCTGGGCCAATACCGTCAACGGCCACCTGGTGACTGTCTCTCCGGTTTCCATCCTGCGAGATAGCGCCAAGGTCGATCGCCAGCCGATCCTGCAAGTTGTTCAGGGATACCAATCCTCAAGCAAGAAGAAGGCCCAAACCCTCAAGGCGGTGGCCAACACCTACGAGGGCGAGAGTGAAGTGCTTTACCGCGTCTTCACCAGCGATCCCAAGGCGCCCGTCTCCTGCATGGATCTCGTGTTCAGTAAAGGCAACGCCAAAGTCAGCCAGGGAGCTCTGTTCTATCCGGCAGGTTCCGAGGCTTATGTGGCTTCCTACATGCCCATTCCCGCCACCCATTCCAAATAAGAAAACGGAGAAACTTAGTGGAAGACTTTTCTTTAGCAGCGCTCAAAGCGCTGATCCTCGCCAACCAGATGCTGACCGTTGGCATTATTTCATTCCTCATCAGCGCCGTTGTGGTGTGGCGGCATTGGGAGAATGTCTCCTACTTCCTGATCCGGGTATGGCACAGCCTGCCTCTGATCGGCACTGTGGCTCGCCTCGCGCGCAAACCCGCCTCGGTCGATGGTGATGGCTGGATCAACCATGAAGTCACCCTGTCGAATGTGTACTACCGCGAGTACAAGAAGCACCTGAAGGGGCCGGATGCCTACAATGCCTCCCTCGACTACCTGGCCAAGGCAGGAGAGGCTGGTCGCTCCCCGCGTCCGGCGTGGGTACTTGCCCTGGTGCTGGTACTGGTGCTGGTCGAGGCAATGGGGTTTGCCTACGTGCTCGCAGGCTGGATGAACATGGACGCGTCAACCAATGACCGTCACCTGCTGACGGCAGGTACGGCACTGCTGCTCGCCGTCGCATCGGCGTTCTTCGCCGAAGTGGCCGGTCACTCCCTGCATCACAACAGCCTGATCGCCCGCGCCCGCCACTGGTGGCAGGGGGAAGAGCCTTCCAAACGCTCTCGTACCCTCAAGGCAAACAAGGCCATCAATCTGGAAGACTCCTTCTCGGACTCTGACAAACCCGACTATGAACAGCTGCTGGCACGGCTGAAAGATGTGAACTCGGGGGTTACCCGCAAGTTTGTCTGGCTGATTGTCTGCGCTGTATTTGTCAGCTGCATGGCCGTTGGTGCCTTCGTGGTCCGTTCAGCCACCCTCGACAGCATAGAGACCGAGATGGTGAACAGCATGCGCGCAGAGGCGACGGCACAGAGCGACAGCAGCATGGCGTCCCCCTTTGATCTGCCGGAGGAGTCCCAGGCAATCAACAGCGAGGCGGAAGAGGCCACCATCGACGACAAGATGCAGGCCATCCGTGAGGCCAGCCTGACCACCTACGTCATGCTGTCGCTCATCTACATCGCCATCCAGGGGATCAGCATCTGGCTTGCCAGCAAATACTACTTTGCCGGTACTCACTCACAGACTGCCTGGCGTCTGACTCACGAATACGCGACCGCCGAGGAGATGCTGGACGCCATGGACCAGCAACGCACCGCCATCGCCAGCCATGCCGATGACAAGCTCCGCCGCTTGCAGACCCTGCTGTCGAGCCGTGACCACACCAACTCAGGTGTGCTGGGTGCGCTGGAGGGGGAGAAATCCGCCCATCGTAACTTCCTGGCCTTTATCGAGTACAAAGCGGACACTGTGCCACCCAAGCCAACCCCTCAGGTGCCTCAGGCAGCACAGACTGTGCAAGCCGAGCCGGCGCCTGCCGTGCAACCGGCAGTTGCTCAGGCAGAGGCGGCGCACCCGTCCACCACAGATGCCCCTGGCCAGGCCGGATCTGTCGTCAAGGCCGCCGATTTCCATGATGTCACAGGCCTGCCCGAAGAGAGCCTGGCCGCGGCCAGCCGCGCGCTGGGGGTGGACGAAGCGCAGTTGCGCGATATCCGTGAACAGCAGATGGCCCTCAAGACCCTGGGCCTCTTCCCCACCAAGCAGAGTGCCTAACCGTGAAGATCACCCAGGTATTACTACTGGCGTTGACGCTGCCTTTCGCAGCCTTGGCCGCCGACCGTAACGACATACAGAGCTGCTATGAGCGCAATGGCCTGACCGACATCAAGCCCGCGGGCACAGGTCGCGAGCTGGTGGTCATCATCGACCAGACCATTCCGATGCCCGACGATCTGCAACGCAGCAGCTGGGGGCAGATCGAACGGTTCGTGCAGGCCGGTGATCGCGTCAAGCTCTATACCTTCTCCGCCTTCCTGCCTGGCGAGTACCTTCGCCTGGCCTACGCGGGGCAACTGGATATGCCGCTGAACGGAGAGATCCGGGACGATGTCAACATGCGCAAATTGCGCAGTCTGGACAGCTGCCTGGCGACACAGACGAAAGTCTTTCGTAACGGCTTTGGCAAACAGTTCGTGAAAGCGCTGCGTGATGCCCGCCAAGACATCCCCAAGAGCGAGATCATGAACTCGCTGCGAAAGGTGGGCGAGGATATGAAGGCCGAGCAAGGCGTCAACGATCGGGTCGTGTTCCTTATTTCGGACATGCTGGAACACTCCGATTACACCAGCTTCTATGCCACCAACAAGATCAAGCAGCTCAATGTCGGTGAGGAGCTCAAGCAGGCCAAGAGCAAGGGGCTGTTTGCCGATCTGCAAGGGGCTCGCGTCTATGTCACGGGGGCCGGGCTGGTGACCGACGCGGTGAAACACGCCTATCGTTCCGGTAAGACCATGGATGCCCTCGGTGACTTCTGGTCACAGTACTTCGAGCACTCCCATGCCAGTCTGGTGAACTTCGGTGCCCCCAGCCTGAGCACAGATTTGCAATAAAGAGTGATATTCAAGGGCGAGCCTCGCGCTTCAACCTCATAACATCAAGGGCGACCATCTGGTCGCCCTTGTTCTTTCCAACGCTGCCCATATTCGAGATATCGGCGAGCCAGCCGCCTGGCATCAGGGTTGATCATGTGATCAAGAGGTGGGCACCCCATATTTGTCGACTCTCACAAAAGCTCCGCAAGGGAGGCCATCATCCAACCCCTCCCTTCCCCATAGGCCGAAAGCCACACCAGCTTGCCCGCCTTTATCGCACCTGCTTACGCGCTTTGATGACCTGGCTCAAAAAACGATGACTTCCTGATGGTTGCCTCCGTTTTGTGCTCACTGGCTCAGCTTCGTTTGACTTACCATAGCCATCCAGAACCTGTTGAACTGCGATGGGTTGCTGCCCTCGCTGGTCAATGGAGCATTTTGGAAGCTGTAATCCACGGGCGGTAGCGTATTTTTGTAGATAGAAGTTTGGCGAGGAGCGCGAAGCCCAACAAGTAAAAGTCATCATATCTGATAGAGCGAATTAAAAATTGGGTGGTGTAGATCAGCCTACCGAATGTAAAAATGAATTTTCACTGTAAACATTAGGGTCCACTCGGGTGTAAACTGAGGTGTTAATTGATAGTGTAGGTAAGTACTGCGCTTACGAAGTCAGACATACGAGATAATATAAGGCACAAATTAATGACAATAAAACTGAGAGCGACATGATTAAAAGCTATATTTCAGATTTTATGAAATTTGACTTTACTAACGATTACTACTCTGGTCTTGATGGAGATAGTATTTATACTGTTATTGTTGGTAAAAATGGAACTGGTAAGAGTCGGTTGTTGAGAAATATCATTACTGAACTGATGGATGGACGAAATGATGATTATTCTTTCCAAAGAGATATAACCACAAGGGTAGCTTCTTTCCCTCGTGGTTATATTGATATGAGTTTTATTCCTGAGAAAATAATTGCAATATCTACTAGCCCATTTGATAAATTTCCTATCCCTAGAAACTACAGCTCGAATAACCGATATAGTTATCTAGGACTTAGAGGACTCCCAAGTAATAATTTGGGGCTATCGTATATGTCAAGAATTATAAAATCATTAATAGAGTCAATATTGAATGATCCTAAAAGGGCTGACTGCATAGCTATTGTATTAAACTACTTAGGATATTCTGCCTTTATTGAGGCCAGATTTCATATGTCTCCCTCCATAAGAAAAATGGAAGAGATTTTGTATTCAAACAACCCCCAACAAGAATTGCTTGACTTTATAAGGTCCAGTCCATCTAATAATGTTAATCATGAGTTTTTTTTAGGATCTGAAAACAGATTTTATTCTGATAGAATTGATGAGGCTTTAAAATGCTTTGAAAGAGTTGTCCATACAACTAACAAACCAAGATTCGATGTTGAAATATCTCGCTATGGTATCAAAGTGATTGATAGCTTATATCATATTAATAGTGATTTTCTGTTTTTAATTCAATCTGGATTTGCCAGGTTGAGAGATGTGACTCTAGAGAAGAAAGAGTTTTACCAAAGAGTCAGAATTAGTGATGCTAGCTCAGGAGAACAATCTGTTGTAATGAGCTTTTTGGGGATAGCTAGTCAAATTGTGGATAATAGCTTAATTTGTATTGATGAACCAGAAGTGTGTTTACACCCAGAGTGGCAAGAAAAATATATAGAGTTGCTAATGTCCACTTTTGAACATTATAAGTCTTGTCAGTTTTTAATTGCGACTCACTCACCTCAAATCATCGCTAATCTGAAAGCAGATAATTGTTATATAATGTCAATGGAAGATGGTGAAGTAAATAGCGCAGATGACTTTGTCAACAAATCAGCAGATTATCAACTAGCAAAAATTTTCAAAACTCCAGGTTTTAAAAATGAATATTTAAATCGAATAGCTTTAAATATTTTCAGTAAAGTTAGCCGGCGAAAAAAATTTGATGAAGTCGATATAGAGAACTATTCTTTTTTGATTGAAAACCATCATTTAATTAATCTTGAAGATCCATTACATGGTTTAATCATTGCATTAAAAGAGATGTTTAGTCGCTATGGCTGATATTAATTCATGTGTGGTTTTTTCGGCTGAAATATTCACATTAATAGCTGAAAAATTATCTGACAATGGATTTAGCCATGAATGCTGGGGAGATGACTCCTTACTCCCATTGCGTCAGGCTGTCCGTAATCATTATAGAGAAGTGCAATTAGGAAAATGTTCATACTGTCAAAATCCAGTGTCACTAAGATCTGCCAGTAATTGCCATGTAGAACATATTGCACCAAAATCAAAATATTTAAATTTTATATTTGAACCGAAAAATCTTTGTGTGGTTTGTGCGGATTGCAATGAAATAAAAAGAGAGCAAGAAGTTTTAAATGAGGTTCCTGATACCATTGTAAATGGAGATCAACGGATTCAATACCCTCGCTCCTCAAATGCATTTAAAGTCGTTCATCCTCATTTTGACAAATATGATGAACACATTGTTATTTTCAATGGCTATTATGTGGACTTAAGCGTTAAAGGACATTTCACCATTGGTGCTTGCAAGTTAAATCGCCATTTGCATGAATTCGGATGGGAACAAGATTGCATTAACGAGGATGATATATCAGAACAGATGAATACTTATTTGGAGTCAGTGGATACCATTGATAAACATCGCGCATTAGATGCCTTGAAACGTATGTTGATACGATTATAATAAAAACAACCACCTCCGAAATATATTTTCGTATTTTTATCTATCTCAAAAAA
The DNA here is from genome assembly GCF_056642115.1 of Aeromonas sp. 130281. Lineage (NCBI taxonomy): Bacteria > Pseudomonadati > Pseudomonadota > Gammaproteobacteria > Aeromonadales > Aeromonadaceae > Aeromonas > Aeromonas sp. 130281. The sequence continues at coordinate 417,966 of NZ_JBWVQS010000002.1, read as the reverse complement.
ATAACGTTAATTAAAGAGTGGAAAATACAAACTTTTTCCACCTATTTATTGTCCCTCGTGAGGTTAAGTGTCAATCCACAAGCATATATATTAAAGGCGACCATTCGGTCGCCTTTTTATTTCTATCGCTTTCCAATCAGCAAACATCACCTTGCCGGTCGCTTGGCGCCATTCCCTTTGGCCGCAGGCTTGCCGCCCTGGGCTGCCGGTTTGGCTGAGCCAGCGCGAGTCGGGGCTTTACCCTTGTGCACGGGCTTCCCCTGCCCTGCGGGTTTGCCCTGACCTGCGCCCTGCGCGGTAGGTTTGCCGTTGCCAGCCCCTTTGCTGAGCTGGGAGCCTACTGGCTTGCCATTGCCCGCCTTGCTGCCCTTAGGGGTGTCGTTGCGAGCCTTGCCTTGCGAGGCGACAGCCACTGCGCCCTTACCGGCAGAGGCGCCCTTGCCAGCCCCATTCCCACGCTGATGCACGATATTGCTGTGACGAGTCAGGGCAGGCTTGAGGCCCTTGTTGCGGCTGCGCTCGGCCTTGGCTTCGCCACGGCCTTCCGGCGGCACCAGGCAGTCGGGGCCGTTGCCGATAAGGTGGCCCTTGCCCATCTCCAGCAAGGCTTCGCGGATCATCGGCCAGCCGGCCGGATCGTGGTAGCGCAGCAGCGCCTTGTGCAGGCGACGGCGACGCTCCCCCTTCACCACGAACACGTCCCCGCCCTGGCGGCTCACCTTGTTGAGGGGGTTTTTCTCGGTGTAATACATGGTGGTGGCGTTGGCCAGCGGCGACGGGTAGAAGTTCTGCACCTGATCGAGCTTGAAGCGGTTGGTCTTGACCCAGAGCGCCATGTTTACCATGTCTTCATCCGTGGTGCCCGGGTGGGCGGAGATGAAGTAGGGGATCAGGTACTGCTGCTTGCCCGCCTCCTTGGAATACTTGTCGAACAACTCCTTGAAGCTGTAGTAGCTGCCCATGCCCGGCTTCATCATCTTGGAGAGGGGACCCTCTTCGGTGTGCTCGGGCGCGATCTTGAGGTAGCCACCGACGTGGTACTTGGCCAGCTCCTTGATGTAGCGCGGATCTTCCACCGCGATGTCGTAACGCACCCCGGAGGCGATCAGTATCTTCTTGATCCCCTTCACATCCCGCGCCTTGCGGTAGAGGTTGATGGTCGGGGTATGGTCGGTGTCCATGTGCGGGCAGATGGTCGGCCAGACGCAGGAGGCGCGGCGGCAGGTCTGCTCGGCCTTGGGGCTCTTGCAGCGTAAGCGGTACATGTTGGCGGTGGGGCCGCCGAGATCCGAGATGACGCCGGTAAAGCCCGGCACCTTGTCGCGGATCTCTTCGATTTCCTTGATGATCGACTCTTCCGAGCGGCTCTGGATGATGCGCCCCTCGTGCTCTGTGATGGAGCAGAAGGAGCAGCCGCCGAAGCAGCCACGCATGATGTTGACCGAGGTCTTGATCATCTCGTAGGCCGGGATCTTCTCGTTGCCATAGGCCGGGTGCGGCACCCGCTGGTAGGGCAGGCCGAACACGCCGTCCATCTCGTCGGTTTCCAGCGGGAAGGCGGGCGGGTTGACCCAGATGATGCGATCGCCGTGGGCCTGGGAGAGCGCGCGGGCGCAGCCCGGGTTGGTCTCGTGGTGCAGGATGCGCGACGCATGGGCGTAGAGCACCTTGTCTTCCTTCACCCGCTCGAACGCCGGCAGCTTGACGTAAGTCTTCTCCCAGGGTTTCTGCTTGGGGGGCTGCACCAGGATGGGCTTGGCCTCCTGCTCCACCGGCGCCGTGCCTTCATCGTCCGAGCAGGGCGCCCCTTCCATATAGGGGTTCATGATGGGATCGATGCGGCCAATCTGGTCGAGCTTGCTCGAATCCACCCCGCGCCAGCCCGGCAGCGGCTCACGACGGATGACGGCGGTGCCGCGAATGTCCTGCATGGTGTCGATGGTCTCGCCACCCGCGATGCGGTGCGCCACCTCGATGAGCGGCCGCTCGGCGTTGCCGTAGATGAGGATGTCGGCCTTGGCGTCCAGCAGGATGGAGCGGCGTATGGTCTCGGACCAGTAGTCGTAGTGGGCGATACGGCGAAGCGACGCCTCTATGCCGCCGATGACCACAGGGACCTCTTTATAGGCTTCCTTGCAGCGCTGGGTGTAGACCAGAGTGGCTCTGTCCGGCCGCTTGCCGCCCACGTCGCCCGGGGTGTAGGCGTCGTCGTGGCGCAGCTTCTTGTCGGAGGTGTAGCGGTTGATCATGGAGTCCATGTTGCCCGCGGTCACCCCGTAGAAGAGGTTCGGCTTGCCCAGACGCATGAAGTCATCCTTCGATGACCAGTCCGGCTGGGCGATGATGCCGACCCGAAAGCCCTGGGATTCGAGCATGCGGCCGATGACCGCCATGCCGAAACTCGGGTGATCCACGTAGGCGTCGCCGGTGACCAGCACTATGTCGCAGCTGTCCCAGCCGAGCTTGTCCATCTCCGCTCTGGACATGGGCAGGAAGGGCGCAGTGCCGTAGCACTCGGCCCAGTAGCGGGGATAGGAGAAGAGAGGGGTAACCGGCTGCATTTTGAACACCTGGAACAATTCGGGTCGCGCATTATACCGGCAGAGCAGAGCGGGGGCGATGGCTTTTTGCCCCCATAGAACAAGGGGAGAATAGACCGACCTCAGAGAGAGAAGCGGGCCGGCATGAACCTGTGGTGGTGACGCTGCAGCAACTGATAGCCGCCGAGCAGGCACCAGATGCAGGCTGGCGCCAGGAAGACGGGGTGAGTGGCGAGGCGCAGCATCAGCACCCCCAGCAGGATGAGGGCGAAGGGGCGGCTCTCGTAGAGCCAGTGCGGCCAGGCCTGTCGCCGCGTCTGGCGCGACTTGTCTGGCCTGCGATGGGCACTTCGCCTGAACCAGGCGAGCGACCCGGCCAGATAGAGGGCCAGCCCGGCCAGCAGCAACGCAGGTTGCCCGGCAAGGCTCAACAGCAGCAAGCCGCTGCCCAGATAGAGAAAAGGCAGCGGCTCGTAGATGGCGGATGGCAGCATGAAAGATGACCCCTGTGGGAACTGGTCATATGCTAACCAGCCCGGCCTCGGCTGCCATCCTCTTTTGCATCCCGCCCCCCGGATGGGGGGACGGCTCAGGCCGCCGGCTTGTCCCGGCTCTCGGGGGCGGTCTCTACACCCGGGGGGGTCCCCTCGGCCAGCGCCTCGTCCACCAGCCGATCCCGCGCCCCCGTCATCCCCGCCCGTCTGGCGATCAGGTGATAGATGGCGGGCACTATCAGCAGGGTGACCAGGGTTGCCAAGGAGAGCCCGAAGAAGACCACGGTGCCCACAGCCATCCGGCTCTCATACCCCGCCCCCATGGAAACCATCAGCGGCACGGCGCCTATGATGGCGGTCAGGGAGGTCATCAGGATGGGCCGCAGACGGCGCACCGAGGCGGCGATGATGGCCTCCTCGAAGGATTCCCCCCGCTGGCGCAGCTGGTTGATGAACTCCACGATGAGGATGCCGTTCTTGGTCACCATGCCGATCAGCATGATCATCCCTATCTGGCTGTAGATGCTGAGCTCCTGCCCCGTCAGCCAGAGGCCGAGCAGGCCGCCGAAGATGCCGAGCGGCACTGTCACCATCACCACGGTCGGGGTCAGCAGGCTCTCGAACTGCGCCACCAGCACCAGATAGACCACCAGCAGGGCGAGGCCGAACACCATCACCATCTCCCCCTGATTGTCGCGATAATCCTTGGACTCACCGGCGTAATCCACCGTCATGCCGCTCGGCAGATGCTCCCCTGCCCAGCCATCGAGGAAGTCGAGCGCCTCCCCCAGGGTGTGGCCTGGGGCCACGTCCGCTGTGAGGGCTATGGCCTTCTGGCGCTGGTAGTGGTTGAGCCGCTGCGGGCTCGCCACCTGGGTGACGGTGGCCAGGGTGGAGAGGCTCACCATCTCGCCATTGGCGGCCTTGAGATAGATGCGGCTGACATCCGAGATGCCGTTGAACTGGGTCTGGTTGGCCCTCAGGTAGACGTCATACTCCTCGCCCCTGTCCACATAGGTGGTCTGGCTGACGCCGCCGAGCAGGGCCTGAAGCGAGCTGGCCACGGTGGAGACCGGAATGCCGAGCTGGCTGGCCCGCTCCCGCTCTATGGTCACCTGCAGCTCAGGGGTCTTCTCGGCGTAGTCGAGATCCGGGGTCAGCATCAGCCCGCTCTGGCCGGCGGCCTGTTGCAGCGCCAGCCCTTGCTGATAGAGCTCCCCATAGTCGGAGCCCTGCAGCACGAACTGCACGGCGGCGGTGGAGCCGCCCCTGAATCCGGGCTGGAAGGTGCGGATCATCACATCCGGAATGCCGGCCAGCCGCCCGCTCAAGCTGCGGCCAAACTCGGTGGCGGTCTCGTCCCGCACCGCCCAGTCGGTGAGCTGGATGATGACCATGCCGGTCTGATCGCCGCCGCGCCCGAAGGCCGGGGTGCTGAAACTCATGGCCTGCACCACCCCCTTGCCGAGCAGCGGCATGATGGCGGCCTCCACCTGCTGCATGTTGCGCTTCATCCGCTCTATGCTGGTGCCCTCGGCCCCTTTCACGAACACATAGATAACCCCCCGATCTTCGGTGGGGGTCAGGCTCGCTGGCAACTTGCCAAACAGGGCGCCGATGCCGCCGAGGCAGAGCAGCAGCACCAGCGGCATCCAGACGGATCGGCGCAGCACGGCGCCCAGCAGGCGGCGATAGAGTACCTCCACCCGGCCGAGTCCCCGATCCAGCGCCGCCGTCATGGCATTGGGCTTGTCGACGGTACGCATCAGCCAGGAGCCCATGGCCGGGGTCAGGGTGAGCGCCACCAGGGAGGAGAAGAGCACCGCCAAGGAGAGCAGGATCGCAAACTCGGTAAAAAGCCGCCCGACCATGCCCTCCATGAAGGCGATGGGCACGAACACCATCACCAGCACGGCCGTGGTGGCCACTACGGCAAAGCCCACCTCCCGGGTGCCGTGCCAGGCCGCCATCAGGGGGGATTCCCCTCGCTGCAGGTGGTGGTGGATGTTCTCCACCACTACTATGGCGTCGTCCACCACCAGGCCGATGGCGAGAATGAGCGCCAGCAGGGTGATGAGGTTGATGGAGAAACCGAGATACCAGGCGCCGATGAAGGCCGAAATGAGCGACACCGGCACCGTGATGGCAGGAATGAGCGTGGTGCGCCCCTGCCCGAGGAAGAGGTAGAGCACGGCCACCACCAGCACGGCGCTGATGGCCAGCGTCTCGTACACCTCGTCGATGGCCTGCTTGATGAAGACGGTGGAGTCGTAGTCCACCTCCAGGGTGGCGCCTTCCGGCAGGAAGCGCTGCATCTCTGTCATCTTGCGCTCTATGCCCTGGGCCACCGCCAGGGGGTTGGCGGTGGATTGCGCGACTATGCCTATCCCCAGGCTCTCGCGGCCGTTGCGCTGATAGGCACTGTCTTCATTCTTGGCCCCCACCTCCACGTCGGCGATGTCCGCCAGGTAGATGCTCTGGCCATTGACGGCCGTCTTGACCGGCAGGGCGCGAAAATCCTCGGCGCTGTGGTAGAGGCGGGCGATCTGCACCGCCATTGTCATGCTGTTGTTGCGGATCTCCCCCCCGGGCAGCTCTATGTTCTCCCGCTTGAGGGCATCCTGCACGTCGGCCACCGTGATGCCGCGGGCCGCCATGTCGGCGGGGCGCAGCCTCACATACATCACCTGGGTCAGATCGCCGGAGAGTTGCACCTCGCTCACCCCGTCCACCAGGCTCAAGGGATCCACCAGCATGCGATTGGCGTAGTCGGTCATGGCGGTGCGGTCCATCTGGGTGCTGCTGAAGTTCAGCCAGATCGCCACGTCACCGTTGCCGTTGTCCTTGGTCACCATGGGCTCGTCCGCCTCGTCCGGCAGCTTGGGTCTGGCCCGGGAGATGGCGTCACGCACATCCGAGGTGCCCTCCAGCATGTTCCAGCCGAGCTTGAACTCCACCGTGATGGAGGATCGTCCCTTGCGGGTCACCGAGTTGATGTTCTTGATGCCGCTGATGCCGGAGAGCTGATCCTCGATGGGCTTGGTGACCTGACTCTCCATCACCTCGGGGGCCGCCCCCTCATAGGTGGTGGTGATGGAGACGGACGGCGTCTGCACGTCCGGCATCTCCCGCACCGTCAGCTTGGCGAAGGCCACCAGGCCGAATACGGTGAGCAGGGCACTGATGACCACCGCCACCAGGGGGCGGCGCACTGAGATATCGGAGAGCCACATCAGCCTTTTACCTCGGTCAGGTCGCGGACCAGGGCACCGTCACGCAGGTTGACCAGCCCCTCCACCGCGATGCGATCGCCGACGTTCAGCCCCTTGATGACCCACACTTCCTCGCCATGGGTATCCCCAAGCTCCACCGGAATGCGTTTCACCCGGCCGTCCGCCTCCAGGCGGTAGACGAAGCGAAGCTCCCCCGCATACTCCACCGACTGGGCGGGGATCAGGGTCATCTTCTGGGCTGGCAGAGAGAGATCTACATTCATCAGCATGCCGGGCCTCAGCTGGCCGTCCGGGTTGGGAAGGATGACCCGCGCCTTGATGTTCTGGGTATCGTTCGAAACGCGACTGTCGAGGGTTTCCAGCACGCCTGAGAAGGATTGATCCGGCCAGGCCGAGCTGGTGGCCGTCACCGTCATGCCGGGTTTGAGGAGGGAGAGGTAGCGCTCCGGCACCGCCAGATCGAGCCGCAATCTGGCCAGCTCGTCCAGGTGGAGCAACACGTCGCCGCTGTTGACCAGGGCCCCTTCGCTGAGATCGATCAGGCTGACGGTGCCGTCGAAGGGGGCAGCCAGGGTGCGCAATGACAGCTCATAGCGCGCCGCGTCGACCCGGGCCTGGGCCTGGGCCACGGTCGCCTCCTGCCCTTCCAGCTCGGAGGTGGTGATGGCACCGCGCGCCACCAGCCGGCGCATGTCCCGCAGCTTGCGGCTCTCGTCGCGCACGCTGGCGCTCTGCTCGGCGAGTTCGGCCTGCTGCTTGCCCGCATCCAGGGCGATCAGGGTCTCCCCCTGCTTGACCCGCTGACCGGAGCGCACCGCAATCCTGACGATGCGTCCCGTGACCTCGGGGCTGACCACCACGGAGCGATTGGCCGCCAGCTTGCTGACCAGCTTGATGGAAGGCTCCGCCAGGCTCTGCCTGACCGTTTCCGCCCTGATGTTGACCTGTCTGGGCTCGGGCTTGCTGACCGGTTTGGCCTGCCGGAGAGCCCAGGTGCCGGCCCCCAGCAGCAGGAGAAGAGGAACAAGCCACAGCCATACGCGCATTTTCATCAAACAATCCATGCAAGGTAAGAGATAAGAAGAAGAGGGAACTTCATCAATGATGGCACCATGTTACCCCCTGACTATGCCGTTACTATGTATAAATGTGACAAAACGTAACAGCCCATGGGATAGATCATCAAACTCGCCACTGACGGGGACGCTGAGACGTTTCTGCCCTAAACTGATGCACCGATATCACTCATGGTCCCGGTCTGCCCATGTCCAAACTGTCTCATCCCCTCGCCCGGTATCGCCGTCTGCAATGGCTGGTGCTGGTCTTGGTGACACTCCTGCTGGCACTCTCGCTGCAACACACCTTCACCCAGATCACCGACCTGAATCGACGCGACACCATCCACACGGCGGCCCGGTTGGGATCCCAGTTCCAGCAGATGGAGACCTTTCTTGAAGCCATGCGTGGTCAAGCCGAGGAACGCCTGCGCAGCCATTCCCAGTCCCCCCTGACCCACCAGCTCTACCGGGCTCTGCAGGTCACGCCTGCGCTCGGGATCACGCTGGACAAGGTGCCTGCCGATCTGCCTGCCGGCCTCACTGGCAATCTGACCGGTCAGGGCCCGCTGCCGGCCCCAGGCAGCGAGCGAGAAGACAGATTTCATCTGGCGCTCAGCCTCTCTCCCCTGCTCTCGACCACCAGCAAGATACTGGGCAAGGAGGCTGCCTGGATCTATTTCACCGGGGTGGATCATTTTATCTACCTCTATCCCTGGGTGCCCTCGAGCCAGTTTCGTTTCGATCCAGCCATCTATCAGAAGTCCTTCTGGCAAGACGCCCTGGCACAGCAATCCCACACCCGGAACGCCACCCTGTCACGCCCCTATCAGGATCTCGCCGGACAGGGGCAGATGATCACCCTGTCCCAACCCATTACAAAGGCACAGACCCTGGTCGGGGTGATCAGCATCGACATCCTGCTCGGTCGCCTCGAGCAGCATCTGCGTCAACCCGCCCCCCAGGCGGGTACCCTGTTTCTGGTCAACCAGCACAGGCAGATCCTGGCGCGCAGCCAGCCGGGTACGGCGCCGCCCCTGACCCCTGACGAGGCTCAGGACGGCTATCACTGGCAACAAGGAGCCTTCCAGCTCACCCATGCCATTCCCGGCACCCCGCTGACCCTGATCCACCGAATTCCTCTATTGCCCCTGCTGCAGACACTGATCTGGCAGTCCGCCACGGCGCTGCTCACCCTGCTCTGCCTGGTGGTGGCCGCCATCTCCAGCCTCAGAGCCCGTTTGCTGAACCGGCAGCTGAACTACCTGTCCCGTCACGATGCCCTCACCGGCGCCTTCAATCGCCACCATTTCAACGCCTTCGAGCAACGGCACGCCCTGGCTGGCACCACCCATATCGGCGCCATCATGTTCGACTGCGATCACTTCAAGCTGGTCAACGATCGCTTCGGTCACGGGGTGGGCGATCAGGTACTGATCCAGCTGGTGCGGATATGCCGACCCTTGCTGGGGAGAGGCAGCATCCTGGTCCGCTGGGGCGGCGAGGAGTTTCTGCTGCTGGTCGCAGACAGGGATCTCCCCCTGGCTCAGCTTGCCGAACAGTTGCGGCTGCGCATTGCGGAACACGACTGGGCCGAGATAGCCCCCGAGCTGAGGGTGACCGTCAGCCTGGGCCATTGCCGCCAGGGCCCCGGCGTTCGCCTGCAGGAGGTCATCCGCCGTGCCGATCTCGCCCTCTATCGGGCCAAGGCCAATGGCCGCAACCGCAGCGAAGGCTGGCAGGATGACGCACAGGAGAAGCAGGAGTAAGCTGGAACCCCAACTTACAACAGGAGACGCACAGTGGCACGAAAACCCCGCCTTGGCCTGGCCCTTGGCAGCGGCGCAGCCCGCGGATGGGCGCACATCGGCATCATACGGGCGCTGGAGCGCCTCGGAGTCAAACCGGATCTGGTGGCCGGCTGCTCCATCGGCAGTTTCGTCGGTGCCGCCTATGCCGCCGGCGAGCTGGACAAACTGGAGTCCTGGGTGCGCGGCTTCAGCCGCTTGCAGGTGATGGGGTTGCTCGATCCCGCCCTCTCCGGCGGCCTGTTCCGCGGTGACAAGGTGTTCGGCATCGCCGCCAGCCACCTGGGGGATCCCGCCATCGAGAGCCTGCCGCTGCCCTTCGCCTGCGTCGCCACCGAGCTCGATACCGGCCGCGAGATCTGGCTGCAAGAGGGGCCTCTGCGCCAGTGCGTGCGCGCCTCCTGCGGCATGCCCGGCATTCTGACCCCGACCCGGGTCGATGACCGCTGGCTGGTGGATGGCGCCGTGGTCAACCCTGTGCCCATCTCTCTGGCCCGGGCCATGGGGGCCGAGGTGGTGATCGCCGTCAACCTCAACACCGACCTGCATCAGCCCTGGACCGACGAGCCGGACGAGCCCGCCCCGGGAGGGATCTTCAGCCAGTGGCTGGGCCGGGGAGAACCCAGCACCCCCGGCATGTGGGGGGTGATGACGGGCTCCATCAACATCATGCAGGAGCGGATCACCCGGGCCCGCATGGCCGGGGATCCCCCCGAGATCCAGCTCTGCCCGCGCCTTGGCAGCCTCTCCATCATGGACTTCCACCGTGCCAGCGATGCCATCAACGAGGGGGAGGCTTGCGTCGAGCGCAATCTGGACCAGCTCAAGGAGGAGCTCTCCCGACTCGGCCTGATATGAGGGCACCATAGGGGCACCCAATGAAAAAGAGCGCCATCAGGCGCTCTTTTTCTGTCCGGACCGCGAGGTCAGAACAGCCCCAGTCCCTTGAGCATGACGATCAGGATGAGCGGCGGCGACACGTAGCGGATGATGAAGAACAACGGCTTGAGGATGGCCAGCTCCAGCTCGCCCCCATTGGTCAGCGCCGCCTTCATCCGCTCGAAGCCCCAGACCCAGCCCACGAACAGGCAGAGGAAGATGCCGCCAAGGGGCATCAGCACATTGGAAGAGACGAAGTCGAACAGATCGAAGAAGGTCTTGCCGGCTATCTGCACGTCCGCCAGCGTGCTGTTGGAGAGCGCACAGGTCGATCCGACCGCCCCCAGCACCAGCAGGTTGATCAGGGTCGCCCTTCTTCGGCTCATGTGGAAACGCTCCGAGAGCACCGAGACCGGCACTTCCAGAATGGAGAGCATGGCCCCCGTGGCCGCGATGGCGGAGAGCACGAAGAACAGCACCATGAAGAGGTGGCCGAACGGTATGCTGGCAAACACCGCCGGAATGGTGATGAACAGCAGGGAGGGGCCGGCGGTCGGCTCGAAGCCGAAGGCAAACACCGCCGGGAAGATGGCAATCCCCGCCAGCATGGAGACGAACAGATCGGCGCACATCACCCGGACCGTGGTGAGCGGTATGTGCTGATCGTCCCGAAAGTAGCTGCCATAGGTCATCATGCAGCCCATGCCGATGGAGAGCTTGAAGAAGGCCAGCCCCATGGCCGTCAGCACCACGCCGGCGGTGACCTTGGAAAAATCGGGGGAGAACAGGAAATTCAGCCCCTCGCTCGCCCCGGGCAGGGTCAGGCTGCGAATGCCGATCACCAGCAGCAGGATGAAGAGCACCGGCATCAGCCGCTTGGTGACGGCCTCTATCCCCTTCGACACCCCCATCAGCAATATGCCTCCCATCAGCGCCAGCACCAGCCACTGCCACAGCAGGCTCTGCAAGGGATCCGTGATGAGCGAATTGAAGGCCGCCCCCGTGACGGCGGGATCGGTCGAGAGGATCTCGCCGCTGGCCGCCTTGAAGATGTAGGCAAACACCCAGGCCGCCACTTCGGAGTAAAACGACATGATGAGGAAGGCCGCGCTCACCCCCATGGCCGCGATCAGCCACCAGGGTTGTCCCTTGGGTGCCAGCTTGATGAGCCCGCTCACCGCATCGGATTTCGCCTGACGCCCCAGCATGATCTCCGAGATCATCACCGGCAGCCCCACCAGCAGGGTGGCGATGACATAGACCAGCAGAAAACCGGCGCCCCCGTTTTCCCCGGTCAGATAGGGAAACTTCCAGATGTTGCCAAGGCCGACCGCCGAGCCCAGGGTCGCGGCAAGCACGCCGAAGGTGCTGGTAAAGCCATCTCTGGCTTTGGGAAGGGTATTGCTCATGCGTGTCTCGCTTTGTGGATCAGGGGCCTGAAATTAAAGGGTCGGAATTTTCCGGGGATTAATCCAGCTTGCCAAGGTGATTTAGTTGAAATCGCCACATGAAGCACACAACGCACTCTTTATTTAAATAAATGCCTGTTTTGACAAATAAAAAATGCCGCCTAGCGGGCGGCATTTTTATCAAGGCTCAGGCAATCAAGCCTTGGCAATATCGTCCGGACCGATCTGACCGATTTCGGCGACTTTCTTGTCGGCCAGCAGCCAGAGGGTGAACTTGTGCAGTTCCGGGTGATGAGCCAGGGCGACCAGGAAGGCGCCTCCAACTTCACGGTAACCCAGTTCATAGTTCTTCAGGGTAGTCGGGGGGACGCCCAGCAGATCGGCAAACTTGGGACGGCTCAGGCCAACCGCTTCGCGGATCTGACGGATCTTCTTGCCAACAGTTACGATATTTGAATTCATGTGTTCCATACTCCGTTCGGCGGATTCACTCCACCTTTATTTTTCGCGACGACTCGTAGTCAAGTGTATCAGTTTTGAACGGACTCGTTATGGTCGAGCCTCTATCTTTAATAAGCGTCTTTCGACGACAACCCTAACAAACCTCGGGGATGGTAATCGCAGAGTCGCCTCAGGTAAACAGTCTCGAAGAGAAACCTTTATTGTTGCCACGGCCATAACTCGTATAATTCGCCGGTTATCCCTTAAAGAGTATTCAGCATGGCATTTCCCGGCATCATCTCCCGACTTCACCCGGATTCAGACCCCGATTCCCTCCCCCGCCAGCTCCGTCAGAGTCAGCAAACCCGGGCCGAGGCTCTCTGGCTGCCCGCCGCCATGCAGAGCGAGGCCGCATCCGTACTGACTTCCCTTCCGGACAAGTGCGGCCTCTATCTCGAGCAGGCCGCCCCCCTGCCCCTGCGCAGCCACGACGGCGTCCTGCAGCCAGATGGCAGCCTGCTGCTCGGCAATGGTAACCGCATGACACTGGCGACGGAAAAAGGGGATGGTGGGCTGGTGCCCGAGCAGGGCCTGCAGGAGATGGCCCAGTGGCTTGAAGCCGGCCATCAACATTTCATCTGTTCAGCCGCGATTCAGCCGGTGGCCAGGGCCATCCTCAATATCTGGCCCCTGGACCCCTATCTCGCCCGCCATTTTTTACTCGGCTTCACACCCTTGCTGTGCGAAGCAACCGAGGCCGACTATCTCGCGGTGTTTGCGGCCAGGGACGCTATCGCCACCCCGCAGCACGCTTGGGTTGAGGCCTATATGAAGCTTGAGCGAAAGCTGCATCGCGCCTACTTGGATCACTAATAAATCCAGATAAACAGCCAGTTATCCATACGACACAATCTGCCCCACAGATTATCTGTGAGCTTGATCATGTTTTGAAATGAGCATAAAGTGCGCCACGTCATCGGAATGACATCGGCTGTTCGTGGCGAAGTATGCGCTCTCGATAGTGCAACTCGCCCACCTGTGCACCCAGATAACGTGCCTCCTGGATGGATCTAGGATCCCTGCTCGGCGCAACCCTTGTTGCCCGGCAGAGCCAGCAGCTTACATAAATTACAAAGTGCGAAGCACGTGAACAACGTGCCATCTCAACGAGGATTAATTTTATGATGAAAATGGCTCCTTCCCTGATCGCCATCGCCATGGCTGCCATGGGTGCAACTGCTGCACACGCCGCTGATGATATCTACTTCGGTGCCGGTGTCGGTGCAACTCACTTCAACGGTCTGAACAAGATCGAAGGCGTGAACACTGGTGAAGAAGACGCGGCTGCTGCCAATGCCTTCGTTGGTTACAACTTCAACGAGTACTTCGGTTCCGAACTGGGCTACCAGTACACCGGCCGTGGCAACACCGATGGCAACCGTTACGAGAGCCAGGGTGCCACCCTGTCCGGTATCGCTCGTCTGCCGCTGGGCAACGACTTCTCCCTGTTCGGTGAAGCTGGCGCCTACTGGGGCCACACCGACGGTATGGGCACCAGCGATACCAAGGTATCCCCGCTGGCCGGTGCCGGTGTGACCTACAAGGTCAACGACGCGCTGGATCTGCAAGCTCGTTACCGCTACATGTGGGACGTGGCTGACCTGCACGCCGACAACGTACGCTACAAGTCCAACCAGAGCGTTGCGACCCTGGAAGCCGTTTACCACCCGTTCCGTACTTCCTACGTAGCGCCGGCTCCGGCTCCTGTTGTTGAAGAAGCGCCGGCTCCTGCTCCGCAGATCGTTGAAAAGAACTTCGCCCTGAACTCCGACGTGCTGTTTGCCTTTGGCAAAGACAGCCTGAAGGCCGAAGGCGTGGAAGCCCTGAACGCTCTGTACCAGCAGATCGTCGAGTTCCAGCCGAAAGACGGCAACGCCGTTGTTGTTGGTTACACCGACCGTATCGGTTCCGACGCTTACAACCAGAAGCTGTCTGAAGCCCGTGCCCGCACCGTTGCCAACTTCCTGGTCAGCAAGGGTATGGCTGCCAGCAAGGTTGCCATCGAAGGTCGTGGCGAAGCCAACCCGGTTACCGGCACCAAGTGCAACGGCGTAACCGCCAAGGCTCAGCTGATCTCCTGCCTGGCCCCGGACCGTCGCGTAGAAGTGCGCGTATCCGGCGTACAGGAAGTTCAGCAGTAATCTGACTCCGCTCAGATAACGCGAAAAGGGGATGCCACGGCATCCCCTTTTGCATGTCTGTCGCCTCAAACGTCACCCTCTGTCTCATCACACTCTCCCCGCCCCCTCTCTGATCAGGCCGCGCCCCGTCGCGCCAGCGCTGCATATCTGACCAGAAACTTGATCAAGCCGATTCAAAAGAATACAGTAGCAACGCTTGTAAGACATTGGATGAACTATTAAAAGTCCCCATTGCCCGGTTAGTTGTCCATGGAGAAACAGCTTCATGAGAATCCAGGTTACCATCCATTTTTTATTCAAGCCGTCCGTGACGAGATCACGGAATCGCAACATGACAACATGAAGTGTCATCTGCGATCGGTATAACAAAGAGTGCGCAGTACGCCCATAGCACGGCAACTCAACGAGGATAAAATGATGAAAATGAAAGTGGCTCCAACCCTGATTGCTCTGGCTATTGCAGCCATGGGAACTTCCACCGCCCAGGCGGCTGATGACTGGTACACGGGTATGGGGGCAGGTTGGGCTTATGGCCATGACCTGGACTCCTTCGGTCTGGATGCTGACAAGGACGCCACCGCGATCTCCCTGTTCGGCGGTTACAACTTCAACGATTACTACGCGGCCGAGCTCGGCTACCTCTACGCAGGCAAGGGTGGCGTCGATGGCGTCGACTTCAAGACCCAAGGTGCGACCCTGTCCGCCCTTGGCCGTCTGCCGCTGGGTGACATCTTCTCCGTGTTCGCCGAAGGCGGTGCCTACTTCAACCATGTCAACGGCAATGGCGAGAGCGACAACGGCACCTCGCCCCTGGCCGGCCTGGGTCTGACCGCCAAGGTCTCCGATCTGCTCGATCTGCAGGCCCGCTACCGCTACATCTGGGATCTGGGTGACGAGCAGAAGACCTGGAAGACCGACATGAGCGTCGCCACCGTGGAACTGGTGATGCACCCGAACCGCAAAGCCTATGTAGCTCCAGTGGCCGCACCGGCTCCCGAGCCGGTTCCCGAGCCCGTCATGGTCGACAAGAACTTCTCCCTGAGCTCTGACGTGCTGTTTGCCTTCGGCAAATCCACCCTGAAGCCGGAAGGGACTGCCGCCCTCAACACCCTGTATCAGCAGATCGTTGACGTTCAGCCGAAAGATGGCAGCGCCGTGGTAGTCGGTTACACCGACCGTATCGGTTCCGACGCCTACAACCAGAAGCTGTCCGAAGCCCGTGCCCGCACCGTGGCCGACTTCCTGGTCGGCAAGGGTCTGCCGGCAGGCAAGGTCGCCATCGAAGGCCGTGGCGAAGCGAACCCGGTCACCGGCACCCAGTGTGACGGCGTCAAGGGCAAGAACCAGCTGATCGCCTGCCTGGCACCGGATCGCCGCGTCGAAGTGCGCGTCACCGGCGTGCAGGAAGTCCAGCAGTAAGCGGTCAATCCGCACCTGAAAAAAAGGGGCCGTACGGCCCCTTTTTTTTGTTGTCCTCCACGCCTGCCCAAGGCGCCACACTTGCCTGCTTCCTCACAAATTTTCCATATAGATGCGCCACTTAAGTGGTTAAACCTCTTATATCGCCTATACATAATGGTGGCTATACATAACAAAGGGCTGGGAGCCCTATAACACCCAACATCGACGAGGATACGCGATGAACATAAGACTGAAACCCGTGTGGATTGCATTGGCATTGGCGACGAGTGCCGCCCAGGCGGCGCCTATGCACGACTGGTATATAGGGGCAGGGGGAGGCTGGGCCATCGCCCACGACATCAATGATTTCAGCCAGGGGGTCGACAAGGACGCCACCGCCATCGATGCCTTTGTCGGTTACAACTTCACCGAAAACCTGGGCGCCGAGCTCGGCTATCTGTCGACCGGTGACTGGGACATCGCCGGCAACGACTTCAACAGCCAGGGTGCCACCCTGTCGGTGATAGGCAGACTGCCCCTTGGCGACATCTTCTCGGTGTTCGCCGAAGGTGGCGGCTATCTCTACCACGTCGACTCCGTCAACGGCGGCGACGACAACCTGGCCCCGCTGGCGGGTCTAGGGCTGACCGCCAGGCTCACCGACTGGGTCGACATCCAGGCGCGCTACCGCTACCTGGTGCGGGTCGGGGACGATCCTGACAACGACAAGCTGGGCAGCGGCACCCAACGCTGGGTCAGCGACATCAGCACCGCCACCCTGGAGCTGGTGCTGCACCCCAACCGCACCGTGGCCGCAGTGCCGGTGGCCGCCCCCCTGGTGGTGACCCCGCCGCCGCCCCCCGAGCCGGTGGATCAGACCTTTAACCTGAGCTCTGACGTGCTGTTTGCCTTCGGCAAGGCCGAGCTCAAGCCAGAAGGCATGGCCGCCCTGGACGATCTCTACCAACAGATAGTCGACGTCAAGCCCAAGGATGGCAACGCCCTGGTGATGGGCTATACCGACCGCATCGGCTCGGATGCCAACAATCAGGCACTGTCGGAGGCCCGCGCCAGCACGGTCGCCAACTTCCTCATCGGCAAGGGGCTGCCCGCCGACAAGGTGAGCATCCAGGGCAATGGCGAGAGCAATCCGGTCACCGGTACCCAGTGCGATGACGTCAAGGCGAGAGCCGCCCTCATCGACTGCCTGGCCCCGGATCGCCGGGTCGAGATCCGGGTGACCGGCGTGCAGGCCGCCGCACCAGAGGCCACCGAGCCCGCGGCCGAACCTGCTGCCGAGGAACCGGCACAATAACCCCTCATCCGCCTCTGCCGTGCACAAAAAAAGGGATGCTTGCGCATCCCTTCTGCTTTTGCGGCCTCTTCGATCAGAACGAGGTGCGACGATAGCGGCGGTATTCCGGCCGCCAGAAGTTCGCCTCTATGGCCTGATCTATCACATCATCCGGGGTCTGTACCGCCTTGCCCTGCAGCATGGCGGTCTTGGCCACCATCTTGGCGATGTAGCGGGAGACCCGATGGATATCCGCCAGATCCGGCAGCAAGGAGCCCTCCTCTCCCTTCACCAGCGGCGAGCACTCCGCCAGCGCCCGGCTGGCAGACATCAGCATGGCGTCGGTCACCCGGGTGGCGCCCGAGGCGATGACGCCAAGGCCTATCCCCGGGAAGATGAAGGAGTTGTTGCACTGGGCGATGACGTAGCGCTTGCCCTTGTACTCCACCGGCGCGAACGGGCTGCCGGTGGCCACCAGCACCTGGCCGTCGGTCCAGCGGATGAGATCCGCCGGCGTCGCCTCCACCCGGGAGGTGGGGTTGGAGAGCGGGAAGATGATGGGACGAGCACAGTGCTTGTGCATGGTCTTGACCACCTCTTCGGTGAACAGGCCAGGCTGGCCGGAGACCCCGATCAGGATGTCCGGACGGCCGTGCTCCATCACCTCCAGCAGGGAGATGTTGTCCCCCACCGGCCACTCCTTGATCCGCTCCAGCGGCTGGGAGAGCTTGCGCTGGAAGTCGAGCTGGTTGGGGATCTTGTCGGTGATGAGGCCGAAACGGTCCACCATGAAGACCCGGCCGCGGGCCTCCGCATCATTCAGCCCTTCGGCCTTCATCTGCGCCACTATCTGCTCGGCGATGCCGCAGCCGGCGCTGCCCGCACCGAGGAAGGCGACCCGCTTCTCGGAGAGCTTGGCCCCCGAGGCCTTGCAGGCGGCGATCAGGCTGCCGAGGGTCACCGCGGCCGTGCCCTGGATGTCGTCGTTGAAGCAGCAGAGCTCATCCTTGTAGCGGTTGAGCAGAGGAGTGGCGTTGCCCTGGGCGAAGTCCTCGAACTGCAGCAGGATATCGGGCCAGCGGCGTTTGACCGCCTGGATGAAGGCGTCGACGAACTCGTCGTACTCCTCCCCCGAGATGCGCGGATTGCGCCAGCCCATGTAGAAGGGATCGCTGAGCAGCTGCTGGTTGTTGGTGCCCACGTCCAGTACCACCGGCAGGCAGTAGGCCGGGGAGATGCCGCCGCAGGCGGTATAGAGCGACAGCTTGCCGATGGGGATGCCCATGCCGCCGATGCCCTGATCCCCGAGGCCCAGGATCCGCTCGCCGTCGGTGACCACTATCACCTTGACGTTCTGCTTGGTGGCGTTTTGCAGCATGTCATCGATCCTGTCCTTGTCCGGATAGGAGATGAACAGCCCGCGGGCGCGGCGATAGATGTTGGAGAACTCCTCGCACGCCTTGCCCACGGTCGGGGTGTAGATGACCGGTAGCATCTCGGGCAGGTGGTTGGTCAGCAGGCGGTAGAACAGGGTCTCGTTGGTGTCTTGAATGTTGCGCAGGTAGATGTGCTTGTCCATGTCGTTGCCAAACGCCATGAACTGGCGATAGGCGCGCACCGCCTGCTCTTCGATGGTCTCGATGTTCTGGGGCAACAGGCCTTCCAGGTTGAAGCTGCTGCGCTCCTCGCTGGTGAAGGCGCTGCCCTTGTTGAGCAATGGGGTCTCCAGCAGGGCCGGGCCGGCGTAGGGGATGTAGAGAGGACGTTTCTGATTATTATCTTCAAACATGGATCTGTACCTTGACTGTGTGGCCCGCCGATCCTATGGGCTTGCGTCCTGAATTTCAAAGAGTTTGCACATCCGTTGCAAAAGGTTTGCGACCCAAGCGACGAAAGGCCCCAGGGGTCTGACCAGTGAGGCTGCGAAAGCGGTTCGCGAAGTTGGCCCCATCGCTGTAACCGACCCGGCTGGCGAGTTCACTCAAAGGCCAGTTGGTGTAGAGCAGCAGCTGGCGCGCCTTGTTCATCCGAAGCTGGGTCAGCCAGGCCATGGGACCCATGCCGAACGCCTGTTGGCAGAGCCTGTGCAGGTGAGGCACGGAGCAGGCCATCTGATCCGCCAGCAGGGCCACGCTCCAGGGCTCGTCCAGACGTGCCTCCACCCGCCGAAACAGCGCCTGCAGCCTCAGCTCGGGGGTGCCGCGCACCTCCCCCTGCAAGGCTCTGTCCAGCAGGGCCAGCAGCAGGCTCAGCAGCTGGGGCTGCAGGGGGGATCTCACCCCTTCCCCCTGCATCAGGCTGAGCAGATGATAGAGCTGCTCCCCCTCCTCCCCCAGCCAGATACGGTGGCCGAGCCGATGCAGGTGGCGCCAGCGCGGCACGTCGTCCAGCAGGATCCAGCTGGTCTGCCAACTCTCCCCCGCGAGGCGCAGCCCCCCCGGCACGGCGGCGGGCAGGAACACCAGGGCCCCAGCCGGTATCGGCTGCTCCCCCGCCTCGGTGAGCAAGACGCCCCCCTCCCCGTGGCTCACCATCAGGATGTGAAACTCGGGTCTGTTGCGGCGGATCAGGTAGTGATCCCGCAAGCGGGAGAGGCCGGTCAGGAAGATGCCCGCCTCCCCGAGCAGGGGCAACCCCTCGCGCCCCAGCATCCGTTCGTCACAGCCCGGTGCGATTTCCAGGCACTCGCTCGCAAAGCTCATGGCACCTCAACAAGATAGTTTTGCACAAGAAAGCCGAGAGTCGCTCACAGTGGGAACCCTCGCAACACCCCCTATCATACCTCCGATGAATATCATCTTTTACCAACCCGGTTAACAGATATGAATTATTGGCAAGCGATTTTAAAACAAACCACCGATCGCGAGTTCATGACCCGATTGTGGCGCCTGGCCCTGCCGGTCTCGCTGCAATCCATGATGTTCTCCCTGCTCGGCCTCATCGACATCATGATGGTGAGCCAGCTTGGCACCACGGCCGTGGCGGCCGTCGGCTTGGGTAACCGGGTTTTCTTCTTCAACCTGCTGGTGATAGCGGGGCTCTCCGGCGGGGTCTCGGTGTTGGCGGCACAATACTACGGTCGCGGGGAGCTGGCGGGGGTGCGTCGCTCCCTGGCGCTGGCCCTGGTGGGCGCCCTGCTGGTGAGCCTGCCCTTTGCGCTCGTCTACGTGCTCGCGCCGGGCAGCGTGCTGGGCTTCGCCAGCCAGGATCCCGTGCTGCGCCCCCTGGCGGACGAGTTCCTGATGATCACGGGGGCCACCATCCTCTGCACCGCCGTGGTGGTGCCCCTGGAGGCGGCCCTGCGCTCCGTGGGCAACGCGGCGGCACCGACCCGCATCGGCATCATCGCCATCATCGCCAACGTCATCCTCAACTACGCCCTCATCTTCGGCAATTTCGGCTTCGAGGCCATGGGCGTCGCGGGCTCGGCCTGGGGGACAACCATCTCCCGTCTGCTGCAAACCGCACTGCTGCTGGCCTATGTGCTGCGCAAGGAGCCCAGGCTGGTGCCGCGCCTGACGGACTGGCTCGCCGCCTTCCAGCGCAAGGAGGTGGTGCGCTTCACCCTGATCGCCCTGCCGCTGTTGTTGCACGACGGGCTCTGGGCCTTCGGCATGCTGCTCTACGGCTTCCTCTATGCCCATCTCGGCACGGATTCCCTCGCCATCATGACCACGCTGGGGACCCTCGAGAGCATCCTTATCTCCCTCTTCTTCGGGCTGGCGGTGGCCTGTTCCACCCTGCTCGGTCACCGGCTCGGGGCAGAAGAGTATGACGCCGCCTGGCAGCACTCCCAGCTGTTCCTGCTGCTCGCGCCGGTGGGTGCCCTGCTGGTCGGGATGGCGGTCTGGATGGTGCAGACCAACCTGCTGCAGTGGGTGGGCAACCTGCCCGCAGAGCTGATGGGAGAGGCGGGTCAGGTGCTCGGCATCCTCTGCATCGGCATGCTGCTCAAGGTGTTCAACATGGTGGGCATCGTCGGGGTGCTGCGCTCCGGCGGCGACGTGAACTACAGCATCTTCATCGACGTGGTCGGCATGTGGTGCATCGGCCTGCCGCTGGCCTGGGTGGCGGTCAGCCTGCTCGGCTGGCCCCTCGCCTGGGTGGTGGCCGT
This sequence comes from Aeromonas sp. 130281, assembly GCF_056642115.1. NCBI lineage: Bacteria > Pseudomonadati > Pseudomonadota > Gammaproteobacteria > Aeromonadales > Aeromonadaceae > Aeromonas > Aeromonas sp. 130281. The sequence goes on along the minus strand of NZ_JBWVQS010000002.1, from coordinate 397,097 downwards.
GGTGCTCTTGGAGGAGCTGTGCAAGGTGTTGCTGGTGCAGCGCCGCATTCGCCAGCGCCATTGGCTCAAGAACCTGGTGATGGGTTGATGCGCGGGCAAAATGCGGGGTCACATCAATGACAGAAAATCCCCTTTTGCAGTATGCTTTGCCCTCTTCAATCAGCGACGGGGCACCCCTGCCCCGTCAGTAGTCGTTTAAGGAGACGAGCATGCAACCCGAAAAAGAGCTGATCACCGAGACTGCCCTGCTGGAGATGGCCAACAAGATCATCCGGGACCACGAAGACTTCATCCACGGCATGCGTGCCGATGCGGTGGAGCAGAAGGGGGAGATCCTGGTGTTCAAGGGGGAGTTCTTCCTGGCCGAGGATGGCACCCCGACCGGCAAGACAATGGCGGTGTTCAACATGTTCAAGCTGCTGGCCCAGCAGTTGTCAGGCAAATATCGGCTGAACTGATAGCGCCCCAGACAAGATGCCGCCCTCAGGCGGCATCCGTCTTTGTGGACCCGGGCTTGCCCGGCGTCTTCGCCAGCTCGCCCACCACGCAGTTTCGCCCCGCCATCTTGGCCATGTAGAGGCACTCGTCGGCCCGGTTGAGCAGCTCCTCGACGCTCTCCCCGCGCAGGGACAGGGTCAGGCCTATGCTCACCGTCACCTCCAGCAGTTCATCCGATGTCGGACTCTTCACCAGACGCGCCTCCACCGCCACCCGCAGTCGCTCGGCGACCCGCTTCGCCTGGGCCAGCTCGGCGCAGTTGGGCAGCAGTATGGCAAACTCCTCCCCCCCGTAGCGACCGAGCACCATGCCGGGCTCCAGCTGCTCAGCCAGGGTCGCCGCCACCTCTTTCAGCACGGCGTCCCCCGCCAGATGGCCGAAGGTGTCGTTGATGCGCTTGAATCTGTCCAGATCCAGCAGCAGCACGGCAAAGGAAGCCTGCTTGCGGATCATGCTGACCCTGGCCTTCTCGAGCTGCTTCATCAGCAGGCGGCGGTTCATCATGCCGGTCAGCTCGTCCGTGGTGGACTCCCGATAGAGCTGCAGCAGCATGTTGAGCTGGCCGCACTGCACCCAGGCACTCGCCACCGTGAAGAGCCCCAGCAGCCAGACCTGGTTGAGGGTCTGCACGCTCAGGAGCGGCTGGCCCACCAGGAGCCAGTTGCCCGCCAGCATGGTGATCAGTATGCCCCCCGCCAGTTGCAGGCTGAGGGAGAGCGGTATGGGGAAGATGGCAAACAGGCTGATGAGTAGATAGGGGAAGGCCATGTAGCCCGCCTGCAGCTCCTGATCCGTCCCGAAGCTGTGCAGACAGATGAGGGAGAAGAGCATCATCACCGCCATCAGGTAGCCCAGCGCCAGCTTCATGCGCTCGCGCTTGAAGTGGATGAGATAGGAGAGGGGAATGAGGGGAGAGAGGGCCAGCAGGCAGAAGATCCTGACCTGAAACAGTTCGTCAAACTGGGTGGCGGGCAGGGTCAGCCAGTCCACCAGCGCCCAGGCAGGCAAGCCTACCATCAGCAGGCAGGTGAGCAGGCGCAGACGCACCGTCATAAAGCCCATGCGGGTCAGGGTGAAATCTTCGGAGTGGGCACGGGCACTCCAGAACTCCGACAGCTTCAGCATCCAGAGTCTCCATTTTACAACTGAGGGCTCATTCTACACCGTCCCTCCCTGGATGCATCAGCATGTCCCCCATTTATAACGAGAACTGCCTCACACAAATCGGCGGATCATAAACGCCGCGCGCAAACGTTTCAACCCATCGAAAAATAAACCGGTTATTGCTCCAATTAGCGCTGGTCAGCCCAGGTTCAGCCACTAGAATAGCGCCCAATTTTCTCCCCCTCCCCACACTCAGAGGTATTTATGGAACAGGCTGCCGCCGTGCGCGCGACTCCAGAGACCCACCCCCCCAGGCGAGCCCACAGCGAGCTCATCTATGGCATAGACGAGGTTCCGCCCCTGCCCCAGACCCTGTTCGCCGCCCTTCAGCACATGCTCGCCATGTTTGTCGCCATCATCACTCCGCCCCTCATCATCGCCAATGCCCTGGGCCTCCCGGCCGCCGACACCCGCTACATCGTCTCCATGTCCCTGGTCATGTCCGGCATCGCCTCCTTCATCCAGACCCGCCGCTTCGGCCCCCTCGGTTCGGGCCTGCTCTCGGTGCAGGGCACCAGCTTCAACTTCCTCGGCCCCATCATCGCCTCCGGCCTGGCCCTCAAGCAAGCCGCCATGCCCACGGAAGATCTGCTGGGCACCCTGTTCGGCACCATGCTGGCGGCCGCCCTCACCATAGTGGTGATGAGCCGCTTCCTGCATCTGGTCAAGCGCATCATCACCCCCCTGGTGACCGGCATAGTGGTGCTGCTCATCGGCCTGACCCTGATCAAGGTGGGCCTCATCAGCATGGGTGGCGGTTATGCCGCGCTCTCGGACGGCAGCTTCGCCAGCCACACCAACCTCTTCCTCTCCCTGCTGGTGCTCGGCCTCATCGTGTTGCTGCAGCGCAGTCGCAACCCCTGGCTGCGCCTCTCCGCCATCATGATCGCCATGCTGGCGGGCTACGCCGTCGCCCTGCTGCTGGGCAAGGTCAGCCCTCCCACCTTCGAAGGCCCCCTGGTGATGGTGCCCATCCCGCTCCACTACGGCATCGGCTTTGACTGGCAGCTGTTCGTGCCGCTCGCCATCATCTTCGTGGTGACGGCACTGGAAGCCATAGGCGACATGACAGCCACCTCGGACATCTCCGGCGAGCCGCTGGACGGGCCCGTCTACATGGCGCGGATCAAGGGGGGCGTGCTGGCCGATGGCGCCAACTCCATGCTGGCGGCGGTCTTCTCCACCTTCCCCATGTCCACCTTTGCCCAGAACAACGGCGTCATCCAGCTGACCGGGGTCGCCAGCCGCCATGTCGGCCTCTTCATCGCCGCCATGCTGGCCCTGCTCGGCCTCTTCCCGGCGGTGGCCAGCCTGGTGCAGCAGATCCCCGAGCCCGTGCTGGGGGGCGCCACCATCGTCATGTTCGGCACCATAGCCGCCGCCGGGGTGCGCATCATCTCCCGCGAGGAGCTCGACCGCCGCGCCCTGATGATACTGGCTGTGTCGCTCGCCATGGGGCTGGGTGTCGCCCAGGTGCCCGAGGTGCTGCAACACCTGCCGGAGCTGGCCAGAAGCGTGCTCTCCTACGGCGTCGCCACCGGCGGCCTCACCGCCATCGTCATGAACCTGCTGCTGCCCAAGCGCGGCGGCGCACAGGCCTGACGCGCTCCAGAGCGAACAGGTAAAGCCCCGCAGTGCGGGGCTTTACCTTGTTTGTCGCCCCGGGTACTGTGCTGGCAGCCTTTTTTGAGGATGCCGCCATGCCCTATCGCCTGCTCTCTCCCCTCCCCGATACCGCTTCACCCGCACAGATACTGGCGCAAGAGCAGATTTGGCTGCGGGAGTGCGCCCATGACGGCCAGCCCCGCGCCCACCTCTGGCAGGCCCCCCAATGCCTTATCGTCACCCGCAAGGACGTGCGCCTGCCCCACTATCAGGCGGCCTGCGAGCAGCTCGCCAGCGAAGGCTGGCCCGTCCATGTGCGGGACAGCGGCGGCACCGCCGTGCCCCACGGGGCCGGCATCCTCAACATGTCTATCTTGCTGCCACGTACCACCACGGATCTTGGCCACTACTACCATCTCCTGGGGGCGCCGCTGCTGGCCCTGCTGGGCGAATACGATCTAGAAGGAAACTATGACTTCGTGCCCGGATCCTTTTGCGACGGTCAGTACAATCTGGTGATCGGGGGCCGCAAGGTCACCGGCACAGCCCAGCGCTGGCTGGCGCCGGGGCAGGTTCACGGGGGCGCCGTGCTGGCCCAGGCCATGTTGCTGGTGGCCGGTGATGTGGACGAAGGCACCCGGATGGCGAGCCGCTTCTACGAGCTGGCGGGCGGGGAGCTGCGTTTCTTGCCCGGCACCTCCACCACGCTCGCGCGCGCCATCTGCTGGCAGGGTGACGAAACCGAACTGGTAGCAAGGGTGCGAGTGCGGCTGGCGCGACTGCTGACGGAGAGTCAGATGCCCTTACCCTGAGCCCCCGGAGGGAGAGGGGTGCCTCCTCCATGCGCCATTCATAAAAAAGCCACGACTCGGGTCGTGGCTTTGCTTTTCCGCATTGGTCGGGCACAGATTCAGGCGGTCTGCGGCTCGGGCTCGGACTCCGTATCGCTGTCCCGGTCCCGACTGAAGTAGGCCCGGGTCTCGGCGATCACCACGTGACGCAGGCCGATAAGGCCGATGAGGTTGGGTACCGCCATCAGGCCGTTGACGATGTCCGCCAGCAGCCAAATCAGATCCAGATGGAGGAAGGCGCCGCTCGCCACCAGCACCAGATAGACGATGCGATAGGGCTTGATCGCCTTCACCCCGAACAGGTACTCGGTGCAGCGCTCGCCGTAGTAGTTCCAGCCGAGGATGGTGGTAAAGGCGAAGAACAGGAGGCCGATGCTCACCAGATACTGGCCTATGTGGGCGTCCAGCCCCTGGGCAAAGGCCTGGCTGGTCATGGCGGCGCCACTCAAGTCACCGCTCCACACGCCTGTCACCACCAGGGTCAGGCCCGTCATGGTGCAGATGATGATGGTGTCGATGAAAGTGCCGGTCATGGAGACCAGCCCCTGCTCCACGCAGGAGTCCGTCTTGGCCGCCGCCGCGGCTATGGGGGCCGAGCCCAGCCCGGACTCGTTGGAGAAGACCCCCCGTGCCACCCCGGACTGGATCGCCAGCATGATGCCGGCCCCGACGAAGCCGCCGGTGGCCGCATGGCCGGTGAAGGCGCTCTCGATCACCAGCATGACGGCGTCGGGCAGGGCGCCGGCGTTGTTCACCAGCACGCCCAGACAGGCGAGTATGTAGAAGATGGCCATGAAGGGCACCACCTTGCTCGAGACGCTGGAGATGGACTGGATGCCCCCCAGGGTCACCAGGGCCACGATCAGGGTCAGCACCACCGCGGTCACTTCACGGGGCACCGAGAAGGAGAGGCTCATGGCATCACTGATGGCGTTGACCTGAGGGAAGGTGCCGATGCCGAAGAAGGCGACGCCGATGCCGAACAGGGCAAACAGCTTGGCCAGCGGCCTGGAGCCCAGCCCCTTCTCCAGATAGTACATGGGGCCGCCCGCCATCTGGCCATTGGCATCCTGCTCGCGGTATTTGACCGCCAGCAGGCACTCGGCGTACTTGGTGGCCATGCCGAACAGGGCTGCCATCCACATCCAGAACAGGGCGCCGGGGCCGCCGAGCTTGATGGCGGTGGCCACCCCGACAATGTTGCCTGTGCCTATGGTGGCGGAGAGGGCGGTGCACAGGGCGGCGAAGCTGGAGACATCCCCCTGCTTGCCCTGACCCTGATCCCGGCCAAAGACCAGCTTGAGGGCGAGCGGCAAGCGCACGACCTGAAGCAGACCCAGACGCAGGGTAAGGTAGATACCGGTCCCGACCAGCAGGATCAGCAGGGGTGGACCCCAGACAAAGCTATCGATGGCGGCGAGCGCCGATTGAATTGATGACATGCATCCTCCTTAAAAAACAACGATTAAGGAGGAGAAGGATGATCTTCCCATTAGGTGTCGCGATCGGCCAGAGGCGATCGGATGCGGGCCAAAAACGTGCTCACACTCTTACTGCGAGGCCGTGATCAAGGCTCATGCGCTGCTCGGAAGCCTCATGTATTCACATACACTCCGGTTCCTGCGCTGCTCTTTACCTTGCTGACGACCTCTCGTGACAGATCGTGAACAGTTCCAAGCTCAGGTACAACCATCCCATCCCCTCTGTCCTTTTGCCTGAGAGTTTCCGGCGCCAGCCAGCCCTTGCGGGTCGTCATGGTGCCTTGCTCCTTCGGCGCCCGATCTAACGGGTCTCTCCAGAGTATCGTCCAGTAGCAGTCCACACCGGTTGCCCGGTACCTGAAAGATTCACTTCTTCGGTGGATGGTCCCCCATCGCTCTCCTGCTACCTTCATCCGAACTAGTTTGGATTAGGAAGCGGGCATGTTAATCCAAAAAATGTGAGCTGTCTCCCACTCGGCCAGCCATGGCGCTGCTTTTTTCTGTCCAGGCCATGAGCGGAGCCATGTTAAATGTTCGTTAACTATCAATAGCTTATGAAGTCTTCTCTGCCAATGCTGCACACCGGCAGGGGCAGAGTGCCCCATATCAAGATGATGTTTCGTCTCGACCAGAAATACTTGCCAACATATCCAATCAAAATGCTTGCACACAAACTCAATAAGTCGATAATCCCGCGCATAACTAAGCACTTTGCAAGGGAGTTATGCATTGTGCCTGGTCGGTCCCTCCGGACCACTCGCCTGAGCCGGCCGTCGCCGGTTCAATCGCATATGGCTTGGGCATATCACGCCCCCTAAGGATGATCAAAAGAGAATGAACGAGACCCTGGTCGCACAAGATTACCGTCAGCTGGTTGAACAATTTGGCTCCCCCCTGCTGCTGCTCGACAAGGCAGCCGTCCGCAAACAGTATCGGGCCCTGGTGGCCGCCCTGCCCGATGTGCGCTTGCATTATGCACTCAAGCCCCTGCCCCATGAGGCTGTGGTCTCTGTCTTGAAGGAAGAGGGGGCCTGTTTCGATCTGGCCACCAATGGCGAAGTGGATCTGGTGCGCAGCCAAGGGGTTCGCCCGGGACGCTGCATTCACACCCATCCCATCAAGCGCGACAGCGACATCCGTTATGCGCTGGAATTCGGCTGCACCGTGTTCGTCTACGACAACCCGCTGGAGCTGGAGAAGTTCCTGCCCTACAAGGACGAGGTCAAACTGCTGCTGCGGGTCAGCTTCCCGAATCCCGAGACCAAGGTCGATCTCTCCAAGAAGTTCGGCTGCACTCCGGAGCAGGCGCTGCCGCTGCTGCAACTGGCCCAGGCCAAGGGGATCAAGGTGATGGGGCTGTCGTTCCACGTCGGCTCCCAGGTGCCCCACCCCCGTCGCCACGTGCAGGCCATCGACGCCTGCCGCGAGATCATGGAGCAGGCCTGGGATCTCGGCCTCAAGCCCTGGGTGCTGGACATCGGCGGCGGTTTCCCGGTCGATTATGAGGGCGGCGAGTTCGACATCGACGGCTTCTGCGCCCCGATCCGCGAGGCGCTGGCCAAGCTGCCCGCCACGGTGCAGAAGATTGCCGAGCCGGGCCGTTTCATCAGCGCGCCGGCCATGACGTCGGTCGCCAGCGTGATGGGCAAGGCCCACCGCGGCGACAAGATCTGGTACTACCTGGATGACGGCCTCTACGGCAGCTACAACGGTCAGCTCTATGATCACGTCACCTACCCGGTGAGCACCCCCTACGCCCAGGGCCCGCTGCACAATGCCGTGCTCTCCGGCCCCACCTGCGACAGCGTGGACGTGATCCGCGACGGCATCATGCTGCCGGATCTGGCCATCGGCGAGCTGGTCATAGGCAGGGTGATGGGTGCCTACACCTGGGCGTCGGCCTCCACCTTCAACTTCTTCCCCAAGGCGAGCATCCTCATCCTGGACAGCGCCCAGAAGCAGAAGCTGGTAGCAGTGGCCTGAACGGTTTGACCGCGCCGGCAACATAGAGAAGGGGAGCCATTGGCTCCCCTTCTTGTTTGTCTTGTCATGCCCTTATCAGAACTGGCTGGTCAGCAGCCAACCGGTATAGGCGACGAAGATGCAGAGCAAGATGCCCCCTTCCACCCTGTTGATGCGGCCCTGTCCCTTGCGGCCCAGGCACATCACCAGCAGCAGCAGGGTCAGCCCCATCATCAGGCTCCAGTCGCGGGAGAGCACCGCCGGGTCCACGTCCAGGGGCGCTATGCCGGCGGCGATGCCCACCACGGCCAGGGTGTTGAACAGGTTGGAGCCAAGCACGTTGCCGAGGGCCAAATCGTGCTCCTTCTTCTTGATGGCCATCAGGGAGGAGGCGAGCTCCGGCAGCGAGGTGCCCACCGCCACTATGGTCAGACCGATGACCAGGTCGCTGATGCCAAATGCCTGGGCTATGGTCACCGCGCCCCACACCAGCAGGCGGGAAGCGCCCACCAGGAGTACCAGGCCGACGATCAACCAGAAGATGGCCTTCTTGAGCGGCATGGCTTCGCTGTCGAGCTCCACGTTCACGTCTTCGTCCAAGGCGTCTCCCTTGCCCTTGATCCCGGTCCAGATGGACCAGCCCAGCAGTGCGATGAAGACGCCACCCAGAATGAGGGCGTCGCCACGCCCCAGGTGACCATCGATGAGCAAGGCACCGGTCAGCAGGGTGATGCCGAGCAGTATGGGGATCTCCTTGCGCACCACCTGGGAGGAGACGGCGATGGGGCTGATGAGGGCTGTCAGCCCGAGAATAAGGGCGATGTTGGTGATGTTGGAACCATAGGCGTTGCCGAGCGCCAGGCCCGGGTTACCCTGCATGGATGCCAGGGCCGAGACCACCATCTCGGGAGCCGAGGTACCAAAACCGATGATCACCATGCCGATCAGCAGCGGCGGCATGCCGGCATAACGGGCGGTGGCGGCGGCGCCGTCCACAAATTTATCCGCACTCCAGACCAGCAACGCCAGTCCGGCAATCAGGGCAACAAAAGCCAGGGTCATATTCTTCCATCTCGTCGACTGCAAACACGAGAGCCAGGCGGCTAGCCTGGCTCCATCCAAACGCGGCCTCAGTGTATCGAGCCGCCTTGCTATTTCAAGCTGAAATCAAACGACGATTAACAATTCACAAGGCGGCCAGCAGGCTCTGTGCATCCGACACCTCGAACTTGCCGGGAGCCTCCACGAACAGTTGCTCGACCACGCCATCATTGGCGATCAGGGCAAAGCGCTGGGCACGCAGGCCGCCGAAGGCGCCGGTCTCCTTGGCAAGGCCGAGGGCCCGGGTCCAGCTGCCGTCCCCATCCGCCAGCATGGTGATGGCGTCGGCATTCTGGGCCGCCTGCCACGCCCTCATCACGAAGGCATCGTTGACCGAGAGACAATAGAGGGCATCGACGCCCTTGGCCTTGAACTGATCCGCCAGCACCACATAGCCGGGCAAGTGGGCGTTGGAGCAGGTGGGGGTGAAGGCCCCCGGCACCGCGAACAGCACCACCTTCTTGCCCGCAAACAGGGCCTGGGTATCCTTCACCTGCTTGCCCTCGGCGGTGATGAAGGTAAATTCCCCTGCGGGCAGGGATTGACCGACCGTGATCATGATGACTCATCCTTCTGTGGTTCAAAGAGGCCCAGTCTACCCCAATCCACCCACAGGTGAACGGGTCCATCCGGGCGCAATAAAGATAACGCGCAACAAGCGTTTGCTGCCGCTAACCCTGGCCTGCTTGCGAGCGTCGCGCCTGCCAGGTGGCGATGGCGAGGAGGGAATCCGGCGTGAATTCATCGGCCCGCTCGGCTATCTCGGCCAGGCTCATCCAGTGCACCTCGCTCACCTCCTCCGCCTGGAGTTGCAGCGGCCCCTGATAATGGCAACTGAACAGACCACCCCAGACCCGATAGCCTCCCCCACTCGCCTCCCCCTCGGCGTAGAAGGTGCCGAAGTCGTGCAGGGGCACGTCGTGGATACCCAGCTCCTCGGCCAGCTCGCGCCGGGCGGAGGGCTCCATCGCCTCCCCAGTGGTCACCACGCCACCGGCGCAGGCATCCAGCATGCCGGGGCAAAAATCCTTGCTCGGAGTGCGCCGCTGCACCAGTACGCGCCCGGCCTCATCGAGCACCAGGATATAGCTGGCGCGATGGCGCAAATTCTCCTGACGCACCCGGGTGCGCTCGGCCACCCCGATCACCCTGTCCTGCTCGTCTACTACGTCCACCCACTCCACGTGCGGCACCTTGTCCATCCTGCGATGGCCGCAGTATATCGGGGCCGGGGCCGGGGGCTGCACTACTTTTTCAACGCCGGGAGCAGGGGGATGGCACGCCATAACAAGGATTCATACAAACCTTCATCAAGTGTCACATCAGTGTCATGGTGAGACGGCATAGTGTGCCCTGTCCAAACAACAGGGTCTCTTGCCATGAAGGTGTTCAAGCAGTTGTCTCCTCGTCGAATTGCCCGCTATATCAAAAGCTTCCATCACGGCAGCTTCATGGTAGAGGCACTGGGACGATTCGAGTTTCAGGGGGGAGTCATCGATGTGAAGACGCTGGACTGCCGTCAGGCGCTGAGCCTGGCCCGGCAGATCAATCTGGCCGTGCGCGATCTGCGCACCAGCACCCTGTTGCCGGGCTGACATACTCCTTTCCGTTTGTAGTCTGCTTTCATGCATGTCTTTGCCCGCCGCTCACCGAGCCGGCGGGCTATTTTCAATGGGGTTGGCCCCGTCTGACCCGCATCAGTGCTGCAGGATCTGGGAGAGAAACAGCTTGGTCCGCTCCGACTGGGGGTGGTCGAAGAACTGATCCGGCACGTTCTCCTCGATGATCTGGCCGCGGTCCATGAAGATCACCCGATCCGCCACCTGCTTGGCAAAGCCCATCTCGTGGGTGACGCAGAGCATGGTCATCCCCTCGTGGGCCAGCTCCACCATGACATCCAGCACCTCGCGCACCATCTCGGGGTCGAGCGCCGAGGTCGGCTCGTCAAACAGCATCACCTGGGGATTCATGCAGAGGCTGCGGGCGATGGCGACCCGTTGCTGCTGACCGCCGGAGAGCTGACCCGGGTACTTGAGGGCCTGCTCCGGGATCCTGACCCGGCGCAGGAAGGTCATGGCGATCTCCTCGGCCTCCTTGCGTGGCAACTGCTTGACCCAGATGGGGGCCAGGCAGCAGTTCTCCAGCACCGTCAGATGGGGGAAGAGGTTGAAGTGCTGGAACACCATGCCCACCTCCCGGCGTACCGTCTCTATGTTCTTGAGATCCGACGTCAGGGCCGTGCCCTTGACCAGGATGTCACCGCTCTGATGCTCCTCCAGCCGGTTGATGCAGCGGATCATGGTGGACTTGCCCGAGCCAGACGGCCCGCAGATGACGATCTTCTCCCCCCTGCCCACCTGAAGATTGATGTTGCGCAGCACATGAAACTCACCGTACCACTTGTTGACATCCTTGAGTTCTACCACAGCGTCCGTTTTCATCTCGAAACTACTCCTAATGCTTGTGACCGGTGTTGAGTTTGCGCTCCAGATAGATGGAGTAGCGGGACATGCCAAAACAGAACACCCAGAAGATCATGGCGATGAACACATAGGCCTCGGTGGAGAATCCCAGCCAGGCCGGATCCGCCAGCGCCACCTTGGAGATGGCCAGCAGATCGAACAGCCCTATGATCAGCACCAGGCTGGTGTCCTTGAACAGGGAGATAAAGGTGTTCACCAGGGAGGGAATGGTGATCTTGAGGGCCTGGGGCATGATGACCAGCCCCATCACCTTCCAGTAGGAGAGCCCCAGGGCTTCACCCGCCTCGTACTGCCCCTTGGGGATCGCCTGCAGCCCGCCCCTCACCACCTCGGCCACATAGGCCGCCTGGAACAGAATGATGCCGATGAGCGCCCTCAGCAGCTTGTCGAGCTCCACCTCGGTACTCATGAACAGCGGCAGCATGACGGAGGCCATGAAGAGCACTGTGATGAGCGGCACCGCCCGCCAGAACTCGATATAGACGGTGGAGAGGCTGGAGATGACCGGCATGTGGGAGCGGCGCCCCAATGCCAGCAGGATGCCGAACGGCAGGGCGACCACTATGCCCACCACCGCCAGCACCAGGGTCAGCATCAGGCCGCCCCAGCGGTTGGTTTCCACCACCTCGAGACCGGCACCGCCGTGGATCAGCACGAAGGCGATGACAGGGAACACCAGCAGGGTAAAGAGCGCCAGCCAGCCCTTGCGCGGGGTGCGCGGCCAGATCAGCAGCGCCAGCAGCACGGCCAGACCGGCGAAGGCCAGATTGATGCGCCAATACTGATCGACCGGGTAAAAGCCGTAGAGGTATTGCCCCAGACGGCTCTCGATAAAGACCCAGCAGGCCCCGCCCTGGGCGCAGTCGGCACGGCTGCTCCCCTGCCAGTTGGCGGAGAAGATAGCCCAGTCCAGCGCCGACCAGAGCAGTGGCAGCAGCAGATAGGCCAGCACCAGGGTCAGCAGGCCGTTCCACCAGTTGGGGAAGAGGTTCTGTCTGACCCAGGCGACCAGCCCCCGGCGATGATTGGGAGGCGGCAGCGCCTCCTGCAACTCGTTCACAAACATGACAGCTCCCTAGCGCTCGACCAGCGTCATCCTGCGGTTGTAGATGTTCATCAGGACTGAGGTGGTGATACTGATGATGAGATAAACCCCCATGGTCATGGCGATCACCTCGATGGCCTGCCCGGTCTGGTTGAGGGTGGTGCCCATGAACACAGAGACGAGATCCGGATAACCGATGGCGGTGGCCAGCGAGGAGTTCTTGGTGAGGTTCAGGTACTGGCTGGTCAGCGGGGGAATGATGACCCGCATCGCCTGGGGGATGACCACCAGCCGCAGCGTCTTGGTGGACGAGAGCCCGAGGGCGGAAGCGGCCTCGGTCTGCCCCTTGCTGATGGCCAGTATGCCGGATCGCACTATCTCGGCGATGAAGGCTGCCGTATAGATGGTGAGCGCCAGCAACAGGGCCGCGAGTTCCGGCAACACCGTCAAGCCCCCCCGGAAGTTGAAGCCCTGCAGTATGGGCACACTCCAGGAGAGCGGGCTGCCTGCCAGCAGGAAGGCGATGGCGGGGAGCAGGATCACCAGAGCGGCCGCACAGCGCCAGAACGGGAAGATCCTGCCGGTCAGCGCCTGACGGCGCCTTGCCCAGCGACTCAGTCCCCAGCTCAGGACGACAGCGACCAGCAGGGCCCAAAGCACATAGCCAAACCCCTCTTCAAACAAGGGTTTGGGCAGATAGAAGCCCCGTACGTTCAAGAAGGCGAGCCCTCCCAGCTCCACGCTCTCACGGGGAGACGGCAGGGTGCGCAGCACCGAGAAGTACCAGAAGAAGATCTGCAGCAGCAGCGGAATGTTGCGAAACGTCTCTATGTAGACGGTGGCTATCTTGGCTACCAGCCAGTTGCGGGACAGACGCGCTATCCCGAGCACGAAGCCGAGCAGGGTGGCAAACAGGATGCCGAGCACCGAGACCAGCAGGGTATTGAGCAGGCCGACCACGAAGGTGCGACCGAAGGTATAGGTCTCGTCGTAGGGGATCAGGCTCTGCAGGATGCCGAACCCGGCGGTGTTGCCCAGAAAATCGAAACCTGTGGTGATGCCACGGGTCGCCAGATTGGTCAGGGCATTGTTGATGATGTAGAACAGAAACGCGAGAACGGCCGCAATGGCCAGGCACTGGAAGATCTGCGCCCGCACCTTAGCGTCATACCACCAGCGGCCCTGTTCTTTCCTATGGTTTGATGCTTGTATCGCCATGAGGATGACTCCGACAAAGCCAGGGCAAGGGGGAAATGGGGGGCCAGGCCCCCCGACAGCTGTCTAGTTAGCGGATGGGCGGGGCATACATCAGGCCACCCTTGTTCCAGAGCGCGTTGATGCCGCGGTCGATCTTGAGGGGAGAGCCGGCGCCGACGTTGCGATCGAAGGACTCGCCGTAGTTGCCGACCTGCTTGACGATGTTGTAGGCCCACTTGTCATCCAGCCCCAGCACATTGCCCTTGGGCTCTTCCAGCCCCAGCAGGCGACGGATGTCCGGGTTGGTGGATTTGAGCATCTCGTCCACGTTGGCACTGGTCACACCGGCCTCTTCGGCGTTGAGCATGGCGTAGAGACTCCAGCGCACCACCTTGAACCACTGCTCGTCACCCTGGCGCACCGCCGGGCCCAGCGGCTCCTTGGAGATGACCTCGGGCAGCACCAGGGCATCTTCCGGCTTGGTCAGCTTGATCTTGAGGGAGTAGAGCTGGGATTGATCCGAGGTCAGCACGTCACAACGCCCCGCCTCGAAGCCCTTGACGGTCTGATCCGAGGTGTCGAACACCACAGGGGTATATTTCATGCCGCCGTTGGCGCGGAAGTAATCCGCCAGATTGAGCTCTGTGGTGGTGCCGGACTGGATGCAAACGGCTGCCCCGTCCAGCTCCTTGGCACTCTTGACCCCGAGGGACTTGTTGACCAGGAAGCCCTGACCATCGTAGTAGTTCACCCCGGCAAAGGTCAGGCCCAGCGAGCCGTCCCGGGTCAAAGTCCAGGTGGTATTGCGCGACAGCAGATCCACTTCACCGGATTGCAGGGCGGTGAAACGCTCCTTGGCGGTGAGGGAGACATACTTGACCTTGCCGGCATCCCCGAGCACGGCCGCGGCGACCGCGCGGCACACGTCCACGTCGAGCCCTGTCCAGGTGCCCTTGGCGTCCGGGTTGGAGAACCCGGGCAGGCCATCACCGACCCCGCACTGCACGAACCCCTTCTTCTTCACGGCATCCAGGGTACCCTCTGCCCAGACATTGGCTGCCGCCAGCGACAGCACTATCACCATACCTGCCTTGTGTATCTGCTTCATGTCACTCTTCCCTGTGGTTTGATTCGAATTGGCACCCAAACCGAGCAAGATGCCATCGTTTCCCTGCTTTTTTGCAGCTTATCCAGCGCTTCAAAAACCTGTCAATCGGTGCAACCCGGCACAACTGTGGTGCAACAGCACAAAATATTCGAACGATGTGATATGCACTCTCAGAATCAAAAGTAGACCCTTATTCACCAAATAGCCTGCTGTTAAAGGCCATTCCCACTGTGAGGATTATTTTCACAAAAAAATGGGACGCACCGGGATGGGGCAGAGAAATCGGACTCCAACTGACTCATCAGACTCACTTTTCTATCGGCAAGCCCCAACGCGGGGAGTCAGGGGCAAATATTGGGCTGCGTCGATATGGTGCCATGGCGGGGGGAGAACAGGCTCCAACACTCAATCTTCGGGTGGGAGACGAGGCAGGGACAAGGGGCCTCAAGATCGGGGCGCCGACCCGGGGTCGGCACTCAGTGGCTCAACCGCCGCGGGGGCCGTCTTCAATCTCGGTGATGACGCCGTTTTCGACGGTGACAAACTGCATGAATTCGCTCCTGCCGAAGTTGTAGGTCCAGCGCTCGGCATACTTGACCGTCATCCGCGCCCCGAAGCCGTTCTCCTCGTAGCGTGTCAGATCCTCCTTGAGCATCGGCTGACCACAGCGGATCAGCAGCTCGGCCGTGGTGTCCCCCTCGGTCAGCAGGGCGCTCTTGCAGCGCAGGGTGCCGGCATCCACCGGCAGCGTCGCCACCAGCAGCAACCACAGTATTGGTTTCATTTTGCGCTCCATTTGAACAATGCCGCCCCCAGCATGATACACACCAGGGCAAACACCATGACCTGGGCCAACATCCCCGCCACCGCCTGCCAGCCCGCCCCTTCCAGCATGACGGCGCGGGCCGCCTCGATGATCTGGCTGAGGGGTAGACGGGCTGCCACGGCCTGCAACCAGGGGGGAGATCCCTCCAGCGAAAACCAGACACCGGACAAGAACATCATGGGCAAGCTGATGAGATTGAGCAAACCGCTCGCCAGCTCCTCGTTCTGAATGCGGGCGGCGATGAGCAACCCGAGGGAGGCCATGGCGGTCCCGCCGACCAGGGCGATGAAGAGCAGCAGCCAGCCAGAGCCGAGCAGGGGCACATCCAGCAGCCAGTAAGCCACCAGGAAGACCAGCAGGCTCACCACCAGGGTGATCAGCACCCGCGACAGCAACTGGGCGCAGAGAAACTCGGCCGCCGACAGCGGGGTGGCGCGCAAGCGCTTGAGCACCCCGTTCTTGCGATAGCGCACGATGACGAAGCCAACCCCGAACAGGCCGGAGAACATCAGGTTCATGCCGATCACCCCGGGCAGCAACCAGTCGCCATAGCGGATGGCCCGGCCGCTCAGGACTTCTCGTTGCAAGGGCTCGCGCACCGCCTGTCGCAGCAGGTACTCGGCCATGGCCCCCTGGGGCGCATCCGGGTTGACCCAGTAGTGGCCACGCGCCGGTGACAGCAGCAAGTCCAGCTGATGGTGGCGCACCTTGAGGATCCCTCTCGCCTCATCGTCATAGGGGAGGAGCTTGAGCAGCGGGATATGGGCCAGGGGCTGATAGGCGGTCGTCAGCTCCCCTACCACCCCTATCTGCACCAGCGGTTTGGGGGGGCCCGAGAAGATGAGGGAGAAGCCAATCACCAGCAGGAGCGGAAAGAGCAGGTTCCAGACCAGGGCCGCCCTGTCGCGCACGAACTCCAGGGTGCGGGCGTAAAAGAGGGCGCCTATGCGCCTTAGGGATCCCGTCATCTTTCGCTCCTTGCACAGGCTGACTTCGGCGGCATGCCGGCAGGTGCCGCAGTTGGGCGCCGCCATGGGGCGGCGTTCATGCGCCGCTCCGGAGGCTGTGGCCGGTCAGGTGCAGGAAGAGATCCTCCAGGTTGGGGGAGCGCACCTGCATGCCGGTCAGCGGCACCCCCAGGCCCAGCAGCCGCGGCAGCAAGGCCGCCACGTCGGGGCAGTTCAGCTCCACCTGATCCCCGTGTGGCCGCAGCGGATAACCCAGGCTGGCGAGGGCCGGGTGATCCGAGAGGCGCACCAGCACACCGTCGAAGTGCCGCGCCAACAGGGCCGCCGGCGTGTCCAGGCTGAGCAGATGGCCGTGATCCACGATGGCGATGCGATCGCACAGTTGCTGGGCCTCGTCCATGTAGTGGGTGGTGAGCACCACCGTCTTGCCCTGGGCCTTGATCGCCTCGATCCGCTGCCAGAAGTGGTGACGGGCCTGGGGATCCAGCCCTGTGGTGGGTTCGTCCAGAAACAGCAGTTCGGGATCCCCGAGCAGGGCCAGGGCCAGCAGCAGGCGCTGACGCTGGCCACCGGAGAGCTTGCGGCTGTCCCTGTCGATGAACTCCCCAAGGGCGCACAGATCGATGAGCAGTTCCCGTGGCAGGGGGTTGGGATAAAGGCTGGCGAACAGGCGCAGGGTGTCGCGCACCGTCAGAAAATCCTGCAGCGCCGTGTGCTGGAACTGAATGCCGATGCGGGAGCGATAATCGGGGTCGCGGGGGGCGCCATGAAACAGGATCTGGCCGCTGTCCGGGGTGAGGATCCCCTCGAGCAGCTCTATGGTGGTGGTCTTGCCCGCCCCGTTCGGGCCGAGCAGGCCGAAACAGCTCCCGGCGGGAATGGCAAAGCTGAGTCCGTCCACCGCCCTGACACCGGGAAAGTGCTTGATGAGATCGACGACTTCGATGATGGCAGCCATGGCCTGTCTCCCTGGGTGGCCGAGAGTGCGACGTCCTGACTATATCCAAATCTCCCGAGAAGGCCATGGCTCATCCACCAGGGCGTGGCGGCGCGCAAAAACAAACGGCGACCCAGGGGTCGCCGTTTGCATCACGCCAGCCGGATCACAGGATGTCCAGCAGCTCCACTTCGAAGACCAGAGCAGAGTAAGGCGGGATGGAGCCGGCGCCACGGGCACCGTAAGCCAGATCCTGCGGAATGTAGAGCTTCCACTTGGAGCCAACCGGCATCATCTGCAGCGCTTCCACCCAGCCGGCGATGACGCCGGTGACCGGGAATTCGGCAGGCTGGCCGCGAGCGACCGAGCTGTCGAACACGCCACCGTGGGTGAAGGTACCGTGGTAGTGCACACGCACGGACTGACCGGCCACCGGCACGGCGCCGTTGCCTTCTACCATGACTTCGTATTGCAGACCGGAGTCGGTCACTTTCACGTCGGCGCGCTTGGCGTTGTCGGCCAGGAAGGCTTCGCCATCGGCGGCGGCGGCCTTGGCAACGGCTTCCTGCTCTTCCTGCATGCGGGCGGTAATGACCTGGAAGGCATCATTGATATCGTCACGGCTGACCGCGAACTCCAGGCCGTTCAGGGCATCTGCCAGACCTTGTTGCAGGGCAGGGATATCCAGACCGGCGAAGGCTTGCTGCGCCAGCTGATCACCCATGTTGCGGCCGATGCCATAGCTGGCCTTCTGTTCGATAGAGTCGTATTGGGACATTGAGATGTTGCTCCGGGTCCTGAGGGTAAAAGAGACGGGATAATATCAGACTTTTTGGCGAGGTGCTGCCGGCTGCCATCCTGATTTCCCCGCCCGTGGGAGAGACTTCACATCCCCCTCATCCCCGACCCTTCTCCCGCGAGGGGAGAAGGGAGAGGAGACGGCCCAACCACAGGCTGGCTCAGGCGCGATCCAGCAAAGCCCTCACCGCAGCCACCTTGGCGCCGTCGGTGATATTGACCCGGCCGTCGTCCGAGGTGCCCATGTTCACACACATGAGAGGCACCATGCCGCCGCGCGGCACCTATCAGGCCTTGTCCAGCAAAGCCCGCACCGCTCAGGCCTTGTCCAGCAAAGCCCGCACCGCAGCCACCTTGGCGCCGTCGGTGATATTGACCCGGCCATCGTCCGAGGTGCCCATGTTCACTCCGTGGGGCACCATGCCACCGCGCCAGCCCATGCCGGACATGTGCACCTCGCTCACCCCGGTAAACTCGAGTATGGTGCGCACGTTGTCGGCATTGACCCCGGCGCCGGGCATCAGGCTGGCGCGGCCCGACAGGGTCTGCTGCATCGCCTGCAGTGTCTCCAGACCCGCCAGGGCGGTCGGGGCATGGCCGGAGCTCAGGATCCGCTCACAGCCAGCCGCCACTATGGTCTCCAGATCGGCGCGCCAGTTGGAGCTGAGATCGATGGCGCGATGGAAGGTGACACCCAGGGGACCGGCCGCCTCGACCAGCTGTTGCAACTGGGCGGCAGGCACCCTGCCCCCCTCGTCGAGCAGACCCACCACCACCCCTTGCAGACCCGCAGAGCGCGCCGCCGCGATATCCAGCAGCATGAGCTCGAACTCGGCGGCACTGAAGCAGAAATCCCCGGCACGGGGGCGGATCATGGCGTAAACCGGCACGCTGGCGTGGCGGGCAGCAAGCTGCATGAAACCATAGGAGGGGGTGAGACCCCCCAGCCCCAGCGCAGAGCAGAGCTCGATGCGATCCGCTCCGGCTTGCTGGGCGGTGAACAGGGATTCCAGGTTGTCGATGCAGATTTCAAGACGGGTCATGATGACTCCTTATCCAGGGAGATCAGACCCAGTGCCTGATCTCATAAATTGAGCAGGGCGGCGCCACGCACGCCCCCGGCGCCGCCGAAGCGGGCCTGGCGGATAGCCGGCAGGGCGACGCCGGGCAGCAGGTGGCCGGGCAGACGCCTGGGCAGCTCTTCATAGAGGGCGGGCAGCCCGCTGAGGCCGCCCCCCAGCACCACCACCTCGGGGTCTATCACCGAGATGGCGGTGGCGAGCCCGGCGGCCAGGATCTCCAGCCAGCAGTCGATGGCCGAGAGCGCCGCAGGTTCCCGGGCCTCGGCACGGGCGACTATCTGGTGGCCGCTGGCGCGCTCGCCGCGGAAGTGGTGATAGAGCCGCTCCAGGCCGGTGCCCGAGGCGTAGGTTTCGAAACAGACCAGGCGGCCGCAGCCGCAGCGGGGACGGGGCAGGTCGGGGTATTTCATCAATATGGTGGCCGGCAGCGGGTAATGGCCTATCTCCCCCGCCAGCCAGTTGCGACCCTGGATGAGCTTGCCCGCCAGGTAAACTGCGCCACCTATGCCGGTGCCAATGGTCACCCCCAGCGCACTCTCGGCCGCGGCGGCGGCACCCTGGTGCACTTCGGACCAGAGGAAGCAGTTGGCGTCGTTGTCGACGCTGACGGTGCGCGCCAGTCGTGCGGTCAGATCCGCGCCCAGATGACGACCGTGAATGGCGGGCAAGTTTGCAGCCACTATGCTCCCATCCAGTCGATTGATGATGCCGGGAAACCCGATGCCGACGGCGCCTTTCGCACCGAAGCGGGCGTCCGCCGCCTCGACCCGCGTCAGGATCAGTTGCAACAGCCCCTCGTAATCATTGCCGGGGGTGCTCATGCGCTCTTCGTGACAGAGGTTCAGACCACCGTCATACACCGCGAAGGCAATCTTGGTACCACCAATATCAAATCCGTAATACATGCCACACTCCCTTGCCGGTGAACCGGGTCACCTCAGTCTGTCCAGATGGGGCACATTGTATTAATTCGCAAAAAAAATAAAGTAACCATGGGCGAAAAACGGGAGCCAGCTCAAAGCAAACGGAACATTTGTCGCTGAAGACAGGGTTGTCCCAGGCTCGTCAGGGTGCGCTCCTGGCCGTCAAACACGAAGCCGCGGCGCAGGTAGAACCCCTCGCCGATGTGATTGCCATCGAGCAGCCAGAGCCTGACGCACTCGCAACCGGCCCGGCGCATCTGCACCGCCACCGCCTGCCACAACCGCTTGCCATGGCCCCGACGCCAGTGATCCGGGTGCAGATAGAGCGCCCGGATGCGCGCCGTCATCATCCCCTCCTCATGGGCTGGGTGCCAATAGAGCAGGCCGATGACGACCTCGTCCTGGCAGAGCAGCATGGGAACGGGGGCCGGCTCAGCGAGCCGGCGGCGCCAGATCTGCAGATGCTCGGTGACCGCCAGCTGGGCCAGCAGATCCTCACCGAGCACGCCGCCATAGGCCGCCAGCCAGCTGGCCCGCTGCATCACCGTCATGGCGGCGGCATCGGCGGGACGGGCCAGCCGCAGGCTTATGCCTTGCACTTGGGCTCCAGCCCTGCGGCTCGCGCCTGCTGATACAGAGGCTGCACTTCGGCCTGCTGGGCCTGCAGTTCGGCGATGCGATTCTCGTCGCTCGGGTGGGTAGAAAGCAGTTGCGGCGGCGCCTTGCCACCGGCGGCGGCACTCATGTTCTGCCACAGGGGGATGGCCTCGGCCGGGTTGAAACCGGCGCGGGCCATCAGCTCCAGGCCGAGTCTGTCGGCCTCGCTCTCCTGGGTCCTGCCATAGGGCAGGGTGATCCCCACCTGGACCCCGAGCCCGAGCGCCGCCATGGTGGCGCCGCCCCCCTGGCTGCTGCCGATGGCGGCATCGGCCACCGCCAGCCCTATGCCGGTCAACTGATCCCGGGAGAGGCGTTCGTTGGAGTGCTGTGCCAGCACGTGGGTCAGCTCGTGGCCGATGACGGTGGCGAGCTGATCCTGATTCTTGGCGACCTTGAGCAGGCCGCTGTAGACGCCGATCTTGCCCCCCGGCAGGGCGAAGGCGTTGACCTCCTTGGAGTCAAACACCACCACCTCCCAGCTGGTGATGCCATAGCTGGCAGGCACCTGAGCGGTGACCGCCTTGGCCACGCAGGAGACATAGGCATTCACCCTGGCATCCTTGCTCACCTTCTCCTGCTTCTTCATCTGCTCGAAGGAGTCGGCCCCCAGCTGGTTCATCTGCTGGGGGGAGAAGAGCAGCATCTGGCTGCGGCCGGTCGGCGACTGGGCACAACCGGCCAGCAGGGCGCTGCACAAGGCTGCCAGGCCGAATTTGGACAGGGAAGATGCACGCATGAGAGGGTCCTTTACCGTGAAGTTGCCCTATTCTCGGGAATGCCGCCCTCCGGTGCAAGCCAGGCGCCACCCCATGCGACCAAAAAGATCCCGTGGCGCCAAAATAAAAACGAGCCCGTGCGGGCTCGTTTGTTTGCGGTGCAGAAGCGGGATTACATGATGCCCAGCTTCTTCAGATCGGCTTCGGCGATCTTGGCAGGAACCGGTACATAACCATCCTTGGCGACTATGGTCTGGCCCGCCTTGGAGAGCATCATCTTCACAAACTCCTGCTCCATCGGGGAGAGCGGCTTGTTCGGAGCCTTGTTCACGTAAACGTACAGGAAGCGGGAGAGTGGGTACTTGCCGGTCAAGGCGTTGTCTGCGGTCGCTTCGACGAAGGTCGTGCCGTCCTTGGAGAGCGGTACGGCGCGCACGCCGGAGGTGACGTAGCCGATGCCGGAGTAGCCGATGCTGTTCAGGGAAGCGGAGACGGATTGCACCACGGAGGCGGAGCCCGGCTGCTCGTTCACGCCGCTCTTGAAGTCACCGTTGCACAGGGCGTGCTCCTTGAAGTAACCGTAGGTGCCGGAGACGGAGTTGCGACCGAACAGCTGCAGATCCTTGCTGGACCAGTTGCCATCCAGACCCAGATCGGACCATTTGGTGGCGGCCTTGGCTTCGCCGCACTTGAGGGTGCTGGAGAAGATGGAGTCAACCTGCTGCATGGTCAGCCCCTTGATGGGGTTGTCCTTGTTCACGAACACCGCCAGGGCATCGACCGCGACGCGGATGGCAGTCGGCTTGTAGCCGTAGCGTTTCTCGAACGCCTCTTCCTCACCTGCCTTCATGGCACGGCTCATGGGACCAAACTGGGCGACGCCCTCGGTCAGGGCAGTCGGGGCTGTGGAAGAACCGGCGGCCTGGATCTGCACGTTGACGTTGGGGTAGACACGCTTAAATTCTTCGGCCCACAGGGTCATCATGTTGGCCAGGGTGTCCGAGCCCACGGAGGACAGGTTGCCCGAGATGCCACTGGTCGGGGCGTAATCCGGCAGATCTTTATCCACACCGGCAGCCAGGGCGCTGACGGAAAACAGGGTTGCTGCGGTGAATCCGATTACACCAGCCAGTTTGTTGAGTTTCATCCAATCTCTCCAAAGTTACAGAAGGCAATTGCCAATACATGGCGCCGATTAACACTGTCTTGCGGTGGTCAACCCGACTGCATCAGTCAGATTGTTGAGTTCTATTCCGTCCCCTCTTTCCCAAGGTGACGCTGGGTCTGTTCTTAAGACGGCGCCAGTATCTGACCTGGCAGTGACAAATTTATGGAATTTATATGACACTTTGATGACATGGGCCGGGCGCGGCACAAATGCCAAGGGGGCCGCTCTCGCCGCCCCCTTTCTTATTGCTAACCCTTTGTCAAAAAAGACTATTTAACCACCACCATACGGCCGGGAATGAGGAAGCTGAAACGGCTGCCCTGGCCGACCCGGCTCTCTATCTCGAGCTGTGCATCGTGATGGCTCAGGGCATGCTTGACGATGGCGAGGCCAAGGCCTGAGCCGCCGGTGTGGCGGGATCTGGCCTTGTCGACCCGATAGAAGCGCTCGGTGAGCCGCGCCAGGTGTTCCGGGGCTATCCCCTCCCCCTCGTCCTGCACCACAAAGAGCGCCATGGCCCCCTGCTTGCGCCACTCCACCGTGATCTTGCGACCGGCCGGGGTGTAGTGAATGGCGTTGTAGACCAGGTTGGAGACGGCGCTGCGCAGCTGGTCCCTGTCTCCCTTCACGAACAGATTGGACTGCACCAGAAACTCTATCTGATGGGCACTCTCTCCCGACAGGGCCCGGGCCTCCTGCTCCAGCAGCCCCAGCATGGCGGGCATGTCCACCAGATGGGAGAGATCCACGGTCGGGGCCGCCTCGATGCGCGACAGGGTGAGCAGCTGATTGACCAGGTTGTCCATGCGGATGGTCTGCTCCATCATCACCTTGTGCGCCTTGGCCCACATGGCGGGGGGTGGCGGCTCCTCGGTCATCTCCAGATAGCCCTTGAGCACGGTGAGCGGGGTGCGCAGCTCGTGGGAGACGTTGGAGACGAAGTGCTTGCGGGTCTTCTCCAGGCTGCGCAGCCGGGTCACGTCCCGCACCACCAGCATGGCCTGATCCTCGGCATAGGGCATGATGCGAAACTCGAGAAACTTCTCCTCGTTGATGGGGGAGCTCATCTCGAACGGCTCGTCATACTGCCCCTTGCCGAGGTAGGCGACGAAACCGGGGTGACGGATGAGGTTGCCGATGTGCTGGCCGGCATCCTCGGGCCAGCGAAAGCCGAGCAGTTGCTCCGCCAGCCGGTTGCACCAGAGGATGCTGCCGTCGGTGCGAAACACCACGGCGGCATCGGGCAGGGCCTCAGCCCCTTCCCGAAACCGGCGGATGAGGCCCGCCAGCTCGCGGCGCCTTGCACGGTGGCGCTGCTGCAACTTGTAGATGCCATTGAAGATGTATTCCCAACTGCCGCTGCCATGGGGCGGCACCAGGCTGCGATCGTGCCACAGCCAGTCCGACAGCCGCTTCTGGAAGCGGTAGTGCCAGCCCAGGTGCAGCACGGTCGCCACCAGCAGGCAGAGGGAGAGGTGTTCTATCAACCAACCTACCAAGACGAAGGGGGCGTAGAAGAACGCCATTCGCCACAACTGTCGCCGCCAGGCGTAAGGTTGCAACATGTTATCCCCTAGAGACGGGTTGAGAAGCGGTATCCGGCTCCACGCACCGTCTGGATCAATCTGTCGTGCCCGGTCTCTTCAATGGCCTTGCGCAGGCGACGGATGTGCACGTCCACCGTCCTGTCTTCTACATAGACATTGGTGCCCCAGACATTGTTCAGCAGTTGCTCGCGGCTATAGACCCGCTCGGGATGGGTCATGAAGAAGTGCAGCAGCTTGAACTCGGTCGGCCCCATGTCCAGCGCCTTCTCCTCGGCGCTGACCCTGTGGGAGACAGGATCCAGCTTGAGCCCTTGCACCTCGATCACCTCGTCCACCGAGGTGGGGGAGACCCGGCGCATCACGGCGTGCAAGCGGGCGGTCAGCTCCTTGGGAGAGAACGGCTTGGTGATGTAGTCGTCGGCACCCGCTTCCAGCCCGCGCACCTTGTCCTCCTCCTCGCCACGGGCGGTCAGCATCACCACGGGGATCTGGCGGGTCACCTCGTCCTGCTTGAGCTGCTTGATGAACTGGATGCCGCTGCCACCTGGCATCATCCAGTCCAGTACGATGAGCTCGGGGTAAGGTTCACGCACCTTCGCCAGTCCATCGGCATAATCTTCTGCCTCAACCGTCTCATATCCTTTTTGCTCGAGCACGAAGCAGAGCATCTCGCGGATTGGTGCCTCGTCCTCGACCACCAGAATTCGCTTAGCCATATCCCTTCTCTCTCCTCTGTGAAGATGGGTGCGCCAATTATTAGAACTTTCTGTGACACTTTTATGACTTTATGACAGGCCGGATGATAAACGTTTTCAGATTCAACTGGCAGCAGCGAGTTGCAGCAGGTCCCAGCGGTTGCCACTGATGTCCTCGAACACCACCACTGTGCCGTAGGGCTCCTGGCGGGGCTGTTCACAAAAATGGACACCGTACGCCTGCATGCGCTGATAATCCCCCCAGAAGTCGTCGGTCTCGAGGAACAGGAAGACCCGGCCTCCTCCCTGCCGCCCGATGGCGGCCTGCTGTTCGGGGCTGGCCGCACGGGCCAGCAGCAGGGCAGAACCGGGAGCGACTTGCGGAGCGACCCGCACCCAGCGCTTGCCCGGTTTGCCCGGCTCGTCGAGGGGCGTGTCTTCGAGCAGCGCGAACCCCAGCCCCTGGGTGAAGAAGGCGATGGCCTCGTCATAATCGGCCACCAGCAGGGCCAAGGCGCCCAGGTGTTGTGACATGGAGATACTCCTCGATGGATGAGTGAAGGGGGCCAAGCCCCGGCCGGGGCGCATCATAACGGCTGCAAGGCCTGTGCTCCAGCCGCAATCACCTGCGCGAAGGCAAGGTACTGCGCGGTTGGCAGGCCTGCGCCCTAGCCCACCTCGACCCGGTTGCGACCCCGCTCCTTGGCCTGATAGAGCGCCTCGTCCGCCCGTTTGAGGGTCAGCTCAAGGGAGTCCCCGCGCCGCTCCGCCACTCCGAAGGAGGCGGTGATCCTGAGTCCCAGGGGCCACTCCCTGTAGGCCTCCAGCGCCCCCCTCAGCCGCTCGGCCAGCCTCTCGGCCCTCGCCTGCTCATGGTGCAGGCAGACCAGCACGAACTCCTCTCCCCCCCAGCGCACCAGGCGGCACAGGCTGTCACAGTGGCGCAGCAGCTCGCTCACCATGTGCTTGAGCACCTCGTCCCCCATGGGGTGGCCGTGGGTGTCGTTGACCCCCTTGAAGTGATCGATGTCGATGTAGATGAAGGAGAGCGGCATCTCCCCCAGCTCGCTCAAGAGCTTCTCGCCACCGAGCCGGTTGAGGGCCCCGGTCAGGGGATCGTAGCGGGCCTCCTCCTCGGTGCGGCGGTACTGCTCGCACAGGCTCTGGCTGAGCGCCTCCGCCGCCAGCCGCGCCTCGCGGGCCTTGCGCAGCTTGTCTCCCATCAGCAGGTACTGGGTCAGAAACAGCAGTATTCCGTATACCAGCCAGCCCAGCAGCAGCTGGCGGTAGAAGTCCCCCGGCTTGCCCCAGCGGCCATAGAACTCCAGCTTATCCAGGATCAACCTGTAGTCCCCGGGCTGCATCCTGTCGTCGGTGGCAAGCTCGATGGCATAGACATGGTGCAGATCCGTTCCCTGCTGCGCCAGCGGTATCTTGTACTGCTGCACCCACCAGGAGCTGGGGGCGAACACCTTGAGGGGGATGTCCTGGATGCGGCCGTAATCATCGGGACGAAAGAGTACCTCGTTGAACTTGTGGGAAGTCTCGTCCCCGGCTATCGAGTAGGCGGGATCATAGTTGCGCAGATAGAGGCGCCAGCTCTGCGGTTCGCCCCCCTCCACCCTCAGCTTGACCCGCACGCCGCTGAAGTGGGAGAGATCCAGCCCCCACTCGGGGGCTGACAGGGTCAGGATCAGCTCACAGAAGGGGGAGCTGTGGCCCGCGCGCAGCTTGCAGTCGATGGCCGGCTTGTCGCCCCCGGCGATCAGCCTGGTGACCGATTGGCCCCCATGGGCGCGGTCATCCTGGGCCCTGGCGGCTATGCTGGCCTGACCCAGTATGTCCAGCCGCTGCTCTGGCCCGAACTCGAACACCAGGATGGCCAGCAGGCTGCCGAGCAGCAGGCTCCAGAACAACATATTGGTCACGCGGGAATAGGATGGGGTCATGGCGATCACACCTGAAAAAGAGCTTTTACTCTACACCTTGGAATTCCGCACCGTTCTGATCCAGATCCAAGGTTATTACACACGCCCTCGTGGGCGCAGGGGCATTGGTCGGCTCAGCCCGCGCGCAGGGCGTCGCCTGTCATCCGCCGGGCTGAATCCTGTCGGCATTGCACCGCAAGAGGCGGACGCCAGCTCCTGGGGAAGCGGGTTCCCGATGTCATCATTCCTTTCACCACTGAGCGCTCCATGCCATGGAAAAATAAAGAAAAATCATCGCAGAGCCCCAGTCTACACAAGCAAGCGGTACGGCAACACCCCCTAGCCCTCTTCCCGCAGCGCCCGATAGAGGGTGGTGCGGCTGATGCCGAGGCGGCGTGCCGCCTCGCTCACGTTGCCACCACACTCCGTCAGGGTCTGCTGCACCCGCAGCCGGCTCTGCTCGCGCAAGGTGGTGGCACCCCGGGGAGCCGGCATGGCGGCCACTTCGGGCAGGTGCAGGTGGGCGGGGTCAATCCAGCCCTGCCCTTCCGCCAGCACGCAGGCCACCTCCAGCGCCTGCTTGAGCTGGCGCACGTTGCCGGGCAGCGGATGGGCCAGCAACTGTTGCTCCGCCTGCGGCGTCAGTTGCAGGGCCAGGTCCATCTCGGCGAGCAGGCGCCGAATCAAGCCCAGACGCTCGCCCTGGGGCCAGGCCCGCAGCGGCGCAAGCTGCTGGCGCCAGCCGCAGATGCGGTAGTAGAGATCTTCGCGGAAGGTACCGGCCGCCACCATGGCCGCCAGATCCCGGTGGCTGGCGCTCACCAGCCAGAAGTCCACCGGCTCAGGTCTGTGGCTGCCCACCGGGGTGACGGTGCGCTCCTGCAGCACCCGCAGCAGCCGGGTCTGGGCCGGGAGCGGCAGCTCGCCGATCTCGTCCAGCATCAGGATGCCCCCATGGGCGGCGCGCAGATAACCCTGGCTGCCCTGGCTGCGGGCGCCGCTGAAGGCCCCGCCCACGTAGCCAAACAGCTCGGCCTCCACCAGATCGGCGGGCAGGGCGCCGCAGTTGACGCACACCAGGGGCTTGTCCCGTCGGCTCGACCCTCGGTGCAGGACACGCACCAGGTGCTCCTTGCCGCTGCCGGTCTCCCCCTCGATGAGCAGGGAGATGCCCCGCTCCAGCATCTTGAGGGGCACCCCGGCGGTGGCGGGCGGCGTTGCCGGCAGGGACTGGGTTTCGGTTTTAATCACCACGGGATCGGGCACCAGCCGCAATCCGCGCCGATCCCGCAGCAGCTGCTTGCCGTCAAACGGGTGCTGGCCTAGCCAGAGCCGTCCGGCCCGGTTGGCCCCGAGCAGCTCGCCTCCCTCCCCCAGCAGCAGGCGGGCGGACCAGAGACTCTGGGGATCGAGATCCACCAGCCAGCCCGGCTGGCGCGCCAAGAGTGCGTTCTCGAGCGTCATGGCCAGGAGCCGCACCGTGCCCAGCATGTCGCCATCGTGGTGGGCCGCATCGGTGGAGATGTCGAGCACGCCGAGCAGTTGCCCGTCCGGCCCGAGCAGGGGGCAGGCGCTGCAACTGAGGAAGCTGTGCTGGGCGAAGAAGTGCTGGGCCCCCAGTACCTGCACCTCGCTCTGCTCGGCCAGCGCGGTGCCGATGGCGTTGGTGCCCTTGCTCGCCTCCCCCCAGCGGGCGCCGCTGCGCAAGAAGATCCGCTCGGCGTGGCGGGCGAAGCCGTCGTCCCCGCTGGCGGCCAGAATGGCCCCCTCACCGTCACACAACAACAGGCGACAGGGCCTGCCCGCCAGCAACTGGGCAAACAGCGGCAACACGAAGCGCTGGAAGCAGGTGATAAGGGTTCTGTGCTGCTCCTGGCGGGCCGACAGTTCCCCCTGGGGCAACAAATCCAGCTCGGCGCTCTGCTGACGGAGCAGGCCCTGATGCAGGCAGCGCTGCCAGGAGCGCTGGATCGGGCTGGGACTGGGACTGGATTGAGGTAACTCGCTCATCACGCCTCCTGCTCATACAGAACATGAATAGGGCCGGGGCTAGATTGGGGTAACTCGCTCATCACGCCTCCTGTTCACAAAGGGCACAGTGTCACGGCCACTGTCCAGAAACGGCACAGTCTCATCGGCACCGCCGCGGTCACTGGTTAATCAAGATACGCCGCCACACCCCGTTTGATAACGTTTTTGTAACTTTTAGCCCTCTGGTCAGACCCTCTGGCACGGCCCTTGCGATACGGAGAAGCAACCGGACTGCCCGCCAGGCCGGTCAGGACCACACACACATAAGGATGATGAGATGATTTATACCGCTCCCGGTCAGGCAGGTGCCCTGGTCAGCTTCAAGTCCCGTTACGACAACTTCATCGGTGGCGACTGGGTGGCGCCGCGCGCCGGCCGCTATTTCGAGAACGTCTCGCCGGTGGATGGCCGGGTGTTCTGCGAGGTGGCCAGATCCGACGCCGCCGACATCGAGCTGGCGCTGGACGCCGCCCACAAGGCGTTCGCCAGCTGGAGCAAGACCAGCGTCACCGAGCGCAGCAACCTGCTGCTGCGCATCGCCGATCGCATCGAGCAGAACATCGAGGTGCTCGCCGTCGCCGAGACCTGGGAGAACGGCAAGGCGGTGCGCGAGACCCTGGCCGCCGACCTGCCGCTGGTGGTGGATCACTTCCGCTACTTCGCCGGCTGCATCCGCGCCCAGGAGGGCTCGGCCGCCGAGCTGGATCAGCACACCGTCAGCTACCACTTCAAGGAGCCCATCGGGGTGGTCGGCCAGATCATCCCCTGGAACTTCCCCCTGCTGATGGCGGCCTGGAAGCTGGCCCCGGTGCTGGCGGCGGGCTGCTGCAGCGTGCTCAAGCCCGCCGAGCAGACCCCGGTCACCATCATGCTGATGATGGATCTCATCAAGGACATACTGCCCCCCGGCGTGGTCAACGTGGTCAACGGCTTCGGCGCCGAGGCGGGCCAGGCGCTCGCCACCAGCGACCGGATCCAGAAGCTTGCCTTCACCGGTTCGACGGAAGTGGGCGCCCATATACTGCGCTGCGCCGCCGACAAGCTGATCCCCTCCACCGTGGAGCTGGGCGGCAAGTCCCCCAACATCTACTTCGCCGATGTGATGCAGCACGAGAGCAGCTACATCGACAAGGCGGTGGAAGGGATGCTGATGACCTTCTTCAACCAGGGGGAAGTGTGCACCTGCCCCTCCCGCGCCCTGGTGCAAGAAAGTATTTATGACGACTTTATGGACCGTGTGCTGGCCCGTGCCCGCACCATAGTGCAGGGCAACCCCCTGGACACCGCCACCCAGGTCGGCGCCCAGGCGTCCCGCGAGCAGTTCGACAAGATCCTGAGCTACATGGAGATCGGTCGCGGCGAGGGGGCCAGGATGCTGATCGGCGGCGGCCCGGCCACTGTGAATGGCCTGGAGGGGGGCTTCTACATCCAGCCCACCATCTTCTCGGGCCAGAACAAGATGCGGGTGTTCCAGGAGGAGATCTTCGGGCCGGCCCTCGGGGTCACCACCTTCAAGGACGAGGCGGATGCCCTGGCCATCGCCAACGATACCCAGTACGGGCTGGGGGCGGGCCTGTGGACTCGGGACAGCAACCTGGCCTGGCGCATGGGGCGCGGCATCCAGGCCGGCCGGGTCTGGGTCAACTGCTACCACGCCTACCCGGCCCACGCGGCCTTCGGCGGCTACAAGAAGTCAGGGATAGGCCGCGAGACCCACAAGATGATGCTGGACCACTACCAGAACACCAAGAACCTGCTGGTGAGCCACGACATCAACCCCCTCGGCTTCTTCTAAGCCCATCCCGTGATCCACAAGGGCGCCTGCGGGCGCCCTTTTTCATGCAGCTCAGGCCACAGGTTGGCCCAGCTGCTGGCGATAACGCTGGGGGGCGCACCCCTGCTCCCGCTGGAACATGGCGATGAAGGCCGAGGTGGAGGTGTAACCGAGGCGCCAGGCTATCTCCTGCACCGGCATCTCCCCCCGCAGCCAGTCCAGCGCCTTCACCAGCCGCAGCCGGGTGCGCCACTGGCCGAGGCTCATGCCGAGCTCCTTCTGGCAGCGCCGCGCCAGGGTGCGCTCCGTGGTGTGCAACACCCTGGCCCACTCGGCCAAGGTGCGGTTGTCCTCGGGGGCCGCGTGCAGGGCGGCCAGCAGCGGTGCCAGCAGGCGGTCCCGACTCTGGGGCAGGTAGCTTGGCTGGCAGCGGGTGCGGGCCAGCTTCTCGATGAAGAGCTCCCCCTGGCGAGCGTCCCACTCGTCTTCCAGATGGCCGACCCGGCGCTGGGTAAAGTCCTCCAGCAGGGCACGCAGCAAGGGAGTCAACGCCAGCAGCTGGGGTTCCCTTGGCAGGCGCGGCGCCAGCGCGTGGCTCACGTAGATGGAGGTGTAGTCCAGGGTCTGCTCGTTGAAGGCGCTGTGGGGCAGGTTGGCCGGCACCCAGATGAGGTAGTCGGCCGGCGCCACCAGCCGCTCTCCCCCGACCTCCACCACCATGACCCCCAGGCTGATGAGGCTGAGCTGGCCCCAGGGGTGGGCGTGCTCGGCGCAGGCGTTGCCCCCCTGGATCTGGCTGTAGCGAAAATAGAGGGGGTTGGGGTCGGCCAGCAGGCGATCCTGCTCGGCCAGGGTGAGGCTGCCCATGAAGATTGTCCCAAAGCGGTTATGACATGTCTTATTTACGCTACTTGCATCGTTCAAGACAAGGCTAGACTCTCGTCATCATATCAAGGAGTGCCTATGCCCTTTCTCTTTCCCCTGTTCGCCATCCTGATCTGGGCCGCCAATACCGTGGTCTCCAAGGCCGCCGCCGGTGTGCTGGATCCCGCCGCCATCTCCTTCTACCGCTGGGTGATCGCCGCCCTGGCGCTCTCCCCCTTCTGCCTGCCGCTGCTGTGGCGCCGCCGGCGCGATCTCCGCCCCTGGCTCGGCAAGCTGCTGGTGCTGGCGGCCCTTGGCATGGTGCTCTACCAGTGCCTGGCCTACTACGCCGCCCACAGCACCTCGGCCACCAACATGGGGGTCATCGGCTCCCTCATCCCGCTGCTGACCCTGCTGCAGAGCGCCCTCTTCTTCGGCCAGCGCCCGGGCAAGCAGGCGCTGCTCGGTATGAGCCTCTCCCTGTTCGGGGTGCTCTGGCTGCTCGGCAAGGGCAACCCCCTCGCCCTGCTGCACGACGGCATCAATCCGGGGGATGGCCTCATGCTGCTCGGCTCCGCCAGCTATGCGCTCTATGGCCTGCTGATCCGCCGCTGGCAACTGCCGTTCGGCCCCTGGCTCAACCTCTATCTGCAGATCCTGCTGGCGGTGCTGCTGCTGATCCCGGTCGCCCTGAGTGCGGACTCCCTGGCGGTGCCCGCCGAAGGCTGGGGTCTGGTGCTGTTCGCCGGGCTCGCCTCCTCCCTGCTGGCGGCCTACTGCTGGATGCGCGGCCTGGCCAGCCTGGGGGCGGAGCGCACCTCTGTGTTCATGAACCTGATGCCCCTGTGCACGGCGCTGATCGCCGTCATCTCCCTGGGTGAGCCCATCCACGGCTATCACCTGCTGGGCGGCGGCCTGATCCTGACCGGCGTCATGATCTCCCAGTTCAAGCCAAGGCTTCGCCGCCCTCTGCCCGAAGGGGCATAAGCGTGCGAACGCCGCTCTGGCGAGATGAAAGAAGGGAGCCTCAGGCTCCCTTCTTATCTGCGTCGCTTGCGCTGCATTTATTGTCTGCACGGCTATCCGCCTGCGCCGGCCTCAGCTGCTGCGGCGCCAGTGGTAGCGGCGCTCGGGGCGGCCGCGCTGGCCGTAGTTGAGATCCACGTCCAGCTTGTCTTCGGACTCCAGAAACTCCAGGTAGCGGCGCGCCGTGGTGCGACTAAGCGACAACCGCAGCGCCACCGTGTCGGTGGAGAAGGCGGTGTCCGGCTCCCCCGCCAGCAGCTCCAGCACCTGGCGCAAGGTGATGGCGTCTATGCCCTTGGGGGTGTCGCGCACCTCCCTCGGCTGAATGCGCCCCTTGCCCATCAGGCGGTCGAGATCGCTCTGCTCCAGCAAGCCGCGCTCGCACAGACGGCGATGCAGGGTCAGGATCTCGTCCAGGCTCTGCTGGATGCGAAACAGCCGCAGCGGCTTGATGATGTAGTCCTGCACCCCGAGATTCAGGGCCTGCTGTATGGTCTCCACGTCGCAGGAGGCGGTCACCATGACCACCAGCACCTCCCGGTTGTGGCTGCGCAGCCGGTTCACCCACTCCAGGCCCGAGCCGTCTGGCAGGGAGATGTCCACCACCAGCAACTGGGGTTCGGTGGCACGCATCATGAGATCGGCCTGGGCCAGGCTCTCGGCCCGCCCCAGCAGGGAGTAGCCCGGGGTCGAGGAGATAAGCTCGGCCAGGATGGCGCCGATCCGCTCGTCGTCCTCGATAACAAGAGTGAAGATTGGCTTCATGACTCACACCAATTGGTTTTTATTCAAATAGATACCGAACAAGGTGGTCTGTTCGGCGGTGCGGCGCCATTCTATCACACCCCCACGGCGGGCCACCGTCTTCTTGACCAGGAAGAGGCCGACCCCGTGATCCCCGGTCTGGCGGCTGACCCCATAGTCGAACAGGTGATCCGCCAGCGCCTCGTCCACCCCCTCGCCACTGTCCTCCACCTCGATCACCAGCCGACGCCCGAAGTCATCCACCGAGATGAGCACCCGGGGGGCGCACCGCTGGCGGTTCGCCCAGGCGGCCCTGATGCCGTTGTCCAGCAGGTTGCCAATGCAGGTGATGAGATCCGCCGACACCTCGGCCGGGTACTCCCCGAGCGCCGAGCCGGGATCCAGCACCAGCTCGACCCCGAGCTCCCGCGCCCGGCTGAACTTGCCGAGAATGAGACCGGCCACCGGCTTGTTCTCGATGGAGCGCAGCAGATCCTGCAGCATGGTCTGGCAGGCCTCGTTCTCCTGCTGGATGAGCTCTACCGCCTGATCCACATGACCGAGCTGCAGCAGGCCGGAGAGGCTGCTCAGCTTGTTGGCAAACTCGTGGGTCTGAATGCGCAGCATCTCGGCATACTGGCGCAGGTGGGTCACCTGCATGCCGAGGCTGCCGGTGCCGTCCGGCCGGCTGAAGATCAGCATGCGCCCCGGCTCGCGGCCGCCGAGCTCCTGCCAGTGGCCGACGAAGGCCTCCCCCTGCACGGTGAAGTTCACCCCTCCCTCCTGCTCCAGGGCGGGCAGCAGGCCGGGGGCCAGCTCGGCCAGGGAGTGGCCCAACAGGGCGTGGCGACCGGTGCCCGGCAGCCGCAACTGGTAGAAGGCCGCGCTGTTGAGCATCTTGATGCGATGGTTGCCATCGAGGGCCACTATCCCCTCCGAGATGCTCTCCAGCACCAGATCCTGCTGGGCGAAGCGGTTGACTATGGTCTCCGGCTCCAGATCCAGCAGGGTGCGCCGCAGCCGGTGCTGCAACCAGAACGCCAGCAGCAGACCGCAGCCCAGCACGGCGCCGATGGCGCTGATGAGCAGGGCGATCCGCTCCAGATAGATGCCCTCCACCGTGCGCATCAGGTAGCCCACCGCCACCGCCCCTATAGCGCGCCCGTCCGCCCCTATCACAGGCGAGAAGCAGCGGATGGCCGGGCCGAGCGTGCCCGCGTCCCTGGAGCAGTAACTGCGCCGCTCGTGGATCGCCGGCCAGATGTCCTCGCCACGGAAGGTCGCGCCGACCAGCTCGGGGGAGGGGTGGCTCAGGCGGCGGGCATGCTCGTCGGTCACCACCATGTAGGCGGCATCGGTGCGGCTGCAGATCCCCTGCACATAGTCCCGCAGGCCGGGATCCCTGCCCTGCTGCAGGGCCTGCACCACCCGGCCGTCCGCCGCCAGCACCCGGGCCAGATCGCTCCCCTTCTCCTCCAGGTTGCTCTCCAGCAGGTGGCGGATGAAGAGGGCGAGCAGGCCCCCCAGGATCAGGATCAGCAGCAGTGACAGCCCGAGGGAGAGGGTGACCAGTTGGTGGCGCAGTTTCATCGATTCACCTTGCAACGTCAGGAGGCGGACCAATAGTGCGGGCGCCACCAGGTCTGGTCAATGAGCGGCGCGGGATCACCGTCAAAATCCGCCAGCCCCTCCTCGCGGGCGGTCAGGGCCACGGCCCTGGCGACGGCGCGGGCCACCTCCCCCACCTCCTCTATGGGGGGCAGCAGTCGCCCCTCTGCCAGCGCACAGGCGCCCACCGCCCGCACCGCCGCCTGCAGCATGCCATCGCTGATGCGCCGCGCCTTGACCGCGCAGGCCCCGAGGCCAATGCCCGGGAACACATAGACGTTGTTGCACTGGGAGACCACCCGCAGCTCCCCCGCCACCTCGACCGGGGCGAAGGGGCTGCCGGTGGCGAGCAGGGCGCGCCCTTCGGTCGCCCGCCACACCTGCCCCGGGGTCGCCTCGGCGCTGCGGGTCGGGTTGGAGAGGGGCAGTATCACAGGGCGCTCGCACGCCTCCCCCATGGCCGTCAGTACCGCCTCGTCGAACAGGCCGCCCTGGCCGCTCACCCCGATCAGCACCCCGGGGCGCAACCGGGCGATGAGCTCGGGCAGGGAGGTGCATGCCTCCTCTGCCGGGCGGGCGAAGGGCTGCTGGGAGGGGGTCAGGTTGGCCCTGTCCAGGCAGACCAGGCCATCCTGATCGAACAGCTGCACCCGCTGCGGGCTGCCCGCCAGCCGGGCCAGCATGGCGGCGATGCCGCAGCCCGCCGAGCCAGCGCCGACGATGAGCACAGGGGTATCGGCGAGCGTGCTGCCCGCCTGTTGCAAGCCTGCCAGCACGCAGGCGGAGGCGACCGCCGCCGTGCCCTGGATGTCGTCGTTGAACATGCAGAGCTCGTCCCGGTAGCGGGCCAGGAGGTTGGCGGCATGCTTGCCGGCGAAGTCCTCGAACTGCAGCACCACCTGGGGCCAGCGTGTGCGAATGGCCGCCACCACCTTGTCCATGAAGCTGTAGTAGGTCTCGCCGTCGATGCGCGGGGCCTGCCAGCCGAGGTAGGAGTCATCCTCCAGCAGGGCCGGGTTGTTGGTGCCCACGTCCACGCACAGGGGCAGGGTGCGCGCCGGGTTGATACCACCGGCGGCGCTGTAGAGCGCCAGCTTGCCGATGCAGATCCCCATGCCGCCGATGCCGAGATCGCCGAGCCCCAGCACCCGCTCCCCGTCGGAGATGACGATGACGTCCACCTCCTGCTCCACCGCGGCGAAGATGGCGTCCAGCTCGTCCCTGTCGTGCCAGGAGAGGTAGAGACCGTGGCTGCGCAGGTAGAGATCGCTGTGGCGCTGGCAGGCCTCCCCCACCACTGGGGTGTAGATGATGGGCAAGAGCTCCGGCAGGTGGTGGCGCACCAGATCGTAAAACAGCACAGGGTTGTCCTCCTGCAACTGGCGCAGCAGCAGGTGCTGGTCGAAGGGGCTCTGCATGGCGGAGACCAGGCGGTAGATGCGGCGGCGCTGCTGTGAGAGGGACTCCTCCTTGTGGGGCATGCGCCCCATCAGGCCCTGACGCTTGCGTTCGGCATAGGGCAGGCTGGTGCCCATCATGATGTCGTTCATGTCGTTTTCCTGTATCCGGTCGTCACGCGAGCAGAGAGATGAGGGCGGTGGCCAGGATCAGCATCACGGCCCCGCCGAGGCGAGAGGAGATCTGGGCGAAGGGCATCAGCTTCATGCGCTGGGCTGCCGACAGCACGGCCACGTCACCTGTGCCCCCCATGTTGGCCATGCACAGGCCGCCGGTGATGGCCGCCTCTATGGGATAAAAACCTATCATGCGCCCCACCAGGGCCGCCCCCAGGGCGCCGCCCACCACTGTGGTCAGCACCATGATGAAGTAGTTGACCGAGAAGGCGCCGATGAGCTCGGGGATGCTGGTGTAGGCCACCCCTATGCCCACCAGCAGGGAGGGGGTGAGGTTGCTCACCACGAACTGGTACCAGTCGGCGGCCGCCTGCTCGTAGCGGCGCGGCAATACACCGCTCACCTTGATGAAGGCCACAGCCAGTATCATCAGGGCGAAGGGGTGCATGGGGATGAAGTTGCCGAGCAAGGAGCCCAGCACGAACATGCTGGAGCTGATGAAGAGGCCGAGCCCCAGGCTCTGCAGGGTCGGGGCCTCGGCCTGCTCGTCGGCGACGCTCTGGCTGTTTTCCTTGACCATCAGCTTGCCGTTGCCGGTCAGGGAGGGGTAGCGGCGACCGAGGCGCGCCAGCAGGGAGCCCACCAGTATGGCCAGGGTGTTGGCGATCACCACGGCGGGCACCATGCGCGACAACAGGTCGGCGCTGGACATCTGCAAGGGGCCGGAGAGGATCTCCACCAGCGGCACTGCGCCGGCGCCCATGCCGCCCCCCATGATGGGCAGGCCGATGAGCAGCACCGCATTCTTGAAGCCGTACCCCATCAGGGAGCCGACCAGGCCGACGCTCAGCAGCGCCAGCGCCACGCCTCCCAGGATCACCGGCAGGTAGCGCATGGCGGCGTTTTTCAGCAGGGCGCCGCTCATGCCGAACACCGAGCCGGTCACCAGGCTGGCGATGAAGAAGTTCAAAAAGCCCCCCTCCTTCATGAAGCGGGTGATCACCTCACCCGCCTCGGCCGGCAGTATCCTGTACTCGAACAGGGCGGCGCCGCCGAAGATGGCGAGTATGGTGCCGCCCCCCAGGTACTCCCGTATCGGGGGGATCCGCTCGCCCAGCTCGCTCAGCAGGGTGCCGAGCACGAACATCAGCGCCAGGGCACCGACCATGCCGAGTGGCAATGAGCCGTTCCAGCCTGCGTAGAGGACGCAGGTGGCGAGCCCGAGGAAGATCATCATGGGCATGCCGGCGATCTGCTGGTCGCCCCAGGCGCCCTTCATCTGTACTTCGGAGGTAGAGAGGTTTTTCATTGTTATGCTCCAGCTTGTGGTGTGGCGCCACTCTACGTATCCCCTCCTCTGCTGTCGGTTAGCGGCCCTGCAAAGCCATATAAAAACATTGAAACCTTAAGCACCATTGCCCTCCCCGCGTCCCCGGCCCCGAGACTGAATGTGAGCTGAATCACGCTTTACTTAGCCTGCTAAATAAATATAATGCTTAGCAGGCTAAGTATATGAGGTGTCTGCCATGAAAAAGGATCTGGAGATGTTGCGCGAGCTCTCCCTCGCCGAGCGAGTCGGACGATTGCACCGACTGTGGCGCACCGTGGCCGATATCGAGCTGGCCCCCTTGGGGTTGACCCATCCGCGCTGGACCGCGCTCTGGAAGCTGAGTCGCCTCGGCGGCCACCTCAGCCAGAAGACCCTGGCCGAGGCGCTGGAGATAGAGCTGCCCTCCCTGATGCGCACCCTGGGTCAGCTGGAAGAGCAGGGACTGGTGGAGCGCCACTGCTGCAGCCAGGACAAGCGCGCCCGCATCGTCACCCTGACCCCGGCCGGCAAGGCGCTGCTCGACCAGATCGAGGATCGC
Source organism: Aeromonas sp. 130281 (assembly GCF_056642115.1). Classification (NCBI taxonomy): domain Bacteria; kingdom Pseudomonadati; phylum Pseudomonadota; class Gammaproteobacteria; order Aeromonadales; family Aeromonadaceae; genus Aeromonas; species Aeromonas sp. 130281. The sequence continues at coordinate 358,865 of NZ_JBWVQS010000002.1, read as the reverse complement.
ATCATGGAGATACGCCGGGAGCTGCTCACCGGCATCAGCCAGCAGGAGCTGGCCCAGTTTGAAGAGATAGTGCACCGGATCTCCGCCAACGCCCTCGGCAAGATCGGTGCCCAGCATGAAGAGAGAGAATAAGATGACCCCGGATCAACAATTCAAGCGCTGGATCAAGTGGGCCATGGCCTGCTTCGTCCTGGTGTTCGGCTACTTCCTGCTGGCCGACATCAAGATGCCCCTCACCCCCCAGGCCATGGCCACCCGGGTCGTCACCAAGATGGCGCCCCAGGTCAGCGGCAAGGTGGTCGAAGTGGCAGTGGTGAACAACCAGCACGTCAAACAGGGGGATCTGCTGTTCGTGCTGGATCCGGCCCCCTTCGAGCTCGCGGTCGAGCAGGCCAGACTCGCCCTGGATCAGGCCGAGCAACAGAATCGCCAGCTGGATGCGACCCTGAACGCCGCCGCCGCCGACTTCAGCTCGCTGCAGACCCAGACCGCCCAGAAACAGCGGGAGGCCGAGCGCATCGATACCCTCTATCGCCGCCACATGGTGTCTGAGCAGCAGAAAGATGACGCCGACAGCGCCGCCCGCACCGCCCGTGCCAACCTGCTGGCCAGCCAGGCCCGCATGGAGCAGGCTCGCGTCAACCGCGGCCTGGCCGGTGACGACAACCTGCTGCTGCGCCAGGCGCGCAACCGCCTCGCCCAGGCCGAGCTGAACCTCACCTACAGCCAGGTCCATGCGAGCCAGGATGGCATCATCACCAACCTGCAGCTCAAGCCGGGCAGCGTGGCCACGGCGGGCGCTCCCCTGCTGGCCTTGGTCTCGGAGCAGGTGGACGTGATCGCCGATTTTCGCGAGAAGAGCCTGCGTCACATCACCCCGGAAAGCCGCGCGCTGGTCGCCTTCGACGGCGAGCCAGGCCGCCTCTATCCGGCCCGGGTCGCCAGCCTGGACGCCGGGGTCAGCGCCGGCCAGTTCGACGCCAACGGCCTCTTGGCCAACCCCATCGAGTCCGACCGCTGGGTGCGGGATGCCCAGCGACTGCGTCTGCACCTGACCCTGGATCAGCTGCCCGCCCATCTGCCGGCCGGGGCCCGCGCCACTGTCCAGCTGCTGCCGGACAACGCCCTCAGCGCGTTCTTTGCCCGCGGCCAGATCCGCCTGCTCAGCCTGCTGCACTACATCTACTGAGATGACGACCATGAACCTGTGGCACAGACCCCTCACCGCCAACGAGCTGCGCCAGTGTCTGCGCATCGCCTTCGGCTGCACCCTGGGGTTTGTACTGTGCAAGATCTTCGGCTGGAGCAACGGGGTCTTCTTCACCGTCACCCCTGTGCTGCTGCTCGGCATGATCCCCGTGATGAACGGCCACGCCGCCCGCCAGCTCATCGCCTCGGCCGCCATGTGCGGGCTGGAGGTCGGCCTGCTGGGCGGCCTGTTCGGCAGTCATCCCGGGCTGATGACCCCCCTCGTCTTCCTGCTGTTCCTCTACCGTTTCGCCGCCATGTCCCGGGGCAGCCTCTTCCTGTTCGGCGCCAACGGCGTGCTCAGCCTCAGCATCATGCTGCACTTTGCCAGCTATCCCGGGACAGATCTGAACGATCTCATCTTCAGCAACCTCTGGGCCAGCATCCTGTCGGTGCTCATCGCCTACCTGATGACGGCCCTGATCCCGGACGTGGAGCCCCGGCCTGCCCCCGCCCCCTCTCCCAAGGCGCCACACCGGATGCGCCACGAGGCCCTGCTCGGCGCCAGCATCGCCACCCTGTCGTTCCTGGTCTTCCAGCTGTTCGATCTGCGCGACTCCATGTCCGCCCAGGCGACCACCCTGCTGGTGCTCTTCCCCATGCACTGGGACGGGGCCCTGAGCTACGCCCGCAAGCGCGCCATGGGCACCCTGCTGGGGGTGAGTTTCGGCATCCTGGGGCAGCTGGTGCTCTACGACTGGTCCGGTCTACTCCTGCTGGTCACCCCCCTGCTCTGGCTCGGAGCCATGCTGTTCAGCCATGCCCATGTGAAGGAGGCGAGCGGCTCCGGGGTCGGCTTCGGCGCCCTCACCACCCTCGGCATACTGTTTGGCCAGTACCTGACCCCGGGCAACGATCTGGTGTTCAGCGCCCTCTACCGGGTGAGCAGCATCCTCTTTGCCATCGTCGCCACCCTGCTGGCCTGCTACCTCATTCACCGTCTGCTCAACCGTTTCGAGGCGACCCGTTTCGGTTATTGATCCCCTTTCCAATGGCCAAGGATGTGCTGTCTTTCGCCCCGCAACCCTGCGGGGCGTTTTTTTGCCCGCCGGTTGCACCGGGTGACGGACGCATCCCGACGCACGGCTCCCACCATGAGGTTGCACTCATCCCCCAGCCTGTTAGGCTCAACCCCATATGACACCGACAAAGGATGCGACATGAAACACGCCAAGCTCTTTCTACTGGGGATGGGGGGTATGATCCTGCTCGGCGGCTGCGATCTGGGGGCCGGCAAGCTGGGGGTGACAGGGGGCGATCCCGTCACCTATCTGTGCGAGCAGAACCAGAAGGTGCAGGTGCGCTACTTCTCCCTCTCGGACGAGAGCCTGAACTTCGTCAAGCTCGCCCTGCCCGATGGCAAGGATTACACCCTGCCCCAGGCGGTCTCCGCCTCCGGCGCCCGCTACACCGACGATCACGAGGTGGTCTGGTGGAACAAGGGGAAGGAAGGCTTCGTGGAGATGCGCGATGACGCCGGGGAGTGGCAGAGCCGCTACAACGACTGCAAGGAGCAATAAGCCCCGCAGTGACAAAGACCCCGGCCAAGGCCGGGGTCTTTGTCATCTCACTTCGACGTCATATCGGACCACAACCCGTACCGGGATGGCTTGCGGATTCTGCTCGGACACCCGATAACGCACCTGCGCCAGCCCTGAGATGGCGATGAGATCCAGCACGCCGGGGGGCTCGGACTCCAGCACCTCGGGACTGAACAGATCGCCATTGGAATCGATGAGGTAACGAAGGGTCACGCAGCCCTTCACCGGCCTCTCCTTCGGCAATCCACCGACCGGATTGAAGTCGCCTATCTGCCCCACCTGAACCCAGTATCTGGGCAGATCTTCCCAGACGATATCCACCGGAGGCTGATTCAGCTTCGCGGTGGGGCTGGCGCAGCCCCCCAGCATCAGGGCGACCCCCAGCAACACTAGCTTCAAACCCATTCAACTCTCCTTGTACTGTGACCGCTCGGCTCCTTGAACGGCCAACCAGTGTCTGGCAGTGAGGCTCATTCGGGAAGTCCCCATCTGGCGAGGCACTCTCGCGGGCAATAAAAAGGCCAACCCTGGGGTTGGCCTTTCTCGCAAGGGGATGACTCAGGCGCGCTTGTCGCTGACCACCAGCCAGAGCGCGTGGACCATGCCGGGCAGGCCGCCGAGCAGGGTCAGCACTATGTTGATGAAGAAGTGCAAGCTGAGCCCCACCTGGATAAAGGCACAGACCGGCGGCAGGAAGATGGCCAGCAGGATCTTGAGCAAATTGTTCATCTCATGGTTCCTCATGAAAGATGTCATGTGATTCGGATGGGCTAACCATAAACAGCCTTGCCCACAACTGCAAACCACAGCGAACAGCTTTCGCGCCTTTCTCGCCCGGGATTGAGCCAGGGTTCAGCTGACAGTGGCTGGCGCACACCTAGCCCCAGGGAAGCGCAATGATCAGGCCAGCAGCTGGCAGGGGATCCGGCTCTTATGCTCCCGCTCCCGCCAGGCGTTGAGGTCGTGGATGATCTGGTTGCTGCTATTGTCACCCCAGTAGCTGGCAAGGGATCCGGCTCTTATGCTCTCGCTCCCGCCAGGCGTTGAGGTCGTGGATGATCTGGTTGCTGCTATTGTCACCCCAGTAGCTGGCAGGGGATCCGGCTCTTATGCTCTCGCTCCCGCCAGGCGTTGAGGTCGTGAATGATCTGGTTGCTGCTGCCGCGCCAGAGCAGGCCGGGGTCCGCCAGCCCTTTTTCGAACTTGCCGTCCACCAGCACATCCAGCAGGGCGACCAGCTCGCACTGGGCCGGAGTGAGCTCGCTTAAGCGATAACCGGTCCAGCACCAGATGTCCTTGCCGGGGCACTCTGCCCGCACCCGTTTCACCAGCGCCAGCACCTGGGGCAGGTTGGCCGGGTGCAGTGGATCGCCGCCCGAGAGCGACAGACCTCGCCGCTTGATACGCGAATCCTTGAGATCGCCAATGATGCGATCGCTCATCGCCTCATCGAACGGCTTGCCGCCATCGAGGCGCCAGGTGCTCTGGTTGTAGCAGCCGGGGCACTGGTGTTCGCAGCCCGACACAAACAGGGTGGCCCGGGTGCCTGGGCCGTTCACCACATCGACCGGGTAGTATTGGTGGTAGTGCATCTTCTCTCTCTATTGCGGCCCCTCATCCCCAGCCCTTCTCCCGCGAGGGGAGAAGGGAGCAAAGCGGCGCCAACAGCACCTCGGATGGTTCCCTCTCCCTTTGGGAGAGGGCTAGGGTGAGGGCTCGGCCTACATATGTTTCACGCGGCGCTTCACCTCTTCCTGCTTGCCCGCATTGAAGGGGCGTGCATCCGGGCTGCCGAGGTAGCCGCACACCCGGCGGGTCACCGACACCTTGGCGGGGTCGTGGTTGCCGCAGCGCGGGCAGGTGAAGCCCTTGGAGGTGCACTCGAACTCGCCGGTAAAGCCGCAGTCGTAGCACTCGTCTATGGGGGTGTTGGTGCCGTAGTAGGGCACCTTGTCATAGCTGTAGTCCCAGACGTTTTCGAGCGCCTCCAGGTTGTGCTGGATGTTGGGGTACTCGCCGTAGCAGATGAAGCCGCCGCTGGCGATGGGCGGATAGGGCGCCTCGAAGTCCAGCTTGTCGTAAGGGTTCACCTGCTTCTCCACGTCGAGGTGGAAGCTGTTGGTGTAGTAGCCCTTGTCGGTCACCCCGGCCACCACACCGAACTCCTTGGCGTCGATGCGGCAGAAGCGGGTACAGAGATTCTCGCTCGGGGTGGAGTAGAGGCTGAAGCCGTAGCCTGTCTCCTCCTTCCACTCGTCGGTGGCCGCCTTGAGGCGGGCGATGATGGCGATGGCCTTCTGGCGCAGGGTCTCGCTGTCGAACAGATGAGTCTGCGTGCCGAACAGGGCGTTGATGGTCTCGTGTACCCCGATGTAGCCGAGCGAGATGGAGGCGCGGCCATGTTTGAAGATCTCGCTGACGTTGTCGTCCGCCTTGAGGCGCACGCCGCAGGCCCCTTCCATATAGAGGATGGGGGCGACCCGCGCCTTGACGCCGTCCAGTCGCTTGATGCGGTACATGAGCGCCGTCTTGGCCACCCGCAGTGCCGCATCCAGCTTGTCCCAGAAATCCGCCTCGTCACGGGATTTGAGCGCGATGCGCGGCAGGTTGAGGCTCACCACCCCTATGTTGTTGCGCCCTTCATGAATGAGCTCGCCATTCTCCTCGTAGGCGCCGAGGAAGGAGCGGCAGCCCATGGGGGTCTTGAAGGAGCCGGTCACCTGCACCACCTGGTCATGGTTGAGGATGTCCGGATACATCCGCTTGGAGGCACACTCCAGCGCCAGCTGCTTGATGTCGTAGTTGGGATCTCCCAACTTGTGGTTGAGGCCATCCTTGATGGCGAACACCAGTTTCGGGAAGACGGCGGTCTTCTTGTTCTTGCCAAGGCCGGCGATGCGGTTGCCGAGGATGGCGCGCTGGATGAGGCGCGACTCCCAACTGTCGCCGAGGCCGAAGCCGAAGGTGACGAACGGCGTCTGGCCGTTGGCGGTGTGCAGGGTGTTGACCTCGTACTCCAGGGACTGGAAGGCGTCGTAGCACTCCTTCTCGGTGCGAGCCATGGCGTAGGCGTCCACGTCGCTGATGCCCCACTCCTCGGCCACTTCCCGGTGTTTCTGCCAGCTGATGGTCACATAGGGAGCCAGCACCTCGTCGATGCGGTTGATGGTGGTGCCGCCGTAGATGTGGCTCGCCACCTGGGCGATGATCTGGGCGGTCACGGCGGTGGCCGTGCTGATGGATTTGGGGGTGTCTATCTCCGCATTGCCCATCTTGAAGCCGTGGGTCAGCATCCCCTGCAAGTCGATCAGCATGCAGTTGAACATGGGGAAGAAGGGGGAGTAGTCGAGATCGTGGAAGTGCAGATCGCCGCTCTCGTGGGCCTGCACCACCTCGCGGGGCAGCATGTGGCTGATGGCGTAGTGCTTGGCGACTATGCCCGCCAGCAGGTCGCGCTGGGTCGGGATCACCTTGGAGTCCTTGTTGGCGTTCTCGTTGAGCAGGGCCGCGTTGGTCTGCTCCACCAGGCCACGGATCTCCTGGGCCAGCCGGCCGCGGGCCTCGCGGGCCTGATCCCGGTCGTGACGGTACTCGATGTAGGCGCGGGCGATGGCCTTGTCGTCGGACGCCATCAGATGGTTCTCGACCCGGTTCTGGATCTCGTGGATATCCACCTCGCCCCGCCCTTCCAGCTCCTGGCTGACCGCGCCTGAGATGCGCAGTGCCAGCGCCGGATTGGCCTGATTGACCGCTTCCGCCGCCCGGCTCACCGCCTCGGCGATCAGCTGGCCATTGAATGGTGCGCGACATCCATCACGTTTGATCACTACCGGTTTCATCGATTTTCCCCGCATTAAAGGCCTGGCAGCCACCCTGGGCTCACCCTTGTTGAGTCCCCTTCTCCACACCCTATCCCCGGCGCACATGCATTCAGCCGGGGCCTGAGAGGCCCGGGCTGACGCTGAGAGGGAGACGACTTATGCACAGCTTGATAACACTATATATGGGTATTTTTTTTATGCTAACCCCTATATGTGGTAGCTATTAGGCCCCAAAGCGATGACCCGTTTCTTGATCCAGGACAGGTTTTGGAAGGAGTGGCGCAGTTCACAGTCAGCGTCAAAAGAGGCCATTTGTGCGCATCCCAGACGGGGTGCGGGCTGGCGCCCGATGGAGAGCCCCGGGGGAGGATGGCACCATCTGACAACAATTGACCGAGGCAACCAACAGCCGGAACGCACATAATGGGTGCAGTGTCCTGCCAATGGAAAATGAACGTGACCAAGGTGTGGCTCCTGTTAGCCCTATTCCCGCTCCAGCTGCTGGCCGCCGAGATCCTGGTGATCAGCAGCTACCATCAGGCCAATCTGTGGGATCAGAGCTACAGCGCCGGCCTGAAGACGCACCTCAAGGGCGAGCACCACATCAGCCACCTCTACCTGGATACCAAGCGTCAGCCTCAGCAGACCCGGGAGCAGCTCGTCAGCCAGGGGATGGCGGCCTATCAAGCACGCAAGCCGGCCCTGGTGGTGCTCGGGGATGACAACGCCATCAACGCCCTCGCCCGCCCCATCGCCGCCCTGGGCACCCCAGTGGTGTTTCTCGGCATGAACGAAAACCCGCGCCCCAAGGGGCTGGTCGGGCACCCTCTGATCACCGGCGTGCTGGAACGCCCCCTGCTCAAGCGCAACATCAGCGAGATGAGCCAGCTGATGGGCGGCATCGGCAAGGCGCTGGTGCTGTTTGACGAGAGCGAGGTGTCGCGCACCGCCATCGAGGAGGAGTTCAAGGGGCGCAGCGAGCTGCGGGTCGGCCAGACCCGGGTGAGCAGCCGGCAATTCAACGACTACAGGCGCTGGCAGGAGGCGGTGCTCGCCAGCCGGCAGAACGGCTATGAGGCTCTCTTCCTCGGCCTCTATCACACCCTCACCGACGAACAGGGGCTGCATGTGAGCGAGCAGCAGGTGCTGGCCTGGACCAGCGCCCACAGCCCCGTGCCCCTGTTCGGTTTCTGGGAGTTTGCGGTGGGGCCGGGCCGCACCATAGGCGGCCTGGTGCTCGATGGTCGCACCCAGGGGGAGAAGGCGGCAGAGCTCGCCAACGCCATACTGGCGGGTACGGCGCCACAGGCCCTCTCCCCCCGCGCCGCCCAGCGCGGTGAATACCTGTTCAGCAAGAGCGAGCTGGCACGCTGGCAGCTTGAGGCCCCATCAAGATGGCAGGGGCGGGTGAGCTATGTCGACTGAGCCCGAAAACGACAGACCCGGCCAGCTGGCCGGGTCTGTTTTATTGCGCCCCTGTCAACTCAGGGCTGGATCGCCGCCTGCAACTCTTCTTCGGTCCAGATGGTGATGCCGAGCTCCTGCGCCTTGGCGAGCTTGGAGCCTGCGGCTTCCCCCGCCACCAGCACATCTGTCTTGGCCGACACAGATCCCGCCACCTTGGCCCCCAGGGCCTGCAGCGCCGCCTTGGCATCGTTGCGGGACAAGGTGGTGAGGGTACCGGTCAGCACGAAGGTCTTGCCGGCGAAGGGCTGCTGCGCAGCCTCCCTCTTCTCGATGGCCGGCCAGTGGATGCCGGCGGCCAGCAGGGCGTCGAGCACCTCTATGTTGTGGGGCTGGCGCAGGAAGTAGTAGACGTGCTTGGCTACTATGTCCCCCACGTCGGCCACCTCGAGCAGCTGCTCCACCGAGGCGGCGCGCAGGGCATCCAGGGTGAGGAAGTGGTTGGCCAGGTTCAGCGCGGTCGCCTCTCCCACCTCGCGAATGCCCAAGGCAAACAGGAAGCGCGGCAGGGTGGTGCTGCGGGCCTTGTCGATGGCGGCCACCAGATTGAGGGCAGATTTTTGCCCCATCCGCTCGAGACCGGCCAGCTGGATGGCGTTGAGGCTAAACAGATCCGCCGGGGTCTTCACCAGCCCCTTGTCCACCAGCTGCTCCACTATCTTGTCACCCAGGCCGTCCACGTCCATGGCGCGCCGCGCCGCGAAGTGCTTGATCGCCTCCTTGCGCTGCGCCTCGCAGAACAGGCCGCCGGAGCAGCGGGTCACCGCCTCCCCTTCCAGTCGCTCCACCGCCGAGCCGCACACCGGGCACTGGGTGGGGAAGAGGATCTCGCGGGCATCCGCAGGGCGCTGGGCCTCCACCACGGCGACGATCTGCGGGATCACATCCCCCGCCCGGCGCACTATCACGGTATCGCCGATCATGACGCCAAGGCGCGCTATCTCGTCGGCATTGTGCAGGGTGGCGTTGGAGACGGTGACACCGCCGACGAACACCGGCTTGAGCTTGGCCACCGGGGTTACGGCGCCAGTACGGCCCACCTGGAACTCGACGTTCTCAAGCTCCGTCATCTCCTCTTCTGCCGGGAACTTGTGGGCCGTGGCCCAGCGCGGGGCCCGGGCCACGAAACCGAGCTCCTGTTGCAGCGCTATGTCGTCCACCTTGTAGACCACGCCGTCGATCTCGTAGGGCAGCTCGCTGCGGCGGGCCAGGATGTCGTCGTGGAACGCCTGGCAACCGGCGGCGCCTTCTTTCAGCTTCACCTCGGGACTGAGCGGCAGCCCCCAAGCCTTGAGCTGGTTGAGGCGAGCGAAGTGGGAGTTCCCCAGCTCGTCGCCGCCAATGCCCACGCCATAGGCGTAGAAGCTCAGGGGACGGCTGGCGGTGATGCGGGAATCGAGCTGGCGCAGGCTGCCGGCGGCAGCGTTGCGCGGGTTGACGAACACCTTCTCCCCTGCGGCCAGCGCCCTGGCATTCATCGCCTCGAAACCGGCCTTGGGCATAAAGACTTCGCCACGCACCTCCAGTCGCGCAGGCCAACCAGTACCCCGCAGGACAAGCGGAATGGCCTTGATGGTGCGCACGTTCTCGGTGATCTCCTCCCCCGTGGCGCCATCGCCCCGGGTGGCCGCCTGCACCAGCTGGCCGTCCACATAGAGCAGGCTGACCGCCAGACCGTCCAGCTTGGGCTCGCAGCAGAAGGTGAAGTTCAGCTCGCGCTTGAGGCGATCGCGCATGCGCTGCTCGAAGGCCTGCAGCTCTTCGGCGCTGAAGACGTTGTCCAGGCTCAGCATGGGGATCTCGTGACGCACCTGGCTGAAGGCCGAGAGCGGCTGGCCGCCGACCCGCACGCTGGGGGAGGCCGGGGTTTTCAGCTCGGGGTGCTCGGTCTCGAGCGCGATCAGCTCGCGCATCAGGCGATCGTATTCGGCGTCCGGTACCGTGGGGTTGTCCAGCACATAGTACTGATGGCCATATTCGGTGAGCAGTTCACACAGTTGACGGTGGCGGGAGAGGATGTCGCTCATGAAGAAGTCTCGAAGTGTGATGGAACAATCAGTCTGGGGCAGAAATGAAAATGCGGCACCTGGGTACCGCACTTTTCATGGCTGAGGCCACATGGCGCATCAGTCGCGGCTGGCCTCGTAGGCGGCCAGCTCATGGCGATAACGGGCAATGTCGTCGTCGCTGAGCGGGCTGCGCGAGGCATCGGTCAGCATGGCATCGAGATCGCTTGCCAGCTGATCCGCCGCCTGCAGCATGTGCTCGAACGCAAAGGCCGCATTGCTGCGCAGGGGCAGCTGCATGAAGAGGGACACACCCGGGGTGCTGAACTGCTCCATGCGGTAGGGGTTGAAGGTACCCGGCTTGACCATGTTGATCATGGAGAAGAGCACTTCACCCTTGCCGTTGAGATCCTCGTGACGGTGGAAGATGTCCATCTCGCCAAACTTGAAGCCCAGCGCCAGCAGGGAGGAGAGCAGGGTCGCCCCTTGCAGATCGTGACCAGGACGGGCCATCAGGTTGATGACATAGACATCCTGCCAGATCTTCTCGACCGGCGGCAGCTCCTGGACGGGCTCGGCCACCTGGACCGGCTCTTCGTAGGCGGGCTCGTCATCATAATCGGGCTCTTCGTACGCAGGCGCAGGCTGGGCATAGCGGGCTTGCTGTTGCGGCGCGGGCTCGCGGGCACCGAAGGTCGGCGCCTGGGCGTAAGCAGGCTCCACCAGCGGCTCGTCGTCCAGTGGCTGCATCATGGGTTCGCGCTGGGGGCGGGAGCGGTGCACCGGGGTGCGGCGGATCACCTGGGCAGGCTTGCGTACCGGCGCGGCAGGCACCTCTTCGACAGGCTCGGCGCTCGGCTCCTCATACTCGTCTTCTTCTTCATAGACGGGGGGCGGCGTCACCGGACGGGGGGCAGGCTTGCGCACCACAGGCGGCGGCAGCTCGTCATCCTCGTCCTCATCGAAGGCGGGCACTGTGGCGGCACGGCGGGGTTCCGGCTGATGGGCCTCGTCGTTGCGCAGCTTGGGCTCGGCACGACGGCCACCGCTGACCACGCGCACCTGACCGATGCCATCGCTGTCAAACGCATCGCTGTCACGATCCCGTGACTTGGATTCCATCCGACCCAGGGGTTTTTCCTTGATCGGTGCCTGACGGTTCTTTCTGTTGCTCCACAACCCGTGAATGAGCAATGCCGCGATGGCAATACCGCCCAGGGCAACCAAGATGTAACGCAATTCCTGCATTAGCTGCTTCTCTTTCTAGTTTTGCTCAGCCAAAGCGACGGCTTCACCGATGTCAACCGACACGATGCGAGAAACCCCGGGCTCTTGCATCGTGACGCCTATCAGCTGCTCGGCCATCTCCATGGAGACCTTATTATGACTGATGTAAACGAACTGTACTGTGCTCGACATCTCTTTGACAAGAGAACAGAAGCGACCCACGTTCACTTCATCGAGCGGTGCATCCACCTCATCCAGCAGACAGAAGGGTGCTGGATTGAGTCTGAAGATGGCAAAAACCAGCGCAAGGGCGGTTAACGCCTTCTCCCCCCCGGAAAGCAGGGCAATGGTAGCATTCTTCTTGCCCGGAGGTCTTGCCATGATGCTCACTCCGGCTTCCAAAAGATCGTCCGAGGTCAGCTCAAGCCAGGCACTGCCCCCCCCGAACACTTTCGGGAACAGGGATTTTAAATCTTCGTTGACCTTATCGAAAGTGTCGCGGAAGCGTATTTGTGTTTCTTTATCAATTCTTTTAATGGCTTGGCTCAGGGTTTCCAGCGCCTGCTCCAGATCCTGGCACTGGTTTTCCAGGTAGCTTGCCCGGGTTTTCGCCTCTTCATACTCCTCCAGCGCCGCCAGGTTGATGGCGCCAAGTGCCTCCACCTGTGTCTCCAGGGTCTGGATCTCCTGGCGCAGCTTGCCGCGATCGGCGGCGATCAGCACCGCCTGATCGAGATCCACCAGACGCACGCCCAGCTCTTCGAACTGCTCGTGCAGCCCCTGTCGACGGGTGAGGTTGCGCTCCCGCTCCAGCCTGAGCTGGGCGAGCTTCTCCTGCAGGGCCACCAGCTGCTTGTGGTCGGCGCTTCTGGCCTGCTCCAGCTCGGTCAGCTGACGCTCCAGCTCGGCGAGCCGCTGATGGCAGGCGAGCTGCTGCGCCTCCAGGTTGCGTTGCTCCGCCAGCAGGGGCGAGATGTCCTGCACCGCCTGGGCGTCCGGCCCCTTGAGCTCGGCCAGTTCCAGCCCGAGCCGGGCCAGCTCCTGCTCGCGCAGGGCGATGAGCTGCGCCAGATTTTGCTGCGCCAGTTGCCAGCGCTGGCAGCTTGCCTGCTGCTGCTCCCGGCGCGCACGCGCCTCCTCCAGCGCCCGCTCGGCACTGGCGACCCCCTCCTGGGCCAGCAAGAGTGCCTCCGCCAGCGGCTCCCCCTGCTCCTGCAGCTCGGCAAGGTGCGCCTCTTCCAGCTCGAGCTGCTGCTGGACCGCAGTCAGCCGCTCGGCCTCCTCGGCCTGCTCCTTGTCCAGCCGGGTCAACTCTTCCCCCAGCTGGCCGAGGCGCAGCAGCCGCTCCTGACGCTGACCCTGCTGCAGGCTCCAGGCTTCCCGCAGTTGCTGCCATTTCTGCTCCTGCTCGCGCAGGGTGCGCTGGCTCGCCTCAAGGGCGCTGTGCAAATGGGCACGGTCGGCATCGGCGGCCTTCAACTGGGCATCGAGCTGAACCAGCGCCTGCTCCCCAGCGGCCAGTTCGGTGTGTAACCGCTCACGTTCACCGAGCAGCGCCAGGGTGCCGAGGGCGCCGCCCTGGCCGAGATCGGCCCAGTTCGGGCCAAACCAGTCCCCCGCCGGGGTCAGCACAGACTCACCGGCCAGGAGGGATGACTGGCGGGCCAGGGCCGCCTCCCTGTCATCGGCCAGCCAGATGACGTTGAGGAAGGCGGGGATGTGATCCCCCTCGAGCCGGGCCGCCAGGGTGCCGGGCACCGCAGGGTGAGCCGGGCCAATCCAGAGCCCGCCCTGCTCGAGGTTGCACTGGTCCCCCGGCTGGGCGGTGAGCCAGCGCCCGAGCACCTTGTCCAGCGCCTGGGCCCACTCGGGAGCGACCTGCAGCCGATCCGCCAGGGTCGCGCCCTGCATCTGCTCCCCCAAAATCTGATCAAGGGTTGTGAGGCGGGCGCCGAGCTCGCGCAACAGGCCGCCCTGCCGATCCCGCTGTCCCTTGAGGGCCTCGTGGCTGGCCACGCCGGCCTGCCACGCCTGTTCCAACGCCTCGTGGCGGGCACGAGAGAGTGCCAGCGCATCCGACAGGGCATCCAGCGCGGGCTGCAGGCTCTCACCTTCCCCGCCGAGGGGGCCGGCCTGTTCATCCTCCAGCTTGAGTCGCGCCAGCCGGGTCTTGGCCTGCAGCTCCTGCAGGCCGCTTCGCTGGGCACGGGTCTGGTTGAGCCTGCCCTGTGCCTGGCCGAGCTGCTGCTGCCACTGCTGCTGGTGTTGGCGGGCCAGCTCAAGCCGCTCGCCAGCCGCGAGGCGAACGGCCTGCTGATCGGCAAGTAACTGCTCACACTGCTCGAGGCGAGCCGACTCCACCTCCCCCTGGAGGACACCCTCGGCCTGCTGATCCTGCTGGCTGGCCAGCTGGGCCTTGATGCCGTCGATGCGCTCGCCGAGAGCCTGACGCCGCACCTGCCAGTCGCGACCGAGCTCGGTCTGGTGAAGCTGCTGCTGTTCGAGACGGGCGATGGCCTGGCCGCCGAGGAAGATCTGCTGCTGACGACTCGCCTGCTCGGCCTGGGCCTCCTGGCGGGCCACCGACAGGGTGACGTGGCGCCCTTCGCCCGCGGTGCGCTTGGCATCGAGCGCCGCCAGCGCCTGCTCTGCCTGGGCCAGCTCGTTCTTGGCCTCGCCGAGGCGGGTCTCCAGCGCCCACAGCTCGGAGCCGATGAGCTCGGCCCTTGCGGCGCGACTGCGGCTCTTGAGCTGCTTGTAGCGCTCGGCGGTTTCGGCCTGGGATTTGAGGTGCTCGAGGCGGGAACCCAGCTCGCCACGAATGTCGCCGAGGCGCTCCAGGTTCTCCTGGGTGTGACGGATGCGCTGCTCTGTCTCCCGGCGCCGCTCCTTGTAGCGGGAGACCCCGGCGGCCTCTTCCATGAAGAGCTTGAGGTCCGCCGGGCGCGACTCCACCAGCCGGCTGACGGTGCCCTGCTCTATGATGGCGTAGCTGCGCGGGCCCAGGCCGGTGCCGAGGAAGAGATCGGTCACATCCTTGCGACGGCACTTCTGGCCGTTGATCTGGTAGTGGTTGGAGCCGTCACGCAGCACCTCGCGGCGCACCGAGATCTCGGTATAACGGCCAAATTCACCGGGCACCCGGTTGTGGGGATTGTCGAACACCAGCTCCACCGAGGCGCGGCCGTGGGGGCTGCGGTTGATGGAGCCGTTGAAGATGACGTCCGTCATGTTCTCCCCGCGCAGGTGGCGGGCCGAGCTCTCCCCCAGCACCCAGCGCACGGCGTCGATGACATTGGATTTGCCACAGCCGTTGGGGCCCACCACGGCGGTCATGTCGGCCGACAGTTCGATGCGGGTCGGCTCGACGAACGACTTGAAGCCGGCGAGTTTGATCAGTTTCAGACGCATGGCGACCCGTGTCAGTGGCAAAATGAAGAGGCGGCGGGCGGGCTGTCAGCCCACGAATATCATCCGACGTCCGGCCTGACCGGACGGGATATCGGGAATAGTTCGCGACTTTACCAGATCCGGACCCGGCCTTGTTGGTCGTGCGCAGGTAGTCAGCCCACGAATATCATCCAGCATCCGGCCTGACTGGACGGGATATCGGGAATAGTTCGCGACTTTACCAGATCCGAACCCGGCCTTGTTGGGACTACGTAGGCAGCCAGCACACCCATATCATCCGACGTCCGGCCTGACCGGACGGGATTTCGGGAATAGTTCGCGACTTTACCAAATTGGAGGCTTGTTTGTAATATGCTGGCACCCTACCCATTCATTGATGGATCTCAGATGAGCCAATCTCCTCACATGGTCAAAGATTCGGTCAGCGGTGCAGACTACTTCCTGCGCGGCTTCTCCCTCATTCGCCAGCCGGGGATCCGCACCTTCGTGCTGATCCCCCTGCTGGTCAACTTCGTGCTGTTTGCCGGCGCCTTCTATGCCCTGCTGCTGCAACTCGACGGCCTGTTCGCCTGGCTCCATCAGCAGATCCCGAGCTGGCTCTCCTGGCTCGACTACCTGCTGTGGCCCATCGCCCTCATCACCATACTGGTGGTGTTCTCCTTCATCTTCAGCTCGGTGATCAACTGGATAGCGGCCCCCTTCAACGGCCTGCTGGCGGAGAAGGTGGAACAGATCCTCACCGGCGAGGCGGTGAGCGACACCGGCATGCTGGACGTGGTCAAGGACGTGCCGCGCACCTTCAGCCGCGAGTGGACCAAGCTGAAGTACTACCTGCCCAAGGCCATCGGCTGCCTGATCCTGTTCCTCATCCCGGTGGTGGGCCAGACCCTGGCACCCGTGCTCTGGTTCCTGTTCAGCGCCTGGATGATGGCGATCCAGTATGTGGACTACCCGTTCGACAACCACAAGATCGACTTCATCACCATGCGCGATGCCTTGAAGCAGCGCCGCGGCAAGTGCCTGAGCTTCGGTGCCCTGGTCACCCTCTTCTCCGCCATTCCCGTGGTCAATCTGTTCGTGATGCCGGTCGCCATCTGTGGCGCCACCGCCATGTGGGTGGATCAGTATCGCAGCGAGCAGCTTCGCCGCTGAGCCGAGCACTCATAACCAAAAACGGGGGCATAAGCCCCCTTTTCATTACTTAATCTAATGCAAACATGAGAGTGCTTGTCGTGCCAGACCAGGCTTGTTAGGATGCGGGCCTTTCTCGCACCCTGGGATAACTCATGTTACATGCACTCTTCTTGCTCGGCCTGGTGGCCGAAGGGATGACTGGCGCGCTGGCGGCGGGTCGGCGGCGGATGGATCTGTTTGGTGTCGTCATCATCGCCTCGGCGACGGCCATAGGGGGAGGTACCATCCGGGATGTGCTGCTGGGCCACTACCCCCTGCTCTGGGTGGAGCACCCCGAATATGTGCTGCTGGTGGCGGGGGCGGCCATGGTGGGCGTCATCTCGGCCCCGCTGATGCGCTATCTCGGCAAGCTGTTCCTGGCCCTCGATGCCCTGGGGCTGGTGGTCTTCTCCATCTTTGGCGCCGCCCGGGCGCTCGAGATGGGCCACGGGGCCGGCATCGCCTGCATCATGGCGGTGGTAACAGGCGTCTTTGGCGGCGTGCTGCGGGATCTCCTGTGCCAGCGCATCCCGCTGGTGTTCAAGCGTGAGCTCTACGCCGCCGTCTCCCTGGTGACAGCCGCCCTCTACTGCTTCGCGCTGGATCAGGGCCTGCCCAATGACTGGGCCGCCTTCGGGGCCATCGGCATCGGCTTCGTGCTGCGACTGCTGGCGGTGCGCTTCAAGTGGGGACTCCCCACCTTCAATTACCAGTACGCCACCCACTGAGCGCGCCAGTTTCTGGCCGGATCGGCTGGATTGCACGCAACAAAAAAGCGCCGGATGGCGCTTTTTTGTTGCTGATGACAGTGAAAAGACTGACTCAGTTGATCCCTTCCGAACTGAAGAAGGTGGCCTTGTCGGCGATGAAACGGATCTTGATATTCTTGCCCTCACCGCCCCAGATACAGCTGGTGGTGCCGAGCGCATCGTCGCAACGCTCCGCCTTGCCGAGGATGGCGCTCGCCTCGGCATAGGTGATCCCCATCTTCAGCTTGTCGTAGTTTTCCCGGTTCAGCTTGCTGCACCCGGCCAGCAGCAGGGCGATCAGCCCGCCAAGCAAAATATGCTTCATCTGTCTCTCCTCTGGATAGTGTCCAGAGCCTAGCAGCTCAAGGCCACCCTGTGCCAACCCGTTACCAGCTGCGCACCGGGCCGGTATCCAGGTGGACGAAGTTGTCGGAGGGGTAGTAACCCACGCCGCCGACCTTGAGGTTCAGGGCCGCCTTGCGCAGGTGCGCCAGCTGCACGCCGGGGATGCGCACATCCACCGCCTGCCCCAGGGTGTGGTAGCTGTGCTTGGCGACACCACGGCTGCGCTGGCGCTTCTGGCGATTGGTGGCCGGGGAGCGATACCCAGAGATGAGCTGAATTTCCCCCTTGCGGCCCAGCTTGTGCTGCAGCAGGAACAGCTGATCGAACAGCTTCCTGTCGATGTTGAACACCTCGTTGCGGCGATAGTCGCGGAAGATATGGTTGAGCTCCGCCAGGCCATCGTTCAGATAACGGCCATTCTCCCAATAGCTGGCGTTGACTCGCTCGCCGGTATTGAGGTTGAAGAAGCTGAGTTCACGTCCCGTCGTGCTGCGGCTCGCCACGGCCGGGAACGACAGCAGGCTGGCCCCCATCAGGCAACCGGCCCCCAGCAGCAGACGGCGTCGGCTTATCTCTTGGTCCAGCATCCGTTGTCCGTCCATTCCAGAGTGAAGTAACAGTGGTGAATGAATATGATACAGAGGCCGAAACTACCCGCCCGTAAAAGTCATGTCAAACCGCAAAGGCCCATGAAAAAGCCCGGCAGGAGCCGGGCGCTTCACTCTGTGGCGGGGATCACAGCAAGCGGCTCTGGAAGCTCACTCGATCGAATCCGTAAATGTCATTGCGCAGTTGCTGGCGCCCCTCTTCGTCGATCCAGCTGCTCCAGTAGACGGTGAAGACAGGGATAGGGGTGGTCAACGGCAGCCACTTGGTCTGGGTCTCTTTCAGTATGCTGGCCACCTTGTCCGGCTGATAGCGGGAGTCGGCGAGCAGCAGCTCGGCCAGATCGTCTGCGTGCTCGACCCGGATACAACCGGAGCTGAAGGCTCGCGCCCCCTGCTCGAACAGGGCCTTGCGCGGCGTCGAATGCAGATAGATGGCGTCGTTGTTCGGCAGGTAGAACTTGTAGCGCCCCAGGGCATTGTGATCCCCCGGCTTTTGCCGCAACCGGTAAGGGAAACCCGACGCCAGCGCATGGTGCCAGCCATCCTCGCTGAACTGCACCGGATTGCCCTCGCCGTCGATCACCTCGAACTGCTCGCGGTCCAGATAGGCGGGATCCCGACCCAGCTTGGGCAGAATGTCCTTGCTCAGGATGGAGCGCGGCACGTGCCAGGCGGGGTTGAGCACGATGGAGCGGATCTCGCTCGCGAGGATGGGGGTGGCCCGCTGCTCCTTGCCGACGATGACCCGGCTGGTGAAGACCTCGCTGCCGGACTCCACCACGCTCAGGCGGTAATCCGGGATGTTGACCAGCACGTAGCGACCGGCGAGGTGATCCACCAGATCCCGGCGCCACAGGTTGCGCAGCAGCAGGCTGGCACGCACTTGCGGCCCGGTATTGAGCCAGGAGCGGGTCTGGCGACCTATGATGCCGTCGGCGGTCAGGCCGTGGCGGCGCTGGAACTGCTTGATGGCCTGCTCGGTGTCCGCGTCGTAGAGGCTGTCCTGATGGGTGGGGGCACCGTCTCCCAATTCGTTGAGGATGGAGCGGATCTGCCCAAGCTCGGTGGCGCTCTCCCCGGCCCGCAGGGTCGGCATGTCCAGGGTCGGCCAGTGCTTGGCCATCGGCATGGCCAGCAGCTTGCGCACTTCGTCGCGCACGGCCTCGTATTCGGCGACCTGGGGCCTGAGCTGTTTGACCTGATCCAGCAGGTTGTCACCCAGGGGCTCGTGGGCCAGGGGCTTGGTCAGATCGAGCTTGAGGGTCTGCATCTGCTCGCGGGCGACCAGATCCATGGCACGCCAGGCCTGCTGGAAACGCGCCAGCTTGCCGAAGGCTTCGTCGTAGAGGGCGCCGCGCCTGTCGGCCGGGGTCTTCTGCAACTGCTGCCAGAGCCGGTAGAAATCCGGGTGCAGCTGGGCAAGCACCGCCTCCTGCAGCTGCAGTTCCAGCTCATGGCGCGCCTGCTCTGCGGTGCTGTTCTGATACCAGTCATGCTGGATGCTGGGACTGGCCACCACCATCTGTTCTGCGCTGGCCTGGACCATTCCCGCCGGCCAGCAGCCCAGCCAGATAAGGTTTGCCAATGCCAACCAATACTTCTTACCCATGCTTCTTACCACGCTTACCTCATATCGGTTCACTTCGGCCTGTCAGGCGCCACGGTCAGGTGCCCATGATGCGTGAATGCTGGCGACTTTGCTAGCGGGCGGGCACGTAACGGCGCCAGATGAGCGCATGCTCCCCGCTCTTGCCAACGGCCTCGAGCGCCTGGTTGAAACGCTGCACAAACGCCTCCGACAAGGTCTTCTTGCTCAGCATGAAGAAGGTCGGCGTCTCATAGACCCCCATGATATGGGGGACTATCTCCTCTGCCAGTCCCTCTCTCTTCAGACCCCAGGGGGTGGCCAGAATATCCCCAAGAAATCCGTCTATCCGTCCCAGTTGCAGCTTGCGATAGTTTTGCACGTCATTGACCTCGCTCACCTGGGCACGGTAGCGCTGCAGCAGACGGGCTATCTCGGGGCCATAGTTGTAGTCCCTGGTCACCCCCAGCCTGTTGCCCCTGGCCAGCCAGCTCGCCAGATCCTGCTCCCCCTTGTCACCGGACTTGCGCACCCAGAGTGCCGTGCGCCCCGGGTTGTAGGCGGTGGAGAACCAGGCATAGCGCGTCCTCTCTTCAACGAAATAGGCTTCCATGGCGATGTCCAGCCGACCCAGTTCCAGATCGTGCAACCCCCGCTTCCAGGGACGCTCCAGATAGACGAGGCGGCAGCCCAGCCTGGCAGAGACGGCGTTGAGATACTCGACCGCGAAGCCGCGCAGCTCACGGCGGCCGTTCTCCTGCTGGTAATAGTGATAAGGGGGCCAGTCGTCGAAACCGACGCGCAGGGGAGAAGTACAGAGCGGTTGGGCCAACAGCGAGTGAAGGGGCAGGCAGCAGAGCAGGCACAGGGCTAGCAGTCTCATGAGTCATCCTTGACGGCGGGACGGCTCATCTTAATTCTGCCAAAGGGAAATGGCGACAGATCCTGCCACAGCAATGCGCAATATCAGCCATTTGCCTGATGCGGCCATGGGCGGGACAGGGCCCCAGGCCGCGCTGCAAGCCCGCCGCGAAGGCAGGATGCGCACGACCCC
Source organism: Aeromonas sp. 130281 (assembly GCF_056642115.1). Taxonomy (NCBI): domain Bacteria; kingdom Pseudomonadati; phylum Pseudomonadota; class Gammaproteobacteria; order Aeromonadales; family Aeromonadaceae; genus Aeromonas; species Aeromonas sp. 130281. Next base: position 338,633 of record NZ_JBWVQS010000002.1, on the reverse strand, counting down.
AAAGTCCCTTGGTCTGCAGGGGGATTGGGGGTTAATATGTGAGCAAATTTATTTTTGTGATCCACTATGCTTTTTTTGCAATTGGATTAGCATATGCGCGAATCCAGCCTACCTATCCGTCGGGCATCGAGTGAGTAATATGACCTACAAAAAGTTCGGTTTTCTGGCTGCCATACTGGCATTGAGCGGTTTTTACCTTTACACCCTCTACCTGGCCGCTCACCCCAACGTGAGCCTGGCTTACAAGCTCTATTACCTGGAAGGCAAGACCCGCTTCTGGGAGCACAACTCCAGCATGACTTACCAGCCGGGCAACGAGCTCAACCTGACCAAACCGAGCCGCTTCCTCTCTAGCGAAGGCTGGGCCAAGAAGCCCAGTGCCGAGGGTACCCAGCTCAGTGGCAAGGGAGGCCTCTATTTCGTGCTGCCCAAGCAGCAGGCCCAACCTGAGCAGCTCACCATCCAGGCCAGGATCAACAGCCCGGAAGCAGGCACCCTGCTCAAGGTGGCCCTGGGTCATGATTTCACCACCACGGTCAAGCTGGCCAAGGCGGGCATCAACGAGATCCGGCTCAACCTGCCGGGCGACTCCCTGACGGCCGATCCCAAGCATCCCAACTTCCTGGCGCTCTCCGCTCCGACACCGCTCAACGTCCAGTCGGTACGTCTGACCGTCGCTCAGTGAAGCTGAAGATCCCGGTAGTAGTCTTATAAAATAATTCTTTCAATAAGGAAGTTTCCATGTCCCGTGCCGATTTTCGACTCTCTCTGGTCGTGCCCGTTTACAACGAGGAAGAGAGCATAGACGCCTTCATCAGCGCGATAGATGCCGAACTGGCCCCCCTCAAAGACCGGCTTGAAATCGTGTTCGTCAACGACGGCAGCCGCGACCGCACCCGCGAAGTGGTCGAGCAGGCCATCGCCCGCGACCCGCGCGTGACCCTGGTCAACCTGGCCCGCAACTTCGGCAAGGAAGCGGCCATGACCGCGGGCCTGCATCAGGCCAAGGGCGATGCCATGGTCCCCATGGACGTGGATCTGCAAGATCCCCCCTCCCTCATCCTGGAGTTCGTCAAGCTGTGGCAGACCGGTGACTACGACACCGTTTACGGCATCCGGGTCGATCGCAGCGCCGACACCCCGATGAAACGGCTCACCGCAGGCGGCTTCTACCGCTTCTTCAACGCCCTCTCCACCAGCACCAAGCTGCCGGAGAACGCCGGTGACTTCCGACTCATCGATCGCAAGGTGGTCGAGGCTCTCAAGCAACTGCCCGAGCGCAACCGCTTCATGAAGGGGCTGTTCGCCTGGGCCGGTTTCCGTGCCGTCGGCGTTCCCTACGAGCGTCCCGCCCGCCACGCCGGCGAGACCAAGTTCAACTACTGGAAGCTGTGGAACTTCGCCCTCGACGGCCTCATGAGCTTCTCCAGCTGGCCGCTGCGGGTGTGGAGCTACGTGGGGGTCGGCGTCTCCTTCATCGCCTTCCTCTATATCCTCAAGATCATCACTCAGGTGCTCTTCTTCGGCATAGACGTGCCGGGTTACGCCTCCCTGATGTCGGTGATGCTGTTCCTCGGCGGCATTCAGCTGCTGTCGCTCGGCATCATAGGCGAGTACATAGGCCGCATGTTCGTGGAAGTGAAGCAGCGCCCCGTCTACCTCATCGAGGGCGTCTACGGCCAGTATGCCCGGCAGGATGCGGGCAAGCAGCCGGATGCGGCGGCAACCCAGAGTGAGAAGGCGCAGGATGCGGACAAGCAGGAGCCGGCGTCCCAATGATCTCCCGCGAGGAATTCTGGCGGCTGGTTCGCTTCGGTTTCGTCGGCGGGGGGGCCACCCTCGTCGATCTGGGCACCTCCATCGCCCTGTTCCACACCTGGCCCGCCATCTCGGAGCATCTGGTCACGACCCTGGCCTTTGCCATCGCGTTCTGGTTCTCGTTTTTCGGCCATCGCTACATCACCTTCCAGAAGCAAGGTGCCGCCAGCAAGTTTCTGCTGGTGGCCCTCTTCTCCCTGGCGGTGCGTAACCTCATCCTGAGCGGCCTGCTGTTTGCGGGCCTCTCCGGACTGCTGCCGGTGGTGATTGCCACCCTGACCGTTACCGTACTCACCTACATACTCTCTCGCGTCTGGGTTTTTGCCTGATGAATGACATGACCAATACTCCTCCCCTCGCCGGGGATGCACTCCCCTATCGCCCGTCACTGCGCATCAGCAGCCGCGACTGGCTGATGATCATCGCCGCCTTCGTGCTGAGCCGGGTGGCCCTGTACGGCATGGGCTATTTCGGTGTCCAGCTCTACGGCGCCCCCGACATAGGCCCGTTGCAAGCCTATTGCCAGTTCGACTGCGTCTGGTTCCAGCGCATCATAGAGAACGGCTACGACCTCTACCCGCGCTGGCTGAGCAAGGGCAACGCGGCGAACTGGGCCTTCATGCCGCTCTACCCCATGCTCGCCGGCGGGCTCTCCAGCCTGCTCAACATGGAGAGCCTGATCGGCCTGATGCTGGTGGCCAACATCGCCTTCTTCATCAGCCTGCCGCTGATGCTGCTGGTGCTGCGCCAGCTCAAGCTGGGGGACGAGACCGCCCGTTTCGGGGTCTGGCTACTGGCCTTCTCCCCCTTCTCCGCCTACTTCGTCTCCGGTTATACCGAGTCCATGTTCATGGCGCTGATGCTGGGGATGTTCCTGTTCGCCTACCGCGAGCAGTGGCTGATGGTCGCCTTCCTCGGCATCTTCATCTCCGGGACCCGCAACCTGGGGGTCATGATGGTGTTCCCCGTGCTGATCCTGGCGCTGCAGGCCTATGGCTGGCGCGAGTTCTTCCGCTTCACCGAGCGGGCCTTCAAGGTGGTGTTCACCCTCTGGCTCATCCCCCTCGGCCTCTTCTCCTACATGGTCTACCTCTATCACCTGACCGGGGATGCGCTCGCCTTCAAGCACATCCAGGTCGCCTGGGGTCGCTACATGGACAGCCCCCTGGACTGGTGGCTGAGCGGCTTCGAGCTGGGCGGTCGCAAGGCCTACCTCTCCATCATGGTGATCTTCGGCTGGTGCCTGAACGGCTACCTGTTCAGCCAGAAGCGCTGGGCCGAGGCGACCCTGATGTTCATCTGCTGCACCATACCGCTGATGACAGGGCTCAACGCCATGCCGCGCTACATGTTCGGCCTCTACCCGACCCTGCTGGCCATCATCTTGCTGGCCCATCGCTGGCCCTCCATCCGCCCTGCGGTGCTCTGCATCAGCGGCATGGTCGCCTCCTTCATCGCGGTGGCCTTCGTCAACTTCAAGTTCTTTACCGTCTGACGAGCGCTCGCCCGCAGGCGAACAGCCCCACCTGAACATGCCGGTCCATCGACCGGCATTTTTTATGGCGCCGCGCTTCGGGCAGCAGGGCGGCCATCACACTTTGCCGGGCTTGAAAACGTAACCATTTGAACTGACCTCACAAATCGGCATTTTGCCGGTCCAAGCCCACCCGCTGGGCCCCTAGAATGAGTGCCTCAACGGAACCCGATCTCCTCACTCAGCTCAAGGAATGGCCTATGCGTCCCTCGCCTCGTTTCGATCTCCGCCCATCCTCCCTGTGGCTCGCCCTGCTGGCCACGCCGCTGTTCGTCGGTCAGGCGCTGGCCGCCCCCGAGGTGCATCTCCACGTGGATGGCAAACCGGTGGCCGAGGCGCTGACGCTGGACAAGGGCACAGTCACCCTGACCCACAGGCTGGACAAGGGGAGCCACCAGATCCGCATCAGCGATGCGGGCAACAGCTGTGGCACCAGCTTCGGGCCGACCGAGGCCAGGCCCCTCCCCTTCGGCACAGCCCAGCCCATGGACAAGTGCAGCAAGGGGGCGAGTTTCACCCTGAGGGTGATGCTGGCCGGTGACTACGAGTTCACCTTCAACCCGGATACCCCCAGCCTCAAGGTGCTGCGGGCGACCAAGAAGAGCGAGTTCAAGCGCCAACCCCCCACGGAGCCCTGCATCAGCTGGGATGGCGGCCCGGTGAGGGTGTCGCTGAAGGGGGTCTGGCCCGACGGCACCCGGCTGCGGGATGCCTACTCGAAACAAGAAGCCGTGGTCACACAGGGCAAGCTGACCCTGACCCCATCCAAGGAGAGCGGCGGCCTGCTGCTGCTAGAGCCGGTCGAGGCGACCAAGGCGGCCCCCTTCAGCTGGGATCAGGCGAGCGTCTATTTCCTGCTGACCGACCGCTTCCACAACGGCGACCCGGCCAACGATCACAGCTTCGGCCGCCAGAAGGATGGTCAGGACGAAGTGGCCACCTGGCATGGCGGCGACTTCAAGGGGCTGACCGAGAAGCTCGACTACATCAAGAGCCTCGGCATGAACGCCATCTGGATCACCCCCATGGTGGAGCAGGTGCACGGCTTCATCGGCGGTGGCGAACAGGGGAATTTCCCCTTCTACGCCTACCACGGCTACTGGGCGCTCGACTTCACCAGGATTGACCCCAACTACGGCGACGAGGAGAGCCTGAAAACCCTGGTGGACGAAGCCCACAAGCGTGGCATGAGGATCATCCTGGACGTGGTGATGAACCACGCAGGCTACGCCACCCTCGCCGACTTGCAGGATCTGGGGCTCACCGATCTCACCCAGAACACCGGCAAGCTGCCGAGTCGCTGGAACGAATGGCGCCCGAGCGGCGGCCTCAACTGGCATGGCTACAACCAGTTCATCGACTATCAATCGAGCGATTGGAGCAGCCAATGGTGGGGCCCTGACTGGGTGCGCGCCGGTCTGCCCGGCTACCCCCAACCCGGCACCGACGACGTCACCGGCTCGGTGGCGGGGCTGCCGGACTTCCTGACCGAATCCAGCAAGCCGGTGGGCCTGCCGCCACTGCTGGCGGCGAAACAAGACACCCGCGCCAAGACCCTGCCCGACGCCACGGTGAGCGACTACCTCATCGCCTGGCACACCGACTGGGTGCGCCGTTTCGGCATCGACGGCTTCCGGGCCGACACCGTCAAGCACCTGGAGCCAGCGGTCTGGGCCAAACTCAAGCAGGCGGGCACGGCGGCGCTCAAGGAGTGGAAGGCCGCCAACCCGGACAAGGCCCTCGACAACCTCCCCTTCTACATGGTGGGCGAGGTGTGGGATCACGGGGTCGCCAAGGATTTCTGGTACCAGAACGGCTTCGATTCCCTGATCAACTTCGACTATCAGCGGGAGTTCGCCCTGCCCCAGGCCCAGTGCATGGCGGGCGCCGAGCCCACCTATGCCAGCTACGCCAGCCGCATCAACCAGGATCCCGAGTTCAACGTGTTGAGCTACATCAGCTCCCACGACACCAAGCTGTTCTTCGGCGACTATCAGGACGTGCCGCTGCAACGACGGGTAGCCAACAGCTTTATGCTGCTGCCGGGGGGCATCCAGCTCTACTACGGGGACGAGTCCGGCCGCGGGCTCGCCAAGGATGGCGGCGTGTTCGATCAGAGCGTGCGATCCGACATGAACTGGCAGGAGCTGGGGAGTGGCGACAAGGCCGAGCTGGTCAAGCACTGGCAGCAACTCGGCCAGTTCCGCGCCGCCCACCCGGCGGTGGCGGCAGGCAGCCACAAGAAGCTGTCCGATGCCCCCTACGCCTTCGTGCGGGAGAAGGGGGAGGACAAGGTGGTGGTGGTGTTCGCCGGCCGGCAGCCATAATCGGGCCCGTATCGGACAAACGATGAGGGGAGCCAGTGGCTCCCCTCTCTATCATTGCGCAGGCCCGGTCACCTCATGCCGGCTGGCGGGCGATGGCCGGCCACTGCAGCCGCGCCTTGACCAGGGTCTCCTGCCACAGGGGCCAGGCCAGCAAGGCTTGCTGATAGGCCCCCGCCTGACCGGGCAGCGAAATGCCATAGCTCGCCAGCCGATAGGCCATCACCCCGTAGAAGGCATCCAGGATCCCCGCCTCCTCAAAGTAGAAGGGCCCCCGAGCCTGTGACCAGAGCGTCTGCAGCCGGGCCAGCTCCCCCAGGGTCTCCACCGGGGGCTCGCTCTGGGTCGGTGCGCCGAGGAAGAAGGGCAGACGGCTGCGGATCTGGCCAAAGCCCGAGTGCAACTCGGCGCAGAGGCTGCGGGCCAATGCCCGCTCGGCACGGTCCAGGGGGTAGAGGTGGCGCGACGGGCACAGCTCGTGGAGATACTCGGCGATGGCGAGGGAGTCGTGGATCCGCAACTCGCCGTCGTCCAGCCAGGGCACCAGCCCGGCCGGCGCCGTGCGCTTGAGCCGCGCCAACGCCTTGGCATCCTCCAGATCGAACACCTGCTCCTGCCACTCCAGCCCGCTCATGGCGAGTACCAGCGACGCCCGCATCGCCCAGGTGGAACCTGTGCCTACCGTCAATACCAGGGATCCCATGGATTGCCTCCTGCGTTGGGTTGTTCATGACCATCCCGTCGGCCCCGCTGGCACGACATCCGACGGTCGCCTCACATTTGCGCACCCGCGGGTTTGACCCCCTTGGGGAGCAGTGCTAGTTTGATTTTTCAAAACAATCAGTTAGCAAAAATGTGAGCAATGGACAGCCAATTTACCATCGTCATCGCAGATGACCACCCCCTGTTTCGGGGCGCCCTCTATCAAGCGGTGCACATGGCCATCGACGAGGCCAGGCTGCTGGAGGCCGACTCCATCGACAGCCTGACCCACCTGCTCGCGGAGCACCCGGAAGTCGATCTGCTGCTGCTCGATCTCAAGATGCCCGGCGCCAACGGCTTCGAGGGGCTGGCCTATCTGCGTGGCCAGTACCCGGATCTCCCCATCGTCGTGGTCTCCGCCTCGGAAGATGCCGCCATCATCCAGCAGGTGCTGCGACTCGGCGCGCTCGGCTTCATTCCCAAGTCGGTGCCCATGAAGGAGCTGGTCAGCGCCCTCAATACGGTGATCGGGGGGGACAACTGGGTGCCGGAAGGGATCTCCCTCCACCCCGAGTCCGAGGATGGCCCCGATTTCGCCAGCAAGCTGGCCAGCCTCACCCCCCAGCAATACAAGGTGCTGATCATGCTGCGGGACGGCAGCCTCAACAAGCAGATCGCCTGGGAACTCAACGTCTCCGAAGCCACCATCAAGGCACATATCACCGCCATCTTCCGCAAGCTCGGGGTCAAGAACCGCACCCAGGCGGTCATCGCCCTGCAGCAGATGGATATCAAGGACAGCTGAGCCCCTTGCCGCCCTCAGGGCCCATATCACGCCTATACTCCGCAAGCTCGGGGTCAAGAACCGCACCCAGGCGGTCATCGCCCTGCAGCAGATGGATATCAAGGAGAGCTGAGCCCCTTGGCTCCACCACAATGGGCGTTGGTTGCTCGACAATTAGCACGATCGTACTTTATGCTGCAGAACCCAGAGAGGAGAGTGCGATGAGCAAGGGCCGCCTGACCCGCGACACCATTTTGCAGACAGCCTTCGAGCAGGCGAGCCAGCAAGGGCTGGAGAGCCTGACCATAGGCTCCCTGGCCAGTGCGTGCGAGATGTCCAAGAGCGGCCTGTTTGCCCATTTCCAGTCTCGCGACAACCTGCAGATCGCCGTGCTCACCCATTCCGCCGAGGTGTTCAGGGAGCGGGTGATCCAGCCGGTGCGCCAGCAGCAGCACGGCACCCAGCAGGAGAAACTGCTGGCCCTGCTGCAGGCCTGGCTGGCCTGGAACCAGAGCTTTGCCGGACGCTGCATGTTCCTCGATGCCTGGACCTCGGCCCAGGAGGGGGAGGTGCAACAGGCGGCCCGCCAGCTGGTGCGCTTCTGGCTCGACTACCTGGCTCGCCAGGTGGTGCAGGGCCAGGAGAAGGGAGAGTGGCGCAGGGATCTGGATCCCTGGCGCGCCGTCTACCGGCTCTATGGCCTCTATCTGGGAGATCAGGTGTTCAATGCCCTGGACTTGTGTCAGGATCCGGCCCGCCACTTCTGGCCCGAGGTGGAAGATCTGCTGACCAGCTGGCGCTGAGGTTCTGGCCCTTCTTTTTAAAAACAGACAAAAAAGCACGACCGTTCGCACATAAAAACCACAGGATGACCATGAGCAGCAAGATCTATTTCAACACCCGCCGCGTCAGCCCGAGCAAGTTGCTGCTGGGGCTTGGCACCCGTCTGCACCACGCGCTGGCCCCGGCCCACGCCAAACGCACCGCCAGCAAGTTGCTGCTCACCCCCCAGCGCCCCACCCGTGAGGTTGCCGCCCCCGCCGGGCTGGTGCAGCAGGCCATCCACACCGGCGAGGGCACCCTGATGAGCTACCGGCTCGGCCAGGGGCCGGTCTGGCTGCTGATGCACGGCTGGTCCGGCAGTGCCAGCCAGTTCTACCCGCTGATGAGCCACATCGCGGCCCAGGGCTTCACGGCGCTGGCCTATGATCACCCCGCCCACGGCCAGAGCGAGGGCAGCACTGGGCACCTGCCTCGCTTCGTGCGCGCCTTCGACGAGATCCTCGCGCGCCTCGGCCCGGTCCAGGGAGTCATCACCCACAGCATGGGGGGCGCCGTCACCCTCAGCAGCCACCACCCCGCCCTCGACGCGCTGCCGCTGCTGCTCATCTCGCCCGTGCTCGACTACGTGCCCCAGCTCTATGGCATGGTGGCCCGCTCCGGCTACTCCATCCGGCTGTTCGATGCTGTGGTCAAGGAGATCGAGCACGAATACCAGCATCCCCTGAACACTGTCGATCCCCTGGGTCGCCTCGCCCGTCGCCAGGGGACGGCCCTTATCGTTCACGACGAGGAGGACAGGTTCGCCCCCCATAAGGACTCGTTGCGGGCGGTAGAGGATGGCCGCACCCGGCTGGTCAGCACCCGTGGGCTAGGCCATGGTCGCATCCTGGCGAGCCCGCCCGTCTTCGCCGCCTTCGATCAGCTGACCCAGCCCGGAGGCACGGCCTGATCCCGGCGCACCGGTCGCCTCAAAAAATGATGAGGCGGCCCATTTTTATCCGGGATACAACGTCTTATAGTTAAATTGCGCGGTGGCAACCCGCCCTTGCAATCACAATAAGGCGCAGCATCATGGCCGACCTATTTATATCAGCCGTGGCGCTATCACAATAAGGACAGCAGCATGGCCAAACCCAATACAGCTCTCCTGTTGACCGGTGGTGGTGCTCGCGCCGCCTATCAGGTCGGCGTCCTCAAGGCGGTGGCCGAGCTCTACCCCCGCAACCTCGGCATCCCCTTCCCCATTTTGTGCGGCACCTCGGCGGGGGCCCTCAACATCACGGCACTGGCCTGCTACGCCTCCTGTTTTCACCTGGGGGTACGCAAGCTGGAGTGGGTCTGGCGCCGCTTCGAGACCCATCACATCTTCGACTTCCATCCCTGCCAGCTGCTGTGGCGCACCCTCTATCAGGGCTCGGCCGGTCTCATCAGCCCCCAGAGCAACCGCGCCTTCCACCTGTTCGACAACGCCCCCTTGCGCCGCCTGCTGGATCAGCTCATCGACTATCACCGCATCGATGACAACATCCTTTACGGCAGTCTGGAGGCCATCGCCATCACCGCCTCCGACTATGACGACGGCCTCTCCACCACCTTCTTCCAGGGGCGGGCCGAGCATCAGCCCTGGGAGCGGGCCAGGCGGCGCGGCCTGCGCACCCTGCTCACCTCGGATCATCTGCTGGCCTCATCGGCCCTGCCCTTCGTTTTTCCGGCCACCCCCATCGGCGAGCGCTTCTACGGTGACGGCTCCATCCACCAGCTGAGCCCGCTGAGCCCCGCCATTCACCTGGGGGCGGAGCGGATCCTGCTGGTGACCCTGGACTCCCCCCGTCAGGAGAGCACGACCCCCCGTCAGAGCCACCTGACCAGCTCCAACATCGCCAGCCACCTGCTCAACACCGTCTTCTCCGACACCCTCAATTCGGATCTGGAGCGGCTGGGGCGCATCAACCAGACCCTCTCCCTCATCCCGGCGCGGGAGCGCAACCGTCTGAAGCTGCGCCAGGTGGAGACCTGCGTCATCAGGCCGAGCCAGGATCTGGATCTCATCGCCCTCGACTACCTGCCCAGGCTGCCGACCCAGTTGCGTCGCCTGCTGCGGGTGCTGGGGGTGAACGGCCAGGAGAGCAGCAGCCTGGCCAGCTTCCTGATGTTTCACCCGGGGTACTGCCAGCAGCTGATAAGTCTGGGGTATCAGGATGCGCTGGATCAGCGCCAGCACATCGAGTCCTTCCTCGACATTGAAGAGCGGATCCGCGAGGAGGCCTGAACAGGCTACGTCACCAGGGATAGCCGCCACCTGGGCTCGGGCCCTCAAGCCTGTTGAGGGCAGAGCTAGTGCCCCTCCAGCAGACGCTGCTCCGCCTGCTCCATGGCCACGGCTGTTCCAAACAGTACCAGCCGATCCCCCGCCACCAGCCTCAGATCGGCCTTAGGCTCCAGGCTGCGCTCCCCGCGATGCACCGCCTTGATGCGCACCTCCCCCAGGGACAGCTCCCGCACCCGGCGCCCCACAGCCCAGGCCTGATCGTGCAGCAGCACGGGGTGCAGCCGCTCCAGCAACTGATCCGTCTCCAGGTTGCCCGCACTCTGATCGCCCCAGTAGAAGCCGTGCAGGAAACGGTACTGGCTGCTGCGCTCGTGCTCCATGCGCCTGATCACCCGGCCTAGGGGGACGTCGCAGTTGACCAGCAGGTGGGAGACCAGCATCAGGGCCCCCTCCTGGGACTCAGGTATCACCTCGAAGGCCCCGGCCTGCTTGTAGTGCTCGAGGAAGCTGTCGTCCCGGGTGCGCACCAGCACCTTGAGATCCCCCGCCAGCGCCCGGATCTGCATCAGCATGGCATCGACCCGCTTGCGGTCGTCGAAGGTGATGATCACCAGTCGGGCCCGCATCAGACCGGCCGCCAGCAGGATGTCGCGCCGGCTGGCATCACCGAATGCCACCTGCTCCCCCGCCAGCTTGGCCTCGCTCACCCGCTCGGGATCGAGATCCAGCGCGAGAAAGGGGATCTCCTCGAGCTTGAGGAAGCGGGCGCAGGTCTGCCCGGTGCGCCCGAAGCCGGCGATGATGACGTGCTGGTGCTTGCTGAGCCCAGACTGGGCGACCCCGGCACGGGAAAGCAGGGCCGCGTCGGTGAGGGAGTGGGCCAGCCCCAGGGCCCGCTGCACCAGCCAGGGGGTGAGAGAAATGGTGATGACGCCGACGCCGATGAGCAGGGAGACCATCTCGTGGCCGAGCAGGCCATGGTGGCTCGCCAGCGCCAGCAGCACAAAGCCGAACTCGCCGACCTGGCTCAGCATGATGCCGGCCGCCATGGCATCGCGCTTGCGCTCCCCCATCAGCCGGCCCGCCAGCAGCACCAGCAGCGACTTGCACAGGATGAGCCCGAGTACGCAGAGCAGCACCTGCCACCAGGCGTTCGCCACCAGTGTCCACTCCATGGTCATGCCGATGGTGATGAAGAAGAGCCCCAGCAGCACGTCCCGAAACGGCTTGATGTCCACCTCCAGCTGATGGCGGTAGTGGGACTCCCCCAGCATCATGCCGGCCAGGAAGGCCCCGAGTGCCATGGAGAGCCCCATCCACTGGGTGAGGGAGGCCGCCAGCAGAGCCACCAGCAGGGTGCTGAGCACGAACAGCTCGTCGGAGCGCGCCCGCGCCACCTCGTGAAACACCATGGGCAGCAACCACTTTCCCACCGCGAGCAAGACTGACAGGGCGAACAGCCCCTTGAGGGAGGCCCAGGCCACCTCCGCCAGCAGGGCACTGCCCTGCACCTCGGGTTGGGCCAGGATGGGGATCATCACCAGGAGCGGCACCACCGCCAGATCCTGAAACAGCAGGACACTCACCCCGAGCTGGGCCCGCCGGGTATGGAGTTGCTGCAACTCCCCGAGCTGCTTGATCACCACGGCGGTGGAGGAGAGGGCCAGGGTGCCGGACACCACCAGCGCCTGGGGGAGGCTCAGGCCCCACCACCAGCCGAGCCAGAAGAACAGCAATGAGGTGAGCAGCACCTGCAGGCCGCCGACCCCCAGCACCAGCTTGCGCATGGCGAGCAGGCGCGGCAGCGAGAACTCGAGGCCGAGGGAGAACATCAGGAAGACGATGCCGAGCTCCCCTATGGTCTGCATCATGGCCTGCCCGGTGACGATGGCCGCGCCGTGGGGGCCGAGCAGCATGCCGACGAACAGATAGGCGAGGATCACCGGCTGGCCGAGGCGTCGGAAGATGGCCACCAACAGGACGGCAGAGAGCAGCAGGATCAACACATCGGCGTACACACATCCCTCCCTCTTATCTGTCCCCATGGCCCGAAGATGCGGCGCCTCTGACCCCTGGCCCCTCCTGCCATCATCGCTGCCGGGCAGGATCCCGACCTGGCTGCGGGCGCTCGGCCAGCGGCGCACAGGGGTTATTTCCCCTCCCGTTTCATGTTGCTAAGCCTAGCCAGCCCCCTTGTTTTCCATCGAACATATTTTGGGCACGGGGATTGCAAGAAACCGGTCAATGAGTGGAGAGGTGTAAGGCTGCAACGTGGAAAACACATCGTCTTTGAACGGCTTCGGACATGGCATAGAGCAGTGGGTTCAGCAGATGGAGCGGCTCACGCCGCTGACCGGGCAGGATACTTATCAGCAGCTTCAGGAGCTGCTGAGGCAACGGGATCTTGACGCCCTGCTGGCAATCTTTGCCGAGCGGGTGGCAAAGATTGTCCGGATCCACACGCTCCACCTCGACTGCGGTCAGCCCCACAGCCTCATCGCCCACGCCCCCCAGGCCCGGCAGGTGCTGCATAGCTATCGCTTCGAGCTGCGCGGCCAGCACGAGCAGTTGCTCGGACAGCTGCAATACGAGCTGGAGCAGCCCCTGAGCGACAGCCAGCGGCGGCAGCTGGGGCAATATCACCAGCTGTTCTGCCTGCCCCTGCCGCTCTATCTGCGGCTGAGCCGGCTGGAGCAGCAGGTGCGGCTCGATCACCTGACCGGGCTTGGCAACCGCTCCTATTTCGACGAGGCCATAGGCCGGGCGGTGGAGCAACACTGCCGGGAGCCCCACGGTCTGGTGCTGGTGCTGCTGGATCTCGATCGCTTCAAACAGGTCAACGACACCTGGGGTCATCCGGTGGGGGATCTGGTGCTGAGCCGCTTCGCCCAGCTGCTGCAGGGCTGCATCCGTGGCACGGATCAGGCGTTTCGCCTCGGTGGCGACGAGTTCGCCCTGCTGCTGCAGCCCGCCGATCCCGAGGCCTGGCGCCCGGTCTGGCTGCGGCTGCAACATGTGCTGCACAGCCACAAGGAGCTCAGCGCCTTCTCGGTGGGCTGCAGCCTGGGAGCCGCCAGCTGGCACTCGGGCATGGACGTGCAGCGCCTCTATGCCACGGCGGATGCCCACCTCTACGCCCGCAAGAAGGCCGGGGTAAACGGCCCGTCCGAATAGGGCGGCCTCACGCCACCTCAGCGGCGTTCAGTCAAGGCCCGGGGTAAACGGCCCGTCCGAATAGGGCGGCCTCACGCCATCGCAGCGGTCATCAATCAAGCTCCGAGGCGACGACTCGCCGCCACTCCCCCTTGATGCCCCCCCCAAACGCCAGAAATCCGTCGCAGACGAAGAGTCCGGCCACCTGCGCCACCTGCTCCCCGTAATAGAGGATGGGGATGCGCCCCCGTTGCCAGGAGGGCACCCCGTACTCTTGCAGCAACTTCTTCAAGCGCCGGCTGCCCACCCGCCCCACCGGCTTGAGCATGGCGCCTGGCGCCACCTGGAAGCGCACCGACAGGGGCTCGTCCGCCCGTGGCGGGCGCAGCCCTTCTGCCCCATCCGATGACAGCAGCCTGAAGGTCCCCAGCCCGTCCGGCAGGCAGAGCGTCTCCCCCACCCGGATGGGCAGCACCTCCTCACGGGGGACAAGGCCGGGCGGTACCAGATGGAGTCGCCCCTGAAAGCGGCGGCACTCCAGTCCCTGCAGGCTAAGCCTGGGGTTGGCGTCTTCGCGCGCCAGCGCCACCTCCTGCCACAGCAGCCCCAGCAGCTCCCGGGACGGCATCTCCCCCCCCAGGCGGCGGATCCAGTGGCGCAGCAGGTTGTTGCGCCGCACCGGAGAGAGCGGCCGCAGCGCCTCGATGCGCAGCGCATCGCGCTCCCCGGCCTGTTGCCAGTCCGCCTCCGCCAGCTCGTTGATCAGGGCCTCCTGCTCGGCGCACAGGGCCATGCTGCGCGCCGCCGTCTGGGCCATGGCAGGCCAGCGCGCCTTGAGCTGGGGAATGAGCTGCTGGCGCAGGAAGTTGCGATCGTAGCTCACATCCTGGTTGCTCTCATCCTCTACCCAGCCATAGGGCAGGGTCTCGGCCAGCACCGCCAGCTCGGCCCGGCTCACCTCGAGTAGCGGGCGCAGCAAGCGGCCGCCGGCGAAGGGCTGGTCCGGCACCATGCCCGCCAGCCCCCGCAGTCCGGCGCCGCGCTTGAGCGCCAGCAGCAGTGTCTCCAGCTGATCGTCCTGATGATGGGCGGTGAGCAGCCACTCCCCCTCCCCCAGGCATGCGGCGAGACGCTGGTAGCGGGCCTCCCGCGCCTGGGCCTCCAGGCTGTCGCCGCTGCCCCGCTGCAGTTGCACCCGCTCGACCATGAGGGGCACCGCCAGTTGCCGGCACACCCCTTCACAATGGGCCACCCAGTGATCGGCGTGCGGGCTCAGGCCGTGGTGGACGTGCAGGGCACGCAGGGCAAGGCCCTGCTCCCGGGCAAAACGCGCCGCCAGCACCAGCAGCACAGTGGAGTCGAGCCCGCCACTGAAGGCCACCAGCAGGCCCCGGGAACCTTCCGGCGCGGGCAGAGTCTGACAAAAACGAGAATAAATACGAGAAATCATAGGCTTCCCCAATACGACCAGGCCGATCTTAGCAGACTCGGGCTTATCAAGCGCTAACCCGACTGCTAGAGTGAGTCTCCTCCCGACCTGGGCCGGGACGCTGAGTAACCCGAATTGGAATCAGACAATGAACAATAAGAAAAGCATACTTGCCGGCCTCATCGGGCTGGCCTTGCTGGCCGGTTGCAGTCAGGGACCGGACCAGGCAGACAAGCACTCCGGCCTCGCGCTGGCCAACATGGACACCAGGGTCAAGCCCGGTGACGACTTCTTCCGTTACGTGAACGGCCACTGGCTGGCCACCGCCAAGATCCCGGACGACAGGCCCGCCGACGGTGCCTTCTACCTGCTGCGGGACAAGTCCCTGGCAGACGTGCGGGTGCTGGTGGAGGGGCTGGACGGCAAGGCCGCCACCGGCACCCCGGCCCAGCAGATCCACGACCTCTACCAAAGCTATCTGGATCAGGCCACCCGCAACGCCAGGGGCACCACGCCCCTGCTGCCCCTGCTCGGCGACATCGATCAGATCCATGACAAGCAGGGCCTGGCCCAGGCCTTCGCCCGCGCCGGCAAGCTGGGGGGCAGCGCTCCCTTCGGCTTCTGGATAGACGCGGACGCCAAGGCGCCGGACAGCTATGCGGTCTACCTCTATCAATCCGGGCTCGGCCTGCCGGACCGGGACTACTACCTCAAGCAGGATGCCGCCAGCCAGGCGCTGCGCCAGAAATACGAGCAGCACATCGCCGGCATGCTCGGCCGTTTCGGCGAGGCGGATGCCGCCGCCAAGGCCAAGCGCATCCTGGCCCTGGAGACCCGGCTCGCCCAGATCCAGTGGGACAACGTCGCCCTGCGGGATCGGCAGAAGAACTACAACAAGGCCCCCGTCGGCGAGCTTAAGCGCCTCGCCCCCAGCATCGACTGGAACAACTATCTGGATCAGGCCGGCTTGAGCGGCCAGCAGAGCCTCATCATAGGCCAGCCGAGCTACCTCTCGGCCCTGGACGAGGTGATGAAGCAGACCCCCATGGGCGACTGGCAGGCCTACCTCAAGTGGCAGCTCATCACCGACTTCGCCCCCTACCTCGACAGCCAGACCGATGCCCAGAACTTCGCCTTCTTCGGTACCACCTTGAGCGGCACCCCCAAGCAGCGCGCCCCCTGGGAGCGTGCCCTCAGCGTACTGGACAACAACCTGGGGGAGGCGGTGGGCAAGCTCTATGTGGAGCGCTACTTCCCGCCAGAAGCCAAGGCCCGCATGGAGCAGCTGGTGGAGAACCTGCGCACCGCCTACGGCCAGAGCATCCAGGAGCTGGACTGGATGTCGCCGGCCACCAAGACCCAGGCCCTGGAGAAACTCGCCAAGTTCAGGCCCAAGATAGGCTACCCGGACAAGTGGAAGGACTACAGCGCCATCGAGATCCGTGCCGATGATCTGGTGGGCAACCTGCAGCGTGCCCGCGCCTTCGAATATGCCGACAGCCTGGCTCGCCTCGGCAAGCCGGTGGACAGGGACGAGTGGCACATGTCGCCCCAGACGGTGAACGCCTACTACAACGCGAGCAACAACGAGATCGTCTTCCCGGCCGCCATACTGCAACCCCCCTTCTTCGACATGAGCGCGGACGACGCCGTGAACTACGGCGCCATCGGCGGGGTCATCGGCCACGAGATGGGCCACGGTTTCGACGATCAGGGGGCCAGGTCCGACGGTGACGGCGTGATGCGCGACTGGTGGACACCCCAGGATCTCAAGGAGTTCCGCTTCCGCACCAGCCGGCTGGTGGCCCAGTACAACCGCTTCGAGCCCATCAAGGGGCAGTACGTCAACGGCCAGTTCACCCTGGGGGAGAACATCGGCGATCTCGGCGGCCTCACCATAGCCCACAAGGCCTACCTGCTGTCGCTGGATGGCAAGGAGGCCCCTGTGCTGGACGGCTTCACCGGGGAGCAGCGCTTCTTCCTCGGCTGGGCCCAGGTGTGGAAGGGCATGTATCGCCCCGAGCTGATGCAGATGCTGCTCGCCTCGGATCCCCACTCGCCGCCGGAATACAGGGTCAACGGCGTGGTGCCGAACATCCCCGCCTTCTACGAGGCGTTCAACATCCAGCCGGGTGACAAGCTCTATCTGGACCCGGCCAAACGGGTCAAGATATGGTAAACACGAGGTTGACAGGGGCTGGCCGAGCGCCGGCCCCGGGTCGGCCACAGACAGGGCGGGGCCAGGCCCCTGCCCACTGATACCGCAAGACAAGCAGCAACAAGGGTCACATCCATGAAAGCCTTACTCATTACTCTCGGCCTGCTCAGCCTGCCCCTGACTACCCAGGCGGCGGAGGGATTCTTCCAGCAGCTGACGCTGCCAACGGGCCAGGTGCTCACCGTCGGCGAGGGGCGCGGCGAGCCCGCCTCCACCGGCAGCTACGACGTGCGCCTCTACTCAGGCGCCAACCCCGAGTTCCCGCTGGATCAGTTCATCGACGGCAAGGTGATGCCACGCGATGGCAGCATCAAGGCGCTCAAGCTGCTGGATCTCAACGGTGACAAGCAGCCCGAACTCATCGTCCTGGTGGAGAGCGCCGGCAGCGGCAGCTACCAGAGCGCCGACGCCTTCACCATCAATGGGCAGGAGGGGCTGGAGAGCTTCAACCACGTGGAGGGACTGGCCCCCAATGAAGATGTGATCCAGGCGCTCAAGACACCCCGCGACTGATCCGCCACCGCCAGCACAACGCCCCGCCCCGCGGGGCGTTTTGCTGTTGCCGCCCCTCTTTTCACCGGATCCCCCCAGCTATCCTGAGGCTGGCCCTCCGATAGACGGCTGTTTTTTATGCGCTTATAATCGCCTCACCCAGCCATCACTAAACACAAGGAGGTAAAAAATGGTTATCCAAGCGTGTCCGATGTTCTCGGCTCGCCTGTTCGGCACATTCGTCCGCTCTTGCCTGCATACCATCGCGCTGCGATAGCGGGTTCGAGCAAAGCCGACTCCTTCCACACCGAGACCTTTCTCGACCGTTGTCGCCAGCGCTCCTGATGACAGGGATTTCCGATCCCGCCATTTAAGAGAGCAAGAGCATGACGACACTGATGAGTACCCACTCCCTGCAGATGACTGCGGGACACCTCCCCTTGTTTGACCACCTCGATCTCGGCATCCAGAGCGGCGATCGCCTGGGCCTGATTGGCGCCAATGGCTGCGGCAAGAGCACACTGCTCGCCCTGCTGGCTGGTGAGCTGCAACCCCATGACGGACGGGTGCAGCAGGCCGCCCCCTGCCGCTGCGAGTTCGTGGCCCAGCACCTGCCCCCAAGGCTGCAAGGGCTCGGCACCCGCGCCGTGCTGCAGGATGCCCTGGGGGGTGACCCTGCCGCCGACTGGCAGGTGGACAAGATGCTGACCGAGCTGCAGCTCGAAGAGCAGGCCGAGCTCCCCGCCAGCGCCCTGAGCGGCGGCCAGCACACCCGGTTGCAGATAGGCCGCGCCCTGCTGCGCCAGCCGAACCTGCTGCTGCTCGATGAACCCAGCAACCACCTGGACCTGCCCGCCCTGCTCTGGCTGGAGCAGTTCCTCCTGGGCTGGCGGGGCGCCCTGGTGCTGGTCTCCCACGATGCCCGCCTGCTCGATCGGGTGACCCGCGAGACCCTGATCCTGCGGGAGGGGCGACTCCATCGCTTCGCCCTGCCCTGCAGTCAGGCCAGGGTGGCGCTGGCCGAAGAGGACGAGCAGGCCCGCCTGCGCCGGGCCGACGAGCAGAAGGAGATTGACCGCCTGAGTGCCAGCAGCAAGCGCCTCGCCATCTGGGGACGGGAGCATGACAACGAGAAGCTGGTGCGCCAGGCCAAGTCCATGGAAAAACGCATCAGCCGCCTGCAGGAGGAGCAGAGCCAGGTCGCGGCGCCGGCCCCCTGGCGCCTCGAGCTGCACGGGCAGGCACTGCCCGCCGATGCCCTGCTGCGACTGGAAACCCTCGAGGTGCGCCCCGCCCCCGGCTTGCCGCCCCTGCTGCGGGCCGAGGATCTCTGGTTGCGGGCCGGCGACAGGGTCGCCCTGCTCGGCGCCAACGGCACCGGCAAGTCCTCCCTGCTGCGCCAGTGCTGGCGCGAGGTATGCGATCAAGGGCCGGGTGAGGGCTGGTATCACCACCCAGGCGCCAGCATCGCCTACTACGATCAGTCCCTGCAGCAGCTGGATGGCGACGCCACCCTGAGCGACGCCCTCTATCCCCTGGCGCCCTTGCCGGAGGTGACACGGCGCCAGGCGCTGATCCGTGCGGGCTTCCCCTACTCCCGCCATGGCCAGCGGGTGCACGCCTTGAGCGGGGGGGAGCGGGCCAGGCTGCTGTTCCTCGCCCTCTCCCTGGCGAGCCACCATCTGCTCTGGCTCGATGAACCCACCAACCACCTGGATCTGGCGGGCAAGGAGGAGCTGGCCGAGGCCTTGAACGCCTTCCCCGGGGGCGTCTTGCTGGTCTCCCACGACCGGGATCTGATCGAGCGCAGCTGCAACCGCTTCTGGCTGATCAGAGACGGGCGCATCCAGGAGGCCCACAGTGCCAAGCGGGCCTATGCCGAGCTGCTCGGCGATGCGCCCTCGTTGGCTGCAGACAAGGCAAGCCTGGCCGCCTCCGCAATGGTGCAGGCGCCGGCCGGCCCGGCGGATAACGAAGAGGCGCTGCTGGCCCGCTGGTATGAGCTCGATGCCCTGCTGGCCGCCGATCTCGCCCGCAAGCCCAGGCACCAGACGCCGCGGCTGCAGCAAGAGTGGCGCCATGAGCTGGCAAGGCTGGCCAGCCTGCTCGGGCTGGTCGAATCATGAACGCAGCCATAAACCACCTTGGCCATCCACCCCTGTTTGACTCAACACAAGCGGCCAGCCACGGCTGGCCGCAAGGAGCCCTCATGACTTCAACTTCACCACCGGAGATCAGGCTGGATCCCGTCACCGAGGCCGACCTGCCCCACATCTATCGCGGCCTGTCGGATCCGCGAGTCGTCGCCTGCTACGGCGTCAGCTACGACAGCCTGACGGCATGCCAGGCCCAGATGGATTGGTACGCCGAGTTGATCCGCACGGGCCGCGGTGCCTGGCACCTGATTCGCAATCCGCACACCAAAGAGCCGCTGGGGGCCATCGGCTACAACGATGCCGACCTTCAGCACCGGCGGGCCGAGCTGGGCTACTGGCTCTATCCCGAACACTGGGGCAAGGGGATGATGAGCGCGGCGCTGCGGCTGTGGCTCCCGCTCACTTACCGCACCACCGAGCTGCACCGGCTGCTGGCGGTGGTAGAGGAGCCCAACCTCCCCTCCGCCCGCCTGCTGGAGCGGGCCGGCTTTCGCTACGAGGGCACGGCGCGGGAGTGTGAGCGCAAGGGGGAAGGCTTCATCTCCCTTCGCCACTACGCCCTGTTGCGCAGCGACCTGCCAGACCTTTAAGCACCACCACTTCTGATAGCCAGTAAAAAGCCCCGCACTGCGGGGCTTTTTTTGGGCGGCTACTTGATGGCGCAGACGTCGCCTGACGCCGGGCGACGGCGCCTGCGCCGCCACAGGGAGAAGCAGCCATACCCCAGGCTCAGCACCACCGCATAGAGCACCTGGGAGGCGAGCGCCACCAGCACGGCCGCGCAGAGCAAGACGCTCACCCCCGCCAACCCCTTGCCCGTGCCGCCGAGCAGGCGCCAGCCCGCCGCCATGCAGAGCAGATAGACCAGCACGAAGTTGCCGTTGGCGTAGCGGATAAGCTCATCGAGCGGCAGCTTGAGCCAGAGGATCAGGGTGATGGAGACCAGGCAGATGGCGAGCACCCAGCACAGGGCATTGAGGGGTGCCCCCCGGGCCGAGAGCCGGGAGAGGGAGACGGGCAGTTTGCCTTCCCGCGCCATGCTCCAGATAAGGCGCGCAAACCCCTGCAAGTAGATGTTGATGCTGGCGAAGCAGGAGAGATAGCCGAGCACCGCCACCAGCCACTTGGCGGTGGGGCCGAACAGCAGGGAGAGCAGGGCCGGAATGGCGGTGGCATTGGTCGCCTCGTCCCCATAGAGACCGTATTTGAGCACCACCAGGGAGTGGACCCAGTAGATGAGCCCCGCCAGCAGCACGCCGCCGAGCAGGGCCAGGGGATAGTCCCGCTCTGGCCGCTTGAACTCCTCCCCCATGTGGGCGAAGGCTTCCAGCCCGACGAAACACCAGAACATCACCGCCAGCGCCGTGCCCATGGCGGGCCACTCGGCGGCCGTCGGCAGCGGCTGGGCCGCGTCGCGCCAGCTCAGATCCCCCTTGAACCAGATGAGCAGGGTCAGCCCCAATATGGCCAGGGCAATCAGCAGTTGCAGGTTACCGGAGGAGCGCGCCCCCCTCAGCCCCAGCAGGAAGACCCCGAGCAGGGTCAGCAGCTGGATGGCCCACAGGGTCCACTCCCCCATGTCGAACAGGGCGTGCCAGAAACCGGCGGCTATGGTGAGGGCGGCGGGCAGCCCCACCGGCAGCACCGCCAGAAACAGGAAGGCGGAGAAGCGCTCGGCGCCGTTGCCAAAGGCGAGCCCGATGAGGTGCGGCGCCCCGCCCGCATGGGGGTAACGGCGCCCGAGCCGGGCGAAGGTGAAGGCGATGGGCAGCACCAGTACGATGAGCAGCACCCAGGCCCAGAGCGAGGCCCCTCCCGCCAGCGAGGCCGCGGTGGCCGGCACCACGAAGATCCCGGTGCCGAGCAATGAGGTAGCGAGCAGCCCCATCCCCTGCCAGAGCCCGAGATCCTTTTTCAACCCAGACATATCCTTTTGTCCTGTCTAGAAAAACATCCCGCCATGTTAGGCCGCTGCCACGGCTTTGTTAAGCACTCTGCGCCGCAAATAAAAAAGCCGCCTCTTGGGAGGCGGCTTCTTCATTCAACGGCGTAACCGGAATTATCAGGCAATCAGCTTGTAGATGATGCCGGACATGGCGATCAGGCCAATCAGGGTCACGAAGCCGTTGCTGATGTTGCCGGCGTATTTGCGCATGGCCGGGATCTTGGCGATGGCGTACATCGGCATCAGGAACAGCAGCATGGCGATGATGGGGCCGCCCAGGTCTTCGATCATGCCGAGGATGCTCGGGTTGATGGTGGCGATGGCCCAGGTGGTCAGGATCATGAAGAGCGCGGTCACCTTGTTCAGCTGCTTGATCTCGACCTTCTTGCCCTTCTCGCGCAGCGCCTTGGCCATCAGGCCGTTCATGCCTTCCTGCGCACCCAGGTAGTGACCCAGGAAGGATTTGCTGATGGCAACCAGGGCGATCAGCGGTGCCACTGTGGCGATCACCGGGTTGTCGAAGTGGTTGGCCAGGTAGGAGAGGATGGAGATGTTCTGCTCCTTCGCCGCCGCCAGATCAGCCGGGGAGAGGCTCAGTACGCAGCTGAATACGAAGAACATCACTGTCATCACCATCATGACGTGGGCGCCCAGCAGTATGTTGCTGCACTTCTTCTCGGCACCTTCACCGTAACGACCCTTGTTGTCCACCGCGAAGGAGGAGATGATCGGGGAGTGGTTGAAGGAGAACACCATGACAGGGATGGCCAGCCACAGGGTCTTGATGAAGTCACCGTTGAAGGCCTCGGACAGCGCAGGCGCTTCGGTCACAATGGCACCGTTCCAGTGCGGGACCAGGTAGAGCGCCAGGCCCATCAGGGTGATCACGAAGGGGAACACCAGCACGCTCATCGCCTTGACGATCACCTGGCCGCCGAGGCGAACGATCGCCATCAGACCCAGGATCAGCACCAGGGAGAGGATGGCACGGGGAGGCGCCGTCATGCCCAGCTGGTGAACCATCAGGCTCTCGACTGTGTTGGTGATGGCCACCGAGTACATCAGCAGGATGGGGTAGATGGCAAAGAAGTAGAGCAGGGTGATGAACTTGCCTGCGGTCTTGCCGAAGTGCTCTTCTACTACTTCAGTGATGTCGCCATCACGGGTAGAGCCGGACAGCACGAAGCGGGTCAGGCCGCGGTGGGCGAAGAAGGTCAGCGGCAGGGCCAGCACCAGCATGGCCACCAGCGGCCAGAGGCCACCGACGCCGGCATTGATCGGCAGGAAGAGGACACCGGCACCGATGGCGGTACCGTACAGGCCCAGCATCCAGACCAGATCGGCCTTGTTGATGCCACGGGAGGAGGCTTTGCTCAAGCTGCCTTCAACTGCAATATTCATGTCAGACATAGGGATGTTCCTGTCATCAAGGAAAGTGGATTCTTACTAGTCGGTGGGCATGGGCCCGGTTCCCTCTCCCTGGAACACCTGCTGTTCGTCCTTTTTTATTCTCATGCCCCGGCTATCCGGCCATCACTCCATGTGACAACCAAATTGCAACAAACGAAGGCATGAGATCGTGATACTGAGGGTGTCGCTCGCGCCATTTAACAAATTGGCAACGGCCACCTCATCCGATGGGCTGACTCTAGTTAAAAGCCCCTATTAATCACAGCGTTTTTTTGAATTAATCAACCAAAGTTTGATTCCAGTCGCCTTTCAAACGAGCAAGATCACATTACGTACGCCATGTTGCGAAATTTTTTTAACAAATCAAAAATGGGTGGTGATTTTTGCCCCCCCTGAAAGAGCAACAAAGCCGTTACAACTCCCGCGACAGCGTGCCGATTGTCTCCCGCCCGCCCTTGGCGTACCCTTGGTTTTCCCCCACTGCCCCTTGCTGAACATGACCATCACCCGCACCGATCTTGCCGAACTGGCGGTATTTGCCGCCGTCGCCCGCCACCGCAGTTTCAGCAGGGCCGCCCTCGAACTCGGGGTCTCGGCCTCGGCCCTGAGCCACTCCCTCAAGGGGCTGGAGAGTCGTCTGGGAGTCAGGCTGCTCAATCGCAGCACCCGGGCCGTGGTGCCGACCGAGGCGGGGGAACGCCTGCTGACGCAGCTGCTGCCGACCCTGGGTCAGCTGGAGGAGGCGCTGGAGGAGTTGACGCGCCACGGGGATGAGCCGGTCGGCAGGCTGAAGATCTGTGCGCCCAGGGCCGCCATTCAGGAGGTGCTGGCCCCTGTGCTTATCGACTATCTGGTGCGCTATCCGCGCATGCAGGTGGAGGTGGTGGAGCAGGAGCTGATGCCCCGTCTCATCGAGGATGGCTATGACGCCGCCCTCTTCTACGGCGATCTGCTGCCCCAGGAGATGATAGCCGTGCCCCTGGGTCCGTTGCAGCGCTATCTGGTGGTGGGCTCCCCCGACTACCTGGCAAGGCGTGGCATCCCCCTGCACCCCTCCGAACTCAGCCAGCACGACTGCATCGGTTACCGCCTGACCCCCCATCACCACTATCGCTGGGCCTTTGCCGCCGACGGCGCTCTGCTGGAGATAGAGGTGAGCGGACCGCTGACCACCAGCACCCCCGCCCTCTATCTGGGGGCGGCCGAGGCGGGTCTGGGGCTGGCCTACTGCTACGAGGAGGAGGTGAGCGACGCCCTGGCGGCGGGTCGGCTGGTGAGCGTGCTGAGCGCCTGGAGCCCCACCTTTGCCGGCTTCCATCTCTTCTACCCCAGCCGCCACCAGCTGGGCCACGGCCTGCGGGCCCTGATAGACATGTTGAAGGCCCACCATAGCCCGCGAGACTAATGAGCATCACTCATCAATCCATCAAATAAACACTGGATTATCAATGGAAAGATAAGAATCTACACTGTGGCTTCGATCCCCGACCCGGCAGAAGCACAGATATGTCAGCCTATTTCATTCGCCGCCAGCGGGCCATGACCCGCCGTTTCTGGGGCTATGCCCTCCCCTCCATCATGGCCATGCTGGTCTCCGGCGCCTATTACCTGGTGGATGGCATCTTCGTCGGCCACTATGTGGGGGCCGCCGGTCTCGCCGGGATCAATCTGGTCTACCCGGTCATCATGGTGCTGATCGGCCTCGCCGCCATGATCGCCATGGGGGCGGCGACCGCCATCTCCCTCCAGCAGGGGGCCAGAAACGTCGCCCTGGCCCGCCAGGCCCTGGTCAATGCGCTCTGGCTGCTGGGGCTGCTGGGGGCCTTGGCGCCGCTGCTGCTGCACCACTGGCACATCGACATCCTGTTGGCCCTGGGCATCACACCGGATACCGAGACCTGGCAACAGGCCAGCGACTACCTCACCTGGATCGGGGGCGGCACCCTGCTGCTGGCCAGCAACCTGGCGGTGCCCTATCTGCTGCGCAACGACGGTCGACCCCGCCTCGCCATGGTGCTGGTGAGCGGCGGTGCCCTGCTCAACATACTGCTCAACTACATCATGGTCGGCCGCCTGGGGCTGGGGCTGGTGGGCACGGCCCAGGCCACCCTCATCTCGGAAGGGGTGGTCAGCCTGCTTGGCCTTGGCTATTTCTTTACCTCCCGCGCCAGATTGCGGCTGGAATGGCGCCAGCTGGTACCCAGCTTCCCGGCCATGCCCAGGCTGATGTTCACCGGGCTGCCGAGCCTGATCGCCCAGTTCAACCTGGGGTTGTTGCTGCTGCTGCACAACAGCCAGCTGATGGTGCACGGCTCGGTCAAGGATCTGGCGGGCTTCACGGTGGCGGGTTACACGGAGGCGGTGTTCATCGTGATCCTGCAGGGGCTGGCCTTCGGCATACAGCCGCTGATCAGCCAGGCCACCGGGGCCGGGCGCCAGCGGGATCTCAGATTCCTGATGGCCATGGGGCTCAAGATCACGTTCATCTACGGTCTGGCGGTCTGGCTGCTGATCCAGCTGCTGCCCCGCCAGGTCGCCATGCTCTACACCGGGGATCAGGATGCCGAGCTGCTGGCCGCCGCCATCAGCAGCCTGACCCTCAACCTCGCCGCCATACCGCTGGAGGGGATCATCATGTTTGGCATAGTGCTGCTGCAGTCCATGGCGCGCACCCGCCAGGCCCTGGTCATCTCGGCCGCCAAGACGGCGCTGCTGCTGCCCCTCATCTTCCTGCTGCCGCTCTGGTGGGGGCGCGACGGCGTGCTGCTGGCCCAGCCCGCGACCGTGCTGCTGCTGACCCCGCCGCTCTGCTGGCTGTTGTGGCGGGAGTGGCGTCGCCTCGCGCAGGCCAAGGCCCCCCGCCACCCGCTCCGCCCCCTGGTACAGGTGAGGGAGGAGGTGATGACGAGATGAGATCCCAGGTTTTCTGCCGCCCATAAAAAAGTCCCCGCAATGCGGGGACTTTTCACAAGAGATGATCGCCGGGCATCAGCAGTAGCCGTAACCCAGCAGGCGCTGGTAGCGCTGCTCCAGCAACTGGTCGCTGTCCAGCGGGCGCAAGGCCGCCAGGTCTTGCTTGATGCGATCCTTCAGGCGCTGGGCCATCAGCTCCACATTGCGGTGGGCGCCGCCGAGGGGCTCTTCGACGATGCTGTCGATGAGCTTCAGCTCCTTCAGGCGCTGGGCGGTGATGCCCATGGCATCGGCGGCCACAGGCGCCTTGTCGGCGCTCTTCCACAGGATGGAGGCGCAACCTTCCGGCGAGATGACGGAGTAGGTGGAGTACTGCAGCATGTTGACGCGATCGCCGACGCCGATGGCGAGGGCACCGCCTGAGCCGCCTTCACCTATCACGGTGCAGACCACGGGCACGGTCAGACCGGCCATGACTTTCAGGTTGCGGGCAATGGCCTCGGACTGGCCACGCTCCTCGGCACCCACGCCGGGGTAGGCGCCCGGGGTGTCGATGAAGGTGATGATCGGCATCTTGAAGCGCTCGGCCATCTGCATCAGGCGCAGGGCCTTGCGGTACCCTTCCGGGCGCGGCATGCCGAAGTTGCGACGGATCTTCTCCTTGGTCTCGCGACCCTTCTGCTGACCAATCACCATGACGGGCTCGCCGTCCAGGCGGGCGATGCCGCCGACGATGGCCTTGTCATCGGCGTAGGCGCGATCACCGGCCAGCTCGTCGAAGTCGGTGAAGATCTGCTCGATGTAGTCGAGGGTGTAGGGGCGCTGGGGATGACGCGCCATCTGGGACACCTGCCAGGCACCCAGATCGCCGAAGATCTTCTTGGTCAGCTCTTCGTTTTTCTTCTCCAGCCGACGGATATCTTCGCTGAGATCCACGGCACTGTTGTGCTCGCTCACATGGCGAAGTTCATCGATCTGAGCCTGCAATTCGGCGATCGGCTGTTCAAAATCCAGAAAAAGACTCATAGGGACAATAGATCCTCTAATCAAAAACCAATTCAACCCGCTCTCGTCCAAGCAGGACTCGCAAGTCATCTATCAGTTGATCGGTGGGCGTCACCCGCCACTCGGTACCGAGCGTCAATCGCGCCCGGGAGCCGGGCCGACGATAGTTTACCTGAACCGGACAGACTCCGGCACGGGCGGGCTCCAAAATCTCGCACAAACGCGGGAAAAAGCGTTCGTCAATGCGTTGTTCATCGAGGGAAATGCGGATCGCCCTGGCGAAACGCTCCCTCGCATCGTTGATATCCAGCAATTCGCGGGCCGACATTTTAAGGCCACCGGAGAAGTCATCAAAGCTGACCTGTCCAGAAACCACTAAAATACGGTCTTTTTGCATCAATTCTTCGTATTTTTCCAGCGCTTCACTGAAAAGGGTCACATCCAGACGGCCGGATCTGTCGTCCAGGGTGAAGATCCCCATCTTGTTGCCGCGCTTGGTCACCATGCTGCGCGCCGCGATCACCAGCCCAGCCGCCGTGGTCACCGTATCCCGGGAGGTGGGATGCAGATCGCACAGCCGGCCCGAGGTGTAGCGACGCAGCTCGCCGCTGTACTGGTTGATGGGGTGGCCGGTCAGGTAGAGCCCGAGGGTCTCCCGCTCCCCTTCCAGCCACACCTTGTCCGGCCAGTGCGGCACGTTGGCGAACGCCTTCTTGACGTCGTCTATCTCCTCGGTGAGCACGCCGAACATGTCGACCTGCCCCACCGCCTGGGCCTTGGCGTGCTGTTCGGCGGCGCGCATCGCCTCCTCCAGCGTCGCCATCAGGGCGGCGCGGTGGGGGCCGAGCCGGTCCATGGCGCCGGAGAGGATGAGTTTTTCCATCACCCGCTTGTTGAGCTTCTTGATGTCGACCCGGTTGCAGAAGTCGAACAGATCCCGGAAGGGGCCGTCCTGATCCCGCGCGCTGAGAATCGCATCTATGGGGCCCTCGCCGACCCCTTTCACCGCGCCGATACCGTAGACGATGTGGCCATCTTCGTTGACCGAGAAGCGATAGCGGCCGGTGTTCACGTCAGGGGGTATGACGGTCAGCCCCATCCGCTGGCACTCGTCCACCAGCGTCACTATCTTGTCGGTGTTGTCCATGTCGGCGGTCATCACCGCCGCCATGAACTCGGCCGGGAAGTGGGTCTTGAGCCAGAGGGTCTGGTAGGAGACCAGCGCATAGGCGGCGGAGTGGGACTTGTTGAAGCCGTAGCCCGCAAACTTCTCCACCAGATCGAAGATCTTCATCGCCAGTTCGCCGTCGACGCCGTTCTTGATGGCGCCCTCCTCGAAACCGGCCCGCTGCTTGGCCATCTCCTCGGGTTTCTTCTTGCCCATGGCCCGGCGCAGCATGTCCGCCCCGCCCAGCGTGTAACCCGCCAGGGTCTGGGCTATCTGCATCACCTGCTCCTGGTAGAGGATGATGCCGTAGGTGGGCTCGAGTATGGGCTTGAGGCTCTCGTGCTGCCACTTCTCGTCCGGGTAGGAGATGGCCTCCTTGCCGTGCTTGCGCTCGATGAAGTTGTCCACCATGCCGGACTGCAGCGGGCCCGGACGGAACAGGGCCACCAGGGCTATCATGTCTTCGAAGCAGTCGGGCTGCAGCCGCTTGATGAGATCCTTCATGCCGCGGGATTCGAGCTGGAATACCGCCGTGGTCTCGAAGCGCTGCAACAGCGCGAACGACTTCTTGTCGTCGATGGGGATGGCGGCGATGTCGACCGGCGGCTTGCCCTCCTTGGCCAGGCGCGGGTTGATCATGCCGAGGGCCCAGTCGATGATGGTGAGGGTCCGCAGTCCCAGGAAGTCGAACTTCACCAGGCCGGCGTACTCCACGTCGTTCTTGTCGAACTGGGTCACCGGGTGGTGGCCGGAATCGTCGCAGTAGAGCGGCGCGAAGTCGGTGATTTTGGTGGGGGCTATCACCACACCACCGGCGTGTTTGCCGGCGTTGCGCACCACACCTTCCAGTCGGCGCGCCATGTCGATGAGGTCCTTGACCTCCTCGTCCTGCTCGTAGAGCTCCGGCAGCTTGGGCTCGGCCTCGAACGCCTTGGCGAGCGTCATGCCCGGATCCGGCGGAATGAGCTTGGAGATGCGATCCACGAAGCCATAGGCGTGGCCCAGCACCCGGCCCACGTCCCGCACCACCGCCTTGGCCGCCATGCTGCCGAAGGTGATGATCTGGGAGACCGCCTCCCGGCCATACATCTCGGAGACGTGGTCGATCACCTCGTCCCGTCTGTCCATGCAGAAATCGACGTCGAAGTCGGGCATGGAGACCCGCTCGGGGTTCAGGAAACGTTCGAACAGCAGATCAAACTCGAGCGGATCCAGGTCGGTGATCTTGAGGGCGTAGGCCACCAGGGAACCCGCCCCCGAACCCCGGCCCGGGCCGACCGGGATGCCGTTGTCCTTGGACCACTGGATAAACTCCATCACGATGAGGAAGTAACCCGGGAAGCCCATCTGGTTGATCACCTTGAGCTCGATGTCGAGGCGCTCGTCGTACTCGCCACGCTTGACGGCGCGTACCTCGGGATCCGGGAACAGGAAGGCCAGACGGTCCTCCAGCCCCTCCTTGGACTTCATCACCAGGAAATCTTCGGTGGTCATGTCGCCGGTCGGGAAGTTCGGCAGGAAGTACTCCCCCAGACGCACCGTCACGTTGCAGCGCTTGGCGATCTCCACCGTGTTTTCCAGCGCCTCCGGGATGTCGGCAAACAGCTCGCACATTTCTTCCTGACTGCGCAGGTACTGCTGCGGGCTGTAACGGCGCGGACGGCGCTTGTCCATCAGGGTGTAGCCGTCGTGGATGGCGACCCGGATCTCGTGGGCATCGAAGTCGTCGGCCCCGAGGAACACCACCTCGTTGGTGGCCACTACCGGCAACTCGAACTCGGCGGCGATGGCCACCGCCATGTGCAGGTAGACCTCCTCGTCTGGGCGGCCGGTACGCAGCAGCTCCAGATAGTAGGCATCCGGGAAGTGAGTCCGGTAGAAGGCGAGGCTCTGCTCCACCATCTGGCGGTTGCCCTTGAGCAGGAACTTGCCGAGATCCCCCTCGCGACCACCGGAGAGCACTATCACCCCCTTGGCGTGCTCGACCAACCAGCCCTTGTCGATGACAGGCCGCCCCTGCACGTGGCCGCGCTGGTAGCCGCGGGAGATGAGCAGGGTGATGTTCTGATAGCCGTCATTGTCCATGGCGAGCAGGGTGAGGCGGAACTGCTCGTCGCCGAGCTCCTCGCTCTGCACCCAGAAATCCGCCCCGACGATGGGTTTGATCCCCTTGCCGTGGGCCGAGCCATAGAAGCGCACCAGGCCGCACATGTTCATCTGGTCGGTCAGGGCCAGGGCCGGCATGTTGTTGGCCGCGGCCGCCGAGACGATGGGGCCGATTTTCTGCAGGCCATCGACCATGGAGAAGTCGGAGTGGACCCGCAGGTGGACGAAGCGAGGATCGGCCATCTATTTGATCCCCAGCGCCCGGCGCACCGGTTTGAAGCTCTGCCGATATTCGGGCAGGGGGCCGCGCTCGGCCAATATGGCGAGGTGTTCGGCAGTGGGATAGCCCTTGTGGCGGGCGAAGCCGTACTCGGGATGACGGCCGTCAAGCTCGGTCATCTCGGCGTCGCGGGTCACCTTGGCGAGGATGGAGGCGGCGCTGATGGCGGCCACCAGGCTGTCCCCCTTGACCACGGCACGGGCCTCCATCGGCAAACTTGGACAGCGGTTGCCGTCGATAAAGACCAGCTCGGGAGTGATGGACAAGCCCGCCACGGCGCGCTGCATGGCCAGCATGGTGGCGTGCAGTATGTTGAGCTCGTCGATCTCCTTCGGGGTGGCACGGCCGATGGACCAGGCCAGGGCCTTTGCCTTGATTTCATCAAACAGCGCGAGGCGCTTCTTCTCGGAGAGCTTCTTGGAGTCGGCGAGGCCAAGGATGGGATTGGCGGGATCCAGGATCACCGCGGCGGTGACCACGTCACCCACCAGGGGGCCACGACCCACCTCGTCAACCCCGGCAACCCGCTTGTCTTGTGGAATATCGATCGTCATATCACAGGCCTTGAATCAAAACCGGCCCCGCAGGGCCAGTGTCAGCACAACATAACGCCAACAGCGCGCCGCCAGCCACCCTAACTGTCGAGCAGCTCGGCCACCGCCT
The DNA here is from genome assembly GCF_056642115.1 of Aeromonas sp. 130281. Taxonomy (NCBI): domain Bacteria; kingdom Pseudomonadati; phylum Pseudomonadota; class Gammaproteobacteria; order Aeromonadales; family Aeromonadaceae; genus Aeromonas; species Aeromonas sp. 130281. The sequence goes on along the minus strand of NZ_JBWVQS010000002.1, from coordinate 307,481 downwards.
CGGCGGCCTGCACGTCGGCGTTGCAGCGGATCTTCTGGTGCAACTTGGTGAAGGTGGCGATGAGCTCGCTGTTGTCGTGCTCCAGCAACTTGCTGACCTCTTCCACCAGATTGGCCGCAGTGCACTCATGCTGGATGAGCTCGGGCACCAACATCCTGTCTGCCAGCAGATTCGGCAGGGAGACGTACTCCGTCTTCACCAGCCACTGGGCCAGCCAGTAGCTCAGCGGCTTGAGCTTGTAACCCACCACCATGGGCCGCTTCACCAGCATGGCCTCCAGCGCGGCCGTGCCGGACGCCAGCATCACCACGTCGGCGGCAATCATGGCCTCACGGCCCTGACCGTCCAGCAGCACCATGTCGAGATCCGGCGCCACCTCGGCCTTGATGGCGAGGAACTGCTCGCGCCGCTTCTCGTTCACCAGCGGCACGATGAAGCCAAGATCCGGGCAGTGCACCGTCAGGTGCTTGCACGCCTCGAGGAAGACGGGGGACATGAAGCCGACCTCGGCGCTGCGGCTGCCCGGCAACACCGCCAGCCAGCGGCGGCCCGGCTCGAGGCCGAGGGTCTCGCGCATCTCCTGCCGATCCGGCACCAGGGGAATGTCGTCCGCCATGGTGTGCCCGACGAAGCGGCAGGGGGCATCGAAGCGGTCGTAGAAGGCTTTCTCGAACGGCAGGAAGGCGAGCACCATGTCGGTGGCGGCCTTGATCTTGTGAATGCGGCCCTGACGCCAGGCCCAGACCGAGGGGCTGACGTAGTGGACCGTCTTGATACCGGCGCGGCGCAGTTTCAGCTCCACCCCGATATTGAAATCCGGTGCATCCACCCCGACGAAGATGTCCGGGGGATTGGCAATGAAGTGGCGCAGCAACTCGCGGCGCACCTGGAGGATCCGGGGCAGACGTCCCAGCACCTCGCTGATGCCCATGACGGAAAGCTCTTCCATCTCGAACAGAGCCTTGACGCCCAGGGCCTGCATGCGCGGCCCGGCGATCCCTTCGAACTGGGCATAGGGATAACGAACCAGCAGCTCGCGCACCAGACCGGCAGCCAGGATGTCGCCGGAGGTCTCTCCGGCGACTATGCCGATGCGGATGGGCTTAGGCACGGATGATCCCGCGCTCGTTGCCCTTGAGGAAATCCACATAGAGCTGGACGGCCGGCTCGGTGGCCGCCATCTCGCTCAGTACCGGCAGCACCTCTTCGATGGTCTTGCCGGAGCGGAAGATCTCCTTGTAGGCACGCTTGACGGCCGAGATGGCTTCGGGCGTGAAGCCGCGACGACGCAGGCCTTCGGAGTTGACCCCGAACGGCTTGGCGTAGTTGCCGGCGGCCATCACGTAGGGCGGCACGTCCTTGTTCAGGGCGGCGCAGCCACCGACGAAGGCGTGGGAGCCGACGCGGCCGAACTGGTGAATGGCAGACAGACCGCCGAAGATCACGAAGTCACCGATGTGAACGTGGCCAGCCAGGGTCGCGTTGTTGGCGAAGATGCAGTTGTCACCGATCATGCAGTCATGGGCCACGTGCACGTTGACCATGAAGAGGTTGCCGCTGCCGACCCGGGTCAGGCTCTGATCCTGGGTGGTGCCACGGTGCACGGTGCAGTTCTCGCGAAACACGTTGTTGTCGCCGATCTCGAGGAAGGTGCGCTCGCCGGCGTACTTCTTGTCCTGGCAATCCTCACCGATGGAGGTGTGCTGGAAGATCTTGTTGCCACGGCCGATCCTGGTCGGGCCCTTGATCACCACGTGGGAACCCACCCAGGTGTCGTCACCTATCTCCACCTCGGCACCGATGACGGTAAAGGGGCCGATTTCCACCCCTTTGCCGATCACGGCAGACTCATGGACGATGGCGGTATCGTGGATGATGGCAGTCTGGTCAATCACGGTTACACCTCGCGTTTGGCGCACATCAGTTCGGCGGTACAGACCACTTCACCGTCGACTGTGGCAACGCCAGTGAACTTGGCGATGCCGCGACGCTCCTTCAGAAACTCTACGTCGAGCACCAGCTGATCGCCAGGGCCGACCGGACGCTTGAAGCGGGCGTTGTCGATGGAGGCAAAGTAATAGAGCTCGTTGGGGGACGGCTTGCCCACCATGGTAAAGGCCAGGATACCGGTGGCCTGGGCCATGGCTTCCAGGATCAGCACGCCGGGGAACACCGGCTTGGCCGGGAAGTGCCCCTGGAAGATCGGCTCGTTGAACGAGACGTTCTTGATGGCGCGCAGGGTCTTGCGCTCATCGCTGATCTCGTAATTTTCCACCTTGTCCACCATCAGGAACGGATAACGGTGGGGCAGCAGATCCATGATTTCCTGGATCCCCAGGCTTTTCTTTTCAGTAGTCAAAACAGTACCCTATACCAATCGTGATTATTCTTGATCCAGCTTTTTCTCAAGTCGGCTCAACCGCTTGTGCATCTCTTCGATACGCATCACCCGGGCGGCGGTCTTGCGCCACTCTTTATTGGTTTGCAGGGGGATGCCTGAAGAGTAGATTCCGGGCTCGGTAATGGGTCGCATCACCATGGCCATACCGGTGACGGTGGCCTGGTCGCAGATCTCCATGTGCCCGTTAAAGACGGAAGCGCCGCCAATGATACAGTATTTGCCGACCTTGAGACTACCGGCCATCACGGTCGAGCCCGCCACGGCGGTGCCGTAGCCAATCTCGACGTTGTGGGCGATCTGGCACTGGTTGTCGATGATGACGTTGTCCGCGATGCGGGTGTCTTCCAGGGCACCGCGGTCTATGGTGGTGCAGGCACCGATTTCCACCCGGTTGCCTATGGTCACGCCGCCGAGCTGGGGGATCTTGATCCACTCGCCACGCTCGTTGGCATAACCGAAACCGTCGGCCCCGATCACGGTGCCGGCTTGCACCAGACAATCCGTGCCCAGGGTCACGTTATGATACAGGGTGACGTTGGCCCACAACCGGGAGCGTGCTCCCAGTCGGGTATCCTTGCCAACGAAACAGCCCGGGCCGATGCGGACATCATCCCCCAGCACGACGCCGGATTCGATGACCGCATTGGCGCCGATGGCCACTCTCTCGCCCAGTTGCACATCCGCCGCGATGACGGCACTCGGATGGATATCCGTGGCCGGCTGCGGTGTGGTGTCCAGCAGTTGGGCTACCCGGGCAAAGCCCACATAGGGGTCTTTGAGCACCAGGGCATTGGTGGGGCAAAACGGCAGGTCCGCCTCAGTGATGAGCACGGCAGTCGCCTTGCTCTGCTCCAGGAAATGCCGGTACTTCTTGTTGGACAGGAAGGCAATCTCCCCCTCCCCGGCTTTTTCCAGTGTCGCTACCTTGCGGATTTCCCGGGTCCCATCCCCATGGACCTCGGCCCCCAGTTGCTGGGCCAGCTGTGCGAGAGTGAATGCCATCAATTAGTTGCTCTTGCTTACCTGAGAGATAACCTGGCTGGAGATGTCCAGCTTGCTGGCGGCATAGGGAGCAGCATTGCGCTCCAGCACCAGATCGTAACCATTGCTCTTGGCGATGGCGTCGATGGCAGCCTGTACCTTGGTCAGGATCTTGTTGCGCTCTTCAGCCTGACGACGGCCGTTGTCCTGCTCGAACGCCTGACGCTTCTGGTTGAACTCCATCTGCAGCTTGGCCAGCTTCTCCTGGTTCTGCTTCTTCTGCTCGTTGCTCATGAAGGCTTCGTCCTTCTTGAACTTCTCGACCAGAGCCTGACCGTCGGATTCCAGCTTCTGCAGCTCGCGCATGCGCGGCTCGAACTCGCCCTTCAGTTTCTTGGCCACGGCTTCACGCTGGGGCAGCTTTTGGAAGACTTCGCCCATGTCGACCACGGCGATCTTGGTCTCAGCCCAGGCGGAGCCCATACCGGCAGCCATCAGTGCAAAACTCAAACCAGCTACTTTCAACGCTTTATTCACACTTACTCCTTGGTCCCTCGGTCGAGGGCTACCTGATTTACCTGATTGTGCAAGCGATCTCTGGGACCGGCTTGTTACCTGGTGAGGCACGCAAGCTGCGCGTCCCATCATTGAATACCCCCTGGTGGGGGCGGGCCCGCCTTTAGAAGGTACGGCCGATGTTGAAGGAGAAGACTTCGGTATCGTCCCCTTCGTATTTCTTGAGCGGCTGCGCCAGCACGAACACCAGGGGGCCCATGGGGGAGAGCCACTGCAGTGACAGACCCGCCGACATCCGGATATTGGTGGGGTCAGAATAGTCCATCAGATAGTTACAGCCACTGAAGCAACGGTTCTGGTACTGACCATATTCGAAGGTGGTATCCCACACGGTACCGGCATCGATGAAGAAGCTGGTCCGCAGCTGGGGCTGGTAGCTTTCAGACGCGAACGGCGTCGGCACTATCATCTCGAGGGAGGCCACCGCCAGGGCATTGCCCCCCACAGAGCTGTCGGTACCCTGGATCACGTCGTTACCGCCCAGGTTGTAGTAGTAGAGCGCCTTCGGACCGACGGTGTTGCTCTTGAAGCCGCGCAGGGTGTCGAAGCCACCGGCGTAGTAGTTCTCGAAGAAGGGCAGCACGTGGTCGTAGTCACCGTTGCTGCCGTAGCCATTGCCGTAAGAGGCGCGGGCCTTGGCCAGCATGACCCACTGGTGGTCGGCATCAAACGGGAAGTAATGGGAGTCTTCGGCGTTGAGCTTGAAGTACTGCAGATCCATGCCAGGCACGGTCACCTTGGCGTTCACCCGCTGACGGTCACCGGCGGTCGGGAACTGACCCTTGTTGAGGGTGGAGCGAGTCCAGCCGGCGGTGACGTCCACGGTGTTGAACACCATGCGGTTGTCGCCGTCCAGGTTGGCCTGGTAGACCTTCCAGAACTCATCCACCTGCACATAGGGGTTGGGCTGGGAGAGCTTGTTGTTCTCGTAGCCGAGGCTGAAGTCGAGACGGTTGTTCTCGTTGACCGGGAAACCGCTGGAGAGACGGAAGCCTATGGTGGTGTTTTCGTAGTCGACGATGTTGGCATCGGCCGCACTGAACTTGTTGTAGTAGAGGCGGCCGCCCAGGCTGACCCCATCGACGGTGAAGTAGGGATCGTTGTAGCTGAGATCGATGTTCTTCGAGTAGTCGTTGGTGCTGGCATTGATGCCGATCTTCTTGCCGGTCCCCATGAAGTTGTCTTGCTGCAGGCCCGCCTGCAGGCTCAGACCAGACTCGGTACCGTAGCCGATGCCGGCGTTGATGGAGCCTGCCGGCTGCTCCTTGACCTTGAAGTCCAGATCGACCTGATCGTCGCTGCCTGCCACCCGCTTGGTGTCCACTTCCGCGGTCTCGAAGAAGCCGAGGCGGTTGAGACGGGTCTTGGACTGCTCGACGTTGTCGGAGGAGAGCCAGGTGCCTTCCATCTGACGCATCTCGCGACGCAGCACTTCGTCCTTGGTGGTGACGTTGCCGCTGAAGTTGATGTTGCGCACATAGACCCGGGGACCCGGCTCTATGTTGACGATCAGCTCCACTTCCTTGGTCTGGTCATTGACCTGGGGGAAGGTGACCACTTTGGGATAGGCGTAGCCATAACGGCCGAGGAACTTGGAGAGCACCTCTTCGGTGTGGGTCACCTGGCTGGCGGAGTAGACGCTGCCCGCCTCTATGGGGATGAGCCCCTTCATATCGCCGCCACGGTCGATGAGATCGCCCTTGAGCTGCACGCCGGAGACCTTGTACTGATCCCCTTCTTTGATGTTCAGGGTGACGTAGACGCCCTTCTTGTCCGGGGTCATGGAGACCTGGGTGGACTCCTGGGCGAAACGGATGTAGCCGCGGTCCATGTAGTAGGAGCGCAGCACTTCGATGTCACCGGCCAGCTTCTGCTTCTGATAGCGCTGATCGCCGGTGAAGTTCCACCAGGGCACATCGTCCTTCAAGGAGAGCTGGGCCAGCAGTTTCTCTTCCGGGAACACCTGGTTGCCGACTATGTTGATCTGCTGGATCTTGGCCGCTTCCCCTTCCACGAAGGTGAACTTGAGGTCGACCCGGTTGCGCGGCAGCGGGGTGACGATGGCCTTGACCTTGGCGGAATACTTGCCCACGCCGTAGTAGAAATCTTCCAGTCCCTTCTCGAGGGAGCTCAGCACGGTGCGATCCAGGGGATCACCGACGCGGATGCCGGAGGACTCCAGGCTCTGGGTCAGCTGCTCCTCCTTGATGTCCTTGTTGCCGGAAAACTCGATGCTGGAGATGGTCGGGCGTTCCTTCACCACAACTTGCAGCACCTGGCCGTCACGATAGACCTTGACGTCCTCGAAGTTGCCGGAGGCATAGAGCTTCTTGATGGCGTTGGCCAGGGCCACCGAGTCCACGGAGTCACCGACCCGGACCGGCAGATTCAACAGGGCGGCGCCCAGGGTCACCCGCTGCAGACCCTCGACCTGAATGTCTTGCACCACAAAAGAGGCAGGGGCCGCCTGAGCCAGGAAGCTGGCTCCCAGCAGGCAACTCAACACCAATGCTTTTTTAACAGCCATTTTGTTCTTATGTGTCCTTGTTGATGCTCTAGCCTCAGAGGCGAGCGAAATCATTAAACAGCGCAATGCCCATCAGTAACATCAGAATGGCGGCGCCTATCCTGAACCCAATTTCCTGAATTTTTTCTGGTACCGGCTTGCCGGTGACTGCCTCGATGAGGAAGTAGACCAAATGGCCCCCATCCAGCACCGGCAGGGGGAACAGATTGATGATCCCCAGGTTGACGCTGATGAGCGCCAAGAAACCGAGGAAATAGACCAACCCGTAATCTGCGCTGCTGCCAGCCCCCTTGGCGATGGAGATGGGGCCGCTCAGGTTGTCCAGGGAGACGATGCCACCGATCAGCTTGCCGATCATGTCGAAGGTCAGCGTGATCAGGCTCCAGGTCTTCTGGACCCCATGCCACAGGGCTTGCAAAGGCCCATACTGTAACAGAACTCGATACTCATCCGGTAATGGAACCAGTTGCGGCGACAGGCCGACGAAACCGACCAGCTGGCCCCGTACTTTTTTCACATCCGGGGTCAGGGTCAGGGTCAGATCGCTGCCCTCGCGCTCCACCGTCACCTGCAGTGGCTGCTCCGGTGATTGCTGCACCCTCTCAACAAACTCGGTCCATTCGGTGATCGCCTGATCACCCACGCCCTTGATGCGATCGCCCACCTGCAGACCCGCCTTCTCGCTGGCGCTCGAGGGCACTATGGCCTGCACCACGGGCAGCACCTTGCCGCCGAGGGGGACTATCCCCAGGCTGCCGATGGGGGACTCCTTGTCCGGATCGAAGCTCCAGCTATCCAGCATCAGCGTCTTGTCGACGGCGTAGCTGGCGCCAGGCGCCTTCAGCTTGAGCTGTACCGACTTGTCACCCAGGTGGCTGATGAGGGCATAGGTCACGCTCTCCCAGTCTCCGGTGGCCTCGTCGCCGACGCCGACGATCTCCATGCCAGGCTCTATGCCGGCCTGGGCCACGATGGACGCAGGGCGCACCTCGCCGACCACCGGCTTGACGCTCGGCACCCCTATCATGAACATCAGCCAGAAGGCGAACAGGGCGAACACGAAGTTCGCCATGGGGCCGGCCGCGACTATGGCCATCCGCGCCCAGACACTCTTGTGGTTGAAGGCCTGTGCCTCCTCCCCCGGCTTGAGTTCATCGACCCGGCCGTCCAGCATCTTGACGTAGCCGCCGAGCGGGATCAGGGCCAGCACATACTCGGTGCCATCCTTGCCGATGCGGCGCCAGATCGCCTTGCCAAAGCCGATGGAGAAACGCTCGACCTTGACGCCGCAGCGGCGGGCTACCCAGAAGTGGCCAAATTCATGCACCGCCACCAGCAACCCCAGGGCCACGATGAAGGCGCCTATGTTCCACAACACGCCGCCCATCAGAGCTTCACCTCGACATCATTCCCGAAGGCGTAGAGAGAGGCCGCTGGCCACCACAGTCCGTTCATCGAGCAAGTTCCTCTATCAGTTGCTGGGCACGGGCACGGGCCCTGCCATCCAGCGCAATCAGATCCTCCAGCGAACCTGCGGCACTGGTGCCCAGTGTCGTCATGATGGATTCGTTGACTCTGGCAATATCCATAAATCCAATGCGCTCTGCAAGAAAAGCCGCGACGGCCTCCTCGTTGGCGGCATTGAGAGAGGTGGTCGCCGCCTGCCCTTGCTGGCAGGCCGCCATGGCCAGTGCCAGGCAGGGATAACGGGCGTAATCGGGGCGGATAAAGCTGAACTCTCCGACACTGAAGAAATCCAAAGGTTCCACGCCGGACTCAATCCTGGCCGGGTAGGCCAGGGCGTGGGCGATGGGGGTACACATGTCCGGGTTGCCGAGCTGGGCCAGCACTGAACCGTCCTTGTACTGCACCATGGAGTGGATCACCGACTGGGGGTGGATCACCACCTGGATCTGCTCCGGGAGGGCGTTGAACAGCCAGCGCGCCTCTATGTATTCCAACCCCTTGTTGATCATGGTGGCGGAGTCCACCGAGATCTTGGCCCCCATGGACCAGTTGGGGTGCGCCACCGCCTGGGCCGGCGTGACCCTGGCCAGCTCGTCGATGTCGGTATAGCGGAAGGGGCCGCCTGAGCCGGTCAGCAGTATCTTGCTGATGCCAGCCCCTGCCAGATCGCAGAAGCCAGGCTCGCGCTGGATCGCCTCGGGCAGGCACTGGAAGATCGCATTGTGTTCGCTGTCGATGGGCAACAGCTCGGCGCCGTGATGGCGCACCGCCTCCATGAAGAAGGCGCCGGACATCACCAGTGCCTCCTTGTTGGCCAGCAGGATCCGCTTGCCTGCACGCACGGCGGCCATGGTGGGAGCCAGACCCGCCGCACCGACGATGGCTGCCATGACGCTGTGGGTATCAGGGTGAGCGGCCACTTCGCACAGGGCAGCCTGGCCACAGAGCACCCGGGTGGGGCAGCCGTGGGTCTTGAGCCGGCCAGCCAGATCGCTGGCGGCCTTCTCATCCACCATGACGGCGAAACGGGGGGAGAATTCGAGACAGTCCCGCACCATGGCGTCCACGCTGCGAGCCGCGGTCAGCGCCAGCACCTGCCAGCGCCCCGGATTCTGCCGCAGCACTTTCAGGGTGCTCTGACCGATGGAGCCCGAGGCTCCCAGAATGACCAGATTGCGCATCAGAACTCCTGACCGAGCAGCAGATAGCTGAGCAGGAAGACGGGCAGCGCCGCCGTCAGGCTGTCGATGCGATCGAGGATGCCGCCGTGGCCCGGCAGCAGGGTACCGGAATCCTTGATGCCGGCCTCCCGCTTGAACATGCTTTCCGTCAAGTCGCCGAGCACGGACGCCAGCACCGCCAGCAGGGAGCAGAGCAGCACGACTCCCATCTTGGCCGGCACGAAGCCCATGAACCAGGTCACGCCTATGGCCAGCACGCTGGCGGTAAAGAGGCCGCCCAGCATGCCCTCTATGGTTTTACCCGGGCTGACGGCCGGGGCCAGCTTGTGCTTGCCGAACGCCTTGCCGAAAAAATACGCGCCAGAATCTGCCGCCCAGACCAGGCCCATCACGAACAGCAGGATCCAGGCCCCCATCATGGGGTCGTGATAGAAGTTGTACCCACGGATGGCCACCAGGGACCAGAAGAAGGGCACCAGGGTCACCAGACCGAACAGGGACTTGAGCCAGACGGATTCCTTCCACAGCCTGGCGCTCCTGGGGTAACGCAGCACCAGCAGCAATCCGAGCAGCCACCAGCTGATGGCGGTCCAGAGCACCCCCATCACCAGCGGATGCAGCTGGGGGATCCAGAGTTGTTCTACGGGCACCCAGAACAGGCTGGCACCGAGCAACAGGCAGAACACCAGCGGCAACCATTGTTGCGGCTGGGCAGAGACGAAGGCGCTCCACTCACGGCTGGCCAGCAGAAAGACCAGGGCAGCGAGCAGGGCAAAGAATTTCAATGGCAGGAAAAACAGTGCCCCCAACACCAGGGGTACTAACAGTAATGCGGTAATAATTCGTTGTTTTAGCAAAAGAAACCTCTCTCTTGGGAGCGGGGTTTAGCCGGTCTGTTGCGCGGCGATCAATTCCCGTATCTGTTCACCCGTACACCCGAAGCGACGCTCGCGAGCAACGAAGGAGGCAACTGCCCCGCTGAACTCGGCCTCGTCAAAGTCGGGCCACAAGACCGGGGTAAAATAGAGCTCGGCATAAGCAAGCTGCCATAACACAAAATTGCTGATGCGATGATCCCCGCCGGTGCGGATCAGCAGATCCACCGGAGGCAGGTCGGCCATGCAGACCTGACGTGCCAGTGCCTCTTCATCGACCGCCTCTGCATCCAGCTCGCCCGCTGCCACGGCGCGAGCCAGCTTGCGGGCCGCCTGGGCTATGTCCCACTGACCGCCATAGTTGGCGGCGATGTTGAGGGTCAGTCCCTGGTTGCCGGCGGTCAGGGCCTCGGCCTTGGCGATCTTGGCCTGCAGCCGTTCACTGAAACGGGCGGTATCGCCGATCACCTTGAGCCGGATGCCATTGCTGTGCAACTTGTTCACCTCGCGGCCAAGCACCGTCATGAACAGCTCCATCAGGGCATTGACCTCCCCTTCCGGGCGGCGCCAGTTCTCACTGGAGAACGCGAACAGGGTCAGCGCCTCCATCTTGGCACGGGCGGCAAAGGCCACGGCCTCACGCACGGATTTCACGCCCGCCTTGTGGCCAGAGACCCGCATCTTGCCACGGTTCTGAGCCCAGCGACCATTGCCATCCATGATGATGGCGACGTGACGAGGCAAGGACGAGCTGGCGCTATCGCCTAGCGCTGCCAAAAGCGACATTCATTTCTCCCACAAAGACAAAAGCGCCGTGCAGGGGCACTACACGGCGCTCGTAATATACCTGTCGGAGGCTTAGATTTCCATTAGCTCCTTTTCCTTCGCGGCCAGGGCTTCATCCACCAGCTTGACGAAGGCGTCGGTCAGTTTCTGGATCTCTTCCTGGGCACGACGGTCGTCATCCTCGGAGATCTCCTTGTCCTTCAGCAGCGCCTTCAGGTCTGCGTTGGCATCGCGACGGATGTTGCGCACGGCAACCCGGGCGCCTTCGGCCTCGGCACGGACGATCTTGGTCAGATCGCGGCGACGCTCTTCGGTCAGCGGGGGCAGCGGCACACGCAGGGTCTGGCCGTTGCTGGACGGGTTCAGGCCCAGATCGGAGGTCAGGATGGCTTTTTCCACCGCCTGGATCATGGAGCGATCGAAGATGGAGATGGACAGGGTGCGGGCATCTTCTGCCACTACGTTAGCCAACTGTTTCAGAGGAGTGGCGGCACCGTAATACTCCACCTGGATACCGTCGAGCAGGCTCGGGTGAGCGCGGCCGGTACGGATCTTGGACATCTGGGTCTTGAGCGATTCTACGCTCTTGGCCATGCGGTCCTTGGCGTCGTTTTTAATCTCGTTGATCACAGTGGTTTTCCTTTTGGCGAACGAGCCGGCATGCGGCCCGTATCTATCTTGTTTACTGGCGTAATGGACAAGCGCGCCAGGCGGCTCAGGCTTGTCTTACTTGCTGACGTGGTGGATCAGGGTACCTTCCGGCTCACCCATGATAACCCGACGCAAGGCGCCCGGTTTGTTCATGTTGAACACCCGGATCGGCAGATCGTGGTCGCGGGCCAGGGTAAAAGCAGCAAGATCCATCACTTTGAGTTCTTTTTCAAGGACTTCATCATAACTCAGTTCTTGATAGAGCACTGCATCCGGGTTCTTGACCGGATCATCGGTGAACACACCATCGACCTTGGTAGCCTTGAGCACCACGTCGGCTTCGATCTCAATGCCGCGCAGGCAGGCTGCGGAGTCGGTGGTGAAGAAGGGGTTGCCGGTACCGGCGGAGAAGATCACCACCTTGCCGGCGCGCAGCTGGCTGATGGCCTCGGCCCAGCTGTAGGAATCGCAGACACCCTGCAGGGAGATGGCAGACATCAGACGGGCGTTCACATAAGCACGATGCAGGGCATCACGCATGGCCAGGCCGTTCATGACGGTCGCCAGCATGCCCATGTGGTCACCCACCACGCGGTTCATGCCCGCCTTGGCAAGACCGGCACCACGGAACAGGTTGCCGCCGCCAATGACCAGACCGACCTGAACACCCAGCTCAACCAGCTCTTTGATCTCTTGGGCCATCCGCTCCAGCACCGCTGGATCAATGCCAAAACCCTCGGATCCTTGCAGGGCTTCACCACTCAACTTCAGAAGAACACGTCTGTATGCAGGCTTGGGATTGGTACTCATGTCACTGATTCCTGGTCATATAAAGACCGCGACATAAGTCGCGGTCTGGGGAAACGGAAAAACCGGTTCGATTAGGCCTTCTGAGCGGCCGCGATCTGGGCTGCAACTTCAGCCGCGAAATCGGTCTCTTGCTTCTCGATGCCTTCGCCCACTTCGAAACGGGTGAAGGAGACAACGTCAGCGCCTTCTTTCTTCAGCAGCTCGGCCACGGTGATGGACGGGTCCTTCACGAAGGGTTGACCAGTCAGGGAAACCTCACCGGTGAACTTCTTCATGCGGCCTTCAACCATCTTCTCGGCGATCTCTTTCGGCTTGCCGGAGTTGATGGCGATGTCGATCTGGATTTCGCGCTCTTTGGCAACGACTTCAGCAGACACATCTTCAGGCTTGACGAACTGCGGGCTGTTGGCAGCGACGTGCATGGCCAGATCTTTGGCCAGGTCGGCAGTACCGCCGGTCAGCTTGGTGATAACACCGATACGGGAACCGTGTACGTAGGTACCCAGGTTATCACCTTCAACCAGCATCACGCGACGCAGGTTCATGTTCTCACCGATCTTGGCGATCAGGTTGGTGATGGTCAGCTCAACGGACTCACCGTTACCGAAATCGGCGGCCTTCAGGGCGTCGATGTCGGCAATTTTCTGGGTCGCGGCGATGTCGGCGATCTTCTGGCCCATGGCCATGAAGCTGGCGTCTTTGGCGACGAAGTCGGTTTCGCTGTTCAGCTCGATCATGACGGCAACGTTGCCTTCGGTGCGAGCAAAGATCACGCCTTCAGCGGCGATACGGCCCGCTTTCTTGGCGGCCTTGGCCTGACCGGATTTGCGCATGTTCTCAATTGCCAGCTCGATGTCGCCAGCGGCTTCTTCCAGTGCTTTTTTGCAATCCATCATGCCAGCGGCGGTGCGCTCGCGCAGTTCTTTTACCAGGGCGGCAGTAACGTTAGCCATGTCCAGTATCCTCGGTCTTGAATTGACAAGAAACAGGGGCCACAAGGGCCCCTGCTAACCAATTACATCAGCTTGGTTAATAAGGGCTTTACAGTCCTTATCAATTACTCAGCTTCAACGAAGCCATCTTGTTCGGCTTGAACAACGATGTCCTGAGCGCGAGCTTCCAGTACGGTGTCAGCAGCAGCATTCAGGTACAGCTGTACGGCACGGATAGCGTCGTCGTTACCCGGGATGACATAGTCAACGCCGTCCGGGTTGGAGTTGGTATCAACGATGGAAACTACCGGGATACCCAGGTTATTGGCTTCTTTGATAGCGATGTGCTCGTGGTCGGCATCGACAACGAACAGAACGTCAGGCAGGCCGCCCATGTTCTTGATACCACCCAGGCTCTTCTCCAGCTTGTCCATTTCGCGAGTACGCATCAGCGCCTCTTTCTTGGTCAGCTTGTCGAAGGTACCGTCCTGGCTCTGGGTTTCCAGATCTTTCAGGCGCTTGATGGACTGACGAACGGTTTTCCAGTTGGTCAGCATGCCGCCCAGCCAGCGGTGGTTAACATAGAACTGGTCGCAACGCTCAGCGGCTTCTTTTACGGCTTCAGACGCGGCACGCTTGGTACCTACAAACAGGACCTTGCCCTTCTTGGCAGCTACGGAGCTGATGAAGTTCATGGCATCGTCAAACATCGGAACGGTTTTTTCCAGGTTGATGATGTGAACCTTGCTGCGGGCGCCGAAGATGTAGGACTTCATTTTCGGGTTCCAGTAACGAGTCTGGTGACCGAAGTGAACGCCGGCTTGCAGCATGTCGCGCATAGAAACTTTAGCCATTTTATACCTCTGTATTGGGGTTAGGCCTCCACACATCCCATGTAACCGACCCCAAAGGGGCACCCCGGTACAGGTGTCGATGTGTGTGTGTTATTGAGTAAGGGTGATGGAAGGGGGCACAAGTTCCCCATTCCGGCGCGCTTTATACCATAACTTTGGTCAGGACACCACCAGCTGGGGCGCTAAAAATGGATCCCGGCGAGGGCTGCGACCGCTGGATGACGTTGCGATGACGATCACACTGGAAGTAAACGGGGGTTGGGGATAAAATTTTGCCCTGATTGCAAACGCATCTATTTTTCATTACCTGATTGTTGGGCATCGGCAGGATGCGCAGTCAGGCCCCAAGAGAGATCCCATGTCCATTAAAATCAAGACACCGGAAGAGATTGAAAAGATGCGCATTGCCGGCCAGCTGGCCGCCGATGTGCTGGTCATGATCGCCCCCCATGTCAAGGCCGGCGTCACCACTGACGAGCTGAACACCCTGTGCCACAACCATATCGTCGAGGTACAGCAGGCCATCCCCGCCCCGCTCAACTATCACGGCTTCCCCAAGTCCATCTGCACCTCGGTCAATGATGTGATCTGCCACGGCATCCCCAATCACAAGAAGCTGCGGGAAGGGGACATCATCAACCTGGACATCACCGTCATCAAGGATGGCTACCACGGCGACACCTCCGCCATGTTCATCGTGGGCCAGACCACGCCCCTGCGTCGCCAGCTGTGCAAGGTGGCGCAAGAGAGCCTGTACGCCGCCATCAAGCGGGTGCGTCCCGGCATGTGCATCACCGAGATCGGCGCCGTGATCCAGCCCATCGTCGAGCAGGCCGGCTTCTCCGTGGTACGTGACTACTGCGGCCACGGCATCGGCAGCGAGTTCCACGAAGAGCCGCAGATCCTCCACTACCGCAATGGCGGCAAGCTGGAGCTCAAGCCGGGCATGTGCTTCACCATAGAGCCCATGGTCAACAGCAAGAAGTACCACTGCCGCATCAACCCCAAGGATGGCTGGACTGTCACCACCAAGGATGGCGGCGACTCCGCCCAGTGGGAACACACCCTGCTGGTCACCGAGGATGGCTGCGAGGTGCTCACCCTGCGCCCCGACGACACTATCGACCGCGTCATCAAACACAGCTAACATCGAACCCCGGCCCTGACCTCAAAAGCGCCGGGGTTTTTACTGCCCGTTCCAGCCGTTTGCCTGCCACTTGTGTGTGAGATGCCATGGATGCCAGTCTGCTTTCCCCCCACCTGTTACCCGACGACCAGCTCACCCGTGACAACTGCAAGGAGTATCTGAGCCGCTTCCTTGTCTGGCTGCACGAGCGCTTCGATGCCGGTGACAACATCATCGAACTGGTGGCCACCCGCTCCGAGTACATGGACGCGCTGCTGACCAGGCTCTGGCACAAGTTCGGCTTCGACAAGACCAGCCTGACCCTGATCGCGGTGGGGGGCTATGGCCGGGGCGAACTGCACCCCCACTCCGACATCGACCTGCTCATCCTCTATGAAGGGGACGAGCTGGACGAGGTGCTGGGGCTGCGCATCGGCGAGTTCATCACCCTCTTGTGGGATCTCAAGCTGGAGGTCGGGCAATCGGTGCGCAACGTGAGCGAGTGCATCGAGCAGGGCCGCAGCGACATCACTGTCGCCACCAACCTCATCGAGGCGCGCTACATCACCGGGCGCCAGGCGGGATTCGAACAGCTGCAGGCCGCCACCCAGCCCCAGCACTTCTGGCCGAGCGAGGCCTTCTTTCGCGCCAAGCGCGAGGAGCAGAGCCTGCGCCACCAGCAGTTTCTCGGCACCGCCTACAAGCTGGAGCCGGATCTCAAGAACAATCCCGGGGGCCTTCGCGACATCCAGACCCTGGCCTGGGTCGCCCGCCGCCACTTCGGCGCCACTACCCTGTTCGAGATGACCAGCCACGGTTTCCTCAACCGGGCCGAGTACCGCGAGCTGCTCGACTGTCAGAACTTCCTGTGGAAGGTGCGCTTCGCCCTGCACATGGCCATCAACAAGGGGGACAACCGCCTCTTGTTCGACCGCCAGCGCACCGTGGCCCAGATGCTGGGCTTCGAGGGGGAAGGCAACGGCCCGGTCGAGCAGATGATGAAACGCTTCTATCAGACGGTCAGACGGGTGGCCGAGCTCAACGAGATGCTGCTGCAGCTGTTTGACGAGGCCATCCTCGGCAACACCGCCATGGATGTCCGCCGCATCAGCGACGAGTTCCAGCTCCGTGGCCGCCTCATCGATGCGGTGGATTCCGAGCTGTTTGGCCGCGACCCCGCCGCCATACTGCGGCTCTTCTACCAGATAGCCCAGCACCCGGACATCGCCGGCATCCACTCCGCCACCCTGCGCCAGTTGCGGGAGGCCAGACGCACCCTCAGCTGCTGGCTGCAGGACCTGCCCGAATGCCGTCGCCTCTTCATGGCGTTGCTGCGCCACCCCAACGGCATCGGCCAGCCCCTCACCCTGATGCATAAGTACGGGATCCTCGCGGCCTATCTGCCCCAGTGGAACCTCATCGTCGGCCAGATGCAGTTCGACATGTTCCACGCCTACACGGTGGATGAGCACACCCATCGCCTACTCCAGAACATCCATCGCTTCCCGAACCCGGCCAGCCGCCAGACCCACCCGCTCTGCCACGAGGTGTTCGCCCAGCTGCGCAAGCCGGAGTTGCTCAGCATCGCCGCCCTGTTCCACGACATCGCCAAGGGACGGCGGGGAGATCACTCCGAACTCGGCGCCGTCGATGCGCTGGAGTTCTGCCAGTTGCACGGGCTGGATCGCTACGAGAGCCGCCTGGTGGCCTGGCTGGTGCGCCACCATCTGCTGATGTCGGTCACCGCCCAGCGCCGCGACATCTACGATCCCGAAGTGGTCACCGACTTCGCCCACAAGGTGCGCGACGAACTGCACCTGGATCTGCTCTATTGCCTGACCGTGGCCGATATCTGCGCCACCAACGACACCCTGTGGAACGACTGGAAGGGCACCCTGCTGCGGGAGCTCTACTTCGCCACCCAGAAGGCGCTGCGCCAGGGGCTGGAAAACCCGCCGGACATGCGGCTCAAGATCCGCGAGAACCAGCGTCAGGCCAGGCAGATCCTGGCCCAGCGCGAGGTGCCGGAGGAGGCCGTCAGCGCCCTCTGGAACGACTTCAAGGCCGACTATTTCCTGCGCCACAGCCCGGAGCAGATCGCCTGGCACTGCCGCAAGATCATCGCCCACGGCGACAATCCGGCCCCCCTGGTGCTCATCGGCAAGCACCCCATCCGGGGCGGCAGCGAGGTGTTCATCTATTGCCGCGACACCCCGAATCTGTTCGCCACCGTGGCCTCTGCGCTGGATCAGAAGAACCTCAACATCCACGACGCCCAGATCATGAATTCGCGCAACGACTACGTGCTGGACACCTTCATCGTGCTCGAACCCAATGGCGAACCCATCAGCCCCAACCGCACCGCCACCATCAAGAAGGCGCTGGAGAAGGCGTTGCAGGAGCCGGGCAAGCTGGTGCTGCGCAACAAGCCCCTGTCCAGGCGCCACCGCCAGTTCAGCGTGCCGACCCGGGTGGTCTTCTTGCCCCACAAGGGGGAGAGCCGCCACACCCTGCTGGAGCTGACCGCCCTGGATACCCCGGGCCTGCTGGCCCGCATCGGTGCCGTCTTCCAGCAGTGCGGCATCGAATTGCATGCCGCCAAGATCACCACCATAGGCGAGCGGGTGGAAGACTTCTTCAGCCTCACCACCCTGGCCGGCGAGCCGCTGAACCAGGCCGAACAGCAGGCGCTGGAGGAGCGGCTGGTCAATCAGCTCAACCCGCAGGAGCAGGGGGATGAAGAGGGGCGATAAGGCCCGGGCAAGGCTTCACAAGACACCGTTTACCGTTCTGATTTATCAATCAGAACAAGTGGTTGGGCCACTTAAGTACAATAAATCGCCTTTCTTTTGAAGAAATCGGCCAGAGCCCTTAAAAACGATTGGAAAAGTGTGATACAACAAACAGAATTTTTTAAAGGAAACCTGTCATGACCCAGTTGCAACAGACCATCGAAGCGGCCTTCGAGCGCCGTGATTCCATCACCCCCGGCTCCGTCGATGCCGCCACCAAGGCCGCCATCCTGGAGGCCATCGATCTGCTGGACTCCGGCAAGGCCCGGGTAGCCGAGAAGATTGCCGGTGAGTGGGTCGTCCACCAGTGGCTGAAGAAGGCCGTGCTGCTCTACTTCCGCATCAATGACAACGGCATCATCAAGGGCGACGACGCCCAGTACTACGACAAGGTTCCCCTCAAATTCTCCGACTACACCGCCGAGCAGTTCAAGGCGGCGGGCGTGCGCGTAGTGCCGCCGGCCACCGCTCGCAAGGGCTCCTTCATCGCCCCCAATACCGTGCTGATGCCCTCCTATGTCAACATCGGCGCCTTCGTCGATGAAGGCACCATGGTCGATACCTGGGCCACCGTGGGCTCCTGCGCCCAGATAGGCAAGAACGTGCATCTCTCCGGCGGCGTCGGCATCGGCGGCGTACTGGAGCCGCTGCAGGCCAACCCGACCATCATCGAGGACAACTGCTTCATCGGTGCCCGCTCCGAAGTGGTTGAAGGGGTGATCGTCGAGGAGGGCTCCGTCATCTCCATGGGCGTCTTCATCGGCCAGTCCACCCGCATCTACGACCGCGAAACCGGCGAGATCCACTATGGTCGCGTGCCAGCCGGTTCGGTGGTGGTCTCCGGCTCCCTGCCCTCCAAGTGCGGCAAGTACAGCCTGTATGCTGCCGTCATCGTCAAGAAGGTGGATGCCAAGACCCGCGCCAAGGTCGGTATCAACGCCCTGCTGCGTTCCATCGACGAGTAATCCGCGTTGCTGTGCATAAAAGGGCGCCTTATGGCGCCCTTTTTGATGGTGGTGAGCCAGCCACACTATTTTGGGTGGTCCTCATGCACGACCGAGCAGCGAAAAAAGGGATCTTTTGGGGCCCTGGTGATTTTGGCGCTCCTGTCACAGGCAAGCCACTGTGACTCGGTTAAGATAGATGGGTCAGGATCGTTTCAAACCGAGGAAGCCCGATGTACGAGAATCTGAAGAGCCTGGGGATCCAGGAGCCCACCTCAGTGGACAGCTATACCCTGCGCCAGGAGGCCAACCACGACATCCTCAAGATCTATTTCAAGAAGCAGAAGGGGGAGTTTTTCGCCAAGAGCGTCAAGTTCAAGTATCCCCGTCAGCGCAAGACCATGCTGATAGACTCGGGCACCCATGAGTACAAGGATGTCACCGAGATCAACGCCAACCTCAAGTACGTGGTGGATGAGCTGGATAACCTGACTCAGGGCGTACAGGTCGAGATCGATCAGGACATCAAGCAGAAAATCCTGCGCGACCTGCGCCATCTGGAAAAAGTGGTGCAGAACAAGATAAACGAGATAGAGCGGGATCTGGAAAAACTCTAGGCAGTTTCCCATCCTGCACAAGGCGCCATCAGGCGCCTTTTTTAATGCCGATCCACAGGGAAGCTGCCAACCCCCTCCCCCGGATCTGCTCAGCCCCGACCTGCAGGCTGACAAGCGCCCAGCAAAAAGGGAGGCTTGCGCCTCCCTTTTCGGAACTCTCGATGTCAGGCAACCATTAGTTGCTCTTCATCCAGATGTCCATCTCGGTTTTCAGGTTGTCGGACTTGGTACCGAAGATGGCCTGTACGCCGGAGCCAGCAACCACCACACCGGCGGCGCCCAGCTTCTTCAGACCAGCCTGGTCAACCTTGGCCACATCCTTCACGCCGACACGCAGACGTGTGATGCAGGCATCCAGGGAGGCGATGTTCTCTTTACCACCGAAGGCAGACACCAGGGCAGCAGACATCTCGTCTTTGCTTTGACCAACGGTCTCTTCGGCAGCTTCGTCTTCGCGACCCGGGGTTTTCAGGTTCATGGCACGGATCACCACGGTGAAGACCACGTAGTAGATGACGGCGTAGACCAGACCCAGACCGACCAGCAGCAGCATGTTGTCGGCACGGGGCGATTGCACCACGAAGTCGATGAAGCCGTTGGAGAAGGTGTGACCGTGTACGACACCCAGGGAGTTGGTCAGCACATAGGCCAGACCAGCCAGCAGGGCGTGAATCGCATACAGCACAGGCGCGACGAACAGGAAGGAGAACTCGATAGGCTCGGTGATACCGGTCAGGAAGGAGGTCAGGGCAGCGGAGGCCATGATACCAACAATCTTGGCACGGTTTTCCGGCTTGGCTGAGTGAGCGATGGCAAACGCGGCAGCAGGCAGACCGAACATCTTGAACAGGTAACCACCGGCCAGTTGACCGAAGCCGTTACCGGCAGCACGGGAAGCGTCATCAGCAGTCAGGAAGCAGGTCATGATGCCGTGTACGGTTTCGCCAGCGGCGTTGACACAGGTACCCGCCTGATAGAAGAAGGGAACGTTCCAGATGTGGTGCAGACCGAACGGGATCAGGGAGCGCTCAACCACGCCGTAGATACCGAAGGCCAGTACCGGGTTCTGGTTGGCAGCCCAGTCGGAGAAGGCACCGATGGCACCACCGATCGGCGGCCAGATGAAGGAGAGCACAACACCCAGGCCGATGGAGACGAAGCCGGTGATGATGGGCACGGCACGCTTACCGGCGAAGAAGCCAAGGTACTCGGGCAGCTGGATCTTGTAGAAACGGTTGAACGCCCAGGCAGCGACACCACCGGCGAGGATACCCCCCAGCACACCGGTATCTATGCTCTCGACGCCCATCACAGGTGCCATGACCTTCAGGGTCGCGACCATGATGCCGTAGCCGACGATGGCGGACAGACCGGATACACCGTCGTTATTGGTAAAGCCAAGTGCCACGCCGACGGCGAACAGCAGGGCCATCTGACCAAACACTGAACCACCGGCCTGCTCCATCAGCTGGGAGACAATTTCCGGCAACCAGCTGAAGTGAGCAGCGCCCACCCCCAGCAGAATACCTGCAACGGGCAAGACCGATACGGGCAGCATCAGCGCCTTACCGACCTTTTGCAGATTAGAGAAAGCATTTTTTAACATGTGTGCGCTCCTGAATGGATTTTTTTCCGTCAACGACTCAGTGCAGCTATAGATGACGACCTTCTTCATCTGACGTTGTACTGGATGCGTTTCCCGGGTTGCTTATTTTGACCAACAGAATATAACCCAGCAGCTTTTAAAATGCCTGCGCCGCACCCAAGGGAATAATAAATTTGGAGGAGAGATCACAAGATAATTAAATAAGGGGAAGGGAGGGAATCTTGAATATTATTTCGTATTGTTATAGTCGCGCGGCAAAAAGAAAAAAATTACTTCAAAATAAATCACCGAGAAACAATATAATACCCAAGGAAACCCATTGTAACTTAATGTAACGCATTGATGTTTTATATTATCCAGTCTACCGATTAAAAAGGCCTCCAACAAGGGAGGCCTGAAATAAATATAAGTCTACATAAATTCAGTCATTCAGTTTTTTTGTGAACGTTTCACCGCATCAATAAAGACGGATTTCGCCTTGGTTGAACCGGCCCGCTCGGCTTCACTCACGAGCTGCATCGCCTTGTCGATATCCCCGGCCTTGACCGCCTTCTCGATCTGGCTGTTGTAGAAGGTCTCGGTCTCGCTCAGCATGGCGGGAGCCGGTGTGCTGGGAGTTGCGGCAACAACGGCAGTGGTCGCCGCCGTCGCAGCCACGGCCGTCGTGGCGGGCTTGGCCTGACTCATCGCAACCTTGTCCGAATACTCGGGCTTGAACACGGCTTCCAGGCCCTGCCCCTTGGCCATGTCGACGACCTCGAGTTGCAGCAGGCCCCAGGGGGAATGGGGGATGACAGGATCCTTGATGTCCGGCTCAACAGTGCCATTGGCACGGGCGAACGCCTTGGCGGGGTGCAATATGGTGGTGCTGCCGGACAGCTCGTCGGCCGGGGCGTAGATCACCATGTAGGTTTCGGTCGCGGGGTTGCCCGGCATGCTGCGGTCCACGAACACCTTGCCCTCGATCCTGTCATTGTCGAGCAGGTGGGCTGGCTGATACGTGAAGACAGACTCACCCAGCACGCGGGTCACCTTGAACTGGGCATCCAGCATGATCACCTTGGGCACGAGTACCGTCTTGCTCACCTGGGAGGCCAGGGTGATGGCCAGGTTGCCGGTATTGGCCGGCAGACGATAGGCGGCAAAGTAGCTCATCCCCTCGTCAAACTGATAACTGGGTTGCTTGCCATCCAGGGTCAACAGCGTGTCCCCCTCCGGCAGAGCCACATAATTGAATTCGTTGAATGCCTTGCAGCAGCTCGTCGTCTGAGCGAGCGCCTGCTTGGCCTGATCGGCATTACTCAGGATGGAGGCGTGCTCCTGTACGGGCACCACCATGCTACCGGAACAACCGGCCAACAGCGCGGTAACCACGGCCGCGATAGACATCTTTACCAGTTTCATTCTTCTTATCTCCATAACCCGGTTGCCAAATCCTGCTAAACAAAACTGCCCCCATCAGGGGGCAGTGACTAACTTAACCGAAGATATTGCTTACCACCAGGCTTCTGCCTGGACGCCAACTTGCCAGGTGTCATCAGAGGTGCCACTTTCGAAGCTGTTCTTGCTACCGGAGCCATCGGCTTCGGTATCAGCCAGATAGGAAGCGAACACACGGATTTCCGGACGGGCCCAGAAGCTGGAGCCGGCAGACCAGGCCTGCGCCAGGGTCAGCTTGTAACCGCCATCCTTGTCGCTGCCACCACTGGTGTAGCTGGTCTTGTCCTTGAAGATACCGCCTTCGAAGATGGTCTTGTTGAAGTCATCCCACTTGTACATCGGACGAACAACGGCGGAGAAGGTTTGAGTCTCGTCGTGACCACTCCACATCTCGTTGCCTACACCGTAGACCAGCTGGTGACCCATCTCCCAGGAGTTGCCCATCGGGATGACGCCCCAGTTGATGATACGGTAGCCGTCGGCACCGCCCTTGGCTTCGGCACCGTACCAGGAGCCGTCACCGTAGTAGGCCATGGTCTTGGAGTAACCTTCGGTGCCGTACTGCAGCACTGTCTTGTTGAAGCCGCCAAAGATGCCCTGGGTCAGTTCGGCAGTCAGCATGACGCCGTCTTTCATGTTGTCGTTTTTCAGATCTTTCTGGGCTTCGGTCTCGTTGACGATGGCATAGTCAACGCCCAGTTCCAGAGAGCCGTCTTGCCACAGCGGGATACCGGCATAACGCAGGTCCAGAGTGTTGACGTTCAGATCTTCGTTCTTCTGATAAGTCGGATCACCGTTGGCATCTACACCGGTCTGGGTGTACTGACCGAACACATCGGCCGCGCTGCGGTCGTTGCGAACCCAGGCGAAGGAGACCTTGCCAGGACCAGCCTGGATGCCTTCGATACCGGCGCCGGCACCGGAGATGTTCCAGTAGTAGAAGTCGGAGATGTGGATGTCGTGACGTTGATAGTAACGCTTACCGGCCCAGAGGGTGGCTTCAGGTGCAAAGCCCAGCAGGCCCTTGGCTTGTACGTTGAACTGACGCAGTGCGAAATCGGAGTCGCCGTTGCACTGTTTGGCGTCGAAGTTACAGACGGTACCGGTGCCTTCCCAGTCATTGGAACCGTTGGATGCCATGGCAAACATGGAATCTACATAGAAAGTCTTGCCATCTTTGTTGAAGACTTCCTGACCCAGTTGCACTTCGCCGTAGGTATCATTTTCGTTACCCAGACGGCCAACCTTGTTGACGTTGTATTTAACCATGTCCCCGTCACCGGAAACACCGACACCTGAACGGAAGTAGCCGTGGAAATCAACGGCGAAGGCGGCTTGGGAAGCCAGGGCAGCGGTTACTGCTGCTGCAATCGGGAGCCACTTTGCTTTCATTTTCATTTTCCTTATTCCCGCTGGGAGTGTGATCCTGATATTCAAGTTCTTATCACTGAAAAACGTTTCAGCGATAACCGGGGTCGATTATATGTAGCCAATTTCGCGACAAACATGAGCTGATTCACAAAACGGTGACAAATCGCGCGCTCTCACCCCGGAGGACGTATACCAATGCAAAAAAGGCAAAAACAAGCAACAACAGACCAACAAATAACAACTCAAAGCAAAAATACACCAAAGAAAGCGCTTTCAAGTATTAATTTGCGATGAGGATTAAGTGATTAACCAGTCATCCCGTGACGAAAACATGATTGAAATCGCTTTCAGTGCGGAACTTTTAATTTTCTGATGTGTCGCCGTTCTGATGAATATGGGTCTGAGGAATCCGATCTGGCGGGGGAAAATAACCCGATAAAGTGCGGGATATATTTCAAGGAAGATTAAGTGAATCCCAAAATAACACGCCCCTGTGAGCATGCTCACGGGGGCGAAATTTAAAATACGAAGGCAATCCGGCTACAGCCTATTTTCCCAGCTTTTCAACCAGGCCAGCGCCGCAACCTCAGGCTCATCTTCCAGTGTCGCGTCTATCTCCAGACGCGGCACCAGGGCGTCGGCAGCCAGCTCCTGCAGCAGCTCATCGAGCCTGCGTCCGGCACCGCAGAAATGCTCATAGCTGCTGTCCCCCATGGCGATGAGGGCATAACGCCATCCCTTCATATAAGGAGCGCGATCGGCCAGGGCCGTGGCGAAGGGTTGCAGATTGGGAGGAATATCCCCCTGCCCCGTGGTGGCGCTGACGATCAGCAAGAAGCGGGACGCGTCTATGTCAGTCAGCTCGGCTTCGTCGAAGAGCTGGCAGACATGTCCCTGGGCCTGCAGGTGATCCCGCAGTGTCTCGGCCACCAGCATGGCCGAGCCGTAGACGGTGCCGACCAGGATATCGATCTCGGCCATCAGCGACTCCTCGAGCGAAGGAGTGGGCCCGACTCTGGCACTGCGCCCGGAGTCTTGGCCCCGGACAGGGTCTGGGTGCGCGGGGTTGCTAGCGGGGTATCTCGTTGAGCCATAAGTGGTTCCTCTGACAGACGTGGCCTACAGCATGCCACAGCCCGGTCAGAGGTCACAAATGATGACGGGTATCAGGCGCCGTAGTCGCTCTCGCTGGCGGGCCACCCCAGCCTGGCGAACAGGCCCAGCACTTCAGGGCCGAGTGGTGCCTGGATCCGCATCGGCACCTTGAGCACAGGATGCTCGAAGCTCAAGCGGTGGGCGACCAGCAGCAGCCGCTCGCAACCATAGTGCTCGCGAAAGAAGCGATTATGGCGGCCATCACCATGGGTGGTGTCACCGACTATGGGGTGGAACAGGTGATCCAGATGACGACGCAACTGATGCTTGCGACCCGTCTTGGGGAAGAGCCGAACCAGGCTGTAGCGGCTGGTGGGATGCTTCTTGGAGACGGCGTGGGGCAGCTCGACCCGATGCAGACGACGAAACGCCGTCACCGCCTCCTGGGCGGGGCGATCGGGGTCGCTCATGGCATCGGCTATCTTGTCCAGCTGCTCCTTGAGGGGGTAGTCGATCAGCCCCTGCTCCGGGGCCCAGCCCCGCACCAGGGCCAGGTACTCCTTGTGCACCCGACGGGCGGCAAACGCCTCGGTCAGGGTCCGGGCCACCGCCGGATCCAGCGCAAACAGCAACACCCCGGAGGTGGGCCTGTCCAGCCGGTGCACGGGGTAGACATGACGCCCCCCGATGAGATCCCGGGTCATCTGCATGGCGAAACGGGTCTCGGCCTTGTCGAGCCAGCTGCGATGCACCAGCAGGCCCGACGGCTTGTTGACCGCCACCAGCCAGTCATCCTGATAGAGCAGGGTCAGTTTCATGCCGTCACCCGGGTATCGCCAATGCAGCGCGCCGCAGCCAGGGCCCGTGGCTGGGCAGGCAGGGTATTGATCATTGATCCACCACTTTTCCGGTCAGCAGCAGATCGAAACGACCGATGAGGCGCAACAGGCCGGCCACCTCGGCCAGCTCGTCCTTGTAGGCTTCGCTCGCCATGGGATAGAGGGATACGCTGGTGGGCAGCGGCGCCTGCAGCAGCACCAGCTGCTCCATGCGCGGTATCAGCACGAACTGCAACCATTGATCGAAGCTCAGGGTATCGACGCAAAACGGCAGCTCGCTCGCCAGCGCCTCTGCCCCAGGATGCTCGGCTTGCCAGCGTTCGAGGCGTTGCAACTCGGCGGTGAGTTCACCCAGCAGACCGGCGACCAGCAAATATTGATTCATCTCGTCCTCTTCCTCGTCTCGACGTCCATCCCGCTGCCAGAGGGCAGGGATCCCGTCTTCTTCAAACACGCGTGCCAAAAAGGGGCGTTACTATACACCGCCCCCGGGGTGGCTGCCATGCTGCCATCACTTTCATGGCGCGTACCTGCGCCACTGGCTATCTGATGCAGCCTCCTTATAATCGCCCGCATCACATTTTGCCGGATGCCCTCATGTCTGCCATCAATACCCTGACCGAATTTCTGACCCAGGCCGAGACCCAGTTCCAGCTGTTCGACATGGGCCGCCAGGTGCGCCCGCTGGCGAGCGATCTCTTCGTTCGCATCGAACAACAGCAGGAGCCCTACCCCTGGCCACTGCAACAGCATGCCTGGCTCGGTGTGCACTTCTTCCAGCCAGCCGAATCCAGGCACTACCTCTGGTTCCTCAAGTTTGCCCTCGACGAGCATGGCCTGCTCATCGCCAGCGGCCCCAAGCACTTCATGGATCAGGTGGTCGAGACCCTGGGCTACAAGCTCACCGGCGATCTGGACGAGGAGAAGGCGCAGCGGCTGGCCGACAACCCCTACACCTTCCGGCCGGCCGAGGCCAAGATGGCCAGCCTGCATGCCAAGCTGGCCCGTCAGCTGGAGCAGGCCCCTTCCGCCTACTACGAGGCCCTCTGCCACTACCTGGCTGCGCCAGGGGAAGAGGGGTGGCAGGCCCTGGGGCTGCAAGGCTTCGCCGATCTGGCGGAGCGGCTGCAGGATGAACGCAATCTGGCCCTGGTGTGCAAGGCGCTGCCCAGGCTGCCTCTAGAGCCGCTCTACGCCCTGTGCCAGAGCCTGGAAAACGCCCCCCTGCCGCCGGCGCTGCAGGGTGCCCTGCTCGAGCGCATCGGCAAGGAGCAGGAGTGTGCCGATCCCAATGCCGAGACCCTGGCCTACCTGTGCCGGGCGCTGGCCTCCTGCTCCGGCAATGCCTTGCGCAGCAACAAGCTGCTGACCCTGCTGCACACCCGGCCAAGCCCGGCCCTGCTGCTCGCCATCGCAGGCCGTCTCTGGCCCGATCTGAAAAACCCCGAGCTGCTCGGACTGTTTCTGGAGCAACTCGCCCTGCAGCCCACCCAGTTCTTCAATCAGGTCTTTGCCGAGCTGGTGACACTGCCCGCCCTGCGCAATGATATGCTGGCAAGACTGCGTGACCCCGAGCGCAGCGAGGCCCTCGGCCAGGCCATAGGCCGACTGTTCGCCTCGGTATAACCACTCTCGGTGCGGCCGTGCTTTCCCCGGGAAGCACGGCCCAGGCCATACATCACAGAAGGAACCCGCTGATGGGAGAAATGCTTGGAATCTTGCTGCTTGGCGCCATCGGCTGGGCCTTCTGGCAACAACGCCGCCAGGCGGAGCTGGCCTGGCAATATATGCGGCGCTACTGCCAGCACCACGATCTGCAACTGCTGTCGCTGGCCCGCACCCATCGCGCCCTTGGGCACAAGCCCCTGCGCCTGCTGACCTATTACCAGTTCGAGTTCTCCAGCGACGGGGAGAGCCATTACCAGGGCCAGCTCTGCATGCAGGGCCTGCATGTCGCCGGGGTCGAGCTACCGCCCCATCGCCTCCCCTCCTAGCCCATGGGGCAAGGCCGTGGCGGCTGGCTATAATTCTCGACAATCGCCCTTCAAGGAGACTCGAGATGGAATTGCTGACCCATGACATGCCTGCCCTCTTCGCCCAGCTGGGCCTGGCCAATGACGAGATAAGCCTGCACCGCTTCATCCGCGAGCACCATCTGGACAACCAGACCCTGCTGCCGGAGGCCAGCTTCTGGAGCCCCTCCCAGGCCGTGTTCCTGCGTGACGCGCTCTGGAACGACTCCGACTGGTCCGAAGCCATCGATCAACTGGATGTGATGCTGCGCCAGGCAAACTGAGCCGGCCCGCGTCCCCCGCTTTCCCGAGGGCCGGGGTTTGGAGCTCTGTGCCACCCATCACATCTCAATCCCCCTGGCTTCCCCACCTCAACAAACTGGGCCGACCCCCTTAGCGCCGCTTTCCTGATGGGCAGGCTTTGATTAAGCTCTGTGCCACCATCCGCAAGCAGCAAGAGCGCCGCGCAGGAGCCAAGATGTCAGCCCAAGAGATCATCCAGATAGCCAACGAACTGAGTGCCAGGGGGATCACCCCCTCCACCGCCATGGTCAAGGCCCGCCTCAGTCACCCCGTGCCCATGGCCGAGCTGCTCAAGGTGTTGAGCCAGTGGAAGCAACAACCCCAGTCGGCAGACCCGGCCCCGGCCAGCGCCCCCGCCGTTGCCGCCCCGGCCCAGGCCGTCGATTTGCAACAGCTGGGCGAGCAGCTCAATCGCCTCGAGCAGAAGGTCGATCGCCTGACCGCCCTGCTGCTCAAACAGCAGCAGGATTGATGGCTCCCCATGTATATCCTCGAACTCAATTTTGAATGCTACCGTGACACCTCCCTCGGCGAGGCCGAACCGGCCATCGTCAACTACCTCGACATGCTGCGCTACCAGGGGCAGATCCTGGGGCGGGAGTTTCCCACCAGCATGCAGGATGGTTGCTTCGTCAGCCGGGTGGTCTGCCCGGAGCGGGACAGCCTGCACCCGGACAACCAGAGCGAGCAGGTCGCGCTGGCCGAACAGGGCCTGCACCAGGCGGGGCTGCTGGCCCCCAAGCCCCAGCTGCTCGGCATGGATCTGCTCTCCGACAGCACGGATCCTTGCGGCGAGCAGGGAGAACGGCCGAGCTGGATGCTGCTCTACACCAGCTTTGTACACACTTGCTCCCCCCTGCGCTGCGGCGATCATTTCGCCCCCATTCCGCTCTACCGCCTGCCTGCCATCGCCAACGGCGACCACAAGCAGATCATCAAGTGGCAGGAGGATTGGGAGGCCTGCGATCAGTTGCAGATGAACGGCTCCATCGCCGAGCACGCCGTGCTGCACGAAATCGGCGAGGTGGGCAGCCGCCTGCAGCGCCGGGGCAGCGATCTGGCCAGACGGCTGGAGGGGCTCTGCGGGATCCCGACCTACTACTACCTCTACAGTGTCGGCGGCCTGAGCAAGGCGGCTGAGCTGGCTCGCCCCTGCCCGGGCTGTGGCAACGACTGGGCACTGGCAGCGCCATTGCACGAGATCTTCGACTTCAAGTGCGATCCCTGCCGGCTGGTCTCCAACCTCTCCTGGGACTTCAAGGACTAGCTCCGCCTGCGCCGTTCATCCCATGAAAGAAGGGCCTTGCCGGATGGCAAGGCCCTTCTCTTTAATACGGGGCGAGCGAAAACGGGTCGCTTACTGCGGCAAGGTTTCCAGCCGTGCGAGGAAGGCCGGCAGGGAGGGGGCCAGCACCAGACGGCGACCGGAATCCAGCCACTCCAGCCACACCTGGCCACTCTCGTTGTCGAGCGACACCAGCGTCATCTCGTTGCGGGTGGTGGCGATGAAGAGCGACGGCGTGCGTTTGAGTTTGTGCAGCATCAGCAGGTGGCCGATGAGGTTCTCCTTGAGCAGATCCAGATCGGCCTCGTTCCATGGCAGTATGAGTTCGATGCGCAGCCCCTTGTAGGAGCAGGGGAGCGGGCGGCTGAACCAGTGGCCAAACAGGGCAAGGGCGCTCGGGTGCAGGGTCAGCTCGAGGGCATCGGCCATGGCCGCAAAGTCGGCGGGCACAGGGCGCCGGTGCGGACGCCAGGCCACCCGCCCCTCTCTGGGCTCATCCAGCTCGCAAGGTGAGCGCCAGTCGGCCTCCCACTCGCACAGAGGCAGCCCTCGCCTCGCCTCGCCATCGCGCTGCCAGCGTAAAAAGAACTGCTCCAGGGCAGACAGGACTTGATCCGACATCGATATTCCCCACAATAGCGGCCTCTGATCGCCGCAAGAACCTGACCGAAAAATCCGGGCATTGCACCATCAAACCCTTTATCAGACAAGCGTGAGCAAACAAGCATGAGCAAACAAGAGAGATACGCAGGCGCCAGCGCGTTGCAGGGCCTGAGCCTGGGGCTGCAGTCTGCCTACATCAGCCAGTACACCCCGTCCCTGCTGCAACCCGTGCCACGCAGTCTGAATCGCGACGATCTCGGCCTTGGCGAGACGCTGCCCTTCCAGGGTTGCGACGTCTGGACCCTGTACGAACTCTCCTGGCTCAATGCCAAGGGCAAGCCCGTGGTTGCGCTCGGCGAAGTGGCCGTGCCCGCCACCAGCCCTAACCTCATCGAATCCAAGTCGTTCAAGCTCTACCTCAACTCCTTCAACCAGACCCGCTGCGACTCCCTGGCGGCGGTGCAGGCACTGCTGGCCAAAGATCTGAGCGCCTGTGCCGGGGCAGAGGTGAGCGTCACCCTCTTCCCCCTCGATCAGGCCCCCCACCAGATAGCGCAGCTGCCTGGCGAGTGCATCGACGAGCAGGACATCGAGATCGACAGCTACGAGTTTGACCAGACCCTGCTGCAAGGGGCCGCAGAGGCGGACATAGTGGAAGAGACACTGCACAGCCATCTGCTCAAGTCCAACTGCCTGGTCACCAGCCAGCCGGACTGGGGATCCCTGGTGATCCACTATCGCGGCCCGCGCCTCAATCGGGAGAAGCTGCTGCGCTACCTTATCTCCTTCCGCCAGCACAACGAGTTCCACGAGCAGTGCATAGAGCGCATCTTCATCGATCTCAAGCACTTCTGCGCCCCGCAGCAGCTGACCGTCTATGCCCGCTATACCCGCCGCGGGGGCCTGGACATCAACCCCTTCCGCAGTGACTGGGAGCCTGTGCCCGCCAACCTGCGCCTCATCCGCCAGTAAACCCGGCGCCACAAGCCGGAGGATCAGGCCCATCACCCATGTCAGCAATGAACTCTGGACGGGCGGGGGTGGGCTTGGATAACATGCCTGCACCTCCGTGCCGTTCTTAATCCAATGAATCAACTGTTTTTTCTGGCAATGATGATGTCCTCCCTGTCGGCTCCGGATCTGGATCTGGCCAAGGAGCAGTTGTCTATCGATCTGCAGCAGGCACAGACCCTGGTGCTGACCGATCCCGCCAGATGTGTCCAGATTGCCACCTCCTTCCTCGAACGCACGGCCAATAACCCCAAGCAAATCATCAGCAACCGCCAGGAATACGGCTATCGTGAGCCGATCCTGAGCTATGGCACTGCGACCCAGACCACGGGGGCCTACCTGCTCCAGGGCGAGTGCCTGCAACAACTGGGACAGAGCCAGCCGGCCCAGGACGCCTTCGACAAGGGCATCGCCATGGCCGAGAAGGAGCAGCAGTTCGAGCTGCAGGCCCATGGTCTCTATCTCAAGATCCGCAGCCGGGAGATGCAGGAGCATGCCCCTGGCGCCAGCACGATGGCGCTCGAACAGCTGGACAAGCTGCTGACCAACCCCGGCCTCAAAGAGAGTCAGCTGCAGGTCTACAGCCGCCTGCTGCACGTCAACGCCAGCATGGCGGGGCGGCAGTTCGATCTGGCCAAACGCCAGCTGACCGAGGCGCGTCAATGGGCAGAGCAGGCCAAGAACCCCCTGGCCAGGGCCTGGGTCAGCGCCGTGGGAGGGGATCTCTATCAGGCGCTCGGGCAGCCCCAGCTCGCCCTCGGGGAGTACATCGACGCCCAGCAGCAGGCCAGGAATCTGCAGGATCCCCTCTTCCTCGGCCTGCTGTCGAACCAGATGATCAGCCTCTATCAGGCGGAGCAGGAGCCGCAAAAAGCGCTGCAGTATGCCAACGAGGCGGCCAACTACTTCCATGCCCTCGGCAACCCCTCCCTGCTGAGCGACGCCCTGATCGTGCTCGCCCGGCTCAACCGGGATCAGGGAGAGATGAACATGGCGCTGGTCTACTTCTTCAACGCCCTGGATCTGCTGGACGAGAGCAAGAACCGCACCCGCATCGCCCACCTCAAGTTCGAGATAGGCAAGACCTATCTGCAGACCGGCAACCTGACCCTGGCCCGCAACTACCTCAATGCGGCGCGCCAGTCCCACGAGCTGGGGGACGACAAGGAGTCGCTGATCGATACCCTGTTGCTGCTGGGGGAGTTGCACCTCAAGCAGCAGGAGGCGGGCATTGCCATCCTGCAGCTGGAGAATGCCCTGACCCTGGCCAACCGGATTGGCGACATCCGCCGCCAGTTTGAAATCTTCCGGCTGCTCGCCATCGCCTACGAGCAGAAGGGCTACCTCCAGCAGGCCCTCGAGAGCTACAAGAACTATCACCAGCGCAGCGAGCTGGTCCGCCAGCAGCAGCTCGATCTGGAGCAGGAGGCTGTCCGCGACAACTACGCCCAGGTGGAGCGCGCCCAGCAGGTCAAGGAGCTGGAGCAGCGCCTCGACCAGAGCCAGCATCAGCAGGAGCGCTATCTCTGGACCAGCGTCAGCACTGGCCTGCTGCTGGTCCTGTTCATCTACCTCTTCTTCACCCTCTGGCTCAAGCTGCGGGTCGCCCGCCTCAATGCCAGACAGCTGGGGGAGGCCCTGCTCATCGAGCCGCGCAGCGGCCTGGCCAACTGGCAGCGACTGATGAGCCGCTGGCCGCGCGAGATGGCCAAGCGCCAGCAAAAATCCGATCGCTGGTACCTGAGCGAGCGCCCCACCAGCGAATTTGACGACAAGCTCCACTACCTGCTGTTCCGGGTGCCCTTCCTGGTCAACAGCCTGGAGCAGCATGGATATCAGGTCAGCCGCGAGATTGAGCAGGCCTTCGGCCACTACATCAATCAGCTGACCCCCCAGGATGGCCGCATCTACGATCTGCGCGAGGGACACCTGCTCTATGTGGTGCCCCAACGCCACGTGGCCCAGCTGCACCAGCTGGCACAGGAGCTGCTGGACACCCTGGCCGCCTTCCCCTGCGAATACCCGCTGGACAGGCACATCAGCCTCGGCATCGTCAGCCATCCCTTCCTGCCCAAGGCGGCCATGGCCCTCGATCATCACGGCCTGTTCGACCTCTGTTATCTGGCGCTCTCGGGGGCCATGCAACTCAGTGAAAAATACCAGCAGAGCGTCTGGCTGGAGCTGGCGGCCATCGATTGCCAACAGGCCGCATTTTTTAATGGCGATGTGTGGCAATGCTGCTTGATGGCAATTGACAAGGGACTGGTAAAAGTAAATTCTTCTCATGAAAAGCAATGGGTTAATTGGCTTTTGCTTTCACGGACGAAAGTGCCGGATAACCCATAACAAAAAGGTACTCAACGGGGTCTTTCATTGGCTTACTGTTGCTGGACGACACAAAAACGATAATGACAACAGGGCGACCTGAACAATGAATGATATCGCTGCCGTAACAGGACAACTGGCAAGACTCAGGGAATCCCTTCAGCAAAAACAGCAGGAGCTCGATGGCATGGCCACGTTCTCCGATGCCGAACGCACCCGCAGCATCCAGTTCATCGGCAAGCTGATGCAGGCCTGCCGTGGTCACGATCGTGAACTGGACAGCCGGCTCGCCAAGCTCAAGCAGAAGCTCGATGGCAACCCTCCCCTCTCCTCGCTCGACGCCGATCTCGCCGTCATCGAGAAGCTGTTGCAGCAACATGGCCACGCCATGGAGGAGTCCATCAGTCTGACCCGGGCCGCCATCGAACTGGGCAGCAAGCAGCTCAAGTCCTTGAAGGGCTTTCCGGAAGATACCCGTCGCTCCCTCAAGGAGTTTCTCGCGAGCCCCGAGGGCTATGGCATAGGCGATCACCAGAGGAAGGTGATCCGCTTGCTGGAGTTCTACCAGCAGGCCATCAAGATCCAGCTGCTGCCACGCCAGCCTCTGCTCGCCCCGGAGATGGTCACCGAGCTCTCCAACCCGGTGCCCACCGACTCCTTCGATATCAAGGCCCATGCCCAGATCTCCGATGAGCTGCAGCGGCTCATCACAGAGCTCGACTTTGCCGGCGCCGTGGGGGAAAGCCTGGCGGACATCCGTCGCCAGCTGCTGGGGGGGATCACCCCGCCCCTGCTGGCGGAGATCTGCCTGCAGATCATCGAACTCATCATAGAGGGGACCCGGGAGGAGCGTAAATCCTCCCAGGCCTTCCTCAGCTCCCTCAACGAGAGCCTCTCGGCGGTGCACTTCAACTTCACCGAGTCCCTGGACGAGGGGCGGGCACTGCAAAATGCCGCCCACCTCAGCGGCCAGGCGCTGGAGCGGGAGCTCGCCGCCATCGATCGCACCATGGCGACCCACAACTCCCCGCTGTCCCTCAAGGGAGCCATCTCCAGCCATCTGGACACCATACGCCGCCTGCAGCAGGAGCGGGAGGCCATGGCCAGCCGCGAGCGTCACCTGCTCACCCACCTCTCCAACATGGAAGCCAAGCTGCGACTGATGAAGGAGGAGACGGCCGAGTACAAGAAGCGGCTCACCATCCAGAAGCACAAGCTGTTCCTCGACAGCCTGACCCAGGTGCACAACCGGGCGGCACTCGACGAGCGGCTCGAGCTCGAGTACAAGCGCTGGCTGCGGTACGGCACCCCGCTGTGTCTGGCCATCATCGACATAGACCACTTCAAGAACATCAACGACAACTACGGCCACATGGCCGGGGACAAGGCCTTGAAGGTGGTCGCCAAGGCCCTGCAGAACGCCTTGCGCGACACCGACTTCATCGCCCGCTTCGGTGGGGAGGAGTTCGTGGTATTGCTGCCGAACATCAATCCGGACAAGTACCAGAAACCCCTGGAGAACCTGCGCCAGACGGTCAAGAGCATTCCGTTCAGGTTCAGAGACGCCAGGGTCGAGATCACCATCTCCATCGGCGCCACCCTGTTTCGCGAAGGGGACCACACTACGGACGCATTCGAGCGCGCCGACAAGGCACTCTACAGCTCCAAGAATCTGGGCCGGGATCAGGTCAATCTGGCCTGATCCCGGGTTGAGCTGCGGCTAAAAAACAGGCAAACGCACCGACCCCCTATTCCCCTGCCCCACCCCTTGCCTCTACTATCGAACTCGAGGGATGCCATGGCATCCCGTTTTCTCCCCAGGGAAAGCACAACGATAACAAGCGAGTGAAAGGGGAAATTATGATTACACACATCAATCCCGTGGGCAGCATGGACCTGCTGTCCCAACTTGAGGTGGATCGCCTCAAACAGACCGCCTCCAGCGATATCTATCAACTGTTTCGCAACTGCTCGCTGGCGGTGCTCAACTCCGGCAGCCACACCGACAGCTCCAAAGAGATACTGGAGCGCTTCAAGTCCTTCGATATTCATGTGATCCGGCGCGAGCGCGGGGTCAAACTCGAGTTGTTCAATGCTCCCGAGCACGCCTTCGTCGATGGCGAAATCATCCGCGGCATCCAGGAGCACCTCTTCTCCGTGCTGCGCGACATCCTCTATGTCTCGACCCAGCTGGAGTCCAATCGCCTGGTCAACCTCACCAACTCCACCCACATCTCCAACGTGGTGTTCGCCATACTGCGCAACGCCAAGGCGATCCTGCCGGGGGCGGATCCCAACCTGGTGGTCTGCTGGGGGGGTCACTCCATCAACGAGGTGGAGTACCAGTACACCCGCGCCGTGGGCAGCGAGCTGGGCCTGCGGGAGCTCAACATCTGCACCGGCTGCGGCCCGGGTGCCATGGAGGGCCCCATGAAGGGGGCCGCCGTCGGCCACGCCAAGCAGCGGGTGCGCAACGGCCGCTATATCGGCCTCACCGAGCCCTCCATCATCGCCGCCGAACCGCCGAACCCCATCGTCAACGAGCTGGTGATACTGCCGGACATCGAGAAGCGGCTGGAGGCCTTCGTGCGTCTGGGCCACGGCATCATCATCTTCCCGGGCGGGGTCGGTACCGCCGAGGAGCTGCTCTATCTGCTCGGCATCATGATGCACCCGGCCAACGAGCGGCAGCCCATGCCCATCATACTGACCGGTCCGAAGGAGAGCGCCGACTACTTCCGCGCCATCGACGACTTCGTCAAGGCCACCCTGGGTGAGCCGGCCACCAGCCTCTACCGCATCATCGTCGGGGATGCCCCGGAAGTGGCGCGGGTGATGAAGGAGGCGATGCCGAAGATCCGCGAGTACCGCAAATCCGTGGGGGATGCCTACTCCTTCAACTGGTCCCTGCGCATAGAGCCGGAGTTCCAGCTGCCGTTCGAGCCGGATCACGCCAGCATGGCGAGCCTGGATCTGCACCGCAACCAGCCGCCCCAGCTGCTGGCGGCGAACCTGAGGCGCGCCTTCTCCGGCATCGTCGCCGGCAACGTCAAGGAAGGGGGCATTCGCGCCATCGAGAAGAAGGGCCCCTTCAAGCTGCACGGCGACAAGGAGCTGATGCACCTGATGGACAGGCTGCTGGAGAGCTTCGTCAGGCAGCAGCGGATGAAGCTGCCTGGCAGCCAGTACATTCCCTGCTACGAAATCGTGAAATAAGGGCGCAGCGCCCGTGATGACAGGAGGGGCCCCAGGCCCCTCCTCCACTTCCCGGCCCTGGCGTTCGGGGTTAGCATGACGCCCATCCCTTGTTACAATGGGCCGTCCCGACCGCCAAGAGTGCTCCCTGCCATGCAACACCTCAGGCCACACCTGCTCATCATCGATGCCCTCAACCTCATCCGCCGCCTGCACGCGGTACAAGCCCAGCAGGCGCTGACCCCGGCCCAGGCCCTGCTCGCCACCCGCGCCAACCTCATCAATACCTGCAAGAAACTGCTGGCCGGCAGCGAGCCGACCCACGTCATCGCCGTGTTTGACGGCGAGGTGCACAGCTGGCGCAAGGAGATCTATCCGGCCTACAAGGAGGGGCGCACCCCCATGCCACAGGAGCTGAGGGAGGGGCTGGCCGACTTGCAGGACGCCTTCTGGGAGTGCGGTGTGGATGCCCTGCTCTCCCAGACCGACGAGGCGGACGATCTTATCGCCACGTTAGCCAGTGGAATTGCCCAGCATGGGGCCAGGGCCACCATCATCTCCACCGACAAGGGCTTCTGTCAGCTCATCAACCCGCAGATCCGGGTGCGGGATTACTTCAACAAGCGCTGGCTGGATGAGGCCTTCGTCCGGCAGCAATATGGCGTCGCCCCGGCGCAGTTGGTGGACTTCTGGGCCCTGACCGGCATCGGCGGCTCCAACATCAAGGGAGTGCCGGGCATAGGGCCAAAGACGGCGACCCAGCTGTTGCAGCAATACGGCGATCTGGCCGCCATGCTGGATGCCTGCTTGCAAGAAGACGCGGGCAAGCCTCTGCTCAAGCTGCGCCAGCACAAGGAGGAGGCCCTGCTGGCCCAGCGGCTGGTGCGGCTGCAGCGGGACATCCCCCTCGGTTTCAACCTGAGGGAGATCCGCTACCCGCCCGAGCCCGACTCGGGGGCGTGATCCCCGGCACACTATTCCCCAAAACAGGCCGTACCTGTTGACATAAATGGGAAAAATGTAAAGAAACATGGAGGAAGTGGTGCAAAAATGGTATAAAACCGCCGAATCCTCCCCCTCTGTTCCCTAGAAGTGGATACGTCTCATGTCAAAAAGAAAAATTACCGTCATTCCGGGCGACGGCATAGGCCCCAGCATCATCGAATCCGCCATCCAGATCCTGACCCACGCCGGCTGTGATTTTGACTATGACTACGCCGATGCCGGCCTGGTCGCGCTGGAGAAGCACGGCGAGCTGCTGCCCCAGTCCACCCTCGATTTGATTGAGAAGAACAAGGTCAGCCTCAAGGGCCCCCTCACCACGCCGGTCGGCGGCGGCTTCACCTCCATCAACGTCTCCCTGCGCAAGAAGTTCAACCTCTACGCCAACGTGCGCCCGGTGATCTCCTTCAAGGGCACCAGGAGCCGTTACGACAACATCGACATCATCACGGTGCGTGAAAACACCGAGGGCATGTACTCGGGCGCCGGCCAGAAGCGCAGCGATGACAACCAGAGCGCCGAGGCGATGAGCATCATCACCCGCGACGGTGCCGAACGCATCGTCACCTTCGCCTTCGAGCTGGCGCGCCAGGAAGGGCGCAAGAAGGTCACCATCATCCACAAGGCCAACATCCTCAAGTCCACCTCGGGCCTGTTCCTGGAAGTGGCGCGCGAGGTGGCTGCACGCTATCCGGATATCCAGAACGAAGAGATGATCGTCGACGCCGC
This sequence comes from Aeromonas sp. 130281, assembly GCF_056642115.1. Lineage (NCBI taxonomy): Bacteria > Pseudomonadati > Pseudomonadota > Gammaproteobacteria > Aeromonadales > Aeromonadaceae > Aeromonas > Aeromonas sp. 130281. Next base: position 269,145 of record NZ_JBWVQS010000002.1, on the reverse strand, counting down.
CTGCATGAATCTGGTGATGTACCCGGAGCGGTTCGATGTCATGGTCACCACCAACCTGTTCGGCGACATCCTCTCGGATCTCTGCGCCGGCCTGGTGGGGGGCCTAGGCATGGCCCCAGGTGCCAACATAGGTGAGGGCGCCGCCATCTTCGAGGCGGTGCACGGTTCGGCGCCGGACATCGCCGGCAAGAACATCGCCAACCCGACCTCGGTGATCCTCGCCTCCATCCAGATGCTGGAGTACCTGGGCATGCAGGAGAAGGCCGAGCGCATCCGCGAGGCAGTGCGGGCGACCATCGAGTCCGGTGATCGGGTGACCCGGGATCTGGGGGGCACGGCCTCCACCAGCGAATTCACCCAGGCCATCATAGACCGTCTATAAATCATATCTAACTGATTGATTTAAAAAGGGAGCTTCGGCTCCCTTCGTTTTATACCGGATCCCCCTATCTCCCTTGTCAGATGAATACTATGTTCATATGAAGGATAAGGAGATCCATCATGCGTGCTACTTTGATCTTGCTGATCTTCAGCAGCAGTACCATGGCATTAGACAGGCCCATCGATAACGCCTGGTTGACACCGCCTCCTCAGTTCGAGCCGCCGGCCAAGCAGACCTGGCAGTCCACCATAGACACCAACGACCTGCTCAAGAGCCCCAAGCCGCTCTCCCTCGGCGTGGACATCATGACCGACAGCAACGGCACCCAGCGGGTCACGCCCTACCAGAAACTCAATCTGACGGCCGAGAAGAGCGTGAGCCTCTCCTTCGAGAAACACAAACCCAGGATCAAGTTCAACGCCGGTGGCCTCAATACCTCGGTCAAGCTCCGGGGGGACGGCGTCAAGATGCAGTTCAACCCCACCGACAAGACCATTCCGCTCCAGATCGAGCTCAAGATCACCGATGACGAGTCCATGATGCGCGTCGACTACCGCTTCTGATGGCACCCGAAAACAAAAAACCGGACGGGGTCAGCCGTCCGGTTTTTATTTGGCGTCATACCAGATGACGCGGGTGCCCTGCTCAGGACTTGGGTTCGAGTTTGGAGACCCAGAACTTGTTGTAGACGTGCACGGTGATCTCTTCCCGATCGTGGTAGAGCTGCTTGGCCTGGATCACGAACGCATTGTCGATCTCCTTGAGCATCTCCCGCAGCACCTCTATGTTGTGCACCGCCTCGGCATAGCGCTTCTTCATCGGCAGCTTGAGGTTGAACATGGCCTCCTGGCAGTCGTTCTCGCGGAACCAGTCGGCGATCATGTGAACCACCCGCGCCGGCTTGTCCACCATGTCGCACACCAGCCAGTAGGTGTTCTTCTTGCCTGGCCGCCAGACGAAGCCGTCGTCGCGAATGTGCTTGACCTGGCCGGTATCCATCAGGGACTGGGCCATGGAGCCGTTGTCCACTGCGGTCACCATCATGCCACGGCGCACCAGCTGATAGGTCCAGCCGCCCGGGCAGGCACCCAGATCGACGGCCTTCATGCCGGAGGTGAGGCGCAGCTCCCACTCTTCCCGCGGCACGAACACATAGAAGGCCTCTTCCAGCTTGAGGCTGGAGCGGCTCGGGGCGTCCGGCGGGCAGCGCAGGCGCGGAATGCCCATGTGGAATTCGGAGTTGTTGAAGGAGTAGGAGTACCCCAGCAACAGGTGATCATTGGCCATGAAGAAGGCGTGGAATACCGGACGGTGCGGCGTCTCCTTCTTGGTCAGGATCTCGTTGCCACGCAGCGCCTGGCGCAGCGGCACCGTGAACTTGCGGCAGAAGGCAGAGAGCTCCTTTGCCTCGTTGGTGTCGGCCGTTTCCACCCGCAGATCGCCACAGATGGCATAGTCACGGGTCGCCTCTATGATGGGGGAAACCCGATCGGAGAGGTCCAGATCCTTCAGCTCGTGGGTCACCACCAGCATCTGGCGGATGAAGATGAGCTCACGGAACGGCAGCTTGCGGGCCAGCAGATCCGCCTGCTCCTCGTCATACAGCTCGAAAATCACGTAACCGCTGTCGTCCTTGACCCGGGCGAAGCCGTAGCACTGCATGTTGCTGGCTCGTTCGGTGATCTCTGCCGCCGCCTCTTTCTCAAAACCCGGGCGGCAATAAAGCAGCAGATTATTCATTTTTTCCTCCAAGACGACAGCCGGCCCATATCAGAGCCGCCCATCCCAACATAAAACAGAGGCCACCGGCCGGGGTGATGAGCCCCAGCCCCTTGCTGCCAAGCAGCACCATGGCGTAAATACTGCCGGAGAATCCCAGGATCCCCAGCACAAAGGCTGTGCCCGCAAAGGTAATCACCTTGCTGCGCACGCCGCACCACCCCAGCACCAGCAGGGCCAGGGCGTGAAAAAACTGATACTGCACCGCGGTGTTGAACGCCGCCAGCAGTGAAGGGGCTATGCCGGTCGCCGCCAGCCCGTGAGCCCCATAGGCTCCCAGCATGGTGGCCGTCAGGCCGAAACAACCCGCCAGCACCAGCCAATGTCGATGGACTTGCATCCTCTCTCCTCGTTCTCTGCGCGCGGCCATCCCTTCAGACGCAGCGGGACGGGGTCGCCGCGATAAACCCCTTGATCCGCTCCGCAGCCTGTCGCAGGTTCTCCTGCTCGCTCACGCCGCTGGCCTTCCTCGGCTTGAAGCCATGATCCCCATCGGTCAGCCAGTGGACCGATACGGCGGGGGAGAAGGGGAAATCGGCCAGCTCGGCGCGAGAGCCAAAGGTGTCGCGCTCCCCCTGCAGCAGCAGGGTCGGCGTCGTGATCTGCTTGAGCACCTCACCCCGCCAGCGGTCGGGGCTGGCCGGGGGGTGGAAAGGATACCCGAGAATGAGCAATCCTGCAGCATTCATCTCGTCGCCCCCTTCGTGATAGAGCTCGGCCGCCATCCGCCCCCCCATGGACTTGCCCGCCAGAAACAACCTGGGGTGGGCAAACGCACGCACCATCTCGCGCCAGTGGGCGAGCAGCACGGGCTGCCGGTCCGGCGGCCTGCGCTTGCCGTCCAGGGCCCGCTTGCTCATGTAGGGAAAGTTGAAGCGCACCACCTCGATATCCGGCCCCGCCAGCAGTCGCGACAGCTCGGCGAGAAAGGCATGATCCATGCCGGCGCCCGCGCCGTGGGCCAGCAGAATGCGAACGGGGGCGTCGCTCGCCCCCTCTCTTGTCACATCCATCCCCTCAGGCATCGGCGAGACGGGCCCGGCGACGGGCCTCCTCCTGCTCCACCAGCTCCAGCATCCAGTCGCGGAAGGCCACTATCTTGCCCTGATCGGACTGCTGCTCCTGGCACACCAGGTAGAAGGCATTCTTGCTCACCAGCACCTGCTCGAACGGGCAGATGAGGCGGCCCGCCTCGATCTCGGGCTGGGCCAGCACGCTGTGACCGAGCGCCACCCCCTGACCGTGGATCGCCGCCTGGATCACCATGGTGGAGTGGCTGAAGATGGGTCCCTGGTTGACGTTCGGGGCGTCGATGTCGAGCTGGCGGAACCAGGCCTTCCAGTCGCGTCGGGAGGTGTCGTGCAGCAGGGTGTGCCTGGTCAGATCCTCCGGGGTGCGCAGGGGCTTGGGGCCGGTCAGCAGCAGGGGGGAACAGACCGGGATCAGGTACTCGGTGTGCAACTTGTCCGAACGCAGCCCGGGCCAGTTGCCACGGCCGTAGTAGATGGCCACGTCCACGTCGTCGGTCAGGGAGCCCTCGTCCATGTCCACCGCCTTGATCCGCACATCGATGTCGGGGTGGCGCTCGCTGAACTTCACCAGCCTGGGCACCAGCCACTGGATGGCGAAACTCGGCTGCAGGGAGACGGTGAGCGCCCCCTTGGCGCTGCGGGCCAGCAGCTTGTCGGTGGCCTCTGAGATGGAGGCGAAGATGTCCTTGATGTCGAGGAAGTAGCTCTGCCCCTCCTCGGTCAGCAGCAGGGAGCGGTTCTTGCGGCGGAACAGCTTGATGCCGAGGTACTCCTCCAGCGCCTTGATCTGGTGACTGATGGCGGCCTGAGTCACAAACAACTCTTCTGCTGCGCGGGTAAAGCTTAAGTGGCGAGCCGCTGCTTCGAATGCTTTCAGGGCATTGAGCGGGGGTAAACGACGAGACATGACACCAGCCGACGATGAGTTTTTCTAATGGGGCGCATTATAAATTGTCGGTTGCGGGTCGACCAGTGAATAAACATAATTCGCCACGCAATCCGTTGCCATATGGCTCACACCTTCTCTTCCATGTTGGTTTACATGTGGTTTTTGTGAGTGGGCCGACAGCGATTGTGGTGTTGTGTTTCTTCCTCTGCGGGAAGAAGGGCTAAATCGATGCGATTTAACCCAGTCTGTCATCTGAATGTGTTTGGCGCCTCCGGTTGGATGGCGCCTTTTTTCTTATCTCTATACCCTGAACTGCCCCACCAGTTGCTGCTGCTTGTCCGCCAGTTGCGACAACTCGCGCCCGTTGTCGGCCGAGGTGGCCGCCTCGGCCCTGATGGTGTGGCTCACGTCGCGGATGTTGCTGACGTTGCGGTTGATCTCGTCCGCCACCCCGCTCTGCTCCTGGGCCGCCCTGGCTATCTGCTCGTTCATCTGATGGATGGTGGCCACCGCATGGATGATCTGCTCCAGCACGCTGACCGACAGCTCCACCTTGCCAAGGGTCACATCCGCCTGGCTGTGGCCCGTCATGATCGCCTTCACCACAGCCTCCGTGCCCGACTGCAGCTCGGTGATCAGCGTCTGGATCTCGACGATGGCATTCTGGGTTCGCCCCGCCAGGTTGCGGACCTCGTCGGCCACCACGGCGAAGCCGCGGCCCTGTTCACCGGCCCGCGCCGCCTCGATGGCGGCATTGAGCGCCAGCAGGTTGGTCTGTTCGGCTATTCCCTGGATGACGATGAGGATGTCGTTGATGTTGTCGCTGTTGGCAGCCAGCCGCTCCACCACGGGCTTGGCGTCGCTGATCACCGCCATCAGCCTGGACATCGCCTGTTGGGTATCGGCGACCACGGACTTGCCCTCCTGGGCCGCCATGTCCGCCTGGTTGGCCGCGCTCACCGCCGAGCTGGCATTGCCCGCGACCTGCAGGGCGGTGGCGCTCAGCTCCTCGAACGCCGTGGCCACCAGATCCACCTCCTGATACTGGGACTGCATGCCGGCACTGGTGCGCTCGGCCCCTTGCGCCGCCAGCGCCGCGCTGGCCCGGGTGCCGGCCACGGTATCGATCACCTGGCTGATGGTGGACTGCAGCTTGTCCAGGAAGTTGTTGAACCACTTCGCCAACTCGCCGATCTCGTCATCGCGACGCAGGTCGATGCGCTGGGTCAGATCCCCCTCGCCGCTGGCGATGTCCTTGAGGCGGGCCACCACGGTGCGGATGGGGGCGACGATGCGCTGGGCCATCAGCCAGATGCAGAGCAGGGCAAGGGCTGAGATGGCCCCGCCGATCAGCAACTGGGTGGCGACGCTGCGCTGGGACTGGCCCTCCAGCTCATCCTGCAGTTTCAGGGCGGAGGCGAGCACCACGGCACGGGGCAGTTCGATGTAGATGCCCCACTTGCGATCCGTCCCGCGCATGCTGACCGGCACGAAGGTCTGCAGCAGGGCGCCATCCGGGCTCCAGCGCGTGACCACCTCCCCCTTGGCGAGCCAGCCGTTGAGATCCGCCGACAGCCCCTGCTGCTCCAGGGTCTCCCCAAGGGCGACCTTGAACCCTTCGGCCCCGGCCACCCGCCCCTCGTGACTGAGCAGCAGCACCTTGCCCTGCCCGTCATAGAGCGTCTTGTCCATCTCCTCCACCAGGCTCTGCAAGGTGGCCAGCGAGATGTCGACCCCCACCATGCCGAGCAGATTGCCCTCTTCCAGCAGGGGGGCCGTCACCGAGGTCATCAGCACCTGACGGGTGCCCACCTCGTCCACATAGGGATCGAGCAGACAGAGGGCCTTGCTGCGAATGCTGCAACTGTACCAGTCATTCTCCAGGCCACCGTGCCCGGAGGGCTTGTCGTCGGCCAGCAGCGCCTCGTCCATCACCTCCAGGGTCACCTTGCCATCGACTCTGGCCCAGTAGCTGGAGAAGCGCCCCTTGTCGTTGGCCCCGAGCGCGGTCGAGCCCTGATAGTTGTCGTCTTCACCGTCGAGCTGGTTGGGTTCGAATACCGCATAGACCCCGAGCAGATTGGCCGACGACTCCGCCGCGTCCTGCAACTGCTGGTTCACGGCATTGCGCAGCGCCTCGGAGTGAACGAAGTTGTCCGCCGCGTTCTTGCGCTGGAACAGTATGCCTTCCGCCAGCAGGGTGGCCCTGAAATAGGCCTCGTCGAGGTAGCTGGTCACTCTGGCCGCCTGGGTTGACCCCATGGCCTTCATCCAGTTTTCTGCCGCGTGCTGCCCCTCCAGGGTGGTGGAGGTGAGCACCTGCTCCTGCATGCGGGCCGCGTTGAAGAGGGAAGAGGCGACCAGTGCGGCGGCACTGGCCAACAGACAGCAACCGGCGATCAGGGTGATCCGTCCCTGAACAGAAAGAGAACTCATGCCACATTTCCTAACGTCTACAGATGTGAACACTGTATCGGTTTTGGACACAAAAACTTAACTAAATCAGCTGAGATCCAGGCTCAATTGGTTGATCTCCCCCGCCCCTGGCAGACCGACCACCAGACCGAGCAGGCGAATGGGTTTTCCTTGAGACCGTTGCAACCCCTCGTGCAACAGATCGTGGAAACGGCTCGCCTGGTAGCTCCCCTTGCGATAGACGGTGGTCTGGTGGAAATCGGCAAACTTCAGCTTGATCCCCTGCCCCATCAGCGCCTCCGCAGGGCAAGCCCTGGCAAAGCGCAGCTCCAGCTCGGGAATGAGCCGGCCGAGCACCTCCCGGCAGGCGGCTTCATCCAGCACGTCGCTGGCGAGGGTCGTCTCCACCCCTATGCTCTTGCGTATCCGCCGGGCCTGTACCGGCTGATCGTCATGTCCCCAGATGCGGCCGGCCAGCATCTCCCCGAGCTTGCCGAAACGGCTCACCAGCTCCTCGTTGCCGAGCTGGCGGGCATCCTCGCAGGAGTAGAGCCCGAGGGACTCCAGCCGCTCCGCCGTCTTGCGGCCGATGCCGGGCAGCTTGCCGAGGGGCAGCTGGCGCACGAACTCGTCCACCTCCTGGGGGCGGATGACGAACAGGCCGTCCGGCTTGCGCTGCTCGGAGGCAAGCTTGGCCAGAAACTTGTTCGGCGCCACCCCGGCCGAGGCGGTCAACCCCAGTTCGAGGACGATGGCAGCGCGGATCTCGGCCGCCATCAGGGTGGCGCTGCCGCCGCAATGGGGGCTGTCGGTGACATCCAGGTAGGCTTCATCGAGGGAGAGCGGCTCCACCTGCTCCGTGTAGCGCAGGAAGATGGCCTGCAACTGGCGGGAGGTCTCCTTGTAGACGGCCATCCGCCCGGGGATCAGCACCAGCGGCGGGCAGAGCTTCCTGGCCAGGGCGCTCGGCATGGCGGAGCGCACCCCGAAGCGGCGCGCCACATAGTTACAGGTGGAGATGACGCCGCGCCTGTCGGCCGAGCCGCCGATGGCCAGCGGCACCTCCCGCAGGGCCGGGTTGTCCCGCATCTCCACCGCGGCGAAGAAGCAGTCCATGTCGATGTGAATGATCTTGCGCATGCCAGAGTCTGTTGAGCCGTCGGCGCCTGCCGCATGGTTGGGTGCACCTCCGCTGTCGTGACGAGGCGGCGACACCACTGTATGAATAACCAGTCAAGGCCCCATGCTACCCCAGCCCTGTCATTTCTGCCAGCGCGCGGGAGGAGAGGGACGGATAGACTCTCAAGGCACCATCCACATCAGACTCAAGGAGGAGAGAGATGAGAGCAATCTGGCCGGGACTCTGCCTGCTGCTGTTGCCGCTGACGGGCATGACCAAGGACCATCCGACCGCCGAGTGCAGTTGGCTGTTTGAGCGCATAGAGATACTGGAGAAGGCCATCAAGCAGGGGGACGAGCTGGGCACAAGGGAGGAGCTGGCAAAACGAAAGGCGGAGTTTCACAACAAGGCCTGCAGCCAATACGACTACTGAGCGCCATGAAGACGCGAGCCGACCCAGGGTCGGCTCGCGTGCATTCGATGCACCCGCACGCGGGTGCTCGCCCTCAGAGGATGCGGTTGTCCACCAGCATCTTGCGACGGGCCTCTTCCTTGGCCATCTTCTTCTTGCGATTGTCGCAGGGCTCCGGGCAGTCGCACTCCTTCTCGATCCCTATGGTGCCAAGGCCGCCACAGGAGCCGGAGATGGTCTTCTTCTGGAAGATGTAGCCGATGGCCATGGCCACCACCACCACCAGAAACACCCCGAAGGTGATCAGAAAGATCTGCATGGTATTACCCCTTTACTGTTTAACCAGATACGGCTCGACGGCATCCGGCGACAAGATTCCCAGGCGCCGCCGAGTGATGGCGACGCCTTCACGGTTAACCGGGCTGCTTGGCCAGGTAGGGCTTGAAGGCATCCGAGTAAGCCTCCTCGAAGCCCTCGTCCGTCTTGGTGATGACGAAGATGGCCAGACCCCGCTCCTTGGCATAGGCCAGGCTCTTCTGCGTTCCCATGACCGTCAGCGCCGTGGCCAGCCCGTCTGCCGTCATGCAGGAGGGGTGGATCACGGTGACCGACACCATGCGATGGGTGATGGGCTTGCCCGTCAGCGGATCCATGGTGTGGGAGAAGCGCTTGCCATCCAGCTCGTAGTAGTTGCGATAGTCCCCCGAGGTGGCGACGCCGTTGTCCCCTGGCACTATCACCTCCTGCACCGAGCCGGCATTGGCGGTCGGCTTCTCGATGGCGACGCGCCAGGGGTGACCCTTGCCGTTGACGCCATTGATCCGCAGCTCGCCGCCGATCTCCACCAGGTAGTTGCGCGCCCCCAGGGATTCCAGGTACTCGGCCACCTTGTCCACCCCGAAGCCCTTGGCGATGGCGGAGAGATCCACGTAGAGATCCGGGATGTCCTTTTGCAGGGTGTCGGCGTCGACCGAGGTTACCACATGCAGATTGCCGAGGCCCGTCTTCTGCCGGGTCTGGGCGATCAGCTCGTCGGATGGCACCTTGGTCGGTTTGGCATCCGGCCCAAAGCCCCACAGATTGACCAGGGGGCCCACGGTGACGTCCAGCGCCCCGCGGCTCTCGCGGCCAATGTGAATGGCCTCGGTCACCACCCGGGCTGTGTCACGGGAGACCACCACAGGGGTATTGTCCTTGTGCTGGTTGAAGCGCGACAGCTCGGAATCCGGGCGGTAGGTGGACATCTGATCGTTGACCCGCTCCAGCAGGACATCCACCTCGGCCTGCAGCTTGGCGGCATCCGTGACGGCGGCATCCGCCACCTTGATGGAGTAGTAGGTGCCCATGGTGCTGCCGGTGATGTGGATCTCCGGCTTGGATTGGACCGATTCCTGACCGCACCCAGTCAAGAAAAAGGCTAGCCCGAAGGCTAGCCAGGTCTTTACAACACTGTGCATGGATTAACCACCAAAGTCATCCAGGAGGATGTTTTCGTCTTCAACGCCGAGGTTTTTCAGCATGTTGATGACGGCAGCGTTCATCACGGGAGGTCCACACATGTAGAACTCGCAATCTTCCGGCGCCTCGTGGTTCTTGAGGTAGTTCTCGAACAAGACGTTGTGGATGAAGCCGGTGTAGCCATCCCAGTTGTCTTCCGGTTGCGGATCCGACAGGGCGACGTGCCACTGGAAGTTTTCGTTCTCGGCGGCCAGCATGTCGAAGTCCTCGACATAGAACATCTCGCGCTTGGAACGGGCACCGTACCAGAAGCTCATCTTGCGCTTGGACTTCAGGCGACGCAGCTGATCGAAGATGTGGGAACGCATCGGCGCCATGCCGGCACCACCACCGATGAACACCATTTCGGCGTCGGTGTCCTTGGCGAAGAACTCGCCGAACGGACCCGAGATGGTCACCTTGTCCCCAGCCTTCAGGCTGAAGATGTAGGAGGACATCTGGCCGGGAGGGGCAGTCCAGTTGCTCGGCGGCGGGGTCGCGATCCGCACGTTCAGCATGATGATGCCGAACTCTTCCGGATAGTTGGCCATGGAGTAGGCACGGATAATAGGCTCGTTGACCTTGGACTCCAGCTCGAAGATCTTGAAGCGATCCCAGTCCCCGCGATACTCCTCGGGAATGTCGAAGTTCTTGTACTGCACGTGGTGGGCAGGGGCTTCGATCTGGATATAACCACCGGCGCGGAACGGGACGCTCTCGCCATCGGGGATCTGCAGCTTGAGCTCCTTGATGAAGGTGGCCTTGTTGTCATTGGAGATGACGGTACAGTCCCACTTCTTCACGCCGAAGATCTCTTCCGGCAGCTCGATGTCCATGTCGGAACGCACGGTGACCTGGCAGGCCAGACGCTCGCCGTGACGGGCTTCGCCCTTGCTGATGTGATCCAGCTCGGTCGGCAGTATGTCGCCGCCGCCGGCTTTCACCCGCACCTTGCACTGACCACAGGAGCCGCCGCCGCCACAGGCGGAGGAGACGAAGATACCACTGCCGGCGAGCACGCCGAGCAGCTTGCCACCCGCCGGGCTGGTCACAGCCTTGGCCGGGTCGCCGTTGATGCTGATTGTCACGTCACCGGCGGTCACCAGCTTGGACTTGGCGAACAGAATGACTGCCACCAAGGCCAGCAGGATCACGGTGAACATGACCACACCCAGAATAATTTCCATCTATATTTCCTTTCCGATTACAGGGAAATACCAGAGAAGGACATGAAGCCCAGCGCCATCAGACCCGCAGTGATGAAGGTGATGCCGAGGCCACGCAGGCCTTCCGGAACATCGGAATACTTCATCTTCTCGCGGATCCCCGCCATCGCGACTATGGCCAGCATCCAGCCTGCACCCGACCCCACGCCATAGACCACGGACTCCACGAAGTTGTAGTCACGCTGCACCATGAAGGAGACGCCACCGAAGATGGCGCAGTTCACCGTGATGAGCGGCAGGAAGATGCCGAGGGCGTTGTAGAGCGCCGGGAAGTACTTGTCCAGCGCCATCTCCAGGATCTGCACCAGGGCCGCAATCACCCCGATGAAGGTGATGAAGCTCAGGAAGCTGAGATCCAGGCCGGAGACCAGGGCACCGTCTTTGAGCACGTAGTTGTAGATCAGGTTGTTGGCCGGAACGGCAACGGTCTGAACCACGATAACGGCAATGCCGAGGCCCATGGCGGTCTTGACCTTCTTGGACACCGCCAGGAAGGTACACATCCCCAGGAAGAAGGAGAGCGCCAGGTTTTCGATGAAGATCGAACGAATCAACAGACTCAGATAGTGTTCCATACCTTAATCCTTTGCCTCCACCTGCTTGGGATCCTTGGTGCGTACGCCCCAGATGATCAGACCAATGATGAAGAATGCACTCGGCGGCAGCAGCAGCAGGCCGTTGGGCACATACCAGCCACCATTGTTCACCAGCGGCAGCAGTTCGATGCCGAACCAGGTGCCGGACCCCAGGATCTCGCGCACAGTCGCCACGGTCAGCAGCACGGCGCCATAGCCCAGACCGTTGCCGATGCCGTCCAGGAAGGAGGGCAGCGGGGCGCTCTTCATGGCATAGGCTTCGGCACGACCCATCACGATACAGTTGGTGATGATGAGGCCGACGAACACCGACAGTTGCTTGGAGATGTCATAGGCATAGGCCTTGAGCACCTGGTCAACCACGATAACCAGCGAGGCAATCACCGCCATCTGGGCGATGATCCGCACGCTGTTCGGGATCTGGTTGCGGATCAGGGAGATGAACAGGTTGGAGAAGGCGGTGACCGCGGTAACGGCCAGCGTCATCACGAACGCCGTCTTCATCTGGCTGGTAACGGCCAGCGCGGAACAGACACCCAGCACCTGCAGTGCGATGGGGTTGTTGCCGAGCACAGGCGTCAACAGCAATTTTTTCATTTCGCTCTTGTCAGCCATTGTTGATTTCTCCTGCACGTACCTTGGCCAGGAAGGGACCGAAGCCCTTGGGGCCCATCCAGAAGTCGAAGGTGTGCTGTACGCCATTACCGGTCAGGGTTGCGCCAGACAGGCCGTCGATTTCATGCTCGGAACCAGCCGGAGCATGGCCCTTGATCACCCGCAGCGCAGGCTGACCGTCCTGATCGAACAGCTTCTTGCCGACGAACAGTTCGCGCCAGGCCGGGTTCTCGATCTCGCCGCCCAGACCCGGGGTTTCACCGTGGTCATAGTAGGTGATGCCCTTGATGGTCTGGCCATCGGCCGCGACCGCCACGAAGGCATACATGGTGGACCACAGACCCTGGCCGTAGATCGGCAGTATGATGTTGTCGACCTTGCCTTGCGCATCTTTCGCGAAGAACACCGGGATCAGCTTGGAGATCTGACGCAGGCCGGCCTTGTCGTCGGCAGGTGCCAGACGAACACTCTTGGCCGGGTCCTTGGCTGCCAGCTTGGTGTCGAAGTTGTCGGCATCGCCGTCAACGAACTCACCGGTGGCCAGATCCACCAGACGCGCTTCAATCTTGTCGCCGTACAGCTGGGCCAGGTCACGCTTGGCCACAGAGCTGACATCGACACCGGCAACGGACAGTATGTTGCTTTGCTTGTCCAGCGCCTTGTTTTCCAGCTGGGCCGGACGCAGACCCACGGCGGCCACGGAGACCACGATGGAGCAGACCAGACACAGACCGGTCACTACGGCGAGAGTGCCGGTAGTAGAGTCTTTATTAAACGCCACGTGCGATCCTCCGCTTGATGTTCGCCTGCGCCACGAAATGGTCAAACAAGGGGGCAAACAGGTTGGCAAACAGAATGGCCAGCATCATGCCTTCCGGGAACGCGGGGTTCACGACACGGATCAGCACGACCATGACGCCGATGAGGGCGCCGTACCACCACTTGCCCTTGTTGGTAAAGGCGGCGGAGACAGGATCGGTCGCCATGAAGGCCATGCCGAACGCGAAGCCGCCCAGCACCAGATGCCAGTGCCACGGCATGCTGAACATGGGGTTGGTATCGGAACCGATGACATTGAACAGCAGGGAGGTCGCCACCATGCCCACCATGACGCCGGCGATGATGCGCCAGGAGGCGATCCGCATGTAGACGATCATGGCCGCACCGATGAGGATCATCAGGGTGGAGACTTCACCGATGGAGCCCGGCAGATTGCCGAGGAAGGCATCCATCCAGCTGATGGCTTCGCCGGTGGCACCGTTGATCAGCGCCATCTGGCCGCCCTGGGCCCACTGGCTCAGGGCAGTCGCGCCTGAATAGCCGTCAACGGCCACCCAGACCGCATCGCCGGAGATCTGACCCGGGTAGGCGAAGAACAGGAACGCACGACCCGCCAGGGCCGGGTTCAGGAAGTTCTTGCCGGTACCGCCGAACACTTCCTTGGCCAGCACCACGCCGAAGGTGATGCCGAGCGCGGCTTGCCACAGGGGCAGCTCGGGCGGCACTATCAGGGCGAACAGGATGGAGGTCACGAAGAAGCCTTCGTTGATCTCGTGCTTGCGCACCATGGCGAACAGCACTTCCCAGAAACCGCCGACGATGAAGACGGTGATGTAGATCGGGAAGAAGTGCGCCGCACCGATCAGCATCTTGCTGCCGATGCCGGCCACGGCCGGATCCAGCGAGGCACCCAGCAGGGTAGCCAGGGCGTATTGCCAGGTATCGGCACCGGCCGCGCTGCCCAGATGGGCGATGGCGGCGATGGACTGGTTGCCGACGTTGTACATGCCCCAGAACATGGCCGGGAACACGGCCAGCCACACCATGATCATCATGCGCTTCAGATCGATCGCATCACGGACGTGGGCGGCATTGCGGGTCACGGAACCCGGGGTATAAAACAGGGTATACGCCGCCTCGAACAGGGCATAGTACTTGGCGTACTTGCCACCCGGTTCGAAGTGATGTTCCATATTTTCAAGAAGTTGCTTGAAACTCATCGCTTAACCTTCCAGTTCTATCTTGGTCAGGCACTCACGCAAGACTGGGCCGTACTCTGTCTTGCCGGGGCAGACGAAGGTACAGAGCGCCAGATCTTCCTCATCCAGCTCCAGGCAGCCGAGCGCTTGCGCGCTGTCGGTGTCGCCGGAGATCAGATCCCGCAGCAGCAGGGTCGGCAGGATGTCGAGCGGCATCACGCGCTCATAGTTGCCGATAGGCACCATGGAGCGATCACTACCGTTGGTGGTGGTAGTGAAGTTGATGAGTTTGCCCTTCATCAGATGAGAGAGGGTGGTACGGGTGATGGAGAACTTGTCGGCACTGGGGTTGACCCAGCCCAGGAACTCTTTCTCACGACCTTCGCCCAGCACGCTCACCTGATTGTGGTAGCGACCCAGGTAGTCATGAACCCCTTCGGCCTTGGCACCGCTCAGCAGGGAACCGGAGATGATGCGATTCTCGTCCGCACGCAGCTCGTTGTTGGTCAGCTGGCTGATGCAGGCGCCCAGACGGGTGCGCAGCAGGCGCGGCTTGATCACGTTCGGTCCGGCCAGGGCGATCACCTTGTCGGTGAAGATCTGACCTGTGGTGAACAGCTTGCCGTAGGCGATCACATCCTGATAGTTGATGTGCCACTGCACCTTCTTGGCACCGACCGGGTCCAGGAAGTGGATGTGGGTACCGGGCAGGCCGGCAGGGTGCGGGCCGACGAACACGGCTTCCTTGACCTGGGCCAGGGAGGCGTGCGGCAGGCTGGCTTCGCCCTTGCAGACGTGGACAGTGCCATCGGTCAGGCGGCTCAGCACGGCCAGACCATCGAGGAAGGCCTGGGCCTGTTCCTTGATGATGATCTCGGCGTTGGCGGCCAGCGGGTTGGTGTCCATGGCGGTGACGAAGATGGCACGCGGGGCAGAGCCCACTGCCGGCACCTTGCTGAATGGACGGGTACGCAATGCGGTCCATTGGCCTGATGCGACCAGGATCTCCTGCACCTTGCTGCGCTCGAGCTGTGCCAGCTCGGCAGACGCAAAGTGTTCAAAGGTCACCTGTTCGTCAGAACCATCGATGTCGATGACAACGGATTGCAGAACACGCTTGGCACCACGGTTGATCTCAGAAACCACACCGGTGGCAGGGGCCGTGAATTTAACGCCGGGATTCTTCTTATCTTCGAAGAGCTCCTGACCTTTAATGACGCGATCACCTACTTTGACGAACATAGTAGGACGCATCCCCACGAACTCTTCGCCGAGTGTAGCAACACGGGTGATGGCCGGGCCATCGTAGATTACTTGCTCCGGAGCACCCAGCACGGGGATGTCCAGTCCTCTTTTAATTGTAATCATACTCACTTGCACTACCGTTAAGGGAAGACAGGTTGGTTAGCGCCGAGAAATACATCACGACGAGTTGTTGAATGAGCCCGTCAACATCACGGAAAACTGTCGAAGAAACAAACAAATCAGCAACATACAGGATCATTCAAAAGCGCCTGAGTTTACCACCTTAGACAAGTCAGTCGCCACGCCAAATAGGGAAAATCCCCGTCCTATCACAAAATTAACCTCCAATGAATATTTCCCTTCCATCTCTGCAACCCGTGGTTTTAAAGGATTTTTTGATTTACTACCCACATGGAGGTAATTTCACTCGCCCAAGAGGTCGATTAGAAAAAGTAATCATTACCCTGATCCAACGCACGCGGGGCCGGCGGCTGGCGCCCCGGCCCTGTCGTGATGGTTTTGTTAATTGGTCGACAATCGGGTAATGAAAAGGTCAAAGGCTCACGCAAAGGGGGACTTGCTGACACAGCCCGGGGTCTTGGGGGCCTGCTCCCGGACCTGCCACTCCGCCTCGGTATAGGTATGCAGCGCCAGCGCATGGATAGCCCCTGCCAGCTCCTCTGCCAGCACACCGTTGACCTGACGATGGCGCCCCAGCAGGCGCTGCCCCTCGAAGGCCTGGCTCACCACTATGACCTTGAAGTGGCTCTCGGATCCCGGCTCCACCCTGTGCATGTAGCTCTCGTTGATCACTTCCAGATGACTGGGGGACAAGGCGGCGGCCAGTTTGGCCTCTATCTGTTGTTGCATGCTCACGGGCAAGACTCCCTCGTTGGATATCCGGCCATTGTAGCCAGGGTTGCCTGCCGGATGCATCAGGGCCGCTGTAAATAGAAGGAGGCCGGGCACCTCCTCGCTGCGGGCTGGTGAAATTCTCCGTCGCCGCTAGAATAGCGCCACTTTCCCTGCCTGCCGGGCAACACGGTGCGGGCGGGCGTCATCTATCAGCAACCGTTGGACTCATTCTTATGCAAACCCTGCTCGACACTGCCCATTGTCGTCTGACCCTGTATCGCTACCCACGGCAGAGCCAGGATCCCCTGCAGGCCTGGGATGCGGCGGACGAGTACCTGATCAACACCCTGGCCGAGACGCCGCTCGAGCAGGATGGCCCCGTCATCATCATGAACGACGGCTTCGGCGCCCTGGCCGCCTATCTGCACGGCCATGGCCCGGTCTGCGTGAGCGACTCCCATATCAGCGAGCGGGCCACCCTGGCCAATCTGGCGGAGAACGGGCTGGATCCCGCACAGATCACCCTGCAGGATGCCCTGGCCCCGCTGCCCGATGCCCCTGCGCTAGTGGTGATCAAGGTCTCCAAGTACCAGGCGCTGCTGGAGCAGCAACTGCTGGCCCTGCGCGAGGTGGTCACCCCGGCCACCCGCATCCTGGCCGCCGGCAAGGCCAAGGACATCCACAGCTCCACCCTCAAGCTGTTCGAGAAGTATCTGGGGGAGACCCGCACCTCGCTCGCCTGGAAGAAGGCGCGCCTCATTCATTGCACACCATCCGCCGAGCGCCCTGCCCTGGCCAACCCCTTCCCGACCGTCTGGCCGCTGGAGGGCACCGACATGCTCATCCACAACCATGCCAACGTGTTTTCGCGCACCAGCCTGGATATAGGCGCCCGCTTCATGCTGGACAATTTGCCGATCCACAGCGCGCGCAAGGTGATAGACCTTGGCTGCGGCAACGGGGTGCTGGGTCTCTCGCTGCTGGCAAAAGACAGCGAGGTGGAGGTGACCTTCATCGACGAATCCCACATGGCGGTCGCCTCGGCGCACCTCAACGTCGAGCACAACCTGCCGGCTGCCCTGCCGCGGGCCCACTTCATGGTCAACAACTGTCTCGACGGCGTGGCGGTCGGAGCGGCGGACAGGATCCTCTGCAATCCCCCCTTCCATCAGCTGCAGGCGATCACCGATCACATCGCCTGGCAGATGTTCACCGACGCACACCGGGTGTTGCCTCAGGGGGGTGAACTCTGGATAGTAGGCAACCGTCATCTGGACTATCACAACAAACTCAAGCGCTTGTTTGCCAACGCACAAGTCGTTGCGTCGAACAGCAAATTCGTTATTTTGAAAGCCATCAAACGCTGAAAGCCATCAAACGCCAAAGGAAAACCATGATGAAAAAGTCACTCTTGCTGCTGGCCGCCCTGATACTGGGTGGTTGTGCCACCCACTGGCCGGAGACGGCGCTGCTCAATCCGCAAGTCATCCCCTCCAACCAGCAGTACTACTCTGGCAACCGCATCACCATGGAAGGAGTCGACAAGCGCGAGGCCGCCTATGTCTTCTCCATCAAGAAGAAAGAGAAGGCTCCCGTGCTGGTCAACAGCAGCCAGCCCCTCAACAACCTGCTGGCGGAAAAACTGGCGGAAGGGTTGCGCAGCCAGGGCCTCGAAGTGGGCAACAGCGGCACCACCAACCTGACCCTGGCCATCTCCACCGCCGCCGTCACCGTGGAAGAGAAGACTTTCACTTATGTCACCAAGTCCAAGGTCAGCCTGCAGGTGATCGCCGACTTCCAGGGCAACAGGCTGACCAAGCAGTTCAACATGTCTTCCAGCAAGGAAGAGCCGGGTGAGCCGACCATGGCCGATCTGGAGTCCACCCTGAACCAGCAGCTGGGCAGCGTGCTGCAACAGATCATGGCCGACGAGGCGTTGCGCGGTTATCTCAAAGGCCAGCCGAGCTGAGCAAGGAGCATATAAATGAAGAAACTCTGGTTACTGGCCACCCTGATCGCCCCCCTGGCGTTCGCCGGACAAAAAGTCCAGATGGAAACCAACCACGGCAACATAGTGGTGGAGCTGGCCCCCAAGCAGGCGCCGCAGACGGTGAAAAACTTCCTGCGCTACGTGGCGGATGGCAGCTATGACGGCAGCCTGTTCCACCGGGTGATCCAGAACTTCGTGGTACAGGGCGGGGGCTACAATCAGCAGTTCCAGCCGCTGCCGACCTTCGACCCCGTGGTCAACGAGTCCAGGGGCGGCCTGCCCAACAAGCGTGGCAGCATCGCCATGGCCCGCACCCAGGCGGTCGACAGCGCCACCCGTCAGTTCTACTTCAACCTGGTGGACAACGACAACCTCAACGCCAATGCCGGCGCCGGTTATACGGTGTTCGGCCAGGTAGTGCAGGGCATGGAGGTGCTGGACAAGCTGGCTCAGGTCCAAACCGGCTACAGCTCCATACTGCGCGCCAATGACGTGCCGACCAGCCCCATCATCCTGAAAAAAGTGGTGCTGCTGGCGGACAAATAACGGGGGGCGGATCACATTCCGTCACCACCTGGCCCGGGTCACCGGCGCCCCTTTCTATACTCTGGCCTTGTCCTGTGTGTGCGGGACATGGCCAGGCAGAGAGAGGAGGTTCCGGTGACTTGTCACGACTACATTGCCCAACACGCCATTGAGCTGGCTCAGGCGGTTCGTCACTTCCTGGCACGGGAAATCCCCTATCGGCAGCTCGAGGATCTGAGCTGGCAACTCCTCTCCCGCTGGCAGGCACTTCCCGTAATTCCCATGGACAAAGAACCCGCCACCGAGCAGGAGGGGGTGTTCTGGCACCTGCTCCACAGCCTGCACCTGTGGGACGAGCATCAGCTCGTCACCGACACCCGGCTGCGTCAGCAACTGATGGCCTGCGCCACCTTCCTCGTGGCCGGGGGGCCCTGTCCGCACCACTGCATCGGCTCAAGGCCCTGAATCCCGGGCCGCCCCGTTCGGCTTGCCTTGGCTATCCCCCTCGAACCTGACAAAATGACCCCCTTTTCTCTGAGGAGTCAGGCAGTTGAACAATCTCCGCCCGCCCAGCCATACCCCGGACCGCGCCACAAGCTGGCGAGACGCCCTCGCCGTCTATCTGGAAGCGCGGGTACTCACTCTGTTTGCCATGGGCTTCTCCTCCGGCCTGCCCTTGCTGCTGGTCTTCGGCACCCTCTCCTTCTGGCTGCGCGAAGCCGATGTCAGCCTGACCGACATCGGCTACATGAGCTGGGTGGCGCTGGCCTATGGTTTCAAGTGGCTGTGGTCCCCCCTGGTGGATCGACTGCCGCTGCCGCTGCTCTCCCGGCTGCTGGGACGGCGCCGCAGCTGGATGCTGCTCTCCCAGGTGCTGATCGCCCTCTCCCTGGTGGGCATGGCCTATTGCGATCCCAAGACCCAGCTCGCCCAGCTCGCCCTGTTCGCCCTGCTGGTGGCGTTTTGCTCCGCGACCCAGGATATCGTCATCGACGCCTACCGCATCGAGTCGGCCCCCGAGCGCCTGCAGGCGGCCATGGCGGCCTCCTACATGACGGGTTACCGGCTCGCCATGATCATGGCGGGGGCGGGGGCGCTGGCACTGGCGGCCTGGCTTGGCAGCAACGACAGCTACGACTACCGCGGCTGGCAGCTCACCTACCTGCTGATGGCGGGGCTGATGTCCCTCGGCATCCTCACCACACTGCTCAGCCACGAGCCGGATATCGACCTCCATCGCCAGAACGAGCAACAGATGGAGCGCAAGGCGCTGCTGCTCGAGCGGGGCTGGCCCAGGACCCTGGCCGGGCTGGGCGCCTGGACCTATGAAGCCATCTGGTGCCCCTTTGCCGATTTCTTCCGCCGCTACGGCGGCTCGGCCCTGTTGATCCTGGGGCTCATCGCCTGCTATCGCATCTCGGATGTGGTGATGGGGGTGATGTCCAACAGCTTCTATGTAGATCTGCAGTTCAGCAAGACGGAGGTGGCCACCATCACCAAGGTGTATGGCGTCATCATGACGCTGGTGGGGGCGGCCCTGGGGGGCGTGCTGGTGATGCGCTTCGGCACCCTGCGCATCCTGTTTCTCGGCGCCGTGCTCACCGCCAGCACCAATCTGCTGTTCGCCCTGCTCAACGAGGTGGGCCACGATCTGGAGCTGCTGACCCTGATCATCTCCCTGGACAACCTCAGCGCCGGCATTGCGACGGCGGCCTTCGTGACCTATCTGTCGAGCCTGACCAACGTCGCCTTCTCGGCGACCCAGTACGCCCTGTTCAGCTCCATCATGTTGCTGATGCCCAAGCTGCTGGCGGGTTTTTCCGGTCAGGTGGTCGAGCAGATCGGCTACAGCAGCTTCTTCGTCGGCACCAGTCTGCTCGGCATCCCGGTGATGATACTGATCATCATGGTTGCCAAACGAGGCGATGCTTTGTTACCACAAGCGGACAAATAGCAAGCGTTTGCGCCATTTTGGGGGTGATTAGATTCACAAAACCGGACAAAGTTCCCTGGCTCTTGTTTATCCGTTGAATTTATTTGGCTAGAATCCCTTCCGCTCCTTGTGGGCAGGCTACGGAAAACCTCAACTAACGCACAAGAGACCAATAAAATGGCCAAATTTACCAAGACTCTGATCGCTGCCGGTCTGCTGGCTGCATCCGCCACTCCGGCCTTTGCTGCCGATTACAGCGGCGACATCCACAAGAACGACTACAAGTGGTTCCAGTTCAACGTGATGCACACCATCGATCAGCTGCCCTACAGCGAATCTGAAGGTGGTTACAACGATACCTACTTCGAAATGGAGTTTGGTGGCCGCTCTGGTATCTTCGATCTGTACGGTTACGTCGACGTGTTCGACATCTTCCAGAACCGTCACGATGACAAGCACAACCAAGACAACCTGTTCATCAAGTTCGCACCGCGTATCTCCATCGATGCCATGACCGGCAAAGATCTCTCCTTCGGCCCGGTGCAGGAAGTCTACATCGCCAACCTGATCAACGTGGGTGGTCCGGATGGTCTGTTTGAAGCCATGACCGGTCTGGGTGCAGACGTACAAGTGCCCTGGTTCGGCAAGGTTGGCATGAACCTGTATGCCCGTCACGTCAACGAAGGCGGCGGCGAGCAGGGCTGGAACGGCTATCAGTTCTCCATGAACTGGTTCAAGCCTTTCTACACCTTCTCCAACGGCAGCTTCGTAGCCTATCAGGGCTACCTGGATCACCTGTTTGATGCCAAGGACACTTCCACCGACGGTACCGCCATGTTCAACGGCCTGTACTGGCACTCCGACCGCTACGCCGTCGGTTACGGTCTGAAGTACTTCAACGACATCTATGGCATCCAGAACGGTTCCTACGGTCTGAAGACCACTGGTTTCGGCCACTACTTCTCCGTGACCTACAAGTTCTAATCGAACTCGTCACACGGACACAAAAAACCGGAGCAGCTGCTCCGGTTTTTTTATGGCGCTTCCTCGATGAGGGGAGTGGCCAAGGCCCTCCCCCCGTTCATCATCAATCGCGGAAGTTCTGGAACTGCATCGGCTGACCCAGCTCGGCGCCACGCACCAGTGCCATGGTCTCCTGCAGATCGTCACGCTTCTTGCCGGTGACGCGCACCTCGTCACCCTGGATGGCAACCTGCACCTTGATCTTGGAATCCTTGATCAGCTTCACCAGCTTCTTGGCGATCTCTTTCTCGATCCCCTGCTTGAATTTCACCGTCAGGTGGAAACGCTTGCCGGAGTGAACGCTGTCGCCCACTTCCATGGAGCTGTTCTCGATCTGGCGCTTGAGCAGGGCACCGCGCAGGATCTCGACCATCTGCTTGAGCTGGAAATCCGCATCGGCTTCCAGCTTCACCTCTTCCTTGTTCAATTCGAAGCTGGCTTCCACACCACGAAAATCGAAACGGGTCGCCAGTTCACGATTGGCGTTATCGACGGCGTTCAACACCTCGTTCATTTTGACTTCAGAGACAATATCGAATGACGGCATAGCCGGGCTCCTCATGCTGTACTTCAGGTTGTGCTGACAAAGGGGCAAATCTACCAGAAAACCGGCAAATTTGCTGATTTCAATGGGATTGCTCTGCTAGAATCCCCTGCGCACAGGAATGGCGAGACCCGTTAGTGTCCGCCTAGCGACATCTTCACTTATCCCCGGTAGCGGGTTGTTCGGAACGCAGCCACTACCCTGATTGAGCCTCTCCATGCCAAGCGGATTACGCGACAACAACCTGAAAAACAGCCGACACCCCTCCTCCCCTCACTGGTCCTTGCTGGGCTGTGGTGCCCTGGGCGGCGTCTTCGC
The DNA here is from genome assembly GCF_056642115.1 of Aeromonas sp. 130281. Classification (NCBI taxonomy): domain Bacteria; kingdom Pseudomonadati; phylum Pseudomonadota; class Gammaproteobacteria; order Aeromonadales; family Aeromonadaceae; genus Aeromonas; species Aeromonas sp. 130281. The sequence continues at coordinate 246,771 of NZ_JBWVQS010000002.1, read as the reverse complement.
CTCCTTGCTAACCCAAAGTGGCCAGCCGACCCGTGTGCTGCTGAGCGAGCGGCACCGCGCCACCCTGCACCCCGGCATCGATTTCACCTCCCTCGAGGGTCACACCCAGCTGCTCGCCATCGAGCGGGGTTTCATCGACAAGCCCGGCCCCATCCAGCGACTGCTGGTGATGACCAAGGCGGGTCAGGTGGTGTCGGCCCTGACGCCCCTGGCAGGCAAGCTGGCGGCAGGGGTTCCCATAGTGCTGCTGCACAATGGCATGGGCATAGCCGAACAGGTGGTACAGCTGTTTCCGCATAACCCCGTCATTGCCGGTGTCACCAGCCACGGCGCCATGCAAAATGGCCACTTCGTGTTCCGCCATACCGGCAAAGGCGAGACCTGGCTGGGCCCGGTCAACGACGCGGCCAAAGCCCATGCCCACCTGGCGGATGAACTCGCTCGCGCCCTAGGCCAAGCCGGCTGGGATGAGCAGATCCTGACCCGCCAGTGGCAGAAGCTCGCCATCAACTGCGCCATCAACCCGCTCACGGCGCTTTACAAGCTCAAGAATGGCGAGCTGGCCGGCCCCCGTTTTGCCGATGTGCTGCAACAGATCTGCGTGGAAGTCGCCGACGTGATGCAGGCCGAAGGCCAGCCGACCGGCAGCGACGAGCTGCTGCGCCGGGTGATGACGGTGGTGGAACTCACCGCCGACAATTACTCTTCCATGTATCAGGACATGGAGCAGGGGCGTGAGACCGAGATCGAGTCCATCACCGGCTTCCTGCTCGGCAAGGCCGCCGCCCACGGCATCGCGGTGCCGGTTAATCAGGGCCTCTATCAGGCCGTCAAAGAGAAGCGCTGAGCCCGGGATCGCGGGCGATGGAGGAGTGCAGGATGAGCGTGCTGGTATTGGTAGCCCCTGGGTCGGAAGAGATAGAGACGGTCGCCATCGTCGACACCCTGGTGCGTGGCGGCATAGAGGTAGTGCTGGCATCCTGCTGCCCGGCGGGGCAGCGCCAGATCCGCGCCTCCCGCGGGGTGCAGCTGGTCGCAGATTGCCATCTCGACGAGCTGGCCAGCCGTGACTTCGAAGCCATGGTCGTGCCGGGCGGCCTGCCCGGCAGCGAAGCTATCCGCGACACCCCCCTCGCCATCGACCTGCTGAGGGAGCAGGCCGCACTCGGCCGCTGGCGTGCGGCCATCTGCGCCGCCCCCGCCGTGGTGCTGCACCATCACGGCTTGCTGGGGGATGCCAGCGCCACCTGTCACCCGGCCTTTCAGGCCCGCCTGCCCGCGACGCAATTGAGCACGGCGCGGGTGGTGCGGGATGATGTACATCGCCTGATCACCAGCCAGGGCCCCGGCACCGCCATCGAGTTTGCCCTCGAGATAGTACGGGTGCTGCGCGGTGACGAGGCCGCCCGCGCGGTCGCCGGGCCCATGGTGCTGCTATAAGCTCAGGTTGTCGGGCAACTGAGTATCTTTTAGCCGCTCTTGTGCCAGTCCCAAAAGCTAAAACCCCACCGGCACCACGTCGATGGGGTTTTATAAAACGACAGTCTGCATCTTAAAATCTGCTCTTCCGCTAATACTTCGCTTTTGAGCTATCCATTTCGCAACAAGAACACTGCACTCCAACAGGATATGTTCGCTCTTTATCCATCCTGTCGGCAAACTGTGTCTGTGCTAGTCAACCGGCGCCAAATCTGTCTTGGGCTGCTTGGCACGGTAGGCGTCCATGATAGGAGCCCAATCCATTCCGTTAGGAACTGGGTATTGCTTGAAGAGTTCACCATATTTCTTGTCGAAATCATCCATACCATATTGGCGCGCTATCGGTACTCTCTGGTCATACCAATCATCGGTCACAACTTCGGCAATACCACGAGCAAGCAGAATATCTGGCTTAACATTTAGCCTATCCCCCTTGAGTAACACCTCAAAATAGCCGCCTGGCGCTAGGCCAAAATAGAGCCAGCTACGGCGGTCATAACGACCCTCAACAGAGTAGACCTGGCGCATCTGCTGCTCCAGATTGGCAGGCAAGTCCACCTTTATGCGGTAGCGCTTGCGATCATGGAAGGAAACCATCTCAATCACCGCTTTATCGGGGATGGGAACACCGTCGGTAGGCAGGCCACCACCACCCGCCCAATAGTATCGTTGCGCTTTGATTCGATCAGCAAGTAGACCTCCAGCTCCGCCACCAGCCAAACGGTCGGCATAAACTTGTTTCCCTCCAAGATAGAACTCTGTCTTGGTGTTCTTAGTAAGATCTATATTGCTGCCTGTACCATAATCCCAAGCAAATTTAGGCAGAGATTGGGGTGCCGCACAGGCCATCAATGACAGGCAGAACCCCAACAATGCGACAATATATTTCATCTTTGTGCTTCCTTGTTCCCTATCAGCTTACGTCTCTCCTTGCTGATGCTGGACTCATATTTATTAGTATTGGCCGGATTGGCTATACCCTGGTTGCTGGCACTGTGGTGCAAATAGTCACGACGCAAGGCACGATAAATGTCGGGCGATAATTGATGGGTCAAGTTCTTGGCAACCTTCTGTTCGATAGCGGATAGCGCCCAAAGTTTATCCAATGCCTTCAAATCAGCCTCTGGCCGTTTGATAGAGAGCGGTTCAAGTTGCAATGCCCTATCATCCGGCATCCATGGTTTAAACGGCACCCCCACGGCACGGCCCGCCTCAACCATCATATGCAGCGGAATGCGGGAGTATTCCCCCTCAACTACCCTGCTCATCAGCACCTCCACATAGACCGATTTTTTGCCGGGGCCTGTGCCATTTTTCCCCTCCGGACGCCGGAAGGAGTAAGGTTTCAGGCTGATCGCCCCCAGCGGCGGCACGGTGCCACGAGGCAGGTTGGGGTTGATACGAGTGACCCAGCCCAACGTTCGTTTCTCCTCGGCATACGCCTTGGCTTTTTGATAGGCACTGCTCTCGGCATCTGGTCTTGTAACAGTTTCCACACTCATAAAACGCTCCAACTCAATGCACTCGATCAGGGCTGGATCGCTGTTGGGATTACTCAAGCTCCAGCGGCTATAGTAACCACCACCTATGTCAGAGTGAGCCCCCGGTAGCGCCAGCTCAGTAAAGTGCGCAGGAGGACTGGTGCCTGCAGCATCTTCTGTAATGCGTGATAGCGGGAAGTATTTGCGAACTTCATCCAACGCGGTGAGATGTACCACCCGCTCTGCACAATCCGCTTTGAGTTGAATATTGACACTGCTGTTGTAAGAGGAAACAACGGTATCGAATAGCCCCACAAAGGTGAAGCGCACATCGTCACGGCTAGCCCAGTCAAAACCTGCCTTTAGGGGAATATTCGGGCTATTCGCCATAGCTTGCACCAAGGGGTGATCAGCTTTTTGGTCTATCACATTTACAAAGTGGCGGGCAGCAGCAGCCCCTCTGCTAAACCCAAACACATCAAACTCGATACGATGGATACAATCCACATCAACTAAAATCTCGCCCAAATCCCGATTGATCGAGCGAACTATGTTCTGCTGACATGCTACTTCTACCTTTCCGATAATAGAGGTGTTCTCCCCACCAAAGTCGAGATCCAATCCTTGGGTTAGGGTATCGTCCGAGCGATATTCAGGACCATTGTCTCCCGCAATTGGATCACGAGTCCCAATACCACTGATATAACTGTGAGCCACCAACGGGCCTGCTGCGATGTCATATTGCTCGAATAGCTTGCCCACATTGGTCACATCATTGGCCGAGCTTCCTTCAACCGGGCTTTGTCCCATCTGGCAGCCCCTTAGCTCTTTCTCTCGCTGCGCTGAGTCTGAACAGGTTTCCAGCAACCACTTCTCAACCTTTTGTAATCCAGCTTGGGCATTGCGGGTATTGTTCCCAGTACCATCGAAGAACACCCCGATCCGCAGAGTGTTGATTTGATAACCTTTCACCTCAATGACATAGGAATGCTTGGTAAAAAAGCGGGCATTGCCAGCCTTGCCCTTCTGGTGAGCCTCAGGCAGCGGGGTTGGCGGTTCACTCTGGCTGAGGTCCCCCGTGGTGACCTTGATATGCTCCCGTTTGGAATTCTCATATCCAGGCAGATTGTCGGAATAAGCAGGTATTCCGCTCTGTTCTCCTTCTTTGAGCTTTTCGCGGGATTGCGCCGCCTTGAGCCAGGGCTGAGTCTCAATCTTCACGTCCACGGGACCAACCGCAAAACCGCGCACCAGAGTTGGTCCATCTTTCAGTATCACTGTCTCTGACTTGCCTGTCTCATCAGTCAAGATGGCCTTGAGCCCCTTGAACGGTTGATTGTGCTCATCACGAACATCGATCTCTATCCAGTTTTCGTAACGCTCGCAAGGGATGCAATGGGGATCTGCCGCCATCAAGAAACTCCTGTCTTCACTTGATACTTGTGCAACCAGTTGGCCACCTGAGACATATCATCATCGGTCAACATCAAAGGAGCCCGTATGCTGTCAAGAGGCAGACCCACCTGCAGGGTCAGGACGCCAGCCACCACACCGTCAAGCACATCGTCTTGCAGGCATGCCAGGTTAGCCGCTTTGAGCACAGGCAGGATAGCGCCTTTCGGGTCTGGATGAAGCTCCATCATACCTGTCATGCGCTGCCAGAAATGCCGACGCAAGATATAGGCATGACGGTTCTCGTCGTAGAGTCCAGCCAGGTGATGAGGGCGGATATGAAACCAGGGGGTTTGCAATGCAGGCTGGAACCGGGCATGAGGCGTGCGAGCGAAGGCTTTGCCATGGATCCAGAGCCCGGAACAGGGCCCCAGCACACTATCGCGTTCATCAGGGGTCATGGCGCTGAGCATAGGCAGGAAAATGCGTGGGTCAGAGAAACGAAACCAGACTGCTTCTCCCTCGCGTATTGCTTCTATCAGGCTCTGCCAATGGCGGCGGATCAGCTCCACTGATTGGTCGCTGATCAGGTAGAAGCCGCTCAGGGTGGGGTTGACCATCATGAACTCAGTGGAAGGCGCAGGCAGCAACCAGGGCCCCAACGCAGACTGTTCATCGAAAGCTGTACCGGCAAAAAGTGGATTGGCATTCTCTCCATCATAGGTATAGAAATCCGCCACAGCTGACTCTGCCTGGGCTCCATCGATGACGGCATACGTTTTACCCACTTGCTCGCCAGCGAGCCAATCAGATAACGTCATAATATGGATACCTCGATCAGTCGCTTGATCCTGCTGCGGTTATCCGATGCATTGTCAGAGGTTGGAATCGTATTGAGCAAGGTGTCGAAATCGCCGCTCATGGAGGAAACCACCCGATCGACCCTTAGCCTGGTCTGGGTCGGAAACAGCATCTCAGCTTCCCCCTTGAAGTGCGCAGCGTCTCCCAGTAGACGGCCACCATGGCCGGCAGGCAGGCGGATCCTCAACAAGGTATCGTTGACCCAGGCCTTGTCCGGTGAGGTACTCATGAATCCTGGCTCAACAACGATATTGCCCACCCCTGTGAACTGCTCTTTCAGGGCTGCAAGTTCCGGCTTGTCCAGCGCCAACCCCCGGTAGACGAAAGACAAACCGGGTGAGGCCGGCAATTTCGCCAGACCAGCCTCCACATCGGCAACATAGGCCTTCATTGCCTGGTCAAACTCACTCGCGGATGTCGGCTCATCATTCAAATAGCTGCGACTAAGCAGGGTATCGATGGCCTCTCGCTGCTTGTAGGGGCGATCCCGCAAATAGTTATTGAGCAGCGTGTATCCCTGCGCCGAATAGTATCTGAGCGCTTCATCCGCTTTGGATATCTCTACCGTCGCCCACTTCTTTGCTGGCTTTTTGCTCTCCCCTTTGGCCGCAACGGGTGGCGGCGGCGGTGGTATCGATGGCCCTCCGGCAAGCTGGGGTGGGGCGGGTGGTGGCACTGGTGGTCCCCCGGCAAACTGGGGTGGGGCAGGTGGTGGTGGCGCGAGCGGACAAGGCTTGGCCAGCGGCGCCATGGACTCCATGCTCTTGTGAATGGCCGGAGCAGGCAAGGTTGCCGGAGGTGGTGCTGGCACCTCAACATTGCCCGGCAGGATGGGGACCTTGCCATCCCAGCCGGAGCCAGAACTCGGGCTGCCACCTGAGTTCATCTTGATGGATCCGCCACTGAGGGTAACGCCGCTCGGATCGATTTTGACGAAGCTGCCGCCCACCTTGAGGGTCAACTCGGCACCGGCCTCCATCACGATTTTCATGCCCGCCTTGTGGTGCACTTCACTGGCCGCCTCCACCAGCAGGGACTGGCCAAGCTTCTGATGCAGGCTGGCATCCACGGTGAGCGAATAGTCCCCCTTGATCTGGTCCCGCTTCTCCCCCGCCACCGTCAGGTGGTCATTGGCCTTGATGCGGGTCACCCGCTCGTTGTCGATGTCCCTGTGCTCGTCGTGCTTGATGTGCCAGGCCGCATCGTTCTCGATAAGCAGGTTCAGGTCTTTCTGACCGTGGATGTAGATCTCTTCCTGCCCCGCCTGGTCTTCGAAGCGCAGCTCGTTGAACCCCTCCCCCTGGTGGGTCTCGGTGCGCAGCACGGTACGGGTCTTGTTGGCTGGCAACTCGTAGGGGGGCCTGTTGGTGGCGTGGAAGGTGCGACCGGTGACAATGGGCTGGTCGGGGTCACCTTCCAAAAATGAGACGATAACTTCGTGGCCGATGCGGGGGATGGTCATCATGCCGTACTGACCACCCGCCCAGCCTTGGCTGACTCGCACCCAGCAGGAGCTCTGGTCGTTGGAGCTGCCGTATCTGTCCCAGGGGAATTGCAGCTTCACCCGACCGTGCTCGTCGCAGTAAATCTCCTCCCCCTCCGGGCCCACCACCATGGCGATTTGCGGGCCGTCGACCATGGGCCTGGCCGGCGCTTCCGGGCTGCCAATACGGGCCCGCCAGGTAGTGCTCGCTTTTACCACCCCGAATTCGTTGTGATAGACGGTAGGGCCGCTGCCCCCCTCCTCTTCCAGCGCCTGGGGTTGCGAGCCGGTGTGGCTGATGCGCACCACTTGCCAGTCGGCATTGAGCGCCCCGTTCGGGTGCTCGGTGAGGGAAAACGTCTGACCCGGCAGCAGAGCCGCGCAGTTGGACCTGCCCTGACCGGTCACGGCGTCATTGCGCAGGGCATCCAGTCGGTGCTGGGCAAAGGCCTTGCCGCTCGGGTCCAGCTTGTAGCGGCCCGGGAAATCGAAGTGCTGGTAGGTATCCCGTTGATGCTCGAGCTCTGCGCCCTGCTTTTTGTGGGAGAGGCCATAAGCCGGGGTCTTGAAGCTGTAGTCCTTGAGCTCCACATCCGACGGGCGCACCGCCTCCCGGTAGTGGAACTGACGCACATAGGGCCCTTGTTCCAGCGAACGGTTGCCCAGATTGAAGAAAAGCTCGGGGCCGGCGGTCAGGGCGGCTGCGTCGTCGGCAAACACGATGCGATGCTTGCCCTGCTCGAACTCGTGGAAGTAAAACAGCCCCTCTTCGGCGGCGAGGCGATTGACGAAGTCGAGGTCAGTCTCACGATACTGGACGCAGTATTCCCGCTTGGCGTGTTCGTTCTTGAGCGCAAAGGCGTAGTCGGTGATGCCGTGCTCTTGCAGCAGGATGGAGAGGATTTCATCGGGCTTCTGTGCCTGGAAGATGCGGGAGTTCTGGCGAAGGGAGAGCCGCCACAGGGCCGGTTGCACCAGCAGCTGGTAGCGGGTGCGGCGAAAACCGCTGTCCCCTTGAGCAAAGTCACTCACCACCCCGCACACCCGGCGCTGCAGCTCGCCGTTGTACCACACCAAGAGCTCGCAGGGCTGGTCCAGCACGGCGCCGAAATCCACGTCGGACTCGGGGCTTGCCAGCTCGAGGCGCAGGCGAAATGGCTGGTTGAGCCCCTCTTCCAGGGCAAACTCCGCCACCACGAAGGTGCTCTCGGGCAGGGCCCCCACCTTGACGGTAAATTGTAATCCTGTGCTGTCTGCCATCAGTGACTCCTTATCCTGCCTGTCCGCTGCTTGCGCCTATCACCATTCAACCGCTGGCGAAGCTCCCACTGCGACCGGCTTGTCGTGGGGGACAGCGGATCCTCCTGCCGGGCCACGGGCTTGCTATCGAAGAACAGATCCGGACTGGCGACAACTAGCCGAGAGGGGGAAATGCTTAGTGGTCGGCCCCCATGTCACCGAGCAATGCCATGGTGGGATACATCAAGACCGGCCTCTGTTGTGTTTTGCCATCAAGCCGCCTTGCAGCCATATGGCAAAACACAAAAGCTCCGACCACATCCGGTTGAACGGGTCGGAGAAAGCTTGCACGGGTCTGGCGACCGCTGACACTGAAGGCGCCAGAACCCTGGGGTGCACTACAAAGGAATAACGTTGCTAGAGAATCGAGGCTTATGCCTCGATGGGAGCACGCCAGTCATCGGCGCCAGAGGTGCCAGCCACTGTGTGTTCCCAGTCGATCTTGCGATAAGCCATGGAGACCTGGATCAGCTGGGTGAAGTCAGACTTCGCCGGATCCTGGCAGTGAGGCATCTGGCAGTCGATGTCGACTATGGTGGCGTCGGTCAGCACGGTAGAGAAGAAGTGCTCCTGCTTGCCTTCCACCGAGGTGCGGTACCACTTCAGGGTCACTTTCGGCAGCATCTCGCCGGAGGCCAGGGAGTTGTACATCAGCGGTACGGCCTTGTTCAGGGCCACGGTGAACTTGAACGGCTTGTGGACACGCTGGCCCGCAGGCTGACCGGATTGCGGATCGGTCGGGACTGTGACGATGTGCTGGAACTCTTGTACCAGCATCTCGTCTTCATGACCCTGCACGAAGATGTTGCCGACGGAGTCGGAGGTGAAGGCACCAGCGGTGATGTTGCCCTGGGTTTTACCTTCGATGCTGATATAACATGGAGTTGGCATGAGTTTGCTCCTGATGGGTTGAACGGTAATGACACTCGACCGAAACCATTAGCAGTGACCATGCCATTCTTTTTAATTGAGCAATTTCAATAAGTTAACATCTCATCACGACAATGCCGCAGCATGTACGGCGCAACAACTTGTGTTTTTCAATGTTTTCATCCACCAATCATTGCCTGACCAGTTCAATATTCCGTTTTTTGAGCAACACATTGCGCCATGCGGACGAGATCACTGCTGTTCATCCACATTGGCAACGGACGCCAGCTCCACATTCAAGCGGACGACCCCCTGCTTGAGTGCCCAGGAGATGGCCTGGCACTTGCTGCTCGCCCCCAGCTTGATCACCACATTGTTCAGATGAAATGTCACCGTACGGGAGGTGATCCCCAGGATCTGGGCAATATCGCTCACCTGCTTGCCCTCCGCTGCCCAACGGCATACTTCCAGTTCACGCAGGCTCAGGGCATCGTGAGGTGACGACCCCACCAGACAGATCCGTACCACGGCCTCGAAGATATGCATGGACAACCAGGTCAGTGAAGGCACGACCGCCAGCCACTCCTGCTCGCTGCGAGGTTCACGGGTGATCAGGGAGAGCAGACCCACATGCCCGTTGGCGCCATGCCAGGGGAAGGTGATGCCGTCACGCAACCCAGCCTCCTGCGCCAGCGTCATGACTGCCAGGCTCTGCTCATCACATGCCCCCTGCGCCATGAGCTCGGCCCACAGAATGGGCGTGCTCTGCACCATGCCACGCTGCACCACGGGATCGATGGCAAAGAAATTTGCCTGGGTATACGCATCCACCCAGTCTTGGGGGCAACCATTGAAGATGATGACATCCGGGCGTTGTATGGTGCTGGGAAACAGCAGAGCCAACCGGAAATAGTCAAAGCCTGCCTGTACCGTCAACTGGCGCAGCAACGCCACTATGGTGCGTTCATCGCTGGCCTGCTCGAACCGGGCGATGAGGTCTAATGCGTAGGTTGTATTCATGTGATCAAGTTGCTTATAAACGGTGACCATATTGTTCAGCATGAATCCCAATAGGGGCTGAATCACATGCCAACAAGTGGAAATGACACGCTACCGAGGCCTGAAGTGTGGGCGACCCGGAAGAGGCAGCGACATGGCAAGCCCCAGCAGAACAGGGTTAACCAATAGAGAAAAATGCTACCAATGGTAAACAGGCAGCATCTAATATGTGAAACTATATTAATTACATATGATTAATATAATGATTGCACTAAAAACAAGCCTTTTTCGCTTAAAACAGAGATCGTGATCACCACAGTGCCTGCGCCTCCCAGGCAACCTTTTCGCAAAAACCTTGCACTTTCCTGCCGCCCCCCTGGCTGCCAGCATGCTCCCCTACGCCTGATTTGCGCTCTGGCCTGACCCTGACGCCGTCCCGACTCCCTGTTCTTATCGGCCCGCGCGTTGCCCCTGACCCATATCGGCAATGAGAGCCCCAGAGTCTCGCGGCTCGGCTGTAATTCCAGACAGTGAATGATGGCGGCCTCACACCCGGAGTTGCGGATCGGCGCCAGCGAGTTGCGCCAAGTGCCGCACGCCGGGTTGTGGCAGATGGTGCCCAGGGGGCCGCCATACATGCTCAAACCTCGGCGTTGCCATAGTTGCGCTTCATGCGCAGGGCCACATTGACCAGGGCGATCAGCACGGGTACCTCTACCAAGGGGCCAATTACGCCGGCGAAGGCCTGATCCGAACTCAAGCCAAACACGGCGATGGAGACCGCGATGGCCAGCTCGAAGTTGTTGCCGGTGGCAGTGAAAGCGATGGAGGCGTTCTTGTCATAGGGAATGCCCAGCTTCTTGCCCACCAGGAAGCTGGTGAAGAACATGAGCACGAAATAGACCACCAGAGGCAAGGCGACCCGCAGCACATCCATGGGCAGCTCGACGATCATCTCGCCCTTGAGGCTGAACATCAGCACGATTGTGGCCAGCAAGGCGATCAGCGTGATGGGGGAGATGGCCGGAATGAAGCGCTCGCTGTACCACTTATCCCCTTTCGCCTTGACCAGATAGTGACGGCTCAGAAAGCCTGCCAGGAAGGGAATGCCGAGATAGATCAGCACACTTTCGGCGATATCCAGCATGGTGATATCCACCGCGAAGCCCTGCAGGCCGAACAGCGGCGGCAGCACTGTGATGAACAGCCAGGCCATGAAGCTGTAGGTGAGGATCTGAAACGCGCTGTTGAGGGCCACCAGGCCAGCACCGTACTCCTTGCTGCCACCACCGAGATCGTTCCACACCAGCACCATGGCGATGCAGCGCGCCAGGCCGATCAGGATGAGACCCACCATGTAGCCTGGCTCGTCATGCAAAAACACCAGGGCGATGACGAACATCAATATGGGGCCCACCAACCAGTTCATCACCAGTGAGAGGGTAATGGCCTGACGGTCACGGGTCATGGTGCCCATGGTGGCGTAGTTCACCTTGGCGAGCGGCGGATACATCATCAGGATGAGACCGATGGCAAGCGGCACATTGGTGGTGCCAACCGACATCGCCTCATTCCACTGGGCCACCTGAGGGAACAGATAGCCAATGCCCACCCCGATGGCCATGGCGACGAAGATCCAGAGGGTGAGGTTGCGGTCGAGAAAGCACATTTTTTTGCTGACGGGCAGGTCAGTGCAGGCGGTTGTACTCATCAAGAGACTCCCTGAGAGGATGAAACGGGCGGCTGATGGCGGGGCAAACCGACAGAGATGAGCGCCGCCAACAGAATAAAGAGGGTGGAGATCCAGAGGCAGGCCTCCAGACCGTAGAGCTGGAATACCAGCCCGGAGAGCAGGGTGCCGAGCAGGCGCCCCAGGGCATTGGCCATGTAGTAGAAGCCCACATCCAGCGATACCCCGTCAGACCCGGCATAGCTGACGATGAGGTAGCTGTGCAGGGAGGAGTTGATGGCAAACAGGGCGCCAAACACCATCAAGCCACCTACCAGGCTGATGGCCGGATGCACCTCATAGTGGAGCGACAGGGCAATCAGGGCAGGGATCAGGGCCAGCACCAGTGCCCAGCCCATGGCGGCCTTGCCATCGGGTACCCGACCCTCTCGCTTGCCGGTAAAGCGGGGGGCCTGGGTCTGAACCACACCGTAGGCGATGATCCAGAGCGCCAGGAAGCCCCCCACATACCAGTGATCCCAGCCAAAGCTGGAGGCGAGGTAGACAGGCAGCGCCACCACAAACCAGACATCGCGGGCACCGAACAGGAACAGGCGGGCGGCGGACAGATAGTTGATGGCGCGGCTCTTGGAGAAGATCTCCCTGAACTTGGGCTTGTTCTTGGCTTTGCCGAGATCCCGTTTCAGGGTCAGCATGCTGACGCACCACACCAGCGCCAACGCCAGTGCCATGACCAGCACGGCACCCTGAAACCCGAGCAGGCTCAGCAGGGCGCCACCAAGGAAAAAGCCCATCCCTTTCAGGGCATTCTTCGAGCCGGTCAAGAGTGCTACCCACTGGTAGAGCTGACCCTGTGCCTCTCCCGGCACCAGCAACTTGATGGAGCTCTTGGCACTCATCTTGTTGAGATCTTTGGCCACTCCCGAGAGCGCCTGCGCCCCCATCACCCAGGGCACCATCAGCCAGAGCGGCGGCACCAGCAACATGCCGAGCGCCAGCACCTGGAGGGCGAGGCCGATATTCATGGTGCGGTTGAGCCCGAGGCGAGCACCAAGCCAGCCCCCCACCAGATTGGTGATCACCCCGAAGATCTCGTAGAAGAGAAAGAGGGAGGCGATGGCCAATGGGCTGTAACCGAGCCCATGAAAGTAGAGCGCCACCAACATGCGCAGAGCGCCATCGGTCAGGGTAAAAGCCCAGTAGTTGCCGGTCACCAGCAGATACTGGCGAGCCTCGGGGGAGAGTCGGGTCAGTGCCATGGCGGGTTATCCTTGCGCCTTGTCCATTTGACCGACCATGCGCATCAGCTCGGCGGTGCGGTTGGCATAGCCCCACTCGTTGTCATACCAGGCGTAGATCTTCACCTGGGTGTCGCCCACCACCATGGTGGAGAGCGCATCAATGGTGCAGGAGCGCGGATCCGTCTTGTAATCCACCGACACCAGCGGGCGCTCTTCATAGCCCATGATCCCCTTGAGCTCGTTCATCGCAGCAGCCTTGAGCAGGCCATTGACCTCGGCTTCGGTAGTGGGACGGCTCACCTCGAACACGCAGTCGGTGAGGGAGGCGTTGGCCAGCGGCACCCGCACCGCATGGCCGTTCAGCTTGCCCTTGAGCTCGGGGAAGATGTGGGTGATGGCGGTGGCAGACCCCGTGGTGGTGGGGATCAGGCTCAGGCCGCAAGCGCGGGCACGGCGCAGATCCGCATGGGGGGCATCCAGAATGGTTTGGGTGTTGGTGATGTCATGAATGGTGGTCATGGAACCGTGCCTGATGCCCAGTTGTTCGTGGATCACCTTCACCACGGGCGCCAGACAGTTGGTGGTACAGGAGGCAGCCGTCACGATAGGGTGCTGCGCCTTGTCATAGAGATGGTGGTTGACCCCCATGACGACATTGAGGACACCTTCTTCCTTCACTGGGGCGGTGACCACGACGCGCTTCACCCCTTGCTCCAGATAGGCACCCAGCAGGGCCTTGGTTTTCATCTTGCCAGAGGCCTCGATCACCACATCACAACCAGACCAGTCTGTCTGACCGATCTCTTTGTTGCGAGTGCAGAGGATGCGATGGTTACCGATCACCATCTCGTCTCCCTCGGCGCTGGCTTCATGATGCCAGCGGCCATGGACCGAATCGAAGGTGATGAGGTGTGCCAGGGTGGCGGCATCCCCAGCCGGGTCATTGATTCGCACAAACTCCACATCCGCCCAGTCAAAGGCGGCGCGAAATGAGAGACGGCCCATACGGCCAAACCCGTTGATACCAACTTTAATCGTCATGTTGTTTTCCTTAACCGGCGAATGAGTAGTGTTTATTGAGGTAATTGACATGGGGCTCTAGGGTCAGAGCCTTGGGGCGCAGCCCTTGTACCAGCAACTTGACCTGTGCCGGGGCGTAGCCTGCCTCCAGCAGCAGGATGGCCGCCATCAGTCCGGTACGTCCCGAACCGCCACGGCAATGGATGGCCAGGGTCTGACCCGCTGCCAGACGTGCCAGCAGATCCGTCTTGTGGTTGGCAAAGGCTTCGGCAAACGGTGTTTCGGGGGCGCAATCGTCCTCTACCGGTAGCTGGAACCAGGCCAAATCTATCGCCTCGCACTCGGCGGGCAAGGCATCGGCCTTGAACTTCGTCAGCTCGGTATTCGGCATCAGGGTGATCACGGCATCCGCTCCGGCGGCTTGCAGGGTCTTGAGGGAGTCCTGCAGGGAAGCCTCCCTGGTGCCGGGACAGGGAGTGAAGATAAGGCGGGCGCCATTATCCAGATTCAGGATGTCAAAGGGGTGCATGATAAGCAGTGGCTCCATGTCTCGTCAGGATGGGAGGGGGAATGTGGGGCTCGGCATGCGGCGATGCCGGGCGGGCGTCAGCACGACTCGTCGCAACAGGGCGAACGCGGCTGACCATTGGCGCCCTGGGGATGGATCTCCGCCAGACCGCAGGCCTCCGGATGACCGGCGCAGCACTCCTCGGTGAGGTAGCCGATAAGGCTCAGCATCAGGGGAATGTTGGCGCGATAGCGCAAGAAACGTCCCTCCTGCTCCACCGAGAGCAGGCCCGCGTGCAGCATGGCCTTGAGGTGAAACGACAGGGTGTTGGGAGCTATGTCGAGCTCGCTGGCCAGCTGGCCGGCAACCTGACCCTCCAGTCCGGCCTTGACCAGCAGGCGCCACACATCGAGGCGAATGCCGGATGCGAGAGACTCGAATACCTTGGTGGCTATCTCTTTGTTCATGGGACTTTCCCTTAATTCATTTCATAGCTTCAACTATACAAGAATTATTGAAATGATCAACATGACCACAACTCATTGTCGATCCCGTCAATCCCTCTTGTCGTTCACACAGCACTCCTCGCGGAAAAACGCGATGATCTCTTCCAGCACCTCATATTGAGAGACGCACAGCAGGGTACGGCTCTCCCGGTTCTGCTTGACCAGGCCGACAGAGACCAGGGCCGCAATATGATGGCTCAGGGTCGAGGCGGGAATGGCCAGCTGCTTTTGCAAGTCTCCCACGGGCAGGCCTTGCTCCCCGGCCTTGACCAGGTGCTTGAAAATGAACAAGCGAGTCGGATGACCCAACTCTTTCAATGCCTTGGCGACCTCTTCCAACTCCATGATCCAGCCCTCTTCACAGATGACATTTCGATAATACCAGAAATATCTTGACCACTCACATATTTCGATTATTTTGGAAATATGGTAAAGCCAAAGAGGATATGAAGATGAATGACTGGTTAACCATGCTGACGGATGCATCTCGGATGTTTGTATTCCTGGCCGTCGAGCTCTCCGCGCTGTTCCTGGTGATCAGTGCCGCAGTCAGCCTGATCCGCCAGAAGATCCCCGATGCCAAAATCCAGGCCATGCTGGGGGCACGAAAAGGCAGAGGCTATTTGATTTCGGCGGTACTGGGGGCATTAACTCCTTTTTGCAGCTGCTCAACCATTCCGATGCTGCGCGGACTCTTGTCTGCCAAAGCCGGTTTTGGGCCAACCCTGACCTTCCTGTTCGTCTCGCCACTGCTCAACCCGATCATCGTCGGCCTGATGTGGGCCACCTTTGGCTGGAAAGTGACGGTGTTGTATGCCGTGATCGCCGCCAGCGTCTCGGTGCTGGCGAGCATGCTGCTGGACATGCTGGGGTTCGAGCGTCATGTCATTGACGCCAAAGAGACCAAGCAAGGCTGCAGTGGCACAGCTTGTGGCGCCACGACGAGTGAAACTGCCAGCGTGAGTGCAACCCCTTGCTGCTCAGGCAAGGCTATCAAGTCCGTCACACCGCTAAAGGCTCAGGCATCCTGCTGTACAGCCCAACCTGAGGCCGCGCCAACTATCTCTTGCTGCACAGATGGCACTGTGGCACTGACTCGGGCCCCAGTCATCCCCACGGCCTTCGCCAAGGCGCGTGCCGATGCATGGCAACAATTCAAAGAAGTGCTGCCTTACTTGTTGCTGGGGGTACTCGTCGGGTCATTTATCTACGGCTTTATTCCTGCCGAGTGGATAGCCGCCCACGCCGGGGCTGACAACCCGCTAGCCATTCCATTCAGCGCAGTTGTGGGTATTCCGCTCTATATCCGGGCAGAAGCCGTTATCCCTCTGGCATCTGTATTGCTGGGCAAAGGGATGGGTATGGGTGCTGTGATGGCACTCATCATCGGCAGTGCGGGGGCCAGTCTGACCGAGGTGATCCTGCTCAAGTCGATGTTCAGAACCCCTATGGTTGTGGCATTCCTCACCGTGATCCTAGGAATGGCCATCCTGATGGGTTACTTGGCACAAGGAGTGTTTGCAACCCCGGTCTGAGATCGACCGCACCGACGCAGTGAAATAAAAGAAGAGAATGGCGTGGACAAAGGGATGGGAAATGAAAACTCGCGGATACAAAAAAGCCCACCTCATTCAATGAGATGGGCCGTATAGATGGCGGAGGAGGTGGGATTTGAACCCACGGATGGTCGCCCATCGCCGGTTTTCAAGACCGGTGCATTCAGCCGCTCTGCCACCCCTCTCCTCGCAGATCAGCGCTCCCCGAACGACTCGCTCAAGGTCTTGCGCAGGGGCTTGAGCAGGTAGTCCATCAGGGTACGATCGCCAGTGCGGATATCCACCTGGGCCGTCATGCCTGGCAGCACGTCAATCACTCTGCCCGTCGTGGAGGTCACGGGGTAGCTGGCGGGCTTGATCCGCACGCGATAATAGATATCCATGCCGCGACTGGTCTCTTCCTTGAGGCTGTCGGCACTCACATACGCCACCTCTCCTTTCACGCCACCAAAGATGGTGTAGTCGAAGGTATCGAAACGAATCGTCGCTTCCAGACCCGGCACCACACGGGCAATGTCGGCGGTACTGACCTTGGCCTCGATCATCAGGTCGTCATCGACCGGGATGATCTGCATCAGCTCCTCCCCAGGCCTGAGCACCCCGCCCACAGTGGTGACACGGATATTCTTGACGATGCCAGGCACCATGGCGGTAAACATGCTGTCCTGTTGCTCCTGCTTGCGCAGGGTCAGGGTCTGCCTGCCCTGCGCTATGTCATCCTCTGCCTTGGCCAGCTCCAGCCTGGCCTCTTCAAGAAACTGGTTGCGCCGATTCACCAGTCGGGCCTCCGCTTCGTTGAGTCCGCGCTGCACTCGCAGCAGCTCGGAGCCGCTGGCATCACCATCGGCATAGAGTTGCTCCACCAGACGCAGCTCCTTCTGGGCCAGTGACACCGCCACCCGCATGGTCCTCAGCTCTTCGCCAAGACCGGTCTGACGCTGCTTGAACAGCGCCTCCTCGACACGGGCCGTCTCGGGAGAGCGCGCCAGCAGGTCCGACGGGAAGGCTAGTCGTTGTTCGCCGATGACTTCCGCCCGCAACCGGGTCGCCCTCGCCTCAAGCGCAAACAGGCGCGCCTCCACTTCCCCGACCGACGCCCCCACTCTCGTCTGCTCCAGACGGGCGAGCAACTGACCGGGAGCGACCCGGTCCCCCTCCTTGACCAGCAGCTGTTCCAGTACACCACCATCCACCGACTGGATGATCTGTACCCGACTGCTGGCAATGACCTCCCCGGTGGCGCGGGCGACTTCGTCAATACGAAACCATGAGGCCCACACGGCAAAGGTAACCACAGTCACGAGTGAGGCCATCAACAACCAGCCCTGGTGGCCCCGGTGAGAGTTCTGCAACTTGCGGATCCGCGCCTGGGTACGCGCGTCATCGTCTTGCAGGAAACGATCAGACCACATCGAGCCTTCCTCCTTTGCCAATCTGTGAGGATGCCACCGGACGGGCGAGCATCTGTGTCAGCACCCGGTCCGGCGTACCGTCTTTTACCACCTGCCCCTGCTGCATGACGATGACCCGGGTTGCCAATCGAGCGGCAGCCATGGGCCTGTGGGTCGCCACGATCAAGATATCCTCGGGTTGCACCGCCGCTTGCAGGGCCGCCCAGACACGCTGTTCGGATTCGCTGTCGAGGGCCGCGGTCGGCTCGTCCAGCAGCCAGACCCTTGGCTGGTTGATCAGCACCCGAGCGAGGGCAACCAGCTGCCTCTGGCCGCCAGACAACCCCTCTCCCCCCTCGCTGATGGAGAGATCCATGCCCTGAGGGCTGGATGCCGCAATCCCGTCGATACCGAGCTCGCGGGTGATCTGCAGCAGGCGAGAGTCGCTGGTCACGCCGGTCAAGGCCAGGTTGCTGCGCAGCGTGCCCTTGAACAGCTGTACGGCTTGCGGCAGATAGCCCACCTGGCTGGCCACCAGCTGGGGATCGATTTCCCACAGGTCGGCATCCCCCAGGCGGACACGGCCCTCGCCGGGGCAATAGAGTCCAGCCAGCACTTTCAGCAGCGTCGACTTGCCGCAGCCGATCGGTCCCACCAGCAAGATGCGCTCACCGGACTTGAACTGCAGGCGCTCGATGTCGATCTGACAGATGGGCGATTCGGGATAGGCGAAACGCACGCGCTCCAACGCCACCTCTGTGGGTAGG
This sequence comes from Aeromonas sp. 130281, assembly GCF_056642115.1. Taxonomy (NCBI): domain Bacteria; kingdom Pseudomonadati; phylum Pseudomonadota; class Gammaproteobacteria; order Aeromonadales; family Aeromonadaceae; genus Aeromonas; species Aeromonas sp. 130281. The sequence goes on along the minus strand of NZ_JBWVQS010000002.1, from coordinate 228,228 downwards.
GTATCCGGCAGCAGCAGTTGCTGATCAGCACGACGATCCCGTGCCAGCGACAAGACCTGGTGCACCATCTGCAACGCCTGCCTGACGTGTTGCCACTGTGCAAGGTACTGGACGCTCTGGGCGATGGGTGCAATCACCCTGCCGCCCAGGATGCTGCACGCGATCAGCCCCCCCATCGTCAAGAGGCCGGCCTCTATCTGCCACACCCCCACGACCACGGCGGCGACATAGGCCAGGGTCGACAAGCTGCTGGTGCTCACGCTGGAAAAACTGCTGACGGCTCTCTGCTGGATGCTGTAGCCATCGATGCTCGCCGTCACGTTCTGCCACTCCTGTGCAAAACGCCAACCGGCATTGTTGGCGCGGATGGACTCGGCACCTCTGATCGTGTCCACCAGCAGTCCCTGCCGCTCGTTGCTGCGCAGCATCTGCTGTGCCAGCAGGGCGCGAAGACGCCACTGGGTAACATAGCCCAGCAACAGGGCCACGGGCAGCAACAGGGCATACACCCAGCCGACCGCGCCTCCAATGATGGCGATAAACGCCAGAAACAGGATGGCAAAGGGCAGGTCCACCAGTGCGAACACCACGCCGGCACTGAAGAACTGCCGTACGGCATCCAGCCCGCCCACCTGGGCCGCCAGGGTGCCCAGACTGCGTGGCTGCTGATCCAGGCGCAGATGCAGCAAGTGCTCGAAGACCTGCTGCGAGACGCGCTTGTCGACCGCGCAGGAGAGGCTGTCCAGGATCCTGGCCCGGGTGATCTTCAGCAACCAATCCAGCAGGATGATCAACATCATGCCGGTCACCAATGTGGTCAGGGTCGCATAGGCCAGGGTGGGCACGACACGGTCGTAGACCTGCATGGCGAAAATGGAGGTACCGACCGCCAGCAGGTTCACCAGCACTGTGGCCACCATGACTTTCCACAGCCAGCCACGCTCACGAAACAGTTCACGCCAGACCAGGCGAGTCGCCAGGTTGCCAGACAATAGGCTGTCGGCCTCTGCGCTTCTGCGGGTCGGCGCCCGCAGCCAGACCACCAGGGCATCCTGTAGCTCGGTGTCATCGGCGCCACGGCGCTCTCCGGCTGCGTTGATCAAGATCAGGCGGCCGGCGGCATCACGCTCGACCAGCAACCACTCGCTCCCCGTCCAGACCAAGGCCGGCAATCGGCGTTGGTCGAGGCGACGCCAGGGCAGTTGCACCGGGGTGAGGTTCTTCAATCCGGCCTGGATCAGTACCTGCCTCAGCCACTGTGCGGGCCCGAGGACGGCGACTGAATGTGCTGTTTGAGTGCATGCCTGTTGCAACGCATGGCTGTCACAAGGGATCTGTAGAGACACCAATAACTGTTTCACCAATGTCGGCGCCATACTCTGCGGCGCCTGCTCGGCGGTTTGCCTATCCATGGGGTTGGAACTCCTCACCGTTCAAGGTCACCAGGGGATCAAGCCCCCCCGTCAGCGCAGCCAATTGCAGGGAGTAGATCTCCCAGTCGCTCTTTGCCTGAACCAGCTGCAATTGTTGTTCACTGAATTCGCGCTGGATATTCAGCACATCTAGCCAGCTCTTGGTACCTGCCACATATTGGCGCTGATAAGACCCCAGCACCGCCCCCAGCTCGGCCAGTGACTCGCTCTGCACCCGGATAAGCCCGGTCTGCAACTCACGGCTGCGTTGCAGGCGACGCACGCTGCGCTCAAGCTCGCTGACGGCGTAGGCCAGGTCCTCCTCGGCCGCACTCTGCTGCGCCACCGCCGCGTCTGTCCGGCCACGGGTAGCAAAGCCCATCCCCTCCAGCGTGCCTTCCAGCACCAGGCTGACCCGGGTCTCATCCCGGTAGGACGGCTGGTCATAGTCCTGCTCCGCTTGCAGGTAGAGCGTGGGCATGGAGGCCGTCCTGACCTGATCCACGCTCGCCCTGGCCCGCTCTATCTCCTGCTTCTTGTAACGCACTTCGGCGCTGCCATTCAGGGCGGCCTGGTGCAATGCCTCGCCCTCGCTGATCTGCAATATATCGGATGCCACCGGCTGCCGGGCTGGCACAGGCGTCTGGGTCAGGGCCAGCAGATCGCTCCTGGCAATGGCCAGCTCCCCTTCGTAGCGCTCGACCCGCGCCCTGGCTTGCGCGAGGCGAGTGGCCGCCAGGCGAACATCTGCCGCCGAGGCAAGCTGTCCCTGCTCGCGCCGGCTGATCTGCTCGAACAGCGACTGGTGAGCCGCCAGACTGGCCTCGACCACCTGCAGGCGCTGGCGGCTGCCAAGGACATTGGAGTAGGCAACAGCGGTCTGCTCCAGCAACTGGCGCCTTACCCGCAGCAAGTCGACACGCTCGACATCGGTGTCGGCATCGGCAAACGCAATGCTGTTATCGATGCGCCCGAATGCCCACAGCGGTTGGCGTGCGCGCAGTGTCACCGGCGTGGAGAGATCCTCCCCTGTGGTGGCATCCCGAGTGGATTCTGAATACTGCTGTACCTGGGCAGTCAGGCTGGGATAGCGCTGGCTGCGCGCGGCATCGGCGGAGTATTCCCGCGCCTCGATCTGCGCCTGTTTGCCACTCACGGCAGGGTGCAGACCGAGGGCTGCCTGCAACGCCGCCTGCAAGCCATCGGCCTGCTGCGCACTCACGGGCTGGATCAGTGCGACCAGACTCAGGACCAGCAGGCCATGCCGCCTCAAGCGCGGCAAGGTTGTTACCATGAAAACTCTCCGTCAATTTCCTGTTCGTTGTGGGGCAAGGCAGAGGGAGCAAGATGCGCTGCCTTGCCCGTCAGCAGTGCCGCCTTTTCCGGCTCGCCGGACAGCACATACGCCCGCGCCAGATCATCGCGCCATTGGCTGTTCCAGGGACATAGCTCATGGGCCTTGCGCATCAGGGCAATGCCCTCGTCCAGGTGGCCCTTGCGCACATAGACAAGCCCCAGCATAAAGGTGGCGGCGGCATGATCCGGCAGATGGTGCAGCAACTGCTTGCAGTGATATTCGGCGTCATCCAGCTTCTCTTCGCGGTAGCGCGCCACGCTCGTTTCCAGCAAGCCGGGCACAGGCAGTGCCACCATGTCGGTGATCGGTTGCCACTGGATGCGAGCATTGGTGCCGCGCAAAAGTGGGGCAAGATGGGTCTCGTAACGCGCCCACCTGGCCATGGAGCTCTTGTACAGCGGCTGGCGAACCTGCCAGACGCTGGCGGTTTTCACCGGCCGCTGCAGCTCGCTGAAATTGAGGACCTGAGGCTCCCAGGCCACCCCGACGTAATCCAGCATGCGCCGCGCCTCGCGCTCAGGATCATCCAGCACATCCTCGTAGCGCACCTCCAGGATCTCGCCGGGGAAGAGCTGGTTCCAGTGGTGCATCAGCAGGTTATGGTCGGCGAGCTGCTCGCCAATCCAGGTCAGATCGTACGCAAAGCCCATGCCACCGTGCTTGGCCGCATAGTCAGTGAAGTAGTTGGAGATGGCGATATCACGGGGATCGCGCCGCACCGAGATGATCCGCGCACGGGGGAACAGCAGCTTGATGAGGCCGATGTTCTCGAAGTTGTGGGGCAGCTTGTCCACCACATGCAGCGCCCCGGGGGCGTACTCCTGCAGCTCCTTGAGAAGATTGCCAGTGATGCCCGCGATCACCTTGGCATCGAGATCGTCCACACAGTCGGGATAATGCCGACCCGAACCGACGTGACGCTCCCACCGCTCCAGCCCCGCAATCACGCCGGGGACCAGCCCCAGCTCGCCGGCGCCGTGGATCTGGCTGTGGCCGGCCAGCATCTGCTCGACCAGCGTGGTGCCGGAGCGCGGCATGCCCAGCACGAACACCGGCAGCGTCGAATCATTGCCAATACCACGGCGATGCTCATAGAGCGACCGACCGAAAGCATGACGAATGCGCGCGCAAGCTTGCCGGTGCGCCGCCGGGTCATAGCCGAGCAAGGCGCGGCTGGCCCCATTCGCCTCGTCGGCCAGTGCGAAGGCCCTGGCATGGTCCTTGCGCTTCTCCCAGGCGGCGGCCAATTGCAGCAGCAGACCGGGTTTCACCGCCCCCTCAGGGCCGGGGCGGCGGGCCAGCATCTCCAGGTGGTGCAAGGTGGCGTCATCCTCCGGGAAGCGCCGCGCATTGATAAGCGCACTATGACCGCGCACCGGGTCGAGCACCTTGACCCGTTCAAACAGCGCCACCGCCTCCTCAAGACGCCCCAATTGCAGGTACAACTGACCCAGCCCCTGCAAGGCTGGCACCAGTTGCGGATGATCTTGCAACACCTGGCAGTAGCGCACTTCGGCCTCGGCATACCGCTGCTCCTGTACATCGACTCCCGCCAGCGCCACCTGCGCTTCAAACACCCAATGAGCGTGATCCATCCCATCGATACAGCCTGACGGAGGTAGCGCCTGTGCCTCTTCGAGAGCCTGGGTGACCATCTCTCTGGCCAGTGCCGTATGCCCCTGGGTGGCGACAGCCACCAGCTTCAGGCGCAACGCCAGCACGGGCTGTTGCTGCTGGCGCGCCAGATGGATGGCCCGCCGCAGCAAGGCGATGGCCTGGGATGTGCGCCCTTGCAGCTCAGCCAGCTCGGCCCGATGCTGATGCAAGCCAGGATGCTCGGGATAATGTCTTCCCCCCCGGCACAGGGCATCCTCGGCCTGAGCGTGGCGACCTCGCTCGGTCAGCCGCTGGGCGTACCCCCTGAGCAGGCCGCAATAATCCTCTTCGTCCAGCAAGATCTGCTGCTCGTCCAGCCAGGCATCGGCGGCGGCATATTCCTCAGCCGCCAGCCACAGTTCCAGACGCAGACCGCGCAGTTGCTGGCCATGCCAGGCCGCCTGCGGCTCGGGCCAGTGCTCCCGATCTCCCTCCCAGAAGGCCTCGGCATGAGTCAGCAGTTGCTCGCCCTGCGCGATGGCCCCCTCCTGCAAATACAGGCGCAGCAGTTGTTGATAGATCAGGATATTGGGCGCAAGGAGGAGGCTTCGTTCATACAGTTGCCGCGCCACCGCCGTCTGCTGGCGCCGCAGCTGACAGGTCGCCAGCCGCGCCAGCAGCAGTGCGTGCTCCGGTGCTTCAAGCAGGGCAGCCTCGAGCAGCGCTTGCGCCATGTCGAGTTCTCCCAGCAGCAGTTGGACGGCAGCCAGGTCGACACGCCCATCGACATCAAGGGTCGCAAGATCCAGCCCAGCCAGCGCGTGACGGGCGGCATCCAGCTCGCCAAGCTGGGCGCACGCCAGCGCCAGCAGTATCTGTTCGGCTGGGGTTTGTGGGGCGCCGCAGGCTTCCTGCAACAGCACAAATTGTTGTTGCTGCACCAGGCGGCGCAGTAAGGACAGAGAGTTCATTGGAACAGCGGGATCCTGGGACTGGATCGCCCCTCCATGAGGGGCGATAAGGGGGGAGAAATAGAGCCGGGTCAGACCAGCCCTTGGGAGGTCAGGATGCTGTTGGGCATCTGGAGCATATGCACATCATTGAAGGCTTTTCCCGCATTGATGTTGGCCCAGGTGCCGTTCCACAAATCGCCGTTCCCATAGAGAGCTCCCGGAACCTGTCCGGTGCTCCATGCTATGCCACGATAGACGGTGCCTTTGGCATAAGCTGTCATGCCGAGGAATGACACCATCGTATACACCCCATAGAACTCCTGAGTGTTCTGACCATTACGGCCTGCGTCCACTCTTCCTACGACGCGCCATTGCGAGCCGCTCTTGCCCATGATCCCCTGCCCCGTTCCCACAAAGACCACCTTGTCGTCCGCCCCCAAATTGTTAGCCCCCGACCACATTCCCCAGGTTCCAGGTCCATTACCGGCCGTGCTCATCTCAGCCTTCTGACTCTCCACCCGGACATAAATGGTGTAGCTGGTATTGGCATCGAAAGTACGGCTGCTGTGGTCGGAACTGACCCCCTGTACCAGGTCAAACACCACTATGCTGGTGTCGGCCACAGGTCCAGAGGTGTCGATCACGATGGCTTCATTTGCCCCGAGTGAACCGGCCCCGCCAGGGGTCGGCAAGGTCAGGGTGGCGTTGTTGCCGGCAGCGTCGCGGATGGTGCCGCCATTGAGGCCGAGTGCCCCAGAGCTCAGGTAATCCAGATCGGCACTGGTGTCCCCCGCCTGAACCGTGTAGTTGAAGGTCAGGGTATTGGAGCCTGAGCCACTGACGTAATTGATGGTCCGATCCGTGGCACCGGTTTCCAGGGTCAGTTGCGGCGTGCCAGAGACGGTGACCGCCTCGCTGAAACTGACCTGGATGCTGATCACACTCCCCACACCGTAGGTACCCGCCGCCGTAGGGCTGCTAACCCCGTTCACGACAGGGGCCGTGGTATCGACCAGGAAGCTGGCGTTGTCGGCCACCAGGGCGTGGCTCAGGTTCACGTCGTTACCCGCGGCGTCGCGCAGGGTGCCCCCGTTGGCAGCAAGTGCGCCGGCGGCGATGCTGATGCCGTTGGCATCGGTCTGACCGGGCAAAATCGTGTATTGGAATACCAGCGATGCTGTGCCTGAGCCCGAGGCGTAATTTGCGTAAACCGTGCTGCCACCGATATTCAGCGCCAGACGCGGCGTACCGCCGGTGGTATTGACCAGGGTCGCTTCGTTCATGGTCACGGTGACGCTGACAACGTCACCGGCATTCAGGATGTTGTTCTGTAAACCGCTGGCACTGGTGATCGCCACAGCGCTGATACCTGGGGCCGTGGTATCCACCAGGTAACCGGCGTTATCGGTTACAGCACCATGAGTCAGGGTAGCCGCATTGCCCGCCGCGTCGCGCAGCGTTCCGCCGTTCGCCTGCAGCGCATTGGCACCCAGACTGATACCGTTGGCATCGCTCTGACCAGCCAGAATGGTGTATTGGAAGATCAATGAGGCAGTGCCACTGCCCGAGACGTAATCGGCGTAGACTGTGCTGCCCCCGACATTCAGCGCCACACGCGGGGTTCCCCCCGTGGTGTCGACCAGGGTCGCCTCATCCATGGTCACAGTGATGCTGACCACGTCACCCGCATTCAGGCGACTGTTCTGTGCACCGCTTGCCCCACTGATGGCGATGCTGTCGACAGCAGGTGCGACTTCATCGACCAGATCGTTGATCCCCAGGGTGACCGCCTGCTCGCTGGCGTTGCCGGCGGCATCCGTGGCTACCACGGTAAAGCTGTAGCTTGCCTTGGTTTCATGATCCGGGTTGCCCGTGAGAGTCACAGCCCCCGTACTGGCGTTGATGCTGAACAGCCCCGCATCCGCTCCCGCCTTCAGGCTGTAGCTGGTGTTGCCGGTCGACACATCGCCGCTGTCTGTGCTGGTGACGGTGTAGACCAGCTGACCGGCGCCGCTGTTTTCATTGATGGCGCTGGCGGTCGCCCCCGAGGTGATGGTCGGCGCCACTTCGTCCAGGTCATTGATATTGAGCGTGACCACCTGCTCGCTGGCATTGCCGGCCGCATCCGTGGCCACCACGGTAAAGTTGTAGCTGGGCTTGGTCTCGTGATCCGGGTTGCCCGTCAGGGTCACCGCCCCGGTGGCTGCGTCGATGCTGAACAACGCCGCATCCGCTCCTGCCTTCAGGCTGTAGCTGGTGTTGCCGGTCGACACATCGCCGCTGTCGGTGCTGGTGACGGTATAGACCAACTGCCCGGCGCCGCTGTTTTCATTGATGGCGCTGGCAGTCGTCCCAGAGGTGATGGTCGGGGCCAGGTCATCCAAGTCATTGATATTGAGCGTGACAGTCTGCTCGCTGGCGTTACCGGCCGCATCCGTGGCCACCACGGTAAAGCTGTAGCTGGGTTTGGTTTCATGATCCGGGTTGCCCGTGAGAGTCACAGCCCCGGTGGCCGCATCGATGCTGAACAGCGCTGCATCCGCTCCCGCCTTCAGGCTGTAGCTGGTGCTGCCGCTCGACACATCGCCGCTGTCTGTGCTGATTACTGTGTAGACCAGTTGCCCGGCGCCGCTGTTTTCATTGATGGCGCTGGCGCTGGTCCCCGAGGTGATGGCCGGGGCCACTTCGTCCAGGTCATTGATATTGAGCGTGATCGCCTGCTCGCTGGCGTTGCCAGCGGCATCCGTGGCCACCACGGTAAAGCTGTAGCTGGGCTTGGTTTCATGATTCGGGTTGCCCGTCAGGGTCACAGCCCCCGTACTGGCATCGATGCTGAACAGCCCCGCATCCGCTCCCGCCTTCAGGCTGTAGCTGGTGTTGCCGGTCGACACATCGCCACTGTCTGTGCTGGTGACGGTGTAGACCAGCTGACCGGCGCCGCTGTTTTCATTGATGGCGCTGGCGGTCGCCCCCGAGGTGATGGTCGGCGCTATCTCGTCCAGGTCATTGATATTGAGCGTGACCACCTGCTCGCTGGCATTGCCGGCCGCATCCGTGGCCACCACGGTAAAGTTGTAGCTGGACTTGGTCTCGTGATCCGGGTTGCCAATCAGGGTCACCGCCCCGGTGGCCGCATCGATACTGAACAGCGCCGCGTCCGCCCCTGCCTTCAGGCTGTAGCTGGTGCTGCCGCTCGACACATCGCCGCCGTCGGTGCTGGTGACTGTGTAGACTTGCTGCCCGGCGCCGCTGTTTTCATTAATGGCGCTGGCAGTCGTCCCAGAGGTGATGGTCGGGGCCAGGTCATCCAAGTCATTGATATTGAGCGTGACAGTCTGCTCGCTGGCGTTACCGGCCGCATCCGTGGTCACCACGGTAAAGCTGTAGCTGGGTTTGGTTTCATGATCCGGGTTGCCCATCAGGGTCACCGCCCCGGTGGCTGCGTCGATGCTGAACAACGCCGCATCCGCTCCCGCCTTCAGGCTGTAGCTGGTGCTGCCGCTCGACACATCACCGCTGTCTGTGCTGGTGACGGTATAGACCAGTTGCCCGGCGCCGCTGTTTTCATTGATGGTGCTGGCGCTGGCCCCGGAGGTGATGGTCGGAGCCACTTCGTCCAGGTCATTGACGTTCAGCGTGACCAACTGCTCGCTGGCGTTGCCGGCGGCATCCGTGGCCACCACGGTAAAGCTGTAGCTGGGTTTGGTTTCATGATCCGGGTTGCCCGTCAGGGTCACCGCCCCGGTAGCCGCGTCGATGCTGAACAGCGCCGCGTCCGCCCCCGCCTTCAGGCTGTAGCTGGTGTTGCCGGTCGACACATCGCCGCTGTCGGTGCTGGTGACGGTGTAGACCAGCTGCCCGGCGCCGCTGTTTTCATTGATGGCGCTGGCGGTGCCGCCTGAGGTAATGGTCGGGGCCAGGTCATCCAGGTCATTGACGTTCAGGGTGACAACTTGCTCGCTGACGTTGCCGGCGGCATCCGTGGCCACCACGGTGAAGCTGTAGCTAGGCTTGATTTCATGATCCGGGTTGCCAGTCAGGATCACCGTCCCGGTGCTGGCATCGATGCTGAACAGCGCCACATCCGCCCCCGCCTTCAGGCTGTAGCTGGTGCTGCCGCTCGACACATCGCCGCTGTCGGTGCTGGTGACGGTGTAGACCAGCTGCCCGGCGCCGCTGTTTTCATTGATGGCGCTGGCGGTGGCACCGGAGGTGATGGTCGGGGCCAGGTCATCCAGGTCGTTGATATTGAGCGTGACCGTCTGCTCGCTGGCATTGCCGGCCGCATCCGTGGTCACCACGGTAAAGCTGTAGCTGGGCTTGGTTTCATGATCCGGGTTGCCCGTGAGAGTCACCGCCCCGGTGCTGGCGTCGATGCTGAACAGCGCAGCATCTGCTCCCGCCTTCAGGCTGTAGCTGGTGCTGCCGCTCGACACATCACCACCGTCGGTGCTGGTGACGGTATAGACCAGCTGCCCGGCGCCGCTGTTTTCATTGATGGTGCTGGCGGTCGTCCCGGAGGTGATGGTTGGCGCTATCTCGTCCAGGTCATTGATATTGAGCGTGACCGTCTGCTCGCTGACGTTGCCGGCGGCATCCGTGGCCACCACGGTGAAGCTGTAGCTCGCCTTGGTTTCATGATCCGGGCTGCCCGTCAGGGTCACTGCTCCGGTAGCCGCGTCGATGCTAAACAGCGCCGCATCCGCTCCCGCCTTCAGGCTGTAGCTGGTGTTGCCGGTCGACACATCGCCGCCGTCTGTGCTGGTGACGGTGTAGACCAGCTGCCCGGCGCCGCTGTTTTCATTGATAGCGCTGGCGGTCGCCCATGAGGTGATAGTCGGCGCCACCTCGTCCAGGTCGGTGATGTTCAGGGTGACTGTCTGCTCGCTGGCGTTGCCGGCGGCATCCGTGGCCACCACGGTGAAGCTGTAGCTAGGCTTGATTTCATGATCCGGGTTGCCAGTCAGGATGACCGCCCCCGTGGCCGCATCAATGATGAAGGCGCCATGGTCACCCGCCGCTTTGAGGCTGTAGGTGACAATCCCTGCGTCACTCACCGCTGCGGTATAAACGCTCTGCAAAGCACCACTATTTTCCAAAATGGCATCGGCTGTCGCGCCTGAGCTGAATTTGGGTGCGTAGGTATCAACCACAACGGCAACGGCATCAGTCAAGTTCTGCCCCGTTTGCGCTGACGTATACTCACCGCCTTGCACGACAATGCCCTGTGCACTTTCGGTCAAGGTCGCCTTGCCGTTGCTGACCTGCAACCCAGCCAGAAGATCAGCGATGGTTTGCTGACTATTGCCACCGTTCTGGGTATCCGCTCCTGAGAGCGCCGCCAGTAGGGCTCCGTATATTTCGCCTGCACTCAAGCCGTTGTTGCTGTCAAAACTGCCGCCGTTGGTTGGCACTACAGTAGTGCCATGCAAACTCGGCAGGCCGAATAGATCGGCAACGGCATCGTTGATGCTGTCCACCGTAGATGCCGCGGGCACACCACCGGCTGTCGCATCTTGCACCTTGTGATAAGCCAGGGTACTGAGGACATTAAGATTGACGGTGACTGTGGAATTAGGCTCCGACACCACCTCCATCGCGAACAGGTCAGCATTAAGGTCTTTGCCAGCCTGAGTCGCTTCATCCAGATAATCGGCACTTGGGCCATTGTTAACGACCCGGGCGATGACCACCCCAAGGTAGTCGCCAACCGCAATGGAGAAAGTGCCATCTGGATTGACCTGAGCCGTCCCCAGCAGGGTGATGCCGTCAGCCTGGTAAACCTCGACACGCAGATCATTACCCGCGATAACCGGGCCGCCCACTATGGTCCCGGCAACCTTGTTGACGACGCTGGCCTCTGAGCCACCATCACCATCACCTCCCCCACCACTGCCTGCAGCCAGGGCAATTCCACCAAGACCAAGCGCCCCCAGCCCGACAGTAATGGGAGTGAAGAAATCGCTGTCAGAGCTCCCTTGCCAGACGATGTGATCACCATTGGCAGTGGTCTCGATCACCGGGCTGTCACTCGTCACCGAGGCGCCAACCAGCGTCGAACCATCCAGTTCAGCCTGGGGGATAAACGCAGTCTCTGGCTCATCATAAAATTCGGTGAGCTCAACCAGAACGCCATCGTCCTCCGACTCGACAATCAGCGAGCCGCCCTTGCGCTTGACGACCACCCCCTCAGGGGACTTGCCTGTCGAAATATCGATTAACGCGTACTTGGCGCCAGGTTGAGCCGGAACGACGACAACATCGCTGAGAGGTATTTGCCGCAGTGAGCCATCAGCAAGGCGCTCGACAAGTTGCAATGACTGTTTAACGCCTGTTTTTGAGGCCATGTAGATCTCCCTATCCACCTGTATTTTAATGATATTTCTCTTATGAATGACGGCCTGCGACAAAAGGCGACGGGGTCGATACTAGCAGACAAGTTGCGGTCGATGATAGATGGCGCTTACGGCCAGGAGCAGTCAAATTGTCGCCGTTGCCATCAAGCATGGGCACGCAACAAACGCCTTCCTGCAGCAGTAAAGAAACACAACAAACAGTGTGATTTGCACTGGATTAGAGAAAGGTTCTCTTATTTGGAGAGACGGAAAAGGGAACCTGAAGGGGGGTCGAGATAGAGGGCACGCCAGTTGATACCCACTGGCATACCTAATACTGCAGATACAAAAAAACCCATCTCATTCAATGAGATGGGCCGTATAGATGGCGGAGGAGGTGGGATTTGAACCCACGGATGGTCGCCCATCGCCGGTTTTCAAGACCGGTGCATTCAGCCGCTCTGCCACCCCTCCGCAGCAGTGCGACGCATATTACCCATGACGATCCCCCTTGTAAATCCCTGCTCTGCTCGTTTGCCGATTTATTGGGCTAAATGGCCAACAAAACCCGCAGAGTCGCCCCAACCCCTGCTTTTTCAACCGGATGGCTTGACTTGAAAACAGACTCACCCACTATAGTGGCCTCCACCATATTCCCAGCAAGATGGACTTATGAGAATCAAACATGCCCTGTTCACCGCCCTGACCGGCGCGACCCTGCTTGCGGCGCCGGTGCAGGCGAGCGAGCTGACCAAGAGCGACGTCGAGCAGATCGTGCGCGACTATCTGGTCAAGAATCCGGAGATCCTGGTCGAGATGTCCAATGCCCTGCGTGCCAAGCAGGAGAGCCAGCAGGCCGAGAGCGACAAGACGCTGATCGAGGCCCATGCCAAGCAGCTCTTCGCCAATCAGGATCCCGAGAGCGGCAACCCCAAGGGGAGCCTGACCGTGGTCGAGTTCTTCGACTACAACTGCGGCTACTGCAAGCGGGCCCATCCCCTCATCCAGCAACTGCTCGGTGAAGACAAAGACATCCGCTACATCTACAAGCAGTTCCCCATACTGAGCGAGACCTCCTACTACGCCGCCCGCGCGGCGCTGGCGGTCAAGCTGGGTCAGCCCGACAAGTACCAGGCCTTCCACGACAAGCTGTACGCCCACCAGGGCCCGCTCTCCGACGAGGCTCAGGTGAAAGACGTCGCCAAGGCCGCCGGGGTGGACTGGAGCAAGGTCGAGGCGAAGATCAAGGACGGCAGCATAGATCAGAACCTGGGTACCAACCGGGCCCTGGCCGAGGCCATGAGCATCTCCGGCACCCCGGCCTTCATCATCGGCGATCAGATCCTGCGCGGAGCCCCCCGCGATCTGGCCAGCCTCAGGGCCATCGTCAAGGACGTACGCGCCGGCAAGAGCATTCAGTAACCCGCTCTTCGCTCATAAAGAAACGCCCCGGCATGCCGGGGCGTTTTGCTATCCGGGGTGTTATCAGGCCTGATAGCCGTTCGGGTTGTTGCTTTGCCAGCGCCAGGTGTCGACCATCATCTGCGCCAGACCCCGCTCGGCCTGCCAGCCCAGCTCGTCCCGGGCCAGGGTCGGCTCGGCCCAGCACTCTGCGATGTCGCCGGGGCGACGGGGCTTGATCTGGTAGGGAATGGGGCGGCCGCTGGCGGTTTCGAACGCCTTGACCATCTCCAGCACCGAGTAACCCTGACCCGTGCCCAGGTTGTAGGTGAAGACCCCGGTGTCGCGCTCGATGCGGGCCAGCGCCTTGAGGTGGCCGATGGCGAGATCCACCACGTGGATGTAGTCGCGCACGCCGGTGCCGTCCGGCGTCGGGTAGTCGTTGCCGAATACCCCCAGCTCCTTGAGCTTGCCGACGCCGACCTGGCTGATGTAAGGCAGCAGGTTGTTGGGAATGCCGTTGGGATCTTCACCGATGAGGCCGCTCTCGTGGGCACCGACCGGGTTGAAGTAGCGCAGCAGCACTATGGCCCAGCGGGGATCGGATTTGGAGAGATCCCGCAGTATCTCTTCAACCATCAGCTTGGAGCGGCCATAGGGGTTGGTGGCGCTGGTGGGGAAATCTTCCCTCAGGGGCACAGAGGCGGGATCCCCATAGACGGTGGCCGAGGAGCTGAAAACCAGGCGGAACACGCCGGCCCTGGCCATCTCCTCGCACAGCACCAGGGTGCCGGTCACGTTGTTCTGGTAGTAGGTGAGCGGGATCTGGCTGGACTCCCCCACCGCCTTGAGGCCGGCGAAGTGGATCACCGACTCGATATTGTGGGCGGCGAACAGCCGTTGCAGGCAGGCCCTGTCCAGGATGTCCCCCTCGACGAAGGTGACCGGCTTGCCGGTGATCCGCTCGACCCGCTTGAGGGACTCGGGGGAGGAGTTGGAGAGGTTGTCCAGTACTACCACCTGCTGGCTGGCGCCCAGCAGCTCAACCAGTGTATGGGAGCCGATATAGCCGGCGCCGCCCGTGACCAGAATTGTCATTTTTTATCCCGTGCTTTGCTGAAACTGGAGCTGAGTCTACCCGCCCTGCCCGCGCGGGAAAAGCTCGGGATACTTATGACGCCCTCAGTAGTCGAGGCCGACATCCCCTCTGGCGGTGCAGGAGCAGGCGAGCGCCACCCCGCTCTCCAGATCCTGCGCGCTCAATGTCATCACGCTCTGGCGCTCTATCTCCCCTTCCGTGGTGCAGCGACAGGCCCCGCATACCCCGGCGCGGCAGGCGGCCATCATGGTCTCTCCCGCCCCCTCCAGCGCCGCCAGCAGGGTCTGGCCCGGCAGTATTTTCACCCTCTTGCCGCTCTTTTTCAGGGTCAGCCAGAAGTGGTCGCTGTCGGCGGCAACTGGCACCGCACTCGATGCCGCAGAAGGCAGGCCGAAGGACTCCTGATGCAGCTGCGCCGCCGGCAACCCCAGCTCTGCCAGCATGGCGCTCACCACCGCCATATAGGGGGCGGGTCCACACAGGTAGACATGGCGGCTCAAGAGATCCGGCGCCAGTTCCCTCAGCATCTCCGGCGTGAGCCGGCCAACCCAGGGATAAGCCGTCGGCGCCTCTTCCCGTACTTGCTCCAGCACTAAAGCATGGCGCACGCCGGAATGGGCCTCGGCCAGCGCGGCCAACTCATCTGCGAAGATCACATCCTCAGGGGTTCTGGCGCTGTGAATAAAGCGGATATCCGCGTCCGGTCTCTTGGCCAGCTCGCCGCGCAGCATGGCCCACATGGGGGTGATGCCGGAGCCTGCGCTCAGCAGCAACGGTCGCTCGCAGGGCAGCGCCGTCAGGTTGAAGTCGCCGAAGGGGCCGTCGGCCCGGATCTGGTCCCCTAGCTGCAAGGTTTGGTGCAGGTGATGAGAGACCAGCCCCACATCCTTGATGGTGACCTGCCAGCAAGGATCCTGCGGGCTGGAGGAGAGGGTGTAGGCGCGGCACAGGGGCTCGCCGCCTATCTCGGTGTGCAGGGTCACGCACTGACCGGCGAGCACGGGGGGCAGCGTGCCCTCGGCGGCGACAAACTGCCAGCTGGTCACGTCGTGGGTCTCCGCACGACGGCCGATGCAGCGCAGGGGGAGAGAGGTGGAGATCATCGCAAGGCTCCTCTTGTCTTGAAGCGATCGTCTTGAAAAAAAGGCGAGCCATCAGGCTCGCCAAAGGCTTACAACATGCTGAATGCATCAGGCCGCCAGGATCTCGGCCAAGTCAGCCTCGGCCGTGGTGGTCCCTTTCAGGCCAAACTGCTCCTCCAGCACCTTGAGCAGGGCCGGGGTGAGGAAGGCCGGAGCGGTCGGGCCGGTGCGGATGTCCTTCACCCCGAGTGCCAGCAGAGTGAGCAGGATGACGATGGCTTTTTGCTCGAACCAGGAGAGCACCAGGGTCAGGGGCAGATCGTTGACGCCGCACTCGAATGCCTCGGAGAGCGCCAGGGCGAGCTGGATGGCGGAGTAGGCGTCGTTGCACTGGCCCACGTCCAGCAGGCGCGGAATACCGCCGATGTCGCCAAAGTCGAGCTTGTTGAACTTGTACTTGCCGCAGCCCAGGGTGAGCAGCAGGCTGTCCTGCGGTATCCCCTTGGCGAACTCGGTGTAGTAGGCGCGCTCGGCACGGTCGCCGTCACAGCCCCCCACCAGGAAGAAGTGGCTGATCTCGCCGGCCTTGACCTTCTCGATCACCGCAGGGGCGGCCTGCATCAGTGCGTTGCGGGCGAAGCCTATGGTGATGAAGTGCTCCAGCTCAACGTGCTTGAAGCCTTCCAGCGCCTGCGCCTTGGCGATAACGGCAGAGAAATCTTCCCCTTCCAGATGGGTCACCCCGGGCCAGCCGACGATGGAGCGGGTGAAGATGCGATCGCTGTAGTTGCCGACGTTAGGGTCGATGATGCAGTTGGAGGTCATCACCACGGCGCCGGGGAAGTTCGCAAACTCCTTCTGCTGGTTCTGCCAGGCGGAGCCGTAGTTGCCCACCAGGTGCGGGTACTGCTTGAAGAAGGGGTAGGCCAGGGCCGGCAGCATCTCGCCGTGGGTGTAGACCTTGATGCCGGTGCCTTTGGTCTGCTCCAGGATGAGCTTGAGATCCACCATGTCGTGACCTGAGACCAGGATGCACTTGCCCGGCACCGGAGTGACGCGCACCTGGGTCGGCTCGGGGTGGCCAAACGCCGTGGTTTCGCCGAGATCCAGCATCTCCATGATGCGGAAGTTGAGCAGGCCTATCTCCATGGCGCACTTGAACAGGGGATCCAGATCGCTGGGATCCGTGCCGAGCCAACTCATGATGCGGTGGAATTCGGCGGCTACCCCGGCATCCTGCTGATCCAGCACCCGGGCGTGCTCCATATAGGCGGCGGCCCCCTTGAGGCCGTAGAGACAGAGCAGACGCAGCCCCATGATGTCTTCGTTGACCTCGCTCTTGCCGCGATTGACCGCAGTCTGGGGCGCATGGGCCAGCTGTTCCAGCAGCTCGCTGCCCGGCTCGAAGCGGGCGGCGGCGGGCAGATCGCTTACCTGCACCGCCAGCGGTGCCAGCTTGGCGGCCAGCTGCTGACGATAGGCCATCGCCTGATTCACATAGCCGACGATGCGCGCCGAGTCGAAGTTGACGTTGGTGAGGGTGGCGAAGAAGGCCTTGGGCACGAAGGCGTCGATCTCGTCATCGATCATGCCGTGCTCGCGGGCTGCCAGGGCCCAGGCGCTGAGACCCTGCAACGCATAGATCAGCACATCCTGCAGATCCGAGGTTTCCGCCGTCTTGCCGCACATGCCTTGTGCGTAAGCGCAGCCATTGCCTGCGGGGGTACGAATTGTCTGTTCACATTGCACACAAAACATCATGCCTCTCCTAATTGGACATTTCAGTTGTTTGTTTTGTGGCAATTCTATTCCCCTCTAGAAAAACTTAATAGGCATTCAATTTACCAATTAAGTTTTCATTGATGCAGATCAAAAACAAAAAAGCCGCCCAGAGAGGGCGGCAAGCGGGTGGATAACATCAAAGACAATTCGGGATTGCAGCAACAGGGGATGCGGAACGATCGGGCCGGTGCCACTCATGGCATCCGGCCCTGACTTCATCAGGCCAGATAGGCCCGCAGCATCCAGACCAGTTTCTCCTGCTGCTGCACATAGTCGGAGAGGATGGAGGCGGTGCCCTCGTCACCGGCCTCGGCGGCCTGCCCCAGGATGCGGCGCTGGGCCACCAGCAACTCGCGGAAGCTCTCCAGCAGGGATTCGACGCAGGCACGGCCGTCGTGCAGCCCCTTCTGCTCGGGGATGGCGGAGACCTTGATGTAGTCGCTGAAGCTGTGCAGGGGCACCCCATCCAGGGTGAGGATGCGCTCGGCCAGAGCATCTACTTTCAACAGCAGATCGTTGTAGATCTCTTCGAATTTCAGGTGCAGCTCGAAGAACTGGTTGCCGCGGATGTTCCAGTGGAAACCACGGACGTTCATGTAGAGGATCTGGTAGCTGGCCAGCAACTTGTTCAGCTCGGCGGCCAGGGCTTGTGATTGAACGGTATCAAGACCAATGGGGCTCTTCATCATTCACCTCCAGGTGGTAAACATTATCGGGAACGGAGTCAGCATATCCCCGCACAGACTCAAAAGACAATTGCTTGTACCTTGCCCATTGATAGCGACTGGCTATCGTCAGCAGGAAAAACACCCGCTCTCATCGCTCAAGCCGCTCGATATAGAGGATCACCTCCCCCAGATGAATGCCGAACTTGCTGATCTTCGCGCGATTGATCAGGCGATCTTCATCCAGCAGATACATCCAGTCATCGAAGCTCACCCGCACCACCTCCCCGTCCGGCAGGGCCAGATCGAGTTGATAGCGCCAGTTCAGGGCAAAACCAGTCGTCTTGCCCACCGCCTCCCCCACCACGTCCGAGGCGGTGCCGCGCCAGTGACCATCCACCCCCTTGCTCAGAAACCAGGTGCGGGTCTGCTGGCGGCCATCATCGAAATAGAACTGCTCGAACAGCTCCCCCTTGCCCGCTCGCCAGCGCCCCTGCATCTCGACCCGAAAGCGACTGGTCACTTCGCCGCTACGGTCCGTCACCAGGCCATGGGCCACCAGCTTGCCATTGAAGAAACGGGCGAGATCCCAATTCGGGCCCTTCCCTCTGTAGCCATCGAGGCTGGCGCCACAAGCTGCCAGCAGCAGAAGTGGCCACAGCAGCAGAAGGCGCCATGTGCGGTAGAGAGGCATGCGGAACTCCAGTATCAGGGTTGGCCGCGCAGGCGGCGGGTAAGGGCGGGATCGCGACTGTTGTCGGCGAGCCAGATGGCCAGAAAGGCGGCAGAAAACTGGGGATCGGCAAGGGAACCCAGGGGCTTGTCCTGCCACCAGAAGTGACCGGCTCCCGCACTGTCCACATAGAAGGTGAGTCTGTCCCCTGCCCCGACATCGGGCCAGAGGGCGGCGAGCCGGCCGAGCCAGCGCTCGCGATCCGTCTCGCTGCCAAGGCCAAGCCGCTGCCACTCGGCGGCGGTGGCGCTCAGCAGATCTTCCCGCTCTATGGCTCTGGCATAGGTGAGGGTCAGGGCCTGCGGATAGCGACCCGGCTCGTAGCGTCCACTCGCGCTGTAGAGGGTGGCGTCATAGAGCTTGAACCAGAGCCAGCTCATCTCCCCCTGCCCGACCGGGCGCAGTTGTTGCCAGGGGGCGGCAGAGGCCTGCACCGCACTGGCAAACAGCAGCGTCAGCGCCGCCAGCAAGGTGCTAGCTCCACCCCATGTGCCAATGGGCGGGATCTTCCAGTTCATGCCAGTCCATCTCCTGTTCCTGCAGGGTATTGATATCCTGCATCACCACGCTCGCCAGTTGACCTCGCGCATCCCGCTGGCAGGCCACCACCAGGTAGAAGTGGTCGGCCAGCTCGTACTGGCTCTCCTTGGTCCATTTGGAAAATAACAAGGCGTCGGTCGAAAAGGTGTTCATCTCGGCTCACCCTCCAGCGTCACCGTTACCCACAGCAGTACGGGTAACAACCCCATCCAGATCACCGCCAGCAGCGCCGTGCTGATCCAGATGCCCCAGGGTAAGTGTACGGCCCCCATGGCAGCCCCCGCCACATAGGAGCTCGCCCCCCCCACCATGCCAAACAGCGCCTGCTGCCAGCGCGGCAAGGGCCTAAGCCAGCGCAGACCGTGGGAGAGAGTCAGGGCAAAACCGCACCAGAGCAGCAACAGCCAGAGCGGGAAACCGGCCGGAAACTGGAACAGGCCGAGCCCCCAGAGCAGGATGTCGAGCAGACAGCCTGCCAGGGCGACGGGAATGAGCCGCCACTCTTGCCGGCGACGAGGAGAGAAGAGGAAATGAAGCGACAACATCAGCAGCAGCGGGCCAGGTTGCTGCCATTTCACCGCCAGCAACCAGTAGAGGTTGAATCCCAGCAGGTGGGCCCACTGCCACATGGTCAGTGACCGCTCACTGGCAAGTCACCGGACCAGCCGAGGGGGCCCGGCTTGGCCGCCTCCAGCTGCACCAGGCTGATGGCCCGCTCCCAGAAGCCCCCCTCGCAATAGGCAAAATAGAAGTGCCACAGCCGGATAAAGTCCTGGCTGTAGCCGAGCCTCGGCAGCTCGGGGGCCAGCGCCAGGAAGCGCTCGCACCAGTGGGCCAGGGTGCGGGCATAGTGGTGGCCGTGATCGTGCAGCCGCACCAGCTGCATGTCGGTCTCCCGGGCGAGCAGCCCCGCCATCTGGGAGACGCTCGGCAGGCAGCCGCCGGGGAAGATGTAGCGCTGGATGAAGTCAACCCCGCGCAGATACTGGGCGTGACGCTGATCGGCTATGGTGATGGCCTGGATCAGCAGGCGACCACCGGGCTTGAGCAGGCGCGACAGCTGACGGAAGTAGTCCGGCAGGAAGGCGTGCCCCACCGCCTCTATCATCTCGATGGAGACCAGCTTGTCGAAGCGCCCCTCCAGCTTGCGGTAATCCTCCAGCAGCAATGTGATGCGATCCCCCAGCCCCTCCCGGGCAATCCACTCTTTTGCGTAATCATGCTGGGCCTGGGAGATAGTCGTGGTGGTCACCTGGCAGCCGTAATGGCGAGCGGCATAGACAGCCAGGCCGCCCCAGCCGGTACCTATCTCCAGCAGGTGATCCTCCGGTCCCAGCTCGAGCCGCTCGCAGATGGTGCGCAGCTTGGCCTGCTGCCCCTGCTCCAGGGTAGCCTCGGCGCTCGGGTAGATGGCGCTCGAATACTGCATGTGGCTGTCGAGGAAGCCCTGATAGAGGGCGTTGCCGAGATCATAGTGGGCGGCGATGTTGGAGCGCGAACCGGTCAGGGTGTTGCGGCTGCGCCAATGGCGCACCTTGTTGAAGGGGAAGCTGAGCCAGCCGAGCCGCCGCTCCAGGGTGTCGAGCAGCGGCAGGTTGCGCGCCAGCAGCCGCACCAGGGCCACCGGATCCGGGCTGGTCCAGAGCCCCTCCACCCAGGTTTCACCGGCGGCTATGCTGCCCCCCAGCAGCAGGCGGCGATAGAAGGCGGGATCCTGCACCACCACCTCGGCGTGCAGGTCAGTGCCCGCCACCCCGAAGCTGTGGCGCTCGTTGCCGTCCCGCAGCAGCAGTTGCCCCTGTTCGAGGCGTCCCAGCAGAGTGAGCAGCAGTTGCCTGGCCCCCTTGTCGATGAAAGAGGCAGAGAGGGTTGATTGAGCAAGTTCCATTAGCGGCTCTCCGGATGGCTAAAGATGGGAGTTCGTTTGATAAAAAGACGCAGGGCCTGCCAGTAGATCCCGAGCAGCACCTTGAGGGTCATCCAGGGCCAGCGGACGAGCAGGGCCGCGAGCCCCTGGCGCGACAGCGGCTCGCGGCGCAGCGCCAGGGTGGCGTCGAACAGCTTGGCCTCGCCGGATCTGGGATGACTCTCGATATGGATCAGCGTCTCCTCTTCGGGCGGGCGGATGCGCCAGTGATAGCGCATGGCCAGCCCCATGAAGGGGGAGACGTGAAAGTCCTTGTCGTGGGGCGCCAGGGCCGCCAGATCCAGCAGATAGTAGTGGCGCTCGTTCCAGGGGGTGTTCGATACCTCCGCCAGCAGATAGCGCGCCTCCCCCTCCCGGTAGCAGAAGTAGAAGTTGACCGGGCTGAAGTAGAAACCCAGGCAGCGCACGTTGCCAAGCAGCAGCACCCGGCCGTCCGGATCGGCACTGCCGCCAAGGGCGGTCACCTTGTCCCACACCGCCTGCTTGAGGGGCCCTTCGCTGCCACCCAGATAGTCGCTGCGGCGAAAGGAGAGCAGCCCCGCCCGCTCCACGCCGAACCAGCGTCCCTGGCTGAGCTCCGGCAGCTCGTCCAGATCCAGCCCCAGCATGAAGAGGCCGTAAGAGAAGGCGTGGCTGCGCGGCGCAAAGCGACGGTGGCGCACCGAGCCCTGCCAGATGGCGCTGATGGTCTCCATGGTGTCGCCGGCGCCCTTCACAGGCTGGCTCCGAAGCGACTGGCCACGTCCAGGGCGCTGCGCACCCCGTCCTCGTGAAAGCCGTTGTACCAGTAGGCGCCGCAGAAATGGGTGTGCTGCCGGCTGCAGATCTCGGCCCGCCGCTGCTGGGCGGCGATGGAGGCCTGATTGAAGACCGGATGATGATAGACGAAGCGGCGCAGCACCTTGCTCTCGTCCACCCGGCCCTGGGGATTGAGGCTGACGCAGAAGGGTTGCGGCGAGCTTATCCCCTGCAAAATGTTCATGTTGTAGCTCACCAGGGGGCGCGCCTCGTCGTCGTCCCCGAGCTGATAGTTCCAGCTGGCCCAGGCCTTTGGCCGGAGCGGCAGGCAGCTCGCATCGGTGTGAAGCCAGACGTCGTTGGCCTGATAGGCCATGGCACCGAGAATGGCCTGCTCCCCTTCGCTCGCATCCGTCAGCAGGGCCAGCGCCTGATCGCTGTGACAGGCGAGGATCACCTCGTCAAAGTGCTCCTCCCCGTAGCCGCTTCGGACCAGCACCCCCTCGGCCGTGCGCCTTATCCCCTGCACCGGGCAGGCCAGCCGGATCCGCGGTAGCCAGCCTGCGGTGAGTGGGCCTATGTATTCCCGCGAGCCGCCCGGAATGACATACCACTGGGGACGGTTGGCCACATCCAGCAGGCCGTGGTTGGCAAAGAAACGCAGGAAGAAGCCCAGCGGAAAGGCGCGCATGTCCGCCAGGGTGGAGGACCAGATGGCCGCCCCCATGGGCAGTATGTAGTGGCGGGCGAAGTAGTCGCTGAACTCCCCCAGTTGCAGGAAGTCCCCCAGGGTAGGTTCACTGCCACCGCCGTGGCGCCCAAGCTCCGCCAGCCAGGCGCGAGCCTCCCGGTTGAAGCGCAGTATCTCGGCGACGAAGCGGTAGAAGCGCGGGCTCAGCAGGTTGCTGCGCTGGGCAAACAGGGTATCCAGATTGTGGCCGTTGTACTCCAGCCCCTGGGGGTTCTTGACCGAGAAGCTCATCTCGGTGGGCTGGCGCGCCACCCCGATCCGCTCCAGCAGTTTCAGGAAATTCGGGTAGGTGCGATCGTTGAAGACGATAAAGCCGGTGTCGATGGCATAGCTGCGACCGGCCAGGCTGACATCCACGGTGGCGGTATGTCCGCCGAGCAGGGGGGCCGCCTCGAACAAGGTGATGTCGTGCCGCTTGTGGAGCAGAAAACCGGCGCTGAGACCCGAGATCCCGGAACCTATGATGGCGATCTTTTTCTTCATGAAGGGGATCCTTTCGAGATGAGAGTGCGCCCCAGCCGCAGCCAGAGCCCCGTCGGCAGAGCCCCCAGCAGGCGCAGCAGCCAGATGAAGCGACGGGGGAAGTGGATCTGGTGGCGACCGGCAGCCAGCCCGCCCATGATGGCGCGGGATGCCTCCTCCACCGTCACCAGACAGGGCATGGGAAAATCATTCTTCGCGGTGAGCGGCGTTTGCACGAAGCCCGGGCGGATCAGGGTGACCCCTATCCCCTTGCTGGCGAGATCGAGGCGCAGGGTATGGGCCAGATAATCGAGGGCCGCCTTGGAGGCGCCATAGGCCTCGGCCCTTGGCAGGGGCAGCCAGCTCACCGAGGAGCTGACGATGGCGAGCCGCGACCCGGCCGCCAGCCGTGGCAGGAAGGCGGCCAGGGCGTGGCCGGTGGCGATGAGGTTGGTCTCGATCACCCGGGCAAACAGCGCGCTGTCAAATCCCTCGGCTATATCCATGTACTCGCAGTTGCCGGCGCCCAGGATCACCAGATCCAGCGTGGGCAGACCGGCGGCGGCCTCTGCCATGGCGACGCTGTCCCGTGCATCGAACTGCAGGGGAGTGATGCCGTGAAGCCCCAGCTCCTGCAGCCGCTCGCCGTCGCGGCCACAGCCCCACACCTGCCAGCCAGCGCGCCGATAATCGAGCGCCAGCTGGCGACCTATGCCGGAGGTGGCCCCGGTGATCAGCACGCGTCCGCTCATGTTCCCAGCCTCCCCTTGATGGCGCGCACCACGGGCCCGAGCAGGGGTAACTGCTCGTAGAGCATGGCGCCGAGATCGAAGTAGTCCCGGTGCAGGCAGATCTTGCCCCAGGCATCGAACTGCAGCCGGGTGGCGCCCTCGACCCGCACGGGCCGACCACCGGCGATCCTGGGGTGGGCGAAGATCATGACCCAGCTGAGCCAGGCTTCATTGCCCTGCTGCTGCTGGCTGGTGATCTCGAAGCGGCACTCCTTGAGCCGCCCGTAGAGGGAGGAAAAATAGCGGGTGAGCGCGGCCAGCCCCTCGATGCGGTGGGCCGGATCGATGAACACCACCTGCTCGGCATAGATCTCCGGCAGGCGGTGCAACTGGTGCTTGTCCAGCTGCAGGTAGAGGACGATGAAATGGGCCAGCGCGTCGTTCATGCTATTGCTTCTCCAGGTCACGGAACATCTCGATGGCCCTCACCCGTGCAACGGCATGATCCACCATGGGCGCCGGGTAGTCCTGCCGCCCCTTGAGCCGCAACCAGTCGTGGGGCTGGTGCACATGGGTGGCAGGCAGATCGGCAAGCTCAGATACCCAGGTACGGATAAACTCCCCTTGTGGATCAAATCGTTGCCCCTGAGTGGTCGGGTTGAACACCCGAAAGTAGGGGGCCGCATCGGCGCCTGTGCCCGCCGCCCACTGCCAGCCGCCATTGTTGGCCGCCAGATCCCCGTCGATGAGCCGGCTCATGAAGTAATCCTCCCCGAGCCGCCAGTGGATATGCAGATCCTTGGTCAGGAAACTCGCCACTATCATCCGCAGCCGGTTGTGCATCCAGCCGGTGGCGTTGAGACAGCGCATGGCGGCGTCGACTATGGGGTAGCCGGTGCGCCCCTCGCACCAGGCGGCAAACGCATCCGGGTCCCAGCTCCAGGGCAGGGCCGCCGTCTCCGGCTTGAAGGGCCGATTCATCGAGAGGGTCGGGATCAGTACCAGCAGGTGGCGATAGAACTCGCGCCAGATGAGTTCATTGAGCCAGACGAAACCGGGCTGCGCCTTGGACTGGGGCCGGCCGCCGAGCCGCTGCTGCAAGGCCGCCACGCACTGACGGGGGCTGACGATGCCCGCCGCCAGATAGGGGGAGAGGATGGAGGTACCCGCCAGCGCCGGAAAATCCCGGGTCTCGCCGTAGTCCAGCACCCCCTGCTCCAGGAAGGCGTGCAGCCGCCGCAGGGCCTCGGCCTCCCCCACCGGCCAGCGGGGATCCGGGGTCAGCTCCCCGAGTCCCTCATCGACAAAGGCCCGCTCGGCGAGCGGCTGCCAGGGCAGGGGCTCGCCCCGGGGCGCCGGGGCTCTGTGGATGACGAAGCCATCCTCATCCAGCGCCTTGAGCCAGGCGCGGCTGAAGGGGGTGAAGACCTTGAACATCTCCCTCCCGCCGGTCAGCACCCGCCCGGGGGGCAGCACGCAGCAGCCGTTGAGCCAGTGGCAACCCACCTCCTGCTCTGCCAGCGCGGCGGTGACGCCATGGTCCCGGCACTGCTCGTCAAGCTCGATGGCCTGATTGGCGTAGAGCTGGCTCACCCCGAGCTCGCGGCAGAGGTCAGCCAGCGCCGCAGGCACCTCGGCAAAGGTCTCGACCCGCAGCAGATGGAGCTGGATGCCGAGGGCCGCCAGCTCCCGGCCCAGCGCATCGACCTGGGCCAGGATGAAGCGCTGGCGGATGGGGGCCATCTTGTGCTGCCGCCACTGGGTGGGGGAGATGATGAAGAGTGCGGCGACCGGCTCATCGCTGGCGCAGCCATGACGCAGCGCCGGGTTGTCGGAAAGGCGCAAGTCATTGCGAAACCAGACCAGCCTCATGATCTCTTGCTCCCGCGCCCGCTCAAGCCGCGCGCGGCAGGCCTGTCCGCCATCACCTCGGCCAGGGTCGCCCGCCAGCCGTGAGCGGCCAGCCAGTCAGCGTCATAGAGTCGCCCCAGCTCGCCAAAGAGCCGGGTACCGGCAGGCCAGTCGGCGGCCAGCGCCGGCTTGCCAAGGCCAGCCCCCAGCAGCACCCGCCAGGGGGTGAGGGCTCGCCCCTCCAGCAGGGCGACGTGGCGCGGCTCAACCGCCCCCAGCAACTGCACCTCATAGCCCTGACCGATCAGCTCGTAGGCCGCCCAGACCAGATCGAGAGGGCCCACCTGACCCCAGCTCGCCAGGGTGACCGGCAGCCCCTTCTCCTGCTCGATGAGGTGGCGGGCGAAGCGGGTGTGGAGCCAGCCCAGCCACACCTGTTGCAGCAGCTCGCCATCCGGCCGCTCGCGCCACAGGCCCAGCAGCCGCTCCACCAGCGGTTGCAGCACCCGGCTGCGCACCAGCTCGAAGGGGTAGCTCGCCAGCAGGTCGTTAAGCTCGGCCTCCGCCTTGCGCTGGTTGAAGGCGAGCAGCGCCTGGCTGAACTGCTCCAGGGTCTGCTGCCAGTGATCGCTCACCGGCTGGGACTGGGGCTCGCTCAAGAGCCCCTTCACCTGGCCTATGCTCACCCCCCGCTCCAGCCAGCTCAGGATCTCGCCTATCTGGCGGATATCCTGCTCGCTGTAGAGGCGGTGCCCCTTGTCGGTGCGGGCGGGCTGCACCAGGCCGTAGCGGCGCTGCCAGGCGCGCAGGGTGACGGCATTGACGCCGGTGAGGCGGGAGACCTCGCGAATGGGGTAGATCCCCTCGTCCGGCTTGGCGGCATCATCTTGTGGTACATCAGACATGGTGACTTCCATTCAACAGGGTATGGGCGCCCCGAACCCAGAGGCTGCGTCGGGGCACAAGCGAATTCAGAGCCCGTCACGCAACTTGCGCGTATCGGGGGGCGGCTCTGGATAAGGCTGATCTCGCCATTCTCAAAGCCCGTAACGCAATTTCAGCGTATCGGGATGCGGGTTGAGATAGACCTGCTCGGCAAGATAGGCATTGGGGTATTCCCTCAGGTAGTGGCGGATCAGGGTGAGGGGCACCAGCAGCGGGAAGATGCCGGTGCGGTACTTGTCTATGGTGTCGCAGAGCTCCTGCTTCTGGGCCGGGGTCAGCACCCGCTTGAAATAGCCCTGCAGGTGCATCAGCACATTGGTGTGGCTGCGACGGTTGGCACGCAGGGTCAGGGCCGCCATCAGGCCCTTGATGTAGTTGTCGGCCACCTCCTGCAGGTTGGCCTTGCCGAGGTTGCCGAGCAACTTGCCAAGGGTGCGGTAGTGGGTGGTGGCGTGGGAGAGCACCAGGTACTTGTAGCGCGAATGAAAGCGGATGAGGGCGGCGGCGGTGATCCCGCTGGCGCAGAGCTGCTGCCAGTCGTGATAGGCGAAGACCCGCAGCACGAAGTTCTCCCGCAGTATGGGATCGCACAGGCGGCCGTCTTCCTCCACCGGCAGCAGGGGGTTGGCCTCCATCAAGGCCTTGGCAAAGAGGCCAATTCCCTCCTTGGCGCTCCCCTCGTTGTTGGCGCCATAGATCCGCACCCGCTCCATGCCGCAGCTGGGTGACTTGGCACAGAGGATGTAGCCGGAGATGAAGTCGAGCTGGCGCGCCTTCTGCTCGCTGAAGGCGATGAGCCGCTCGGTGACGTCGAAGCTGCCGTTGCTCGCCTCGGCCCGCACCTCCCCATGGCGCTTGACCAGGCGGATGGCGGCGCGGGGAGCGCCGAGGCCGATGGCCATCTCGGGGCAGACCGGGTGATAGTCGAAGTGGGCGCCAAGATCCCGTTCGCAGAAACTGGAGCGCTTGTGGCCCCCGTCGAACCGCACTTCCTGCCCCAGCAGACAGGCACTGATACCGACCTTGATCTTGTACATGATTGCGCCCCTTGTATAAGCATTGAACCAGTTATAGCAGTTATACAAAGAAATGAAAGTTGTATAACTATTACGGACCGATACGACACAAGGGGGAAAACAGGATCACCGGAAAATGAAAAAGCCCATGACCGGGGTCATGGGCAAAATGGAGGTCACGACAGACAGGGAAATCAGAAGCTGTATTTCACACCCAGGCTGGTGATGGATCCTTTCTGCAGATCCCAGTTGCGGTAGGTGTAATCGGCGGTGAGGGCCAGGTTCTGGCTCACCTTGTAGGCGGCACCCGCCTTGAAGTCATGCATGTCGTCGGTCATGTTGGCGTAGCGATAGCCGGTGGAGAGCTCGACGGCGCCGATGTCGTAGCGCAGGCCCACTTCACCGTAGAGGCTGCCGCTCTGCTTGCGGGTGATGTCGTCCCAGCCGCTGTCGTTGACGTTGGAGGCGAGCTCGCGCTCCATGCTGTAGCCCATCAGACCCGCTTCACCGTACAGGTTCAGGCTGGTGCTGAGGGGAGTGAACACCCCCATACCCAGATTGGAGATGGCCATGCTGTCATTGCCGCTGTTGCGGGAGGTGTATTCGGAGCCGAAACGGCCGTAGAAGTTGGAGCCGAAGCTCTTGGAGAGATCCAGACTCAGGCCACCGAAATCGCGGTTGTTGCTGTCCTTGCCACCGACGTAGTCGGACTTGGTGTGTGCCCAGGTGGCAGATCCCTTGGCGTAGCTGAACGCATCTTGCGCCAGGACGGAGGTGGAAGAGAGGCCGGCCAGAACCAGAACAGACAGTGCGAGTTTTTGCATTTTGTTGACTCCGATTGTTGAGTTAGGCGGAACCTAACTGGAATGGAGCCATTGTGACGGGCGAGGGGGGAGGTGCCGAGCGGCAAGCTGTTGCCAAACCATGTCAGATGTAAGCAGATATTGCTGGCGGTTACCGGTGCAACACTCCATGGGGGGACGGGCCTGCCCGTCCCCGCCGCTATCCTAGCGGAATTCCACCTCGTCGATCTGCACCCGCACCAGCGGCTTGCCGGTCAGATTGGCCGGACGGGCCAGCTCGATGGCCCGCGACGGACGCTGCTCGCCCTTGCGCAGATAGGATTCAGGCAGACGATTCTCCCCGACCCAGAAGCGCACCGGCTGGGTCGCCAGCTGCACCCCCTCGGCACTGAACAGGGTCAGGCTGCCGTTGACCCGCACCACGTTGCGGCTGCCGGTGTTGCTCACCATGAATTGCAGGCGCAGCGGATCCTCGCCCTCCACCTGGTTCAGGGTCACCGTGATGCCGTCCCGGGTCGCCTGGGCGAGCAGGTCGGGATTGGCCAGGGCCTGCTCGGTCAGCACGGGCGCCGCCACGCTCGTCGTCACCGTCTTGCCGGCCACCGTCTCGGCGGGCTTCACCAGCAGGTATTCCCAGGTGAAGTCGTCGTTGAGCTGCACCTGACGGCCATCGGCCAGGGTGACCTGGGTCAGGGGCGCGGCCTGGGCCAGCATGGGGGAGAGGCAGAGGGCAAGCAGCAGTCTGGACAAGGGTTTCATGGGCAGATGACTCGATAGGGATGCAGAAGGAGCAGTATAAAGAGTCGGGCTGCCCTTGCCTATGACCCGACTCACGTTACGGGCCTGGGCCGGGGTCAGATGACCAGCTGCTGGGGGTCTTCCCCCGATACCATGTCCAGGGTCACCAGATCGAACTGGGCGCTCTTGAGCGCCTTCTGGATGCTCGGCTGCATGTCGAACACCAGAGCCCGCATGCGCTGGGGCACCCTGATCCTGGCCAGGGTGGTGACCCTGTCCGCCAGGGTATGGAAGAAGACCTGGGCCCCGTCCAGCCCCATGTCGAACAGCATCTGCTCGGCCATGTCGACCATACGCAGGTGGCGCCGGTCCAGGGACTCGACGTCGGAGAAGCGCTGGCTCAGGCAAGCCTCTCCCCCCGCCCCCCACAGGGCCAGCTGGCGCTTGTGGAAGCCATAGCGAAAGTCCCGGTGGGTCATGCCCTGCTCGGCAAAGATCCAGAGGGTATTGGCCGGCACACTGTCGAAACGCCGCAGATACTCCCGCATCTCCTCCACCGAGGCCGACATCAGGATAGGGGGGCCGTCATCGTGTTCGAGCTGCTGGCAGAGGTAGCGCACCGGATCCGTCACCTCCGCGAGGTGGCCGAGGTGCACGCTGAAGATCATCTCGTCGGTCCTGATCACCTGGTGGGCGATGCCGTAGTGCTTGCAGTAGCGCTTGGCCCGGGCCACCGCCTTGCGGCTCAGGGTCGGGTTGTCCAGGGTGATGGCCCGAAAGCGGACCCCGCTGGCCCGACACAGATCCATGCTGTAGCAGGACTCCAGCCGGCCGGAGAAGGAGACAAGCAGTTCGCCGTAACCGGCCAGGGTATTGATGAGCCTCTGTTCCCTGGCCTGAAATAGCTGATCGTATCCCCGATTCAGCGCGACGACATTGGCATCCATAACAACGGCTCCGGATGATGAATAGGATGTTATTTTGCGATGACAAAGCTGAATAGACACTTAAAGAATGGGGACAAAGTTGTTCTTTATTCGCTCAAGAGGCAAATCAGCCCCCCTTTTCTCCGGGCCCGGCGAAGGGCCCCTCAGGCGGGCAACCATCCCTGCTCGACCAGCTGCCGGCGGCATGCGGGGGCGTCGGTGAACACCATGCCCTGCAGGCCGAGCGCCCGGGCCGCCGCCACGTTGGCCGGGCTGTCGTCGATAAAGAGACACTCCCCAGCCTTGAGGTCGAACGACACCAGCAGATAGCGGTAGATGTCGGGCTCGGGCTTGAGCATCCGCACCCGGGCCGACACCACCTTACCGCTGAAGAAGCGCCAGAACTCCTGATGCTGCTCCAGCCAGTCGATGCTGGCATGGCCCATGTTGGAGAGGGCGTAGAGCCGGTGACCGGCACTGTGCAGCGCCTCGATAAGCGCCACCATGGCGGGGTCCGGCAGCAGGGAGGCGGGCACCGCCTGCAGGATGGCGAGGTTCTGTGCCATAGGCAGGCCGGTGCGCGCCTCGGCCTGGTGCGCCATGGCGTGCAGGGAGAGGGTGCCCCTGTCCACCTCCAGCCAGTCCGGGTGGTTGAACAGCAGCTCCGCCAGGGCCTCGGCGCCCTCCGGTCCACGCACCGAGCGCACTATGCCGACCGGATCCCAGCTCACCACCACCCGTCCCAGATCGAAGATAATCGCCATCCTCTCGCCTCCCTCTCATTGACCAGCGACAACGGGACCGGTGTGACACTCATTCGGCCAGGGATCCCGACCACCTACCCTGCCCCGTTCAACGCACCGGGGCAAGTTTTACTTGCATCGGCGAGCCAAATCCCTTAATGGTTATGACGTTACATTCAGGACAACATCATGCACACACCATTCTTCTTTGCTTTCTCGTTTATCCGGCCCTCATGAGGGAAGGCCCTGTCGTCGCATCAACAGAAAGCAAAGACGAATCGAGCCTCCCCCAGCGGAGGCTTTTTTTTGCAGCAACCACCACAGAAGATTTGGATAGGGAACCACCATGGCAACGCTCGACGAGATCAGACAAGACATCACCCAGTTGGATCAGGAGCTGCTCGCCCTGCTGGCCAAACGCAAGACCCTCAGCATCGAGGTTGCCCGCGCCAAGCAGGCCAATCCCCGTCCCATCCGCGACACCCAGCGGGAGCAGGACCTGCTGGTTGCCCTGATCCAGAAGGGGCGTGCCCTCGGACTGGATGCCCAGTACATCACCCGCATCTACCACACCATCATCGAAGATTCCGTGCTCTCCCAGCAGGCCTACCTGCAGAGCCTGCTCAACCCCCAGCAGCAGGAGCCCATGACCAGCGTCGCCTACCTGGGCCCGCGCGGCTCTTACTCCAGCCTGGCCGCCCGCAAGTACCTGGCGCGCTATAAGGATCAGGTCATCGAGGTGAACTGCCAGAACTTCCGCGAGGTGCTGGACACGGTGGAGTCGGGCCGCGCCGCCTTCGGGGTGCTGCCCATCGAGAACACCAGCTCGGGCTCCATCAACGAGGTGTACGACGTGATGCAGCACACCACCCTCTCCATCGTGGGTGAGCTGACCTATCCCATAGAGCACTGCATCCTCACCGCCGTGCCCACCGAGCTGTCACGCATCAAGACCTTCTACGCCCACCCCCAGGTGTTCCAGCAGTGCTCCCACTACCTCAGCAAGCTGGAAGGGGCGCGTCACGAGATCTGCGACTCCTCCTCCAGCGCCATGATGAAGGTGAAGGAGCTGGGGAGCCCGGAGGCGGCGGCCATCGGCAGCGCCGCCGGCGGCGAGCTGTATGGACTCGACGTGCTGGCCGAGCAGCTCGCGAACCAGAAGGAGAACTACAGCCGCTTCATCGTGGTGGCGCGCAAGCCCATCGACGTGGCGCCCCAGATCCCGGCCAAGACCACCCTCATCATGTCCACCTCCCAG
Source organism: Aeromonas sp. 130281 (assembly GCF_056642115.1). Taxonomy (NCBI): domain Bacteria; kingdom Pseudomonadati; phylum Pseudomonadota; class Gammaproteobacteria; order Aeromonadales; family Aeromonadaceae; genus Aeromonas; species Aeromonas sp. 130281. The sequence continues at coordinate 196,384 of NZ_JBWVQS010000002.1, read as the reverse complement.
AAGCCGGGCTCCCTGGTGGAGGCCCTGCTGGTGCTGCGCAGCCACGAGATCAACATGACCAAGCTGGAATCCCGTCCGGTGCAGGGCAACCCCTGGGAGGAGATGTTCTATCTGGATGTCTCCGCCAACCTGCAGACCCCTGAGATGCAGGCCGCCCTGCTGGAGCTGACCAAGATCACCCGCTACGTCAAGGTGCTGGGCTGCTACCCGAGCGAAGACGTCAAGCCGACCGCAGTGCCGCCGGTGCTGATGGGCAGCTAAGCCCCCGAACGGCAAGAGGCGAGCATCAGGCTCGCCTCTCTCTTTATCTGTCTCCCCACCCCCGCTGGCGGCGCCGCAGCCTCCAGTCCCCCGATTTGGCGTTCGGAAAAACTGAACGACACATTCCCACCATTCACTCCAGGTATACGACCTGGGCCGCCAACCGGGCCCCAGACTCACGCCGGCGGGGCGCCAACCCCGCTCCTGCCCCCTGCCGACCCTACCCCCGGACAACAAAAAGGCGAGCCTGCGCTCGCCTTTGTCTGTGTTGTGATGAGCGCCGGGCTCATGCCGGCGTCCGCTCGGACCCGCCCTGGAGCCCTAGAACTGACCCGCCATCAGCTGGTTGAGGTGATAGAGGTTGCGGGTGTCGAGCTCCAGCTCGGTGGCATAGGTGTTGCCGCGGGGATAGGTCGCCACCACACGGGCACCGCGCACCATGCCGGCCACAGACACATCCAGCGAGTTGGAGGTCTGGGTCAGGTCCTTGTAGCTGCTCTGGCCACGCACCTGCTGGCCGTTGAGCTGCTCCGCCAGCTCCCGGTAGGCGTCCATCTTGGACGCGCGGATCGCCTGCAGCATCTTCTCCGACTGGGAGGGGCCGGGCTGGATGTCGATCACCGCGTAGCCCACCGCCTTGAGCACCGGGAAGTCATCCGGCTTCTCGGCCACGTCGTAGTTCACCACCCGGTTGCCACTGCACGCCGTCAGCAAGAGGGCCATCATCAGGCCAAGCACGATTCTCATGGCTGTCTACTCCTCAGAAATCAGGGGGTCAGGTTGACCAGATGGCCGGACGCGCTCTGGCCGCCCCGCATCAGGTAACCCCGGTTGACCGATGCCCGGCCAAACGAGTTGCTGGCGCCGGACAGATATTGTTGCGGGATCAGGCTCTGGGCCGTGGTCTCCACCATCTTGGTACGCAGATCGATGATCCTGGCATTGACCAGGATCCCCTGCGAATTGCGGCTGAAGGTGCCGGTCAGGATCCGGGAGATGGGCAGGCGGGCGGAGAGATCCTTGTAGTTGCGGCTCATCACGAAGTCGCCACCGGGGGTCACTTGAATGCTGCCCGTGGTCTTGAAGTCCACCACTACCTCACCGCGCCGGTTCAGCTCGTAGATGAAGCTCTCCTCGATCTGCAACCCCATCCAGTTGGTGTCCTTCAGGGTGTCGAGATCGACGAAGGAGGCGACGGCGATGGGCTCGCTCAGGGTGGTGAGGGACTTGCGCTCCATCAGCTGATCCGTCATGCGGGCCACCAGCCAGTTGAGCTCCATCCCCTTGGCCGCCTGCCGGGGATCCCCTTGATCCCGGTTGATGGGGTCGGCCGACCCGCAGCCGGCCAGCGCCAGCGCAATCGCCAGCGCCGTGATAATTCTGTTCATGGATACCTGTTCCTGTATCTACACCTGACTTGTTATCGGTCGCAGCGGCCAACACTTGAGACGGGAATGCGCCAAGGATCGCCCGATGATCCGCCAGAGGGCCTTGGGCGGCGCCAATAAAGAGGCTGGAGCCGGGAAATGCGGCGAGCTGTACACCCTTTCGCCGGAACAAGGCATGGATCTTGCTTTTATTTGCGCACCCGGTGCAAACCAGGCCAGTGTCCATGAAGCCGCTCATCCGCCCCCCGGGGCGCAAGAGGGGTTCGTCTATTCAAGGTGTACGTTATGAAAGTTGTGCTGCTGTCAACCCTGTTGCTGGCCAGTCTGTCGGCCCGCGCCGAGCTCATAGAGGCGCAAGGCAGTGCCGCCATCCTGGGGGGCGACGAGGTCTATGCCCGCGAGCAGGCGACCCGGGATGCGCTGCGTCAGGCCCTGCTGGCCAGCGGCGCCTCCGTCTCCAGCATCCAGCGCCTGGAGAACGGCAGCCTGCGCTCCGAGCAGATCCAGATCCGCTCCGGCGGCGACATCCGCCAGTACCGCCTCAAGCGCGAGGAGGTGCGCAACGGCCGCATGTACATCACGCTGGTGGCCGACATCCAGGCCGAGCGCCAGATCTGCCAGACCCAGCATTACGCCAAGGATTTGACGCTGGTACGCCTGCGCATGCGCTACCCGGACCAGGCGAGCACCGGCGCCCTCGACGACATGCCGGCGGATCTCTCCCGCCGCCTGTTCGAGACCCTGGCGGCGGCGCCCCAGGGGGTGGTCGCCCGCCAGTGGCTGGACGAGAACCTGCGCATCGACCCGCTCCACCTGCAGCAGGGGGATCGCAGCGCCCTCGAGGAGATCAAGGCCCTGAGCCTGCGCACCGACAGCCAGTATCTGGTGCTCGGCAGCATCGACGATCTCTCCCTCGAGCCCCAGGGCAACCAGCTGACCAGCTGGTATGAAGACCCGATCCGCAACTTCCGCATGCAGCTCTACCTGTTCGACGGCATCAACGGCAGCCTGCTCGGGCGCAAGGAGTATCAGGGCCGGGCCAACTGGACCTTCTCCAAGCGGGAGCAGGTGGGCAGCCACAGCGGCCAGTTCTGGCAGTCCAGCTACGGCCAGGAGGTGAGCTACCAGCTGAAGGAGGCGGCCCAGGACATCATCGCCGAGCTCGCCTGCGCCCCCGTCACCGCCCGCATCGTGGCCCAGCACGAGCGGGGCCCCCACATCAGCCTGGGCCGTCGCAACGGGGTCAAGCTCGGGGATCAGTTCCGCGTCCAGCACAGCGCCGACTTCATCGATCCCTATGGCAAGTCCAGGGTGATGCGCAACCCCGCCGACGGTCTGTTCGAGGTGGTGCAGGTGTTCGAGGATGGCGCCATCATCAGCAGTCAGAACAAATATTCACCGTTTAATGTCCAAATCGGTGATTTGGCCGTATTGGAATAGGAATCAAGGGTTTAAAAGCACAATGCTTCTTGTATAATGCCCGCCACAAGGTTCCCGTAGCTCAGCAGGATAGAGCGGTCCCCTCCTAAGGGACAGGCCACTGGTTCGACTCCAGTCGGGAACGCCATACAAAACAAGGGGTTGGCATCGCAAGATGCCAACCCCTTGTGCCTTTCTGGCCCAGGCGGCCAGCCCCGACCCTCCCAGGCAAAGTCCCCCGGCGCCAAGCGGCGCGCCAGATACGGATCCCCGCTCGCCTGCTCCCTTCCTGACCGAAACAACTGTCATCTACGCTTGAAGTGCGCCGTCCGGGATGACGGCCACTCCTCATCCGTTCGAGAAAAAAGAAGGACATCATGGCTAGCAAGAAAAAATCCAAAGCAGAACAGCCGGTACCGGTCACCGAGCCCAAGCCCCTTGGCAACAAGGCATACGAGAAGGAGCTGCGTCGCCTGCACGTGGAGCTGGTGAAGCTGCAGCAGTGGGTAGTGCACAAGGGGCTCAAGGTCTGCATCGTCTTCGAGGGGCGCGATGGCGCCGGCAAGGGGGGCACCATCAAGGCGATCACCGAGCGGGTCAGCCCCCGGATATTCAGGGTCATAGCGCTGCCGGCCCCCACGGAGCGGGAGAAGAGCCAGCTCTATTTCCAGCGCTATATTCCGCATCTGCCGGCGGCGGGCGAGATCGTCATCTTCGATCGCAGCTGGTACAACAGGGCCGGGGTGGAGCGCATCATGGGCTTTTGCAGTCAGGAGGCGAGCGACAAATTCCTGGCTGGCACCCCCATGGTGGAAAAAGCGCTGGTGGACTCTGGCATCATTTTGCTGAAGTACTGGCTGGAGGTGACCCCGGAAGAGCAGGAGCGACGGCTGCGGGATCGCATCGACGATGGGCGCAAGATCTGGAAGCTCTCCCCCATGGACATCAAGTCCTTCGATCGCTGGGATGACTACACCCGGGCGCGGGACGCCATGTTCATCGCCACCGACACCGCCTGGGCCCCCTGGTTCGTGGCTCGCTCAGAGGACAAGAAACGGGTGCGACTCAACATCATCTCCCACCTGCTGAACCACATTCCCTACGAGGAGCTGCCGGCCGAGCCGGTCAAGCTGCCAAAACGCAAGATTGGCAAGGTCAAGGCCTCGGAGCACCCGCTCCGGGTGATCCCGGAACTCTTCTGATCACCCTCAAGGGGCAGCCTCCGGCTCGCCCCTTGTCCCCTCACTCTCTGCTCTGCTGATACTGGCGGATGACTGTCCTGGCATTGGGGGCCTTTGGCTCGCCCCTTGCCCCTCAATCCCTGTTCTGCTGATACCGGCGGATGGCTGCCCTGGCATTGAACAGGGCATTGGGGAACCTCCGGATCATTCCTTGCTCTCTCACTCCCTGCTCTGCTGATACTGGCGGATGGCCGCCCTGGCATTGAACAGCATGCGGTCCTCCCCCAGCTGGTCGGCCAGCCCGCTGCGGCGCACATTCTCGAGCACCCCGGGATTGAGCCCGGCCAGCCAGAGGGTGACCCCCCTGGCGCGGGCCTGCTGCTCCCCCTCCATCAGCATCATCAGCGCCGAGTACTCCACGTCCTGCACCCGGCTCATGTCCAGCACCACCACCTCGGGCTGGTGAGTCTCGGTCAGCTCGCGGATCCGGGCCGCCACATGCTGCACATTGATGAAGAAGAGGCGCCCCTCCGGCCGCAGGATCAGCAGGCCAGGGATCGTCTCGTCATCGGGATGGCGCGCGGCCAGCGGCCTCAGCACATCCTCCCCGGGCTTGCGGCCAATCACATAGACGGGCGGCTGCGCCGTCTGGCTGGCCAGCCCCAGCAGGGAGGCCAGGATGGCGACCACTATCCCCTCCAGGGTGCCAAACAGCAGCACCCCCAGGCAGGCGATGGCGGCCCAGCGAAACTCCATCATGCGAATCTGCCCTATCTTGCGAAACTCCCCCGGCTGGATGAGCCCTACCGAATAGACGATGACCACCACCGCCAGGGTGGCGCTCGGCAACCAGGAGAGCAGCGGGGCTAGGAAGATCATGGTGGCCAGCGCCATGGCGGCGGTGACGGCGGAGGCCCACTGGCTCAGGCCCCCGACGGAGCGCACCACCGCAGTCTGGGAGGTGCCGCCCCCCGCCGGCATGCTGCCGCAGAAGGCGCCCCCCAGGTTGGCCAGCCCGGTGGCCACCAGCTCGCGGTTCGGGTTGATCTCGGGCTCTTCCTTGCCCACGAAGGCCCGCCCTGCGGCTATGGTCTCGGTGAAGCTCATCAGCGCTATGCCCGCCGCCCCCGGCAGCAGCTGCAACACCAGGGTCAGGTCCGGCATCGTCAGGGCGGGCAAGCCGGTGGGGATGGTCCCGACGATGGCCACCCCCGCCTCGTTCAGGCCAAAGCCCCACACCAGGGCGATGCCGATACCCACCCCCAGCAAGGGGGCGGGGGAATGGGGGAAGCGCCACTCCATGAACACCAGCACCACCAGGGTGGCCAGGGCGACTCCCAGGGTCAGCCAGGAGCTCTGGGGCAGGGCCAGCCCCAGGTGGTAGAGATCCAGGAAGAAGTTCTCCTTCTGCAGGTGCACCCCGAACAGCTTGGGCAGCTGATCGAGGATGATCACCAGCCCTATGCCGCTCTTGAACCCCACCAGCACCGGCAGGGAGATGAAGTTGGCCACGAAGCCGAGCCGCAGCACCGCCGCCAGCATCAGCATGGCCCCCACCAGCAGGGTCAGGGTGGCGGTCACTGTGAGCAGCCGACCGGGATCCCCGTCCGGCACCACCAGCCCGAGCTGGGTCGCGGTCAGAATAGCAAGGGTACTGGTGGAGCTGACGCTGAGCACCCGGGAGGAGCCCAGCAGGGCGTAGAGCAGCATGGGTACGAAGGCGGTGTAGAGACCGACGGCCACCGGCAGACCGGCCACGCTGGCATAGGCCATGGCCTTGGGCAGCACGACCGCCGCCGCTGTGACGCCGGCCAGCAGGTCGGACAGGGAGCGCCTTGGCGCCGACGCGGGTGATGACATCTTATCCTCCATGAACTCATGGCCCTATGGCCCCGATGCTGCACCGGCGCTCGAGTGACCGCGGCCAGCCTATGACCATGGCCGCTCGCCCAGGCGTGCGAGCCATGTCTCATCGCACCATCAAGTGTACGCCTCCCGCCTTGCGTCGGGCTGAATGCCTTGAGCGTCGTGGTGGGGAAAGCCCGCAGAGCGGGCCATCGCCCTCCCTCTGTTGGCAACCCCCTATACTTCAGCGACGTTGCGCCGCCGGCCAGCCCCCCTTCCAAGAGGAGATCCCCTTGCTGCGACTGCTTGCACTGCTGCTGATCTGCCTGGTGAGCCCGCTCCGGGCGCTGACACTGACCCCCCTGGTGGAGGGGCTCAACCATCCCTGGGGGCTGGTCCTGCTGCCGGGGGGCGGCTATCTGATTGGCGAGCGCCCGGGCCGCCTGCTGCGCATCGACGCCGGCGGCGAGCGCCATGTCATCTCGGGCCTGCCCCCCATCGCCAATCAGGGTCAGGGGGGCCTGCTCGATCTCGCCCTGGACGACGAGGGCTGGCTCTATCTCAGCTACAGCGAGCCGGGGGACGGCGGAGCCGGCACCGCCGTGGCCCGCGCCCGGCTGCAAAAGGACGCCCTCGTCGACTGGCAACTGCTGTTTCGCCAGCAGCCCAAGGTGGCCGGCGGCGCCCACTTCGGCTCCCGCCTGGTACTGACCGAGGATGGCTATCTCTTCATCACCCTAGGCGATCGTTACAGCGAGCGGGAGCGGGCCCAGACGCTGGACAACCACCTCGGCAAGACGGTGCGCCTGCACAGGGATGGCCGGGTGCCCGCCGACAATCCCTTCGTCAAGACGGCGGGGGCCCTGCCGGAGATCTGGAGCCTGGGCCATCGCAACATGCAGGGGGCGGCGCTGCGCCCAGGCAGCCAGCAGTTCTGGGCCCACGAGCACGGCCCCCAGGGCGGGGACGAGGTCAATCTCATCCTGCCGGGCCACAACTACGGCTGGCCCAGAGTGACCTTCGGCGAGGAGTACGGGGGCGGCAAGATTGGCCTGGGCCAGAGCGCGCCGGGCATGACGGCGCCGCGCTGGATCTGGGTGCCCTCCATCGCCCCCTCGGGCATGGGCTTCTACCAAGGCGATCTGTTCAAGGCGTGGCGGGGGGATCTGCTGGTCGGCGCCCTGCGCGGTCAGGCCCTGCTGCGTCTTCGCCTCGCGGGGGACAAGATTGTCTCGGAGGAGCGGCTGCTGACCGATCTCGGGGAGCGGATCCGTACCCTGCAGGAGGGAGCGGACGGCGCCCTCTATCTGCTGACGGACTCAGGCAAGGGGCGCCTGCTCAAACTGACCCCATGACATGGAGGCCGGCCCGGACCGGGCGCCGGCGAGGAGGAAGCATGAACAAGAATCGAACCCTGCTGGTGCTCTGTGCCAGCCTCTGGTTGCTGGGCTGCAACACCATCCACGGGGTGGGACGGGACATAGAGAAGGCGGGCGAGGTGATCCAGGGATCCGCCAACCTGACGAGCGAGCCTCAGGCCGGCAAAGAGTGACCGGCTGACACAGTCACTCGACGCCGGAGGCCAGGCTGGCGAGCGGCGCCATGGTCACCCTGACCCCATGCTGCGCCAGCGCCTCCCGGGCGCTCTGGGGCAGCTGCTCGTCGGTGATCACCTGATCGATCGCATCCCAGCCCACCACGTTGAAGGTGCCCACCTTGCCATATTTGGACGAGTCGCAGATGAGGATGCGGGTCGCCGCCGACTCCACTACGGCCCGCTTCACCGGCACCTTCTGCTCGCTCGGGGTGGAGATCCCCTGCCCGTCCCAGGAGGAGGAGGAGAGGAAGGCAACGTCCAGATGGAGGTTGCGCAGGAAGTGGGCTGTGGCCTCACCGGCGCAGGACTGGTTCTCGCGAATGACCTGGCCCCCGGTGTGATAGAGACGGCAGCGGCCGTGCTCGATGAGGTAGGCGCACACCATGAAGTCGTTGGTCACTATCATCAGATCTTCCCGCAGCGCCAGCTCCCGGGCCAGCTCCAGGGAGGTGGTGCCGGCATCCAGATAGACTGTGCTCCCCTCGCTCACCTGGGCGGCGGCGAGCCGGGCGATGGCCAGCTTGGCCCCCTGCATCAGGCTGCGCTTGGTGGCGTGGGAGGGCTCGCTCTTGATCCGCTGGGAGAGGCTGACCCCGCCCGAGACGGAGAGCACCCGCCCCTGCTCCTCCAGCTTCTGGATGTCGCGCCTGATGGTCATGTGGGAGACCTGCAACCAGTCGGTCAGCTCCACTATGCTGACCACGCCGCGCTCTGCCAGCAGTTGCAGGATACGTTGCTGTCGCTCTACGGGAATCATCTTGCCTCGCACCTCGGGGAAGGGAAGGTGCCATTCTACCCCAGCGACCTGGGAAAAAATGATAAATAACCTGACACGGGCTCACAAATCACATTTTCTCACACAAATGGCAGCATTTATTGACTCGAAAGAATCTCAACCCTCAGAAATAACAAAAATTAACACGCAATAAGTTATTTTTTGTGACGACCGCCTGATATTTCATCGCCGCAAGCCTCTACTATCGGCTCATCAGTCGTATTCGAGGAATCATGAGATGAGCACTCCCTATCATGTTGCGGTCATCGGCCTGGGCGCCATGGGCATGGGCGCCGCCCGCTCCTGCCTGCGGACCGGGCTCACCACCTATGGCATCGACCTCAGCGAGCAGGCCCGCAGCCAGTTGCAGCAGGCCGGTGCCGCCGCCGTCATGGCCGATGCCAGACCCCTGGCCGAGACGCTCGATGCCGTGCTGTTGCTGGTGGTCAACGCCACCCAGGTGCGCCGCATCCTGCTCGGCGAAGAGGGGCTGGCCCGCCACCTCAAACCGGGCACCGCCATCATGGTCTCTTCCACCATAGCGGCCGAAGAGGCGAGCGCCCTGGCCGCCGAGCTGGCGCAGATGGGGCTGCCGATGCTGGATGCCCCTGTCTCCGGTGGCGCCATCAAGGCCGATGCCGGCGAGATGACGGTGATGGCCGCAGGCTCAGAGGCCGCCTTCAACAAGCTGGCCCCTGTGCTGGATGCGGTGGCCGGCAAGCTCTACCGGGTCGGCAGCGAGCCGGGCCAGGGCAGCACCGTCAAGATCATCCACCAGCTGCTGGCCGGGGTGCACATCGCGGTGGCCGCCGAGGCCATGGCCCTGGCCAGCCGGGCCGGCGTATCGCTGGATCTCATGTATGACGTGGTGACCCATGCCGCCGGCAACTCCTGGATGTTTGAAAACCGCATGCCCAGGGTGCTGGCCGGTGACTACCAAGCCCGCTCCGCGGTGGACATCTTCGTCAAGGATCTCACCCTGGTGGCGGACACTGCCAAGGCGCTGCGCTTCCCGTTGCCGCTCGCGAGCACGGCGCTGAACATGTTCCTCGACGCCAGCAACGCAGGGCACGGCCAGGAAGACGACAGCGCCGTTATCAAGACGTTCTCCGGCATCACACTGCCGGGCCAGGAGGATCAGCCATGAAACTCGGTGTCATCGCAGACGACTTCACCGGCGCCACCGACATCGCCGGTTTCCTGGTGGAGAACGGCCTCTCCACCATCCAGTTTGCCGGCATCCCGACAGCGGCGGATCTGACCGGGGTCGATGCCGTGGTGATCAGCCTCAAGAGCCGCTCCTGCCCCGCCGATGAGGCGGTGCGCGACTCCCTGGCGGCCCTCGACTGGCTCAAGGCCCGCAGCTGCCCGCGCATCTACCAGAAATACTGCTCCACCTTCGACAGCACGGCGGCGGGCAATATAGGCCCGGTCACCGACGCCCTGCTGGCGGCGCTTGGCCAGGACTTCACCCTGATCTGCCCGGCCCTGCCGGTGAACGGTCGCACCGTCTATCAGGGCAACCTCTTCGTCGGCGCCCAGCCGCTGGCCGAGTCCGGCATGCGCCATCACCCCATCACCCCCATGATCGACAGCAACCTGCTGCGGCTGATGGAGGGGCAGGCCCAGGGCCGCGCCGGTCTGGTGCCGTTCGCCACCATAGCGCAGGGTGCCGCCGCCATTGCCGACGCCTTTGAGCAGCTAACACAAGCTGGCGTGCGCTACGCCGTGGTCGACACCCTGACCGAGCAGCACCTGCTGGACATCGCCACCGCCGCCCTCCACATGCCCCTGGTGACCGGCGGATCCGGTCTCGCCATCGGCCTGGCCCGCCAGCTTGGCAGCGGCGATCTGCAGGGTGCCCGCGAGGCGGGCTGGCCCAGAGGCACCCGCGCCGCTGTGCTGTCGGGCTCCTGCTCCGAGATGACCAACCGCCAGGTGGCCCGCTATCGCCAGCACGCCCCCGCCCTGGCGCTGGACGTGGTGCGCTGCCTCGAGGATGCCGACTACCCGGCCGAGCTGGCGCGCTGGGTGCTGGACCAGCCCCTGTCCCCGGCGCCGCTGGTCTACGCCACCACCAGCCCGGTTGAGCTGGCCCGCATTCAGGAGACCCACGGCCAGCAGGCGGCCAGCGATGCGGTGGAGCACTGCTTTGCCCGCCTCGCCCAACTGCTGCAAGGCGCCGGGGTAGACCGCTTCATCATCGCCGGTGGCGAGACCTCGAGCCGGGTCACCCAGGCCCTCGGCGTCAAGGCGTTCCACATTGGCCCGCAGATCGCCCCCGGTGTGCCCTGGGTGCGGGCCATCGACGCCCCCCTGTCGCTGGCCCTCAAGTCCGGCAACTTCGGGCGCGACGACTTCTTCGACAAGGCTCAGGAGTACTTCCATGACTGAACAGGCACTGCGCGACACCATGGTGATGCTGGGGGCCTCCCTCTTCCAGCGCGGTTATGCCACCGGGGGCGCCGGCAACCTCTCCGCCCTGCTGCCGGACGGCACCCTGATCGCCACCCCCACCGGCTCCTGCCTGGGACGTCTGAGCGCCGACAGGCTCTCTCACGTCAACCTGCAGGGGGAGCACCTGGGGGGTGATCGCCCCTCCAAGGAGGTGGCCTTCCACCTCGCCATCTACCACAACAATCCGGACTGCCGGGCCGTGGTGCACCTGCACTGCACCCACCTGACCGCCCTCTCCTGTCTGGAGGGGCTGGACCCGGCCAACGTCATCCGCCCCTTCACCCCCTACTACGTGATGCGGGTCGGCCAGTTGCCGCTCATCCCCTACTACAAACCGGGGGATGCCCGCATCGCCGAGGAGCTGGGGCGCCGCGCCCCCGAAGGCAACGCCTTCCTGCTTGCCAACCACGGCCCCGTGGTGACGGGCAAGGATCTGGTGGATGCGGTCAACAACATGGAAGAGCTGGAGGAGACGGCGCGCCTGGCACTGATGCTTCATGGCCAGTCCATCCGCTACCTGAGCGAACCCGAAATTGATGAATTGAGGAGGATGAAACCATGAGCAAGTTTGCAGCCAATCTCACCATGCTGTTTACCGAGGTGCCGTTCCTGGAGCGCTTCGCCGCCGCCCGGGACGCAGGCTTCGCCGCCGTGGAGTTCCTCTTCCCCTACCAGTGGCCGGCCGCCGAGCTGGGCCGCCGCTTGCGCGAGCAGGGGCTCTCCCAGGCCCTGTTCAACATGCCGCCGGGCAACTGGGGCGCGGGGGAGCGCGGCATGGCCGCCATCCCGGGGCGGGAAGCGGAGTTTCGCGCCCACCTGCCAAGCGTGCGTGACTACGCCCTGGCGCTCGGCTGCACCAAGGTGCACGCCATGAGCGGCATAGTCGACCCGGCTCATAGCCTCTCGGCCCACCGCCAGACCCTGATCGACAACATCCGCTTCGCCGCCGACTTCCTGGCCGAAGACGGCATCAAGGTACTGCTCGAGCCCCTCAACGATCGGGACGTGCCCGGCTACTTCCTGGCCCACCAGCTCGACGCCCTGGCCCTGGTGCAGGAGATAGACAGACCCAACGTGGGGGTGCAGCTCGACCTCTATCACGCCCAGATCATGGACGGGGATCTCACCCGTCTCATCGGCAAGCTGGGCCCGGCAATAGGCCATGTCCAGATCGCCTCGGTGCCGGATCGCCACGAGCCGGACGAGGGGGAGATCGCCTACCCCCACCTGTTCAAGGTGCTGGCGCAGGCGGGCTACCACGACTGGATAGGCTGCGAATACAACCCCAGAGCCGGCACCCGGGAGGGGCTGGGCTGGCTGACACAACAATAACGACCCTGAACATGAACGAGTCTGAGGATAACAAGATGCAGATCATCATCACCGGCGGCGGTGGCTTCCTGGGCCAGAAACTGGCCCGGGCCCTGCTGCAAGGCCCCCACCCCTTCACCGAGCTGCTGCTGGTAGACATCCAGCAGCCGCAATCCCCCCTGCCGGACCCCAGGGTTCGCTGCCTGCGGGCCGACCTCACCGAACCCGGTGTCGCCGACTCCCTCATCAGCGAGCGGACCGCCGTGGTCTATCACCTGGCGGCCATCGTCAGCAGCCATGCGGAGCAGGATTTCGATCTGGGCTGGAAGGTCAACCTGGACACCACCCGCACCCTGCTGGAGGCCTGCCGCCATGCCCGCCCCGGCATCCGCTTCGTCTTCACCAGTTCGCTGGCCGTCTATGGCGGCCCGCTGCCGGCGCTGGTGAATGACGGCACGGCGCTCACCCCCACCTCCTCCTATGGCGCCCAGAAGGCCATGGGGGAACTGCTGGTCAACGACTACAGCCGCAAGGGCTATGTGGATGGTCTGGTGCTGCGCCTGCCCACCATCTGCGTGCGGCCGGGCAAGCCGAACCGCGCCGCCTCGTCGTTCGTCAGCAGCATCATCCGCGAGCCGCTGCAAGGGGAGAGCGCCCTCTGCCCGGTGAGCCCGGAGCTGCGCCTCTGGCTCTCGAGCCCCGCCACCGTGGTCGCGAACTTCCTGCTGGCGGCCAGACTTCCCGCCACAGGTGACGCCCGCAGCATCAACCTGCCCGGCATCAGCGTGACCGTCGGCGAGATGCTGGAGGCCCTCGCACAGGCCGGTGGCCAGGCGGCCCGGGATCGGGTGCAGTTTGCCGCAGATCCGGCCATCGAGCGCATAGTCGCGAGCTGGCCGGGACGCATCGACAACCAGCGGGCCAGCGCCCTCGGCTTCGCGGCAGACAGGACGTTTGCCGACATCATCGACAGTTTCATCACCCATGACATGCAGGAGGCATCATGAGCGACATTCCAACCCCCATCATAGGTCTCATCATCGCGGTCTTCGTGCTGGTGTTCCTGGTCATCCGTACCCGGGTGCACGCCCTGATCGCCATGCTGGCGGCGGCCTGCATCGCCGGGATCACCGGCGGCATGAGCATCGACAAGACCCTCACCGTGATCACCCAGGGCTTTGGCTCCACCCTCGGCAGCATCGGCATCGTCATTGGCCTCGGGGTCATGATGGGTCGCCTGCTTGAGGTCTCCGGCGCCGCCGAGCAGATCGCCTACAGCTTCATCAAGTGGCTTGGCAAGCGCCGCGAGGAGTGGGCCCTGGCCATCACGGGCTACATCGTCAGCATCCCCATCTTCGTGGACTCCGCCTTCGTCATCCTCTATCCGGTGGCCAAGGCGCTGGCGAAAAGCGGCAAGCGCTCCATCCTGACCCTGGGGGTCGCCCTGGCGGGCGGCCTGGTGGTGACCCACCATACGGTGCCACCGACCCCGGGCCCGCTCGGTGTCGCCGGCCTGTTTGGCGTAGACATCGGCGCCATGCTGCTGACCGGCATGGCCCTGGCCATCCCCTGCGTGCTCGGCATCGTCTTCTATGCCCAGTGGCTTGACAAGAAGTACCCCGAGTTCGGCGCGAACGCAGCCCAGACCCCGGACGAGCTGCAAGCCACCTATGAGCAGTACCTCAAGGAGAAGGAGGGCAAGACCCTGCCGAGCCTGACCCTGTCGCTGCTGCCGATCCTGGTGCCCATAGTGCTCATCTTCGTCAAGGCCATCTTCACCACCCTGGCCACCCTGGAGGGGATGGACGGCCTGATGGCGAATCCCCTGGTGCAGGGCATCAACTTCATCGGCACCCCCATCATAGCGCTCGCCATCAGCGTGCTGCTGGCGGTCTATACGCTAGTGCCGCACATGGACAGACACGCCACCGCCGCCCGTCTCGAAGAGGGGCTGCAATCGGCCGGTATCATACTGCTGGTGACCGGTGCCGGTGGGGCGCTGGGGGCCGTGCTGCGCGACAGCGGCGCGGGTCAGCAGCTCGCCGAGCAGATAGCCCAGCTGCCCATCTCCCCCATACTGATCCCCTTCATAGTGGCGACCCTGGTGCGCCTCATCCAGGGGTCAGGTACCGTGGCCATGGTGACGGCGGCCTCCATCTCCGCCCCCATACTGGCGCAGATCCCCGGGGTCAACATGTTGCTGGCCGCCCAGGCCGCCACCATGGGGTCGCTCTTCTTCGGCTACTTCAACGACAGCCTGTTCTGGGTGGTCAACCGCATGATGGGGATCTCGGACGTGAAGCAGCAGATGATCGTCTGGTCCATCCCCACCACCATCGCCTGGGCCATCGGCGGCACCGGCGTCGCCCTGCTGAACCTGCTGTTCGGCTCCGGCGGCACCTGGTTCGACCCCGTGCTGCCGCTGCTGGTGCTGGCGCTCATCGTCTGGTACGTCAAGGGGCAGTCCCTGACCCCGGCGGCAGGCGCCGTCCCGAGCCGGGAGTCCTGACCCGCGCCGTCCAGGCAACGCTGTGTGACGAGGGCCAGTCTGCTAGACTGGCCCTCTTTTTTCTTCATCTTGCAAAGGAGTGTTGGATGTCTGCTTCTTCCTGGTGGGACAAGTCCACCGGTTTTGCGCTGCTCACCATCTTGCTGTGGGCCTCCCTCGCGGCGCTCACCTCCCGGATCACCAGCGTGTCTCCCCTGGTGCTGGTGGGGCTGGTGCTCTTCTTCTGCGGCGCGGGCACCCTGCCATTCTGGCGCCAGTGGCGCGCCAGCCCTCTCACCTGGCTGGTGACCATCACGGCTCTGCTGCTCTATCACCTGCTGCTGTTCATGAGCTTTCGCCACGCCCCGGTGCTGGAGGCGAATCTCATCAACTACCTCTGGCCGCTTTGCATCATCTTGTTCACGCCCCTGCTGCTGCCGGGCCACCCCCTGAGCCTGCACCATCTGCTGGCCGGGGCCCTGGGTCTGGCGGGCTCGGTGCTGGTGATGGTCGATGGCAAGCTGCAGCTGCAAGAGACCCATCTGCCGGGCTACCTGCTGGCCCTCGGCGCCGCCATCGTCTGGGGCGCCTATTCGGTGCTCTCCCGCCGCCTGCCCCCCGCCCCCGCCGTGGTCACGGCGGCCGCCTGCCTGCCCGCGGGGCTTTTGGCCCTGCTGCTGGCATGGATGCTGGAAGGCCCCTTGCCATTCGCCCAGATCCCCCAGGGGGACTGGCTGCTCATCGCCGGGCTGGCCCTCGGTCCCATGGGGGCGGCCTTCGTCACCTGGTATCTGGCGCTGCGAGACGGGGATCCCCGCCGCATCGGGGCGCTCGCCTACCTCACCCCCTTGCTGAGTACCCTGCTGCTGGTCTGGCTCAACGGTGAGCAGCTCACCCCGCGCCACCTGCTGGCGGGGACCCTCATCATGGGCGGTGCCCTGCTCGGCCTGCTGGTAAAGGCCCCCGGGAGCCGCAAAGCGGCACAACCGCTGTCATAAAAACGCCATCTCCCCTGCTTAAGCTCACGCCCATCGCGTGCTTCTAGCAGGACTCAGATGTGAAAATTGCCCATTATGCCTCCCTCTCCTCCCTCGTACTGCTGCTGGTGGCCGGCGTTCAGGCCACCGCCCTCTATCACGGCTGGCAGCAGTTCAATCGGGCCGAACAGGCCCAGCGCCAGCAGGAGCGCCTGCAACAACAACTGAGCGGTCCCCTGCAGGGGGCCCTTCGCGACTACCTCGGCAGCGGCGATCCCCTGCGCCTGGCCGAGGCCCAGGGGGTGCGCCAGCAGGCGCTCGCACTGCTGGCGCAGCTGGACGGGCAGCAAGCCGACCCGCTGCGCGCCCGGCTCGAGCAGATGGGGGCACGCATCGAGGGGGACTATCTGGCGGCGGGCAAGCTCTCCGGCAACAGCCAGTGGCTGCTGCAAAACGCCGAGAACGAGCTGAGCACCCAGGCCCGGGCGCTGCTGCGTTACGGCCAGCAGGGGGCAGACCGGGATCCGGCCAGCGCCGAGGCCTATCGCCAGGGGGCCGCCGACATACTGGCGACCCTGCCCGCCCTCGCCCACCAGCGCCAGAACTACATGGAGCAGGCGAGCGCCAAGCGCCTCGAAGGATTGCAGTTCGAACTCGCCGCCCTGCAAAAGCAGGCGGGTTCCCTGGCGGCCCTGCCGAGCCTGAACCTCTTCGAGGAGACCGCCGCCGACGAGTTCACCCTGGGAGAGCCGGTGCGCAAGGAGCTCGGGGAGCTGCCCAAAGCCGAGCTGGTCTCCCTGCTCAAGCGCTACCCCATGGAGCTCGAGAACAGCAGCAAGGCGCTGCAACAGCAGCAGCTGGCGCGCCAAATGGTGCAGCAGGACATCACCCAGCTGCAGCAGGCCGGTGAGCAGCTGGGTGAGCGGCTCGCCGCCGCTCGCCAGACCATGAACCGGGAGCTCGCCACTGTGCTCGGCGTGCTGGCGCTCTGCCTGGTGGTGGTCGCCCTGCTGTTCGCTCTGGTGCAGCGCCGCTGGCTGGTCAGGCCCCTGCTGCGACTGCGGGCAGCCTTCCTGCAGCTCGATGCCACGGGTCAGGCGCAGTTGCTGGTAACGGGGCGCGAGCGCAACGAGCTGGCCGACATAGTCGCGAGCTACAACCGCCTGATCCAGCGCCTGCAACAGGATCAGCAACAGAAGGCGGGCCAGCTCTCCAGCGTCTCCTCCAGCCTGCAGGAGATGGTGGAGCAGGTGCAGGAGATCCATCACAGCACCCGCACCACCGAGCAGGCGGTGGATGAGAGCGATACAATGATGCAGGAGCTCAATCAGCTCGCCAGCGAGGTGCACCAGGTCGCCGCCGAGATAGCGGAGCACGCCCAGCACAACGAGCACTCCATGAGCCAGAGCGAGCAACTGGTGGGGGGCATGCTGGCGGCCACCGCCCAGACCGGGCTCGCCATCGACGAGAGCAGCGGCGCCCTGGCCCAGCTGACTCGCTCGGTGGAGGATGTGACCGCCATCGTCGACGTCATCGGCCACATCTCCCAGCAGACCAACCTGCTGGCCCTCAACGCCGCCATCGAGGCGGCCCGCGCCGGCGAGCAGGGGCGCGGCTTCGCGGTGGTGGCCGACGAGGTGCGCCACCTCTCCGCCGACACCCAGCGCTCCCTCGGCCAGATCACCGAGATCCTGGCGAGCCTCACCCAGGCGGGTGATCAGCTCGCCACCGTGCTGACCCGCATCACGACGGAAGCCGCCGGGCAGCGCCAACAGGCCGAACAGTTGCGCCAGACCACCCAGACGGTGCGGGAGATGGCGCGCAGCACCGCCGTCATCGCCCTGCAGGGGGCCGACAACGCCAGAAGCCAGGAACACAGGCTGGCGAGCTTCGCCGCCCTCATCGGCCGCATCAGCCAGCACGCCCGCCATGGCAGCCGTCTCTCGGTGCAGGTGTCCGAGCACATCCACCACCAGGCCCAGCAGATCCCCCGGATCCTGAGCCAGGCCTGAGTCAGCCGCCCCTCGGCTGGCCCGGCGTCCCTGTGTGCGCCGGGCCTGCGCCCTCATCTGCCCTCATTCAAGTCCGCCCCTGCGGCCCTGCCGGATGCAGTGACCCCTGCCGGGGAGTCGGCTCGACGCCACCCGGTCAGGGGCGCCGACCCGGCAGGGCGGACATCTTTTTTTGTGACACAAAATTATATGTTGCCGTCAGGTTAACAAAGAAAGTTCTGCTTCCACGTCAAGATCCCCCCAGGTAAACGGAAAAAACCACCTGAAAGCGTTCTCATTGCCGACATGAGTGGGCTGGGAGTGCCCACACCAAGAATCATGATTATTTGCACTCGGTCATATTTTTGAAACTTCAAGGGAACTTCCGGTTGATATTTCGCACCGCGAACGTACTCTTGGTGGTGTCCGATCGCCAAGGGTCGGTACATAAAAAACAATGACTGTAAATATACAGATGACCCCTAGCCGATGCGCCAAGGCATTCGGTAACCAGGGGACGACACAGACAAGAATTTTTTGCCCTACGGGGTGTTGATTGCAATGCCAATGCCGAGCGGCGGGCCTCTGCCCGACTGCCGGAAAAAAAAGCTAAGTCCATAAAATCAGGAGCAATAACAAATGGAAAAAGTGATCTTCAAGCGCGCCTCTTTGAGTGCCGCCGTGGTTGCGGCGCTGCTCGCCCCCGGCATGGCATCCGCGGCTCAAGACATGATGAGCCCGGAATACGGCAAGTCCTATGAAGCCTTCATCGACGAAGGCAAGCTGACAGGCGGCCTGTTCTATTTCCAGCGCGAGCGTGATCGCGTCCAGGCCGGTCCGGGTCAGGATGGCAAATACCACTCCAACCTGAGCCATGCCACCACCCAGGCAGCCCTGAACTACAACTCCGGTTATGCCTGGGGCATGGTCGGGCTGGATGTCGGCGGCTTTGGCGCCTATGACCTGGCCGTTGACGAGAGCAACGGGGTCAACGAAGAGAACGAATTCTCCTTCTGGGGCGACCAGTGGGGTTCAGGTGGTGACGGTGTTCCCGAGAATGGCTTCAGCCTCTCCACCGCCGCCCTGAAACTCAAGTTCGGTGACGCTGTCACCGCCAAGGGTGGTTACACCCAGCTCTATGTACCCGGCATCCTCGGCGTCAACTGGTCCTATCAACCCGGTACCTACCGCGGTGGCCAGATCGAAGGCAACTTCGGCGGCCTCTACCTGACCTACGCCATCGCCGATGAGTACAAGGCGCCCTGGTTCAAGAACACCGCCGGCTTCTCCAAGAGCAGCCCCTATGCCAGCGATCCCTTCACCGATGCGAACAAGATCGACTACATCCACGGTCTGGCAGCCCGTTACACCTTTGAAGACGGCACTGCCATCACGGGTGGCTTTGGTCAGTCCGAAGGCTATATGGACAGCTACCACTTCAAGCTGGCTCACAAGTTTGACGTGCTGGGTGGCCTGAACACCAGCTACCAGTTCTACGGTTCCGACACCGAGAACGAAGACTATGACGGTCTGGCATGGCAACAAGCCCTGACCGCAAGCTGGGCAGCCGGTCCCTACTCCTTCCGCCTGGAAGGTCTGTACACCAAGGCCGAAGGGGATCTGGGCAACTACCTGCCCCGTCTGACCCGTGGCTACGGCAACTCCCAGGGTGCGAACGAGATCTGGTGGGATTCCCGCTCTGACTGGAACCATAACGAAGAGAAGGCCGTCTTCTTCGGTACCACTCGTACCCTGGATGATCTGGTCGGTGCTCCGGGTTGGGCCGCGGGTGTCTCCGGTGCCTACGGTTGGGATGCCAACAATGGCGACGGCACCCTGGAGCCGGGCAAAGAGTGGGCCGTCAACTTCGACGTCATGTACACGGTGCAGGATGGCAAGCTGAAGGGCACTCTGTTCAAGCTGCACTACACCGATTACAACAACGAGCAGGACGACAAGGGCAGCTGGTACTACCCGAACATGTTCAGCTCCGAGCATGACGTCAAGTTCCACATCATCATGCCGTTCACCATCATGTAATCAGGCATCTGCTCTGATCGAAAACCGGGCCACGTGGCCCGGTTTTGTTTTTGGTGGCGCTCGGGCTACCATGCCATCTTCGGCCCTGTGCAGGCCGCCAATCAGGATGATCTTCATGCCCCACCCCTTCGTGCTTATCACCGGCTGCTCCAGCGGCATCGGCCTCGCCGCCGCCAACGCGCTCGGCGCCCACGGCTTCACCGTGATCGCCTCCGCCCGCAAGGCCGAGGATGTCGCCCAGCTGCAACAGCAGGGTCTGCTGGCGGTGCAACTGGATCTGGCGGACACCGCAAGCATAGAGCGGGGGGCGGCAGAGGCGCTGACCCTGGCCGGGGGACGTCTGTACGGGCTGTTCAACAACGGCGCCTACGGCCAGCCCGGCGCGCTGGAAGACTTGCCGACGGAGGCGCTCAAGGCGCAGTTCAACACCAATCTGTTTGGCTGGCACCATCTCATTCGTCAGGTGCTGCCGGCCATGCTGGCCGTGGGCGAGGGTCGCATCGTGCAGAACAGCTCGGTGCTTGGCCTGGTGGCCATGAAGTATCGCGGCGCCTACAACGCCAGCAAGTTCGCGCTGGAAGGCTACACCGACACCCTGCGCCTGGAGCTCGAGGGCAGCGGCGTGCACATCAGCCTGATCGAGCCCGGCCCCATCGACACCCGGTTTCGCGCCAATGCCCGCGACGCCTTCGTGCGCCACATAGATCCGGCCCAGAGCCGCCATCAGGGCGCCTATCGCCAGACCCTGACCCGGCTGGAGAAAGAGGGCTCTACCAGCGGCTTCACCCTGCCGAGCGAGGCCTGCATACCGCCGCTGCTGCACGCGCTGCAGAGCAAGCGCCCCAGGCACCGCTACCCGGTCACCCTGCCCACCAGGCTGTTCAGCATACTGCGCCGCCTGTTGCCGAGCCGCTGGCTTGACCGGATCCTCGGCAAGTCGGCCTGATCCCCGGCGGGGGCTGATCCCCGCCCAAGCACCCGCATCTGTTCAGTAGTGCTGGCCATTGCTGTCGTACCTGGACTTGACCGTCTGAACAGCAGCTCTATCCGCCGTGACATGTGCTCAGTAGTGCTGGATCTGATCAGTAGTGCTGGCCATTGCTGTAGTAGGCGGTCTTGACGATGGGCAGCACCTGCACCACCACATAGGTCTGCTCCCCCAGCACCGCCTTGAGATGGCGGGTGATGAGGGCGGCGGCGGCATCCTGCATCTCCTGCGGGCGCTCGAACCAGACCAGCTCCACGAAGGGGAAACCGGCCTCGCGCTGGCCGTCTCGTACCCACTGACTCGGCACGCACTCCAGGGTGACAAACTCCGGCTTGCCACCGGTCAGGGCGCAGAGATCCGCCAGCAGGGGCGTGCTTATCTGCTGCAGGGTGTCGACAGAAACTGCCCGAAAACGAAGGTGGGGCATGGGAAACCTCTTGGCTGTGACAAATGAGGACTTATCATAGAGCACTGATCCCGCTCACATAAGGTGCCTCATGAGATTCCATCGCACGCTGCTCTCCTTACTGCTTTGGCTGCTGCTGCCGCTGAACGCCTTTGCCGATCCGGCCTTCTATCGCATCAGCAAGGGCAGCGAACAGCACTGGCTGCTGGGGTCCATCCACGCGGGCAAACCCTCCCTCTATCCCCTGCCGGATCCCGTCGAGCGTGCCTGGCAGCAGAGCCGCGCCCTGGTGATGGAGGTGGACATGACCCACATCAGCCAGGCGCAGTGGCAGGAGATGGGGGCCATCACCCGGCTGGTGGATGGCAAGACCCTCAAGGATCACCTGCCCATGGATCTCTACCGGCGCATCCTGATCGCCGCCGGCCAGAACGGCCTGACCGAGAGCATGCTGGCGCCGCTGCGCCCCTGGTTTGCGGCCATCACCCTGACCCAGGCGGCCCTGGAGCGCACCGGTTATCGCGGTGAATTCGGAGTGGATCAGCACTTCGCCAGGCGGGCAAACGACGGCGGCAAACCCATAGTCGGGCTGGAGACCCTGCTGGAGCAGCTCGGCTATCTCGCGAGCGTCGGTGACAACCAGACCCTGATGCTGGAGAGCACCCTGGATGAGTTGCCCGAGCTCAAGACCGGTTTCGATGGGGTGATGAAGGCATGGCAGGAGGGCGATCAGGCCACCCTGATCAACCTGCTCAAGGAGGAGATGGCGCCGCCCAAGCTGCAAGCCTGGCTGGAGCAGACCCTGCTGGCGGAGCGCAACCGCAACTGGGTCAAGAAGTGGCCCGACCTGCCCAACGAGAGCTTTATCGTGGTAGGGGCCCTGCACCTTTACGGCGAGCAGGGCCTGCTCGCGCTGCTGGAGCAGCAGGGCTGGCGCATCACGCCGCTCACCGAACCCGCAGCGGCAAACTGAGTCCGCCAGACCGGCCCCCTGCCGCCAGGCGGGGCGCCAGGTGCGAGGCCGCTCACAGAATGGGTTGCCGATTAAATAACCACAGAGGGACTTGATCGAGATCATCTCACCCCACCCAAAGAGGTATCTATCATGCCTGTCATCGCGCAATGACAGGAGTGGACGAGATGGAATTCTGGATGAACCTGATGTTCGGCAACAGCGTGGGGCTGATGTCCATGCTGGTGATTATCGGCACCTTCCTGCTGATCAGCGCCTATGCGGTCTATTTCATCTACAAGGTGATGCACGCCGAGCCGCCGAAAGAGGGTCAATAACCCGGCGCGGCACCGGGTGCGGGCCCCTGAGCCCGCCCCGCCCGCCATTCTAAGCACGGGTCAGGCCCGCTATAATGCCCCCTCATTCTCATGCGGGGAGCCTGCCGTGTCTCATAACGACGAACTCTCACTGTTCCTGCAGGAAGTGGCCGACGTGCGGCCGCTGCGCAGCGACCACATAGCCCCCAGTGCAGGCAACAGCCTGCCGACCGAGGCGCAACTCGCGCGCCGGGAAGCCGCCACCGCCGAACAGCTCAATCTGGATCAGCTCGGCATGGAGGCGGTCGAGATGCTGGATCCCCACGACATCGTCGGCTTCAAGCGCGACGGCGTGCAGGAGGGGGTCTACAAGAAGCTGCGGCTCGGCAAGTACGAGCTGCAAGGCTCCCTCGATCTGCACCACAAGACCATCAAGGAGGCGCGAACCGCCCTGGTGCAGTTCATCCAGGAGTGCGAGGTGCGGGACATCCGCTGCCTGCTGATCCTGCACGGCAAGGGGGAGCGCAGCACCCCGCGCGCCCTGCTCAAGAGCCATGTCAGCGCCTGGCTGCCGCAACTGCCTGCGGTGATGGCCATGCACAGCGCCGAGCGTCGCCACGGCGGCAGCGGCGCGCTCTATGTGCTGCTGCGAAAGAGCGAGCGCAAGAAGGCCGAGAACCGCGAACATCACCAGAAGCGCCTCGGCTGACCGCCTGAGGGTGGCCCCCGCCCGCGGCTCAGTGCTAGCATCGGGCAGCCCCGATCATGCCAGGTACGGGGTGCATACCATCAGGGACGATAACAAGGACAATCCCATGTCATACCAGAAACTCGAACAACATCAGCAACAACTGCACCGCCTCTCCCACCTGTCCGCCATCTGCGGCTGGGATCAGGCCGCCATGATGCCGGAGGGGGGCAACGAGGCCCGCGCCGAGGCGATGGCGGAGCTCGGCGTGCTGATCCACCACAAGCGCACCGCCCCCGAGCTCGGCGACTGGATTGCCAGGGCCGAGAGCGAGCCGCTGGACGCGACCCAGCGCGCGAACCTCGCGGAGATCAAGCGCCACTGGCAGGATGCGAGCCTGCTGCCAAGCGAGCTGGTGGAGGCGCTCTCCCTGGCCGGCAGCAAGTGCGAGCACGCCTGGCGCCGCCAGCGCAAGGAGAACGACTGGGCGGGCTTTGCACCTAACCTCGAGGAGGTGGTGCGCCTGTCGCGGGAGGTGGCGACCTTGCGCGCCGAGGCGCTCGGGGTGCGCCCCTATGACGCCATGCTGGCGCTGTACGAGCCCGGCATGACGAGCGCGCGGCTGGATCAGATCTTCGGCGATCTGACGAGCTGGCTGCCCGGCCTCATCCAGACCGTGAGCGAGCGGCAGAAGCGCGACGCCATCCTCACCCCGAACGGCCCGTTCCCCGTCGCGACGCAGCAGGCGCTCGGCCAGGAGGTGATGGGGCTGCTCGGCTTTGATTTTGCGCACGGTCGGCTCGACGTGAGCAGCCACCCGTTCTGCGGCGGCGTGCCGACGGACGTGCGCATCACCACGCGCTACAACGAGGACGAGTTCGTCTCCAGCCTGATGGGCATAGTCCACGAGACGGGCCACGCGCGCTACGAGCAGGGCTTGCCGCGCCATCTGCTCGGCCAGCCGGTGGCCGAGGCGCGCTCCATGGGCATTCACGAGAGCCAGAGCCTGTTCTGCGAGATGCAGCTCGGCCATCACCCCGCGTTCCTCGCACTGCTGGCGCCGCGCATCCGCGCGCACTTCGGCGAGCAGGCCGCGCTCGCACCGGCGAACCTCGAGAAGCTGTACAACAGGGTCCAGCCCGGCTTCATCCGCGTCGATGCGGACGAGGTGACGTACCCGGCGCACGTGATACTGCGCTACGAGCTGGAGCGCGATCTCATCGAGGGGCGCATCGAGGTCGCGGACATCCCCGAGCTGTGGGATGCGAAGATGCAGCAGTGGCTCGACTTGTCCACCAAGGGCAACTACCAGAATGGCTGCATGCAGGACATCCACTGGACGGACGGGTCGTTTGGCTACTTCCCGAGCTACACGCTTGGCGCCATGTACGCGGCGCAGCTGCGCTTCGCGCTGGAGCGTGAACTCGGCGACATGGGCACGCTCGTGGCGTCTGGCCGCCTGCCGGAGATCTTTGGCTGGCTCGGTCGCCACATCTGGTCCCAGGGCAGCCTGCACGGCACGGACGAGCTCATTCGTCGCGCGACCGGCGAGGCACTGAATCCGCAGTGGCTGCGCAAGCACCTCGAACAGCGCTATCTGAAATAACCGCCCCCGGGCGCGCCCCTCGTCGCGCCCGCTTTCCCCCTGCCCGACTATTTTTGCTATCCCTGTCCGTTTTTGGCTAGTCACCCCTCTCGCCCCCGCTTAGTCTCTGGGACATGCCCACAGAAATCCGAGTCATGCCATGAACACAGCGCCCCCCGTCCCATCGCCCCAGGACGAGATCATCCCCGGCCTCACGCGCGAGCAGTGCCATGCCGCGCGGCTCGCGCGAGACGCGCGTTTCGACGGCCGCTTCTTCACCGGCGTGCTGTCCACCGGTATCTATTGCCGCCCCATCTGCCCTGCGCGGGCGCCGCACGAGCACAACGTGCAGTATTTTCGCTTCGCAGCGGCGGCGGAGCAGCACGGGCTGCGCCCCTGTCTGCGCTGTCGCCCGGAGCTCGCACCGGCGCAGAGCGGGGATCTGCCGCCCCTGGTCGCCCAGGTGCTGGCGCGCATCGAGCGCGGCGAGCTCGCGGAGCACAGCCTGGGCGCGCTCGCGGCGCAGGCCGGGATCACTGAGCGCACGCTGCGGCGCCAGTTCGAACAACACCTCGGCGCGTCGCCGAAACAGGTGGAGCAGACGCGCCGCCTGTTGCTCGCAAAGCGGCTGCTGACGGAGACGCAACTGCCCATCACGGACGTCGCGTTCGCGTCTGGCTTTGCGAGCATTCGCCGCTTCAACGACGCCTGGCAACAGGCGTACGGGCTGACGCCGGGTGCCCTGCGCAAGCGGGAGGGCGGTGCGCCGGCGCAGACGCCGCAGGCGAGCCTGCAGTTGCAACTGATGTATCGCCCGCCGTTCGATGCCCAGGCCATGCTCGCGTTCTACCGGCTGCGCGCCATTCCCGGGCTGGAGCGGGTGGATGAGCACGGCTACGAGCGCCGCCACCGGGTCGGCGAGCAGGAGGGGCTGGTTCGCATCGAGCCCCTCGAGGGGGAGAGGCTCAGGCTGACGGTGCAGGATCTGCCGCCGAGTGCGCTGCCGGACATACTGTATCGCGTGCGCCGCATGTGGGATCTCGATGCGGACATGGTGCGCATCGGCGAGCAGCTCGGGCAGGATCCGCTGCTGGCGCGGATACAGGGGCGCTGGCCCGGGGTGCGACTGCCGGGGGGCTGGGACGAATACGAGGTGATGCTGCGCGCCATCGTCGGCCAGCAGGTGTCGGTCAAGGGCGCCATCACCATCATGGGGCGCCTGGTGGCACGCACCCTGGCGCAGTTCGGGGTGGCGCAGCTGCCCACCCCGGCCCAGCTGTGCGAGCTGGATCTGGACGGCATCGGCATGCCGGGCAGCCGCATCCGCACGCTGCAGGGATTGGCCTCGGCGCTCGCGGGCGGCGCGCTCACCCTGGGCAGCGCGAGTGATGCGCAACTGCTCGCGCTGCCGGGCATAGGGCCCTGGACAGTCGCCTACTGGCGGCTGCGCTGCGGGCTGGACACAAATGCCTTCCCCGCCTCGGATCTCGTGCTGCAAAAGGCGCTGGGGGGCGGCGCCAAGCTGCCGGTGAAGGAAGTGGAAGCGCGCAGCGCCCCCTGGCAGCCGTGGCGCGCCTATGCCGCGAGCTGGCTGTGGCACGCCATGAGCGAGCAGCCCGCGCTGCTGACAGATCCGACCTGGGCGCACCCGGACAACGAACCCAAGGAGACAACCCCATGATCCGCTACGACATTATGCCCACCCGCTGCGGCGATCTGCTGGTCGCCATCGATGAGCGCGGGCTGGTACACGTGGACTTCGTGGCAGGGCTGCGGCCGCTGCCCGACATGCGCGACTGGCGGCAGGACGGCGAGGCGCTCGCCCCCTTCCTCGCCGAGTTTAGGGACTACTTCGCGGGCCGGTTGCAGCGCTTCACGCTGCCGCTCGCGGCGCGGGGCACGGCGTTTCAGCAAGCGGTGTGGCAGACGCTGTGCGACATCCCCTACGGGGAGACCCGCAGCTACGGCGACATCGCCCGCGCCATCGGCAAGCCGAGTGCAAGCCGCGCCGTCGGGGCCGCAAACGGTCGCAACCCGCTGTCGATCATAGTGCCCTGCCATCGCGTCATCGGCCAAAGCGGCAGCCTGACCGGCTATGCGGGCGGCCTGCCCATCAAGCAGGCGCTGCTGCGCCTCGAGGGCATCACCACCTGAGCCCCTCGCCGCCGCAGCATCGGCAAGGCACCACTGACTGCCCAGACCCTATGCTTGGAGAGGCGAGACCCTGACGGCCTCGCCCCATTGAACGGGTCGTTCAACTCGCAAAGGAGAGTGCAGATGAAACTCATGCATGCCGTCGTCCTCTCGCTATCGGCTCTGCTGCTGGTCGGCGTCCCCGCCCGGGCCGAGTCGACCGTGGTGATGACCAAGGCCGATCTCAAGTGGAAGGACATGGGCAACGGCATCGCCGCCGCACCGGTATCCGGTGACATGGCCACGGGGCAGAGCCGGTTCTTCCTGAAATACCCGGCTGGGCTGGTGACGCCGAACCATCATCACGACACGGATCACTATGTGACCCTGGTGTCGGGCGCCATTACCCTGACGGTCGCAGGCAAGGAGTACTCCCTCGGTCCCGGCGATTACTTCGCCCTGACCGACAAGCAGCCCCATGTGGCCAAGGTGGAAGGCAGCGAGGATGCGGTCTTCTTTATCCAGGCCGATGGCCCCTGGAACGTGGTGATGGAGAAATAACCGGTGTGATCCCAGGCGGGGCCCCCGGCCCCGCCCAAGAGGAAGGAGGACCCTAGCGCCCCTTGCTCAGGGTCGCCTTGAGACTTGGATTGAAGACGCGCCTGAGGGAGGCGGGGTTGTTCGCCAGCTTGGCCGCCGGGCGGCGCGGACGCCTCACCAGCTCGCCGCCGCAGTTGGGGCAGACAAGGTGCAGATACTGATCGTTGCACTCGGCACAGAAGGTGCACTCGAAGGAGCAGATATAGGCCGTCGCCGTGTCGGCGGGCAGATCCCGGTCACAGCATTCACAGTTGGGTCTGAGTTCAAGCATGGGCAAGATCCTGAAGCACAAGGGGAAACGGGAGAGCGCGCGGCTCAGTCGATGATAAAGAGCCGGGCGCCCAGTTCGGTGTAAGAGCGATGAGGCTCGGCGTTGTCCGCCACCTGATAGCTCATGCCCGGCGTCAGGGTGAAGACCCGGCCATCCTGCAGCTCGGTATGCAGTTCCCCCTCGAGGCAGAGCAGCACGTGCCCCTTGCTGCACCAGTGATCCGCCAGATAGCCGGGGGAGTACTCCACCATCCGCACCCGCAGCGCCCCGAACTGCTGGGTGTGCCAGCGGGCGACGCCGCGCTCCCCCTGGTGTTCGGTCGGCGGGATGTCGGCCCAGCGGGTCGTGCAAAATGGCAGTGCATTGATGTTCATGACAGCTCCTTTGTCAGCAGGGGAAGGCTTCGGGAAAACGGCTCACCACGGGACGTCCGTGACAAGGCAGCCCCCATACTGCCATCAAATCCGCCCCCACCCTATGCCCACACGGGCAGCCATCACCCCTTGAGGCTGCCCATCACCTGCATCTCGCAGCGGTGGCAGTCAAAGCGCAGGCGGAAGCTGTCCTTGCCCATCTTGAGCTCCAGCGGCTCGGCCTTGAGACCGGGCACCTCCTTCGGGCAGAGCTGCTGGCTGTAGCGGATGCAGTGTTTGGTGATCATCAGTACCACCTCCCCCTGCTCCTTGTTCGCCTCATAGGCGGGGGCGATACGCCCCACCCCGTGTTCGCGAAAGAACTGCTCGGCCGCGCTGTTCAGCACGTTGCCGAGGTAGGAGAGGCGGTGCTGGGGATAGGTGACGTCGCTCAGGGGGATGCGCCGCTCGGGTCGCCGGTAGGCGGCCAGACGTGCTGCCTCCAGGGCGGCGATGCCGTCCCGGCGCAGGCCGTTGAGCAGGGATGCGGCAATAAACAGCGGCCTCGTGACCACCAACTCAATCCGGCGTGCCACAAACAGGGTGTTGCCGAGCTTGGCGAGCTGGTCCCGGGCCTGTTGCAGCGCCCGAGCCGGGTTGTCGGCCGGCTGCTTGTCGCAGGGGTGCGTGACGGCGGCGCCTATGCCCTGCTCGTCGACCAGTTCGAGTCGCAATCCCTCGTCGCACTCGACAAGCTCCATGTCCACCCGGATGCGGCGATCCGCGCTCGCCTTTTCGAGCTGCTTGCTGAATGCCTGATCGTGGTTGCGGAAGATCTCGGTGCCCACCTTCAGCCCCGGCATGCGCTCCGACAGGAGTAACTGCTTGCCCTCCACCTTGTTCAGGCGCATCCCCACCAGCTCGCCCCCCGGCTTGAAGAAGCCGAGGCCGTCGCCGTTGTTGAGGCTCACGGGCTTGCCGTCGATCTCGATGCCGTCGCGGGTCACCCTGCTGACGCGGCCCAGGGGTTCACCGACATATTTCGGGCTCCTGGTGGCGTCTATCCCCGGCTGGCGGCCATGGAGGAAGTAGTCGGTGCTGCCCCGGTTGAAGCTCTTCTTCGGATCCGGTGTGAAGCCGTAGCTGCAACGACCGGCCGAAGCAGCCACCAGATCGGGGCGGCGCTCCAGGATGGCGTCCAGCTTCTGGCGATACCAGGCGGTGACATTCTTGACGTAGTCCAGTCCCTTGAGGCGCCCCTCGATCTTGAAGGAGCGGATGCCAGCGGCAATGAGCGCCTCCAGGTTCGCGCTCTGATCCATGTCCTTGAGGGACAACAGGTGACTGTTCTCCACCAGCACCTCACCCCCTGGGGTTTGCAGGGAGCAGGGCAGCCGGCATAGCTGGGCGCACTCGCCACGGTTCGCGCTGCGCCCAGTGCGGGCGTGGCTGATGTTGCACTGGCCGCTGTAGGAGACGCACAGGGCCCCGTGAATAAAGAACTCCAGCTGCACCTGGGTCTGCTCGCTGATGGCACGGATCTGCTCGAGGGACAATTCTCGGGCCAGCACCACCTGGGAGAAGCCCACGTCCTGCAGAAACTTCACCTTCTCCGGCGTGCGGTTGTCGGTCTGGGTGCTGGCGTGCAGCGCTATGGGAGGGAGGTCGAGCGCCAGCAGCCCCATGTCCTGCACGATCAGCGCATCGGCCCCGGCTTCGTAGATCTGATGGGTCAGGCGCCGGGCCTGCTCCAGCTCGTGGTCGTGCAGCAAGGTGTTGAAGGCGACGAACACCTGGGCGCCGAAGCGGTGGGCGTGGCGCGCCAGCGCTTCGATGTCCTCGATGCTGTTGCCCGCCGCGCTGCGGGCACCGAAGGCGGGGCCGCCCATGTAGACGGCATCGGCGCCATGGTTGATGGCTTCGATGCCATAGGCGAGGTTCCTGGCCGGGGCCAGCAGCTCGAGGCGGTTAGTCTGGGTGTGATCCTGCATGGGTCTAGTCTGAAGGCGGACGAGAAATGCCCGTCACTCTAGCGAGACCGGGCGCCCTTCGCCTTGATCCCGCTTAAGATCACCGCAGAATGCAGGATTGACCCGGTACAAGGACAAGCACATCTGGCTGCCCCCTCTGCCCCCTTCTCCCGCCAGGGGAGAAGGGGGCAGAGAGGGTGCCGACTACGCTGGCACCCGACGCGGGTCTAGATCACCACCTTGAGCGCCAATCCCAGCAGCACCAGACCGCTCACCTTGTCGATCACGAAGGATTTGGCCTTGAGCCAGGCCAGCACAGGCCCGCGGGAGAGCACCAGGGCCACCAGCACGTACCAGAGCGCGTCTATGCCGCCGGCGGTCAGCATCATGATGCTCCCCTCGCGCCAACCAGTATCGGCGTGCACGAACTGGCTGAACAGGGCGATGAAGAAGATAGCGAGCTGGGGGTTCAAGAAGGCCACCATAAAGCCTTCGAACGCCCCCTGACGGCCACGGGCCCCGTGCACCGTCTCGTCGGCAGCGTCGCCACTGGCGGGCTTGGCCAGCAACGCCTTGATCCCGAGCCAGGCGAGGAAGGCGGCGCCGCCGTAGCGGATCAGATCAAACAGCAGCGGGGTCTGGGTGATCAGCAGCGAGAGACCCAGCGCCGTGATGAGGGCATAGATCCCCACCCCCAGGCCGTGGCCGAGCGCCGTGGCCACCCCGTGGCCCTGCCCTCCCTGCACCGTATTGCGGATGATCAGCGCCAGGCTGGGCCCCGGACTGATGGCCCCCATCACGCAAATGGCGGCGAGCGCCAGCCAACTCGTCATTTCCATACCCTCTCCTTCTCTCTAGTCGAATGTCTCTACCTGGGATCAGGGTAGGAGGCGGCCAGCTATGCCAGAAGTGAAAGTTATGAATAGAGTCCATAGCCAACGGCTATAGGCTGGCATAACAAACTGTCCTAGCGGAGGTGATCCGTCTTCAGATCCAGCTGCTTGCGGCTCTCCCCCAGGGTGCGCTGCAGGTGATCCCGCAGGAAGGGGTAGGCCAGCTCGCGAAACCAGCGGTGGGCCGGATCCAGGTGGTGGCGCTGGTGCCACAGCAGATGATACTGCTGGACCCGGGTGGCGAAGGGCAGATCGCAAAAACTCAGGGCATGCTCCCGGGAGAGCTGCCAGGCGATGTGGGCCGGGGTGGTCATCAGGCAGTC
This sequence comes from Aeromonas sp. 130281, assembly GCF_056642115.1. Taxonomy (NCBI): domain Bacteria; kingdom Pseudomonadati; phylum Pseudomonadota; class Gammaproteobacteria; order Aeromonadales; family Aeromonadaceae; genus Aeromonas; species Aeromonas sp. 130281. Next base: position 165,175 of record NZ_JBWVQS010000002.1, on the reverse strand, counting down.
GGTGCGCAGCAGCACCTCCACCGCCGCCTGGAAGAAGGGGACCCGGGCGAACCAGCGGCGGGAGAGCCCCAGGGGCACCAGCACCTGCTCCACCGGGCTGTCCTTGTCGCCGCCGCCGCTCACCTGCAGATGAGGCCAGGCGAGGTAGTCATCCAGGCTGGGCGCCGTGCCCGAGAGCGGGTGGTGGCGCCCCATCAGCATCACCAGCCTGTCCTCCCCCTGGTGCAGGCCACGGATCTGATCCGGCACCAGCTCGGTGATGGTGGAGACCAGATCCAGCTCGGACTGCCACAGCTGCGGCAGCTGGCGCTTGTCCCACAGGCTGTACTCCAGCGCCGCCAGGGGGGCGGCCCTGGCCAGGGCCGCGCAGATGTCGGGCAGGATATGCTGGGCCACGTAGTCGGAGGAGGCGAGCCGGAACACCCGCTCGCAGCGCTCGGGGGCAAACTCGGGTGCCGCATAGAGCCGCTCCAGGGCACCGAGGGAATCGGCAAGCGCCGCCGCCAGGCTCTCGGCCCGCGGCGTCAGCAGCCAGCGCTGTCCCTCCCGCACCAGCAGCTCGTCACCAAACTCGCTGCGAAGCTGGCCAAGCTGCTTGCTGATGGAGGGCTGGCTCAGATGCAGCAGCTCCGCCGCCCGGCTGATGTTGCGGGTCTCCAGCAGCACCTTGAGGGTGGGCAAGAGGTTGAGATTCGCTTTGTGCACTGACAACACCTCGGGAAGGGAGAGCCTGGGTCGGCTCTCATCTTAAGACAAGGAGAAGCGGGAATTTAAGCAAAATCACCACCTTGTTCCCCCTGCGCCCCCTTGCGCTCCCCTCCCCGCGGGATGACACTGGAAAGCCTGTACGACATAATTGCGCACTTTTCCGCCCGCGGGCGATCCACAACAAGAAGCGATAACAAGATGAAATACGCCAATATCACCGGCTGGGGCAAATGCCTCCCCCCCGCAGTGCTGACCAACGATGATCTCAGCACCATCATGGATACCTCGGATGAGTGGATCTATCCGCGTACCGGCATCAAGGCCCGCCGGGTCTCCCACGTCAGCACCCAGGCACTCGCCACCCTGGCCGCCCGCCGCGCCCTGGCCTGCGCCGGTCTGGACGCCGGTGAACTCGATGGCATCATACTGGCCACCGCCACCCCGGGCACGCTGGTCCCGAACTGTGCCTCTGCCGTGCAGCAGGCCCTGGGCGCCCACAAGGCGGCGGTGTTCGACCTCAATGCCGCCTGTACCGGCTTCGTCTACGCGCTCTCGGTCGCCACCTCCCTGGTGCAGACCGGCATGATGCAGAAGGTGCTGGTGATAGGCGCCGAGCGTCTCATCCAGTTGCTGGACTGGGCCAAGCGCGACACAGCAGTGCTGTTTGGCGACGGCGCCGGCGCCGTGGTGATAGAGGCGAGCGAGCAGAAGAGCGGCCTGATTGCCAGCAAACTCGGCTGTGACAGCGAGGCGCGGGAGATACTGCACGTGCCGAACTTCGGGACGGATCGGGTGCGTTTCGCCGACATCGACGGTCTGTTCACCTTCAACTTCGAGGGACAGGAGATCTTCAAGCGCGCCGTGCGCGGCATGGGCGAGGCCACAGGTGCCGTGCTGGCCCAGGCCGGCATAGCCCCCGAGCAGGTCGACCTCATAGTCCCACACCAGGCCAACGTGCGCATCATAGAGACCCTGGCCAAGCGGATGAACGCCCCCATGGAGAAGGTGATGGTCAACATCGAGCAGTACGGCAACACCTCGGCCGCCACCGTGCCCATCGCCCTGTGCGAGGCGCTGGAGCAGGGCCGGGTCAAGCCAGGCAGCCACCTGCTGACCGCCGCCTTCGGGGCCGGCCTGACCTGGGGCGCCGCCCTCATCAAATGGGGTCCTCGCGTCACCCCGCTCGGCCAATGCGACGAGGAGCTACCCCCCTGCGAGCAGAGCGCCCTCGAGCTCATCGCCCACGCGGTTCAGGGCTGCCAGCAGGCGCGCACCTCAGACGCCTGAGCCTCGCCACAACCCCCCTCTCCCGCATAAAAAAGAGGAGCCCATCGTGGCTCCTCTGTCCATGCCCTCCCCGCCGGCCCCCTCGGACATCGGCATAAAAGTCATTGAAAAGCGTGAATTTTGAGCGAAACATATCAAAAAATAACCACTTGACACTTTTTTGTCGTCAGAATGCGGCCAAGGGGTTCACAACCTTGCCGGATCTGGTAGTATGCGGCCTCGCACTTGGGGAGGGGTTCCCGAGCGGCCAAAGGGATCAGACTGTAAATCTGACGGCTCTGCCTTCGAAGGTTCGAATCCTTCTCCCTCCACCATTCAAGTGCGTCAAGTAAGTAAAAAATCAGGAAAATACCCCGTGGAGGGGTTCCCGAGCGGCCAAAGGGATCAGACTGTAAATCTGACGGCTCTGCCTTCGAAGGTTCGAATCCTTCTCCCTCCACCATCTTCCTGCATTGCGTGAAAGGCCTGTAAAAAGTAGTACCCCTGTGGAGGGGTTCCCGAGCGGCCAAAGGGATCAGACTGTAAATCTGACGGCTCTGCCTTCGAAGGTTCGAATCCTTCTCCCTCCACCATCCTTCAGAAAACCCGGCCTGGCGCCGGGTTTTCGCATTTATGACCAGTGGTCATTTGGCACTGTCAGATCTGACAATTGCCCCGCCCCCGCTTTTTCGAAACAGTAGAAGCCTCGAGTCGCAAGGATCGCCCTCATATGTTTGAAATCTGGGATGAAAGGGGCCGTGAGCAAGGGCTGACGCTGCCCGAGCTGCAACAACGACTGCACAACTATCAGGGTGACGTCATGGTGCGCTATCTCAACCGCCTCGGCCTGCCGAGCACCCTGTTCCTGACCGTTGCGCAAGGCCAGGCCTACCAGCGCTTCAAGGCCGGCTCCCCCAAGCTCGACTGGGAGTGGCTGGCCCAGGCCATTCATGGCCCCTTGCTCCTCGATGCCGGAGGGCACCAGCCGCAACACGCAGTGAGCTGACACTTCACCCACACCTGACCCCCTTGGTGCCCATGGCGTCACTGCGTCCTACCTCCTGACGACTGGTCTTTCCCTGCCTGCTCTCCGTCGCGGCCCGCCAGTCCGGCCCCTGCCCACTCACGTGGCCGGTTGATTATCAGACAATTCCTACATCGGCCAGATGACTGCGCCCTGTATTATGCGCAGCCATATTCGTCTATCAGGTGAGTGCCATGTTTGCGTTCAAAGAAGAGGATCCGATGAGTGCCATGGCAACGATGACCATGGCGGATGTCGCCGTCCCCTTTTACCAGCCGATCATAGGTCGGGACCGTCAGGTCAAGGGGTATGAGGCGCTGGCCAGGCGCTGGGATCCAGTGGCCCAGTGTTACAAAGGCATCGATTTTGCCTCCCTCAGCCAGGACGAGTCCCTGCACCTGGATATCGTCATGCTCAGGGCCATCATGCGCGACCTGCCCGTGCTCGCGCAAAAAGGCCCCTATGCGCTCTCCATCAACCTCAATCCGGCGCTCTCCAGCCCCACCTATCGCAACCTGCTGTTGCTGGTGCTGCTCCAGGCCCGCAAGCTGGGGATCGACATCTGGTTCGAGGTGCTGGAATACGCCCGGCTGGAGAGCCGCTACAGGGAGCTGATTGAGGTGCTGCGCGCCCATGGCGCCCACATCGCCTGCGATGACTTCGGCTCTCTGGAGTGCAACTTTCAGCGCCTGATGGCCCTGCCCTACGAGGTAGTCAAGCTGGACCGCTCCCTGCTGCTGCAGGCGGCGCGCACCGCTCACGCCTTCAAGATGCTGGTGGGTCTGGTGGCCTACCTGCAGCGACTCGGCATGGCCGTGGTGTGCGAGGGGGTGGAGACCCAGACCCATGTCGAGATAGCGAACCGCCTCGGCTGCGACTATCAGCAGGGCTACGCCTACGCCATGCCCTCCCCCCTCTCCCGCTGGTCCTAGGCACCCGGGACCAGAGGGTCAACCGGGGTTCCTCTAGCCCTCGCGCTTATCCAGAACGGCGCAGGCCCGGGCCAGCATCCAGCTGTCAGGGCCAGGCTGCCGGCTCATCCCGCCGCCCTCCTCTTCTTCAGGCTGTGAATGGACTCACACTTTGGCTCATTCAGAGCCCGTTTCAGACCTGCATCTCTATAATGGGCCCGCCTGGGCCTCTTCGGTGCCCTGGCATAACCTGTTGATGCTACGGAATATTACAATGAAAAATAGCCACAAGACCCTGCTCGCCGCTGCCATTTCCTTCGGATTGATGGCAGGCTGTCACAGCAACAATGACTCCAAGGCCCCCGATCCCATGGTTCGCTTCGCTACCTTCAACCTCTCCTTCGATCGCACCGCCCCCGGCATGCTCTCCGGCGAACTGGCGCTGAGCCGCGCCGCCCAGGATGCCCTGCTGGCCCACCTCGCCGACGGCACCTTGAGCGGGGCAGAGAAGACCAGGGCCCTCGACGTGCAGCAGATCCGCAATATCGCCGAGATAGTGCAGCGCACCCGACCGGACGTCTTCCTGCTCAACGAGTTCGACAACGACGGCAAGGGGGAGAGCACAGCCGATCTCAAGGCTTTCAACGACAACTACCTTGCCCATGCCCAGCACGGCGAGGTGCAGGCCATCAGCTACCCTGTGATGCAGAATTTTGCCACCAACACAGGGCTGATGAGCGGCCAGGATCTCAACCTGGATGGCAAGCGCAACAGCGGGCCGGACGACGCCTGGGGCTTTGGCAACTACCACGGCCAGTACGCCTTCGCCCTGATGTCGAAGTACCCCATCGACACCAAGCAGATCCGCACCTTCCAGCACTTCAAGTGGAAGGACATGCCGGGCGAAGCGAACCCCGTCATCGACGGCTGCAACAACCCCAGGGCGCCGATCCCGGCCGGCCGCCAGTGCGGCGAGCCCTGGTATGACGATGCCGCCTGGCAGGCCTTCCCGCTCTCGTCCAAGAACCACGCGGACGTGCCGGTGCGGGTCAAGACCGCCAAGGGGGAAGAAGTGATCCACTTCCTCATCTCCCACCCGACGCCCCCCATCTTCGGCAATGCGGCGCGCCACAACGTCAAGCACAACAGGGCCGAGGTCGCCTTCTGGCAGGACTATGTGGAGAGCGCCAGCTACATGGTGGACGACGCGGGCAAGTCGGGCGGCCTGCCACAGGGTGCCCACTTCGTCATCGCTGGGGATCTCAACGCCGATCCGCAAGCAGGCGATGGGGATCTCAGTGCCATCCAGGACTTGCACAACCATGTGCTGGTCAACCAGGCGGTCACCAATGGCGCCCTGATCCCGGTGAGCCAGGGGGGCCCGGAGTGCCTCGCCAGCCAGCCGGATCTGTGCAAGCGCAACAACAACCGCACCACCCCGGAGCGCATCACCAGCAGCAGCGGCCTGCAGCTCGATCACCTGATCCCCTCCGCCAACCTCAATGCCATCGCCTCTGGGGTGTTCTGGCCAGCCAGCTTCGAGCCGGGCTACCACCTGGTGTATGACGCCAAGCTGGGCATCGCCAAGGGGGTCAGCTCGGATCACCGCCTGGTGTGGGTGGACTTCGAACTGGACCAGTGATGTTCAGGAGCACGCAATGGAAAGCGGGGCCATGATGGCCCCGCTTTTTTTTGCCTCTGGCCCTACACCAGCTTCTCCACCCGGGCCGGCAGGCCCTGGCGCGCCGAGGAGCCGATGACCCAGTCCACCAGGGGGTAGCGGCCGTGACGACTGGGATCCAGCACCGCCAGATCGTTGAGGTTCACCCCGGCGCCGCGCAGGGGGCTGGCTACCACCTCCTTACCGTCGACCCAATGTGCCCGCGCCCCCAGCTCCTTGTGACCGAAGCCGTGCTCGATGGCGATGGCATCTTCCTGTACCCCGGCCACGCACTCCGCCAGCCCGATCACGCTGCCATTGGGGGTGCTGACCCGCACCCTGTCCCCGCTCACTATGCCAAGGCGCGCCGCCGTCTGCGCATTGAGCCGCACCCCGTTGCTGGGGTGCACCTGACGCAGGCGATCCGAGCCGATGCTCATGGAGCTCATGGTGTGGGACTTGTAGCTGGTCAGCAGCAGGGGCCACTGGGCCGGCTTGAACGCCTCGTTGAGCGGCGTGCCATCCGCGAGCTGGGGGCGGAAGAAGCGCGGGGTGCCGCTCAAGTATTGGCCGCTCTGGCTGTGGCGCCGGCTACCCACCGCCGGGTTCCACAGCATCAACGGCTTGGGCCAGCGCTTGCTCGGCTGACCCGACTCATCGCGCCCCTTGGCCACCGGCTCGAAGCGCCCGCCTCGGGCGAAGAGGTAGGCGGCGCGGCCCGCCTCCTCCGCACTCAGGGTGGCGTTCAGCACCGGCATGATGCGTTCCACCCCGGACCAGGCGAGATCCTCAGACCCGATGGGAGGCACAGGCTCGCCGAGATAGGCGACGTTGGCCGCCCCGTAGAGGGAGAAGTCCGCCGCCTTGTTCAGGGCGTGCAGCTTGCCATCCACCCCTTTGAGGGCCCCCTCGCCAAAGCCCGGCAACCCCAGGCGCGTCGCCACGGCGATGAAGAAGGACTCCATGCAGACCGGATCCCCCGAGACTGTCTTGGCGACTCTTGGCTCCACCACGGGCCAGCGGCCGGTGGAGACCTTGGTCATGACCCCGTGCCAGGCGGTGGCCCAGCCCCAGGACTCGTAGGTCAGGGTGTCAGGCACTATGTAGTCCGACAGCGCCGAGGATTCGTTGATGAAGCTGTCGATGCTGACAAAGAGCGGCAGCACGGCAGGGTCCTTGAGCTGCTCGCCTATGGCATGGCTGAGCCCCGCCTGACCATAGAGGGGGTTGCCCATGTGGTTGATCCAGGCCTTGGCGCGATAGGGATAACCGCTCACCGCCGCGGTCAGGTGCTCGCCGAGCAATGGGCCGGAGAGTGGGAACCAGGGCTCGTGGGCCGGATAGGGATTCTGGCCCGCCTCGCGCTTGCGGCGATATTCCGAGGTCTTCTCGTAGGGGAACTTGGAGCGCGACAGGAAGACCCCGGCGGGTTTGACCATGCCGGGGAAGCTCGCGAGATCGTAGCGCGGCCCGCCCCCGAAGGGGTCGAATTTGCCGCCGCTCGCCACGGCGCCGCCCCGGGCGTTGAGGTTCCCTATCATGGCGTTGAGCATCATGATGGCCCAGGCCGAATAGAAGCCGTTGGCGCTCATGGTGCCGCCATGGGTGATCACCGCCGCCCGGGTGCCGTGGCTGGTGAACTCCCGCGCCAGCTCGACGATGTCGTTCACCGGCACGGCGCACTCGGCGCTGTATTGCTCGAGAGAGTGCTCCCGGCTCGCCTCGGCCAGCAGCTGGAAGCTGCTCTTGACCCTGAGCTCCCCGCCCGGAGTCGAAATGGTGCGCGCCACCCAGAGGTTGGCCCGCTCACACTGGCCTGCGGGTCTCGGCTCGTCGCTCCCCTCCTCGACCACCAGCACCGCATCCCCCTCGCCATAGGGTTCACCGCCATAAGGCAGCCCCAGATCGCTGGCGTGCAGCATCTGGCCGAAGCGGGGGTGGGACTCGTCGCAGACAACCAGATGACTGGCGTTGCAAAAACCGCGATAACCGGCCCGCTCGGCGGCGGCAGCATGGGGTGCTGCCAGGAAGGACTCGGCATAGCGCTCGTTGTCGATGATCCAGCGCAGCATGGCCATGGCCAGGGCCGAGTCCGTGGCGGGCCGGATGGGCAGCCAGCGGTTGGCGGGGGCGGACGGCAGGTTCACCGTGTTCGGCAGGCTGGGGGCCACCACCACGTAGGAGAACGGCTTGTCCTGCCGCGCCCGCCCCGCCGCCAGCTGGCGGGACTGGCGCTTGAAGGGGTTGCCGGACTGCTGGGGGGAGGTGCCCATGAACAGCAGGAAGTCGCTCTCGTCCCAGTCCGGCTTGAGGTGGGCGTTCTTCTCCAGATCGTCCAGCAGGGCGCCGGCCCCGACCCGGAACGACAGGCCGCAGTAGGCGCCGTGGTTCGCGAAATTGCGGGTGCCGAAGCTGTTGAAGGTGAAGCGCTTGATGAAGGCGTCGCGCCCCTCGTCCGAGGCGTTGCTCACCAGCAGTTGGTTGGCCCTGGGGCCATATTCCGGGTTCGCCGGGTCCAGCGGCTCGGCGAGGTTGCGGATGGCCCTCAGCCCCTCCACTTTCCCCTCCCCGAACAGGTCACCCCCCTCCACCACCTCCTCGATCAGCTGCTCGAAGGGGATGCTCTGCCAGCGGCCGCTGCCGCGGGGGCCGACCCGCTTGAGACAGCGGGTGACCCTGTGGGGGCTGTCGAGCTGCTCCAGCATGGCGTTGCCCCGGGCGCAGGCGGTGGAGCGCCCCTCCAGCCCCCCTTCCTGATGGCCGCTGGTAGCGAGCAGCGCCTGCTTGATCGGTGTCTTGAAGTCGATGTGGTGCAGGGCCGAGAGCGGGTGATAGGGGTTGCCCAGGATGCGCACTATCCTGTCGCTCTCGTTGTCGATGCGGGCCCGCACCCCGCACAGGGTCCAGCAGCCGAGGCACATGGTGTTGGCGAGGCGCTGATCCGGGTTGGGGTGAAGCTCCCCCTGCCCGTCGACCCTGTACTCCACGGCAAGCGAGTTGCCGTGAATGGGATCCCGGGTCGGCTTGCCGGAGCTGCCGGTGGCCACCCCGCTCGCCACCTGCTTGAGGGTGTCGCTGTAACCGGCGACAAACAATCCGGTGCCCCCGGCGATGGCGGCCCCTTTGAGAAACTTGCGTTTGCTGTGATCCATCAGAGTGCCTCGCGAGCGGAGTGGGGGTTGGCTGCCTGGGTGGCAGAGGAAGTGGTGACGGATGGCAGAGCCGGAGCGCGCACCAGCTCTGAGAGCGCCACCAGCAGGGCCAGCAGCAGGCCGAAGGTGCCGAGGATGCCGAGCACCCCGGCCGGTCCCCAGGCGATGTCGTAGAGATAGACCCCGGCCCCGTATTTCGGGACCAGCTGCCCCTGGATGAGCACCAGCCAGCGCAGGCCCCACACCAGGTGCAGTGCCAGCAGCCCCAGGCCCCAGGTTTGCAGGCGGGGGGAGAGTCTTGCTCCAGCCAGCAGCAGCAGGCCGAGCAGCCCCAGGGTCAGCAGCAGCCAGTGGGCCGCCAGCCGCCAGCTGGGATCCAGCCGATAGAGGGCACTCGCCTCAGCCGCCGAGGCGCCGCCAGACAGGGCCCAGCCCAGCAGGGAGAGGGCGAGCAGTGCCAGGGTCGGGCGGATCTGGCGCAGCAGCCCCGCCTCGGTATGCTGCTGCCAGCCAGCCAGCAGGCGATTGAGCAGCGGCAGGGCGCTCTGGGCCGCCAGCAGGGCGCTCAGCGCCAGCAGCCAGGGCAACCAGGGGGTATGCCAGAGCGGGCGTGCCTGCACCGCCATGGTCTCGAGCCCGGTGTAGAGGGCGATGCTGAGACCGCTCAAGGCAGCCACCACCGCAAGGGGCCTCAGCCACGCATCGCCGGACCAGCTTCCCAGGCAGAGCAACCGCGCCAGGGCGGCCACCCTGTCATGCTCCTCGCCGCGCCTGGCCAGGGCGGGCCTGAGCAGCAGCCAGCCGAGCAGCATGGAGAGCAGGCTGAACAGGGGCAGCAGGTAGGCGCCATACCACATGACGGAGCCAAAGCGCGTCTGGGCGTAGAAGTGCCAGGCCCGGGCCGGCTGGTGCAGATCCGCGGTCAGGGCGATGGGGGCCACCAGGCCGGCTGCCACCATCAGCACGGCGGTCAGGGTCTGCAGTCGCGGGTCCTGCGCCTTGCGCCACAGATCAAAGGCGCCGAGCCAGAGGGCACCGTAGGCGAGGCCGATGAGGAAGAAATATTGCACCGCCCAGGGCAGCCAGGTGATGGGTTGATCCGGGGCCAGCAGTTCATGAATGGTCATGGGCTATCTCCTTGCCGTCGTCGCCGAGCAGGGTGCGCTGCGGCGGATGGCCGTCGATCTTGCTGACGAAGGCCTCGTCCATCCCCAGATAGAAGACCCGTGGCTGGGTATGGGCCTCGGGCTTGAGCACCTTGATGGCGGGTTCGTATTCCCGCAGCAGCCGGCTTATCCGGCTTTTGGGATCGCTTAAGTCCCCTATGATGCGCGCCTCGCCGACGCAGCTCTCCACGCAGGCGGGCAAGAGTCCCGCCTCCAGCCGGTGGGCGCAGAAGGTGCACTTGTCGGCGGTGTTGGTCTCGTGGTTGATGAAGCGGGCGTCGTAGGGGCAGGCCTGCACGCAGTAGCCGCAGCCGACGCACCAGTCGTTGTTGACCACGACGATGCCGTCGTCGCGCTGGAAGGTGGCCCCCGTGGGGCAGACATCGAGGCAGGCGGGCTCGGCGCAGTGGTTGCACAGCCTCGGCAGCATGAAGAGGGAGGCGGGGGCCTCGAGGGCCGCCACGTCGCTCACCTCGTACTGGCTCACCGTGGTGCGAAACTGGCCGAGGGGGGGCTGGTTTTCCATGGTGCAGGCCACGGTGCAGGCCTGGCAGCCGACGCAGCGGCGCAAGTCGATCAGCATGCCGTAACGCTTGCGCCCGTCCCCGCGACTGATGGCCGCCCGCCCATTGCGGGGAACGGGGACGGACTGGGCCTGAGTCACGGGGATCAGGGCCGCCCCTGCGGTGAGGGCGGCGATCCCGGATAACAATCGGCGCTTGCTGGGCTCCATGGCGTCTTTCCTTCTGCTGAGCTGGCTTCCCCGAAAGGGGGTTGGGCCGATTGTCCGCAACGCAGGAGGTCGCCTCTATTGTGGTTTTCCACATACCGGGAGCCGGGTTGATCCAGCGCAATAAAACCGGCCCCATAACCGCCAAACTGTGACCAAAGCCCCATTCGCCGCCCCATCACGGCGCCAGGGCGGCCCAGCACATCGCCCCGGTGATAGACTGGCCTCCCCATCAGCCGCCCAAGGAGAGCGCCCTGTTCCGTCACGCCCCCTCATCGCCCGTCCGCAACTCCCTGCCGGCCCTGTTGCTCTGGCTCTGGCTCGCCCCCGCCCTGGCAGAGCCTGTGCCGCCCCAGGCAGAGTCGGCGCTGGCCCGGAGCGAGCCGGTCCGCATAGGGGTGCTGGCGACCCGCGGCCCGGCGCTGGCCAGGGCACAGTGGCAGCCGCTGATGGCGTGGCTGGACGAGCGCGTGCCAGCGCGGCGCTTCGCGCTGGTGCCCCTGGAGCTCGATGCGCTGGCCGAGGCCGTCGCGCAAAGCAGGCTCGACTTTGTCATCACCAACCCGGGCCAGTCGGTGAGCCTGGCGCGCCAATATCCACTGGCCTGGCTCGCCACCCTCAAGAGCCCGGCGGGGGGTGACAACCTCGCCATCGGCGCCGCCCTGGTGGTGCGCGCCCAGGCCCCCTACCTGCACTAGCAGGATCTCGAGGGACAGCCGGTCGCCGCCGTGTCGGAAAACGCCTTCGGCGGCTACCTCGCCTACCGCTTCGAGGCAGACATGCAGGGGATCAGGCTGGAGCGCTTCTTCTCTGCCGTGCGCTTCACCGGCTTCCCCCTGGACAGGCTCATCGAACAGCTGGCGGCAGGGGACGTCGCCGCCGCCATAGTGCCGGTCTGCCAGCTGGAGCGCATGGTGCGGGAGGGCAAGGTCGCCGCCTCGGATTTTCGGGTGCTGGACAACCAGGCACCGGCGGGCTTTGGCTGCCAGAGCTCGACCCGGCTCTACCCGAACTGGGCCTTCGCCCAGACGGAGCAGGCCTCCCCTGCGCTCGCCCTGGCGGTGACGCGAGCGCTGTTCGACCTGCCCGCACACAGCGAGGCGGCCATGGCCGCCGATTCGGCGGGCTGGACAGTGCCCACCAGCCAGCTCGCCATCGACCGCCTGCTCAAGGCGCTGGATCGCCACCCCCTGCAGGGCCCCTGGTGGCAATCGGCCTGGCACTGGCTGCGCCAGCATCAGCAGTGGGGCTGGGGCGCCCTGGCGCTGGTGCTGCTGCTCGGCGGCCACCACCTGCTGCTGCAACGGCTGTTCAACCGCAGCCAGCGCCGACTGCTCGCCACCCGCCAGCAACTCGAGCAGAAGGGGCGCCAGCTCGAGCAGGCCAGACGCCTCGCCGAACTCGGTGAACTCGGCGCCAACGTGGCCCACGAGATCAACCAGCCCCTCACCGCCATCGCCAACTACAGTCAGGGTGCCCTGCTGCGCCTGGCGAGACAGGGGCAGGATCCCTCCCAGGAACCCCTGCGCCAGGCCCTGGAGCAGATCGGCCTGCAAGTCCAGCGCATCACCCAGACCGTCAACCGGCTGAGATCCCGGCTGCAGAAGCGCCCCCGCCAAGCCGGGCCCACGGACCTGGTCGCCCTGGTGGAGGGGCTGCAACCCCTGCTCAATCAGATGTTGACCCCCCTCGGGGTCGTCTTCACCCTGCGCTGGCAGGGGCAGCCGCGCCTGCTCCCCCTGGATGGCACCGGGGTGGAGCAGTTGCTGATGAACCTCATCAAGAATGGCGCCGAGAGCGCGGCCCGAACGGACGGCCCAGCGGCGCAAAGGGCTGAGCCGGGCCGGGTCGAGCTGCTTGTCTCCTTCGAGGCGGAGCTATTGGTCCTGGAGATCCGCGACAACGGCCCCGGTCTGAGGATGCCAGAGGCCTGGCTGCAGCAGGCGTTTCACAGCGACAAGGACGACGGCATGGGGCTGGGGCTCGCCATCTGCCGGGACGTGGTCGAGTCTCATCGCGGCCAGCTCGCCTTGAGCAACCTGAGCCCCCATGGCTGCCTGGCCCGGGTGACCCTGCCCGCCCCTCGGCAGCGGCTTGGGGCCGCGTCCCCTCTCAATCCAAGGAGCTGATATGCAGTCCACTGACCGCCCTCCCCTCTACCTGGTCGATGACGACCAGGCCGTGCTCGACTCCCTGCGCTTCATGCTGGAGAGCTGCGACGAGCGGCCGCTGCACTGCTTTGACGATGGCGAGCGCTTCCTGGCCGAGGTCGATCTGCGCCTGCCCGCCTGCCTCATCCTGGATTGCCGCATGCCGGGGCTGTCGGGCCCCGAGGTGCAGCAGCGGCTGAAGGCGGCCCAGAGCCCCATCGCCATCCTGTTTCTCACCGGCCACGGGGAGGTGCCCCTGGCGGTGGAGTCCCTCAAGCAGGGGGCGGTGGATTTCTTGCAAAAGCCGGTGCAGCTGGCGCCTTTGCTCGCCGCCATGGCGCGGGCCGAACAGGCGACGCAGAGTGCCGCCACCCGTTTCGCCCAACTGGCCGCCTATCAGCGGCTCACCCCCCGCGAGCACCAGCTGTTGCAGCTCATCGCCCGGGGTCACAAGAACCAGCAGATAGCGCAGGATCTCTGCATCTCGGTGCGCACCGTCGAGGTGTGCCGCGCCAGCCTGATGAAGCGCCTCGAGGTGGGCTCCCTGGCCGAGCTGATGCTGCTCTATGCGGCGGTCAACGGGCAGGCATGACTGGCCCACGCCATGGGCAAACCCAACCCCGGGACACAAAACGCGGCGAGATCACACACTTGGTACCGTCTTGGGGGTAGAGTAGCCCCTTCCCTTTATCAGGACGGACCGAGGTCCTGCGCATTATTTCGAGGAGACAACATGGAACTGCTTCTGCTCAGCAACGGCAAAACCACAGAACACCCGGGCCTGCTCGGCTGGGCCCGCGACCGGGTGCAGACCCTGCTCGCCCGCAAACAGGTCAAGCGCATCCTGCTCATCCCCTATGCGGTGATCCGCAGCGACTGGGATGCCCGCGCCCAGGATCTCACCGAGAGCCTGGGGGTGGAGACCATCAGCATCCACCAGTTCGACGATCCCGTGGCGGCCATCAATCAGGCAGACGCCATCTTCATCAGCGGCGGCAACACCTGGCGCCTGAACCAGCTGCTGCACGAATACGGCCTGGTGGTGCCCATACAGCGCGCCGTGCGCGAACGGGGCGTGCCCTATGTGGGCTGGAGCGCAGGCTGCAACGTGGCGACTCCAAGCATACGCACCACCAACGACATGCCGGTGTGCAGCGCCGCCGTGCTGCCGGCGCTGGGCCTGTTCCCGCTGCAGATCAATCCCCACTATCTGGACGCCAGCATCAGCGGCCACATGGGGGAGACCCGGGACGAGCGGCTCGCCGAGTTCTGCGCCATCAACCCGAGCGAGTTCGTGGTGGCCCTGCGCGAAGCCAGCCTGCTGCAGATCAGCGGCGAGATCGGCGGCGAAACCGTCGAGTACTGGAGCGTGCGCGGCGAGGGCTTCAAGATCTTCAAGCACGGTGAAACGATCCAGGAGCATGAGGACGCCGCCCCCCTGGCCGCCCTCACCCCCTTCACCCCCAAGATCTGAGTCAGGGGCGCAGCAATGAAAAGAGGGATGGCCAAGGCCATCCCTCTTTCGTTTGCCCGCTCGCGCCGGGGTGATGCCCTGCAAGGGCCCTCACTCCAGGATCGCCAGCGCCTCCTTGCCGCCACCACGTTTGGGGGCCTTTAGCAGCAACACCAGCGGAATGGCGCACAGGCTGACCCACATCATCAGACGGAAGTCCTGCAGGTAGGCGAGCAGGCTGGCCTGGCGGGTCACCTCGCCGTTGAGCATGGCGAGCCCCTTGGGGGTGATCAGCGCCGCCGTCCCCATCCCCTGCTGCAGACCGGCATTGAAGGGATTGATGTAGGAGGCGAACACCTCGTGGTTCATCTGGGTGCGCTGGGCCAGGTAGGTGATGACCACAGAGATGCCGATGCTGCTGCCGATGTTGCGCACCAGGCTGAACAGCGCCGTGCCCTCGTTGCGGTAGCGCGGCGCCAGGGTCGCGAAGGTGATGGTGGAGAGCGGCACGAAGATGAAGCCGAGCCCCAGCCCCTGGACTATGCCGGTGCGCACTATGTCCCAACTGCCGATGTCGGTGTTGAACAGGGTCATCTCCCACATGGAGAAGCTGGTGAGCAGCAGCCCAAGCAGGATCAGGATGCGCACATCCACCCGGCCCGACAGCCTGCCCACCAGCATCATGGCGAACATGGTGCCGACCCCGCGCGGTGCCAGCAGGTAGCCGACGTCGATCACCGGGTAACCCATCAGCCCCTGCATGAAGGGGGGCAGCAGCGTCATGGTCGCCAGCAGTATGATGCCGACGATGAAGATGAACACCAGGCCCACGCTGAAGTTGCGATCCTTGAACAGGGCCGGCTCTATGTAGGGATGGGGGTGGGTGAAGATGTGCACCACGAACAGATAGAACGCCATCACCATCATGACGGTCTCGATCACTATCTCCCGGCTGGCGAACCAGTTCTGGGACTCCCCTCTGTCCAGCGCCATCTGCAATGCCCCTATGCCCAGGCTCAGCAGGGCGAAGCCCAGCAGATCGAAGCGGCGGCTGGCGTCTATCCTGGTCTCCTCGATGAAGGCGGCAAGCCCGAACCAGGCCAGCAGGCCGAACGGCAGATTGATGTAGAAGACCCAGCGCCAGTTGTAGTACTCGGTGAGCCAGCCCCCCAGCGAGGGCCCCAGGATGGGGCCCACCATGACCCCTATGCCCCACATCGCCATGGCGGAGCCGTGCTTCTCGGGCGGATAGGTATCGAGCAGCACCGCCTGGGAGAGGGGCACCAGGCTGGCGCCGAAGATCCCCTGCAGCAGGCGGAACAGCACTATCTGATCCAGGCTCTGGGCCGCGCCGCACAGCATGGAGGCGACGGTAAAGCCCGCCACCGACCACATGAACAATCTTTTGCGGCCAATTCTTGCCGAGATAAAACCGGTCAGCGGCATGAAGATGGCGGCCGCGACTATGTAGGAGGTGAGCACCCAGGAGATCTGATCCTGGGTCGCCCCCATGGCCCCCTGCATGTGGGGCAGGGCCACGTTGGCTATGGTGGTGTCCAGCGCCTGCATGATGGTGGCCAGCATCACCGACAGTGTGATGAAGGTGCGGCGGGAGACTTGGCCGGCCTCCTCTGTGGCTGCTGTCGTCATATCAACCTCGACCTGACAAGCCGGGCAGGGTGCGCTGGTGACCGGTATCGATTTCGGCGGTGGCGCTCAGGCCGGCACGCAGGGTCGGCAGTTCAGACCCCTCGTCCAGCTTGATCCGCACCGCGACGCGCTGGGCTATCTTGACCCAGTTGCCGGTGGCGTTCTGGGCCGGGATCACCGAGAACTCGGAGCCGGTGGCCGGGCTCAGGCTCTCCACCACCCCGTGCCAGCGGGCATCCGGGTAGGTGTCCACGCGGATGTCGACCCGCTGGCCCGGCTGCACATGGGTCAGCTCGGTCTCGGTGAAGTTCGCCTCCACCCAGGGGCTGTCCGTCTCCACCAGCATCATGGCGGTCATGCCCACCAGGCTGTACTGGCCGGGCTTGGGCAGCTGGCTGGCGATGCCGTTGGCGGGGGCATAGATGGTGGTGCGGGCCAGATCCAGCCTGGCCTTGGCCAGACCGGCGGCAGCTTCCCGATAGGCGGGCTGCTGCTCCACCGGCAGGTTCACGTCCCCGTTCAGGGAGGCTTCGATCTTCTTGAGCCCCTCCTCCAGCGCCACCTGCTGCTGGGCCGTCTGTATGGTGAGCTGGCGGGCGTCATCGTAGTTTGCGGTGGAGGTGAAGTGCCTGGCCACCAGATCCGCCTGGCGACGCTCCTCCTTCAGGGCATAGGCATGGCGAGTGCGGGCCACGTCGATCTCCGCCTGCTGACCGCGATAGCTGGTCTGCAGCGCCACCAGATCGGTGCGCACCTTGGCGAGTTCCGCCTCGGCCTTGGTCACGGCGACCCGGAAGGACTCGGGGTCCAGCTCGAACAGCGGCTGACCGGCCTTGACCTGCTGGTTTTCGGCGACGAACACCTTGGCCACCCGGCCCAGCACCTCGGTACTGATGGGCACCTTGTCCGCCTTCACATAGGCATTGTCGGTCTCCACATAGCGTCCGCCATGCAGATAGATTGCGCCCGCCCCGACCAGGGCCAGTGCCGGTACCACCACCAGCAACAGCAGGCGGGTACGGCGCCGGTTCATCCTGGGACGGGGGGAGGAGGGTGAGTCAGTGGTCATAGCATCGCTCCGCTGTGTGTTGCGTCAAAATGAGAAATCAGGGATGAGAGAGGTTGGCGCGCAGGATCTTGAGGGAGTGGCAGAGCGCGTCCGTCGCCTCCTCTCCCAGCTCGCCGATGGCGCGCTGATGCACCAGATCGGACGCCTGCTTGATCATCGCCAGATAGGGGGTCGCGGCCTCGGTCAGGTAGAGCTGATAGGCCCGGCGGTCGCTGGGATCGCTGCGCCGCTCCACCAGGCCGTTCTCGGCCAGCTGATCCAGCTGGCGGGCCAGGGTGATGGGCTGGATATCCAGGCCGTCGGCCAGCTCCACCTGACGGATCCCCTCGCTGCGCGCGATGTGCACCAGGGCGCGGGCCTGGGCCAGGGTCAGACAGCTCCCTTCCAGCTGCTGCTGGAACTGGCGGCGCATCAGACGCTGTACGTCACCGATCAGGAAGCCGAGGGAGTCGGGTTGTTTGTTCATAGCATGCAACCTATATAGTAAGCTTTGCTTATTATAAGTCATAGACAGACATATGCAAGCTGGCCCCGGCCGCCGTTTGGGTTCATGCTGGGGAGCACCACCTCAACGGCAGGAGAAATGTCATGGATATCAGGATGGAGCGGGACAGTCTGGGGGAGATAGCCGTCCCGGCGGCGCGGCTCTGGGGGGCCCAGACCCAGCGCTCCCTGCACCACTTCAACATCTCGGGAGAGCGCCAGCCCATGGAGATCATCCATGCCCTCGCCCGCATCAAGTCCGCCTGCGCCAGGGTGAACCACGCCCTGGGACTGCTGCCCGCGCGCAAGGCCCAGGCCATCATGGCCGCCGCCGACGAGGTGCTGTGCGGCCTGCACGACGCCGAGTTTCCCCTGATGGTGTGGCAGACCGGCTCAGGCACCCAGACCAACATGAACCTCAACGAGGTGCTGGCGAACCGGGCCAGCGAGCTGCTGGGCGGCGAACGGGGAGAGGCGCGGTTGGTGCACCCCAACGACGAGGTGAACAAGAGCCAGTCGAGCAACGACGTCTTCCCGAGCGCCATGAACCTGGCGGCGGTCACCTCCATCACCGGCCAGCTGCTGCCTGCCCTCATCACCCTCAAACAGACCCTGGCCGACAAGGCCGCCGCCTTCGACGACCTTGTCAAGATTGGCCGCACCCACCTGCAGGACGCCACTCCCCTCACCCTGGGTCAGGAGATCTCCGGCTGGGTCGCCCAGCTCGCGCAGGGGGAGCGCCACCTGAGTGCCGCCCTGCCCCATCTGTGTGAGCTGGCGCTCGGCGGCACCGCGGTCGGCACCGGTCTGAACTGCCCCCCCGGCTTTGCCGAGGCGGTGGCAAGCACCCTGGCCGAGCAGACCGGCTTGCCCCTGGTGAGCGCCCCCAACAAGTTCGAAGCCCTGGCGGCGAGCGATGCCCAGGTCCATGCCCATGGCGCCCTCAAGACGCTGGCGGCTTCTCTCATGAAGATCGCCAACGACGTGCGCTGGCTGGCGAGCGGCCCCCGCAGCGGGCTCGGGGAGCTCAGCATCCCGGAGAACGAACCTGGCTCCTCCATCATGCCGGGCAAGGTCAACCCGACCCAGAGCGAGGCGCTCACCATGCTCTGCGCCCAGGTGATGGGCAACGACGTGGCCATCAACATCGGCGGGGCCAGCGGCAACTTCGAGCTCAACGTGTTCAGACCCATGATCGCCTACAACTTCCTGCAGAGCGTGCGGCTCTTGGCGGACGGCATGAGCAGCTTCCACGACCACTGCGCCGTCGGCATCGCTGCGAACCGGGCGCGCATCGACGAGTTGCTGGCCCGCTCCCTGATGCTGGTGACGGCCCTCAACCCCCACATCGGCTATGACAAGGCCGCCGAGATCGCCAAACTCGCTCACCACCAGGGGCTGACACTGCGGGAGGCGGCCATCGCCTCCGGCCACCTCAGCGCAGAGCAGTTCGATGCCTGGGTGGTACCCGCCGATATGGTGGGCCGCAAGCAATAAGGCATCAATCCACAGAAATAAAAAGGGCGCCATGGCGCCCTTTTTCATTGCAAGGCAGCTATCAGGTCTTGCTCTGGCAGTTGAACATCCAGCGGGTGCCGAACCTGTCCACCAGAGAACCGAAATAGTCGCCCCAGAACATCTCCTGCAACGGCATCTCCACCTGGCCGCCCTCCCCCAGGGCCGCAAACAGACGGTCGGTCTCGGCCCGGCTGTCCGGCTCCAGGTTGAGGTAGCTGTTGTTGCCCTGCACCAGGGTGAACCCCATGCTGGCGGGGGCGTCCGTGCCCATCAGCACGTGTCCCCCGAGGATGGCGAGCTCCACATGCATCACCAGATCGCCATCCTCCTCCGATAGAGGCGGCTGGCCCGGGCAGCCGGGGGACTCCTTGAATCTGTGGATGGGGCCGTTGAACTCGCCGCCGAACACCTCGCGGTAGAAGAGGAAGGCCGCCTCCGTCTCCCGGGCAAAATTGAGATAGGTACTGACACGCGCCATGTTGATCTCCCTGGTCATTGATAGCGGATTTCGAGGCCAGCTATCAGCATAGAAGAGTCAGCGCCAGGGTCACCCCGGCAATCAGTACACCTCTGAGTCCACAGCGGCGGCCTTACCCGTTTCCTCATGAGTACCTGGCTGATATTTCATGAAAAAAGAGCAACCCGGATAGATCAAGGGTTGCACCCAACTTCCCATCCCAGAAACATGCATACAACCCATTAATATTTCGGTGAAAAGCTGTGTTTAGCCCTATTTTCATGCTCAATCTGCCGAGTCATTTGGCATAGAAGAATTCAACAATGTAGCCGGGACATTAAAAATTCTTGCTTGAAGGTTGCACCTGGTTGCGCCATTCTCGGCAAAATTTAACCGTCCGGTAATATTGTTACCTTCTAGACACAGGAAGTCCCATGGCCACTACCACCCTCGGCGTTAAACTCGATGAAGCGACCCGCGACCGTCTCAAGCAGGCCGCCCAGACCCTGGATCGCACCCCCCACTGGCTGATCAAGCAGGCGATCTTCACCTATCTGGAGCAGCTGGAGCGCGGCCTGACCCCGCCCGAGCAGTCCGGTCTGGCCGCAGCCGCCGGGGAAGAGGCCATCGAGACCCTGACCGAGCAGGGGATCCAGGTCTTCCTCGAGTTTGCCGAGAGCATCTTGCCGCAGTCCGTGCTGCGTGCCGCCATCACCTCCGCCTATCGCCGCCCCGAGACCGAGGCCGTGCCCATGCTGCTGGAACAGGCCCGCCTGCCCAAAGAGAAGGCCGAGGCCACCCAGAAGCTCGCCTTAAGCATCGCCGAGAAGCTGCGCAACCAGAAGAGCGCCAGCGGCCGTCAGGGCCTGGTGCAGGGGCTGCTGCAGGAGTTCTCCCTCTCCTCCCAGGAAGGGGTGGCCTTGATGTGTCTGGCGGAGGCGCTGCTGCGCATCCCCGACAAGGCGACCCGGGATGCCCTGATCCGCGACAAGATAAGCGGTGGCAACTGGAGCCAGCATCTGGGCCAGAGCGCCTCCCTGTTCGTCAACGCCGCCTCCTGGGGCCTGCTCATCACCGGCAAGCTGGTGGCCACCCACAACGAAGCCGGCCTCAACAGCTCCCTCAAGGGGCTGATCGGCAAGGGGGGTGAGCCGCTCATCCGCAAGGGTGTGGACATGGCGATGCGCCTGATGGGGGAGCAGTTCGTCACCGGCGAGACCATAGCCGAGGCGCTGGCGAACGCGGGCAACATGGAAAACAGGGGCTTTCGCTACTCCTACGACATGCTGGGGGAAGCGGCCCTCACCGAGGAGGACGCCAAGCGCTATCTCGCCTCCTACGAGCAGGCCATCCACGCCATCGGCAAGGCCTCCCATGGCCGCGGCATCTATGAGGGCCCGGGCATCTCCATCAAGCTCTCCGCCCTGCACCCGCGCTACAGCCGCGCCCAGTACGATCGCGTCATGGAAGAGCTCTACCCCACCCTGCTGGGGCTGACCCAGCTCGCTAGGCAGTACGACATCGGCATCAACATAGACGCCGAGGAGGCCGACCGGCTGGAGATCTCCCTCGACCTGCTGGAGAAGCTCTGCTTCGACCCGTCTCTCGCGGACTGGAACGGCATCGGCTTCGTCATCCAGGCCTATCAGAAGCGCTGCCCCTATGTGATCGACTACGTCATCGATCTCGCCAAGCGCAGTCGTCACCGCCTGATGATCCGGCTGGTGAAGGGCGCCTACTGGGACAGCGAGATCAAGCGCGCCCAGCAGGATGGCCTCGAAGGCTATCCGGTCTATACCCGCAAGCCCTACACGGATGTCTCCTATCTCGCCTGCGCCCGCAAGCTGCTGGCGGTGCCCGAATCCATCTATCCCCAGTTCGCCACCCACAACGCCCATTCCCTGTCGGCCATCTACCAGCTGGCGGGGCAGAACTACTACCCGGGCCAGTACGAGTTCCAGTGCCTGCACGGCATGGGTGAGCCGCTCTACGAACAGGTGGTCGGCAAGGTCGCCGACGGCAAGCTGGGTCGCCCCTGCCGTATCTATGCACCGGTCGGCAGCCACGAGACCCTGCTCGCCTACCTGGTGCGCCGCCTGCTGGAGAACGGGGCCAACACCTCCTTCGTCAACCGCATCGCGGACAACAGCATCTCCCTGCAGGATCTGGTGCAGGATCCGGTGCAGCAGATCGAGCAGATGGCCGCCCGTGAAGGCAGCCTGGGTCTGCCCCACCCGCGCATTCCCCTGCCCCGTGAGTTGTACGGCGAGGCTCGGCCGAACTCCGCCGGCCTGGACCTCGCGAACGAGCACCGTCTGGGATCGCTGTCCGCCGCCCTGCTCGCCAGCACCAACACCGCCTATCAGGCCCTGCCCATGTTGGGTACCGAGGTGCCGGCGCCGACCGAGTTCCAGCAGGTGGTCAACCCGGCGGATCACCGTGACGTCGTCGGTCAGGTGAGCGAAGCCACGGTAGAGCTGGTGGACCAGGCCCTCACCTGCGCCCTGGCCAGCGGCCAGATCTGGCAATCCACCCCGCCCGCCGAGCGTGCCGCCGTGCTGGAGCGCGCCGCCGATCTGATGGAATCCGAGCTGCAACCCCTGATGGGCCTGCTGGTGCGCGAGTCCGGCAAGACCTTCGCCAACGCCATCGCCGAAGTGCGCGAGGCGGTGGACTTCCTGCGCTACTACGCCGCCCAGGCGCGCAACCACTTCGCCAACGAGAGTCACAGACCGCTCGGCCCCGTGGTCTGCATCAGCCCCTGGAACTTCCCGCTGGCCATCTTCAGCGGCCAGGTGTGCGCCGCACTCGCGGCCGGCAATACGGTGCTCGCCAAGCCGGCCGAGCAGACTCCCCTCATCGCGGCGCAGGCGGTGCGCATCCTGCGTGAGGCCGGAGTCCCCGCCGGTGCGGTGCAACTGCTGCCGGGCCGCGGTGAAACCGTGGGTGCGGCGCTCATCGCAGACGAACGAGTGCGCGGCGTCATGTTCACCGGCTCCACCGAGGTGGCGGGCATCATCTCCCGCAACCTGGCCGGTCGCCTCGACGCCCAGGGCCGCACCATTCCGCTCATCGCCGAGACCGGCGGCCAGAACGCCATGATCGTCGACTCCTCCGCTCTCACCGAGCAGGTGGTGATGGACGTCATCTCCTCGGCGTTCGACAGCGCCGGTCAGCGCTGCTCCGCCCTGCGGGTGCTGTGCGTGCAGGACGACGTCGCCGAGCGGGTGATCCGCATGCTCAAGGGGGCCATGGCCGAGTACAAGGTCGGCAGCCCCGAGCACCTCTCCACCGACATAGGTCCTGTCATCGACGCCGAGGCCAAGGC
Organism: Aeromonas sp. 130281; assembly: GCF_056642115.1. Classification (NCBI taxonomy): domain Bacteria; kingdom Pseudomonadati; phylum Pseudomonadota; class Gammaproteobacteria; order Aeromonadales; family Aeromonadaceae; genus Aeromonas; species Aeromonas sp. 130281. The sequence continues at coordinate 142,450 of NZ_JBWVQS010000002.1, read as the reverse complement.
CAACATAGAGCGCCACATCAAGGCCATGGGGGACAAGGGTCGCCGGGTGCACCAGATTGCCCGCACCCAAGAGGGCGCCTGCAACCGCAGCACCTTCGTGCTGCCGACGCTCATCGAGCTAGACAGCCTGGACGAGCTGGGCCCGGAGGTATTCGGCCCGGTGCTGCACCTGGTGCGCTACCCCCGTGCCAAGCTCGGCGAGCTGCTCGCGCAGATCAACGACAGCGGCTACGGCCTGACCCTGGGGGTCCATACCCGCATCGACGAGACCATAGCCCAGGTGGTCAACACCGCCAAGGTCGGCAACCTCTACGTCAACCGCAACATAGTGGGCGCCGTGGTCGGGGTGCAGCCGTTCGGCGGCGAAGGGCTCTCCGGCACGGGTCCCAAGGCGGGTGGTCCGCTCTACATGTACCGTCTGCTCGGGGCACGTCCGCAGGAGGCGGTGGCCAGCCAGCTTCGCCAGGAGCCGGGCGCAACCCCGCAAGCCGAGGCCGCCAAACCGGCGCTGCTGGCCTTGCGTGGCTGGGCGGGCAAGCAGGCCCCGGCACTGGTGGCCCTGTGCGATCGCTACGGCGAGCTGGCGCTGAGCGGCCTGACCCAGCTGCTGGTCGGTCCCACCGGCGAGCGCAACAGCTACAGCCTGCTGCCCCGTGAGCGGGTGCTCTGTCTGGCCGCAGACGATAAAGAAGCCAAAACGGATCTGCTGGCCCAGCTGGCGGCCTGTCTGGCCGTCGGGACAGAGGTGCTGTGGCAGGACAATGCCCAGAACCGCACCCTGCTGACCAGCCTGCCCAACGAGGTACAGGCGCGTATCCAGCTGGTGGCGGACTGGGCCAGCAGCGACATCAGTTTCGATGCCCTGCTGCACCACGGCGACTCGGATCAGCTGCGGGAAGTGGCCAAGCTGGCCGCCGCCCGTGCTGGCGCCATCGTCGGCGTGCACGGCCTGCACCGTGGCGAGACCGACATCCCCCTGGAGCGGCTGCTGATCGAGCACGCCCTCTCGGTCAACACAGCCGCCGCCGGTGGCAACGCCAGCCTGATGACCATAGGCTAAGTGCCACGCAGTAGCTGAAAACCCAGGCCCCGCTTATGCGGGGCTTGTTCTTTCTTCCACGGAACACGCGCATGAAAAAGGCCGCCCTTGTCGGGGCGGCCTTCTTGTTCTCCCTTCTCCCCTCGCGGGAGAAGGGTTGGGGATGAGGGGGTTAAACGTACTCCATAAACACTCTGGACGTCAGCTTGGTGATCAGTTCGTAAGGAATGGTGCCTATCTCCTCGGCGACTCGCTCCACCGGCAAGCCCTCGCCCCAGAGCACGGCCTCGTCACCGGCCTTGTCGGTGGCGTCAGGGCCGAGATCCACAGTGGTCATGTCCATGGAGACCCGGCCCACCAGGGGCACTATGCGGCCATTGACCAGCACAGAGGTGCCGTTGGGTGCCATGCGCGGATAGCCATCGCCATAGCCGATGGCGATGACGCCGAGCCGGGTATCCCGGGTCGACACCCAGTTCGCGCCATAGCCCACCGGCTCCCCCGCCTTGTGATCCCGCACCGCGATAAGTTGTGTTTTGAGAGTCATCACCGGCTTGAGGTCATAATCCGCCGCCACCGTGTTCGGGAAGGGGGAAACACCGTAGAGGATGACGCCGGGACGCACCCAGTCGCAGTGGGAGTCCGGCCAGGCCAGGATGCCCGCCGAGTTCGCCATGGCATGCTCGCCCTTGAGGGGGGCGGTCAACTTGCTGAACAAGTCGATCTGCTCGCGGGTGGTGGATTGCTCCAGCTCATCTGAGCGGCTGAAGTGGGTCATGACGTTGAACGGCTGCACCACGTTCTTGCACCTGCCGAGCCGCTCGATAAAGGCGGGCATCTCCTCGGCCCGCACCCCGAGCCGGTGCATGCCGGTGTCAAGCTTGAGCCAGGCCACCACGGGGGCCGGCAACTCGGCCTGCTCCAGGGCCTCGAGCTGCTCCCAGGTGTGCACCGCGGTCTGCAGGTTGTTGGCCGCCAGCACCGGCAGATCGGCGCTCGAGAAGAAGCCCTCCAGCAGCACTATGGGTTTGACCACGGCGCAGGAGCGCAGCATCAGCGCCTCCTCGATGCGGGCCACCGCATAGGCGTCCGCATCCACCAGGGTGCGGGCCACCGGCAGCAGGCCATGACCATAGGCGTTGGCCTTGACCACGGCGATGATCTTGCAGGAAGGCGCGTGGCGCTTGACCACGGCGAGGTTGTGGCGCAGGGCCGAGGTATCGATTTGGGCAATAGCCGCTTTCATCTGTTTTCCCTTACGAGGGCATGATGGCGCACCTGCGCCAGGCACCGAGTGGTGTCATCCCTTGATAGTCATCGTCTAAGGCCGGACCGGCAGAATTGTCGAACCGGGAAAACTGTTGCTGGTATCCGGGGCATATGCGCCGATATGAGCGCGCAGACCGCCTCCCTACTTAGTAATCGTCGTCAAACGCCGGACCGGCGTAGTTGTCGAACCGGGAGAACTGACCCTGGAAGGTGAGGCGCACCCGACCTATGGGGCCATTACGCTGCTTGCCGATGATGATCTCGGCGATCCCCTTGTCGGGACTGTCGTCGTGATACACCTCGTCGCGGTAGATGAACATGATCAAATCCGCGTCCTGCTCGATGGAGCCGGATTCCCGCAGATCCGAGTTGACCGGCCGCTTGTCGGCACGCTGCTCCAGGCTTCGGTTCAGCTGGGAGAGCGCCACCACAGGGCATTGCAGCTCTTTCGCCAGGGCCTTGAGGGAGCGGGAGATTTCACCGATCTCCAGGGTTCTGTTGTCAGAGAGCGCCGGTACCCGCATCAGCTGCAGGTAGTCGATCATGATCATCGAGAGGCCGCCGTGCTCGCGGGCGATGCGCCGGGCACGGGAGCGCACGTCGGTCGGGGTCAGGCCGGAGGCGTCATCTATGTACATCTTGCCCTTCTCGAGCAAGAGCCCCATGGTGGAGGAGAGACGCGCCCAGTCTTCGTCGTCGAGCTGGCCGGTCCGCACCTTGGTCTGGTCGATGCGTCCCACCGAGGCGAGCATACGCATGATGATCTGCTCGGAGGGCATCTCGAGGGAGAAGATCAGCACCGGCTTGTCGGCGGTGAGGGCCGCGTGCTCGCACAGGTTCATGGCAAAGGTGGTCTTGCCCATGGAGGGACGGGCCGCGACTATGATGAGGTCCGAGCGCTGCAGGCCGGCGGTCATCTTGTCGAGATCCCCATAACCGCTGGAGACCCCGGTCACCCCGTTGTGAGGGGTCTTGAACAGCTCCTCAATCTTGTCGACCGTCTGCTCCAGAATGAGCTTCAGGGGCTGAGGGCCCTCGTTGGCGCTGGAGCGCTGCTCGGCAATCTGGAACACCTTGCTCTCGGCAAGGTCCAGCAGATCGCCGGAGGTGCGCCCCTGGGGCTCGTAACCCGCTTCGACTATCTCGTTGGCGACCGAGATCATCTCCCGAACCACGGCTCGCTCACGCACGATTTCGGCGTAGGCATTGATGTTGGCGGCGCTCGGGGTGTTCTTGGCGATCTCCACCAGATAGGCGAAGCCACCGGACTCTTCCAGCTGCTCGGAGCGCTCCAGCTCCTCCTGCAGGGTGATGAGATCGATGGGGTTGCCCGCATTGGAGAGGCGGGTCATGGCCTGGAAGATCAGGCGGTGGGGACGGCTGTAGAAATCCTTGTCGATCACCCGCTCGGCCACCCGATCCCAGGCCTCGTTGTCCAGCATCAGGCCGCCCAGTACGGACTGCTCGGCCTCAAAAGAGTGGGGGGGAACTTTCAGCTGTTGTGTCTTGGCGTCTTTTTTCGCCGTCACTTGCTCTGCCATACACATAAAAACCGCAGCGGGAAGGGGACGGGAATTTTACAAAAGAAACCCCGCCATCGCGAGCGCTAATGCGCGCTATTCACCTCATCCGGTGGCCAGCCTGCCTTCGGGTGGCCGGCTCATCGACTCCTGGGGCCCTCCTTGCCCCTCACAGCACGAGGAAGGGCCAGACCAGGGTCTGATCCTTCGCCTTGGATTTGAGCTTGTTGCGCAGCCTGCGCACCGAACGACTCGGTCGTCTGTTTCTCATGGTGATCCTCCTTGGCGCCCCCGAGAGGGGCAATCTGTTCATGAATAATTCATGCCAGACATGTTAATCATACCCGCAAGCTGCAACACAAAAAGGGACCGGCAGCCTGCCATGCGCCTCGCTGAGCTTGCACAAGCAGAGCATGCCCCCACCTACATGAGAGTGAAAGAGTCAAAATGAAAAAGATGCTGACCCTGTTTGCCGTGATCCTGGCCATCGGCCTTGGGGCACCCATAGCCGAGGCCAAGAAATTTGGTGGCGGCAAATCCTTTGGCAAGAGCTACAAGACGGCACCGGCCCAACCGGCTCCGACTGCAGCTCCCGTGAATGGCAAGAACCCCACCCTGGCTGCGGCGCCCAAGAAGAGCGGCATGATGGGTGGTCTGCTGGGCGGCCTGCTGGCCGGTGGCCTGTTCGCCTACCTGCTGGGCAGCGGCGCCTTCGAAGGCCTGCAGGGCATGGACTTCCTGCTGATCGCCCTGCTGGCGCTCGGTGCCGTGTTCCTGATCCGCGCCCTGCGCAAGAACAAGGCGGCGGCGACCCCACCCCAGGCGGCCTATGCGGGCTATCAGCCACCGTCGGCGCCGCAGCAGTTCGAACAGAGCCACGGCGCCCCGCAGGCGACCGGCTTTGCCGACAGCGACGTCCCCTTCCGCCTGCCGCCAGGCTTTGACATGAACGGTTTCCTGTCCGGTGCCCGCGATCACTATCGCACCCTGCAAGAGGCCTGGAACAAGAACGATCTGGAGAAGGTACGGGAGTACGTGAGCCCGGAACTGTTCCAGCACCTCCAGGCCGAGCGCGCCGAACTGACCGGTGAGCAACACACCGAGGTGATGTATGTGGACACCCAGCTGGTGCGTGCCGACTACGGCAGCGACTGGGCCCAGGTCAGCGTGCGCTTCAGCGGTCGCTACATGGACCGTCAGGAGCAGGTCGAGGAGGACATCAAGGAGGTGTGGCACCTCGAGCGCAACCTGGCCAAGGACAATGCCCCCTGGCACATCGTCGGCATCGAGCAGCTCTAAGCACGCCCGTCCGGCAAGCATGATAAAGGCGACCTCAGGGTCGCCTTTTTATTGCCGTCGCCCTCATCACTGCGGCTCATGAAATATTTCCCCCTCCTTGCGAGGGGCCGGGAATAATCGCCATCAGCCCCTGTTGATGACCTCGAAAATAAAAAAGAGAGGCAGCCATGGCTGCCTCTCTTTTGTTATTGGCCCAGGGCCGCTGGATTATTTGCAGCCATCCGTCGAGGCGGAATTAACATAGCTGACCTCGCCGGCCGGCTGATAATCGGCCACCTGTATGGTCTTCTTCGCCGCGATATATTCCTTCAATACCCCGGCATCCACCAGACCGGCGTTGATGGTGTTGATCTTCGGATAGCCGTCGCCACCGGCCGCGCTGAAGCTCGGGATGGAGAAGCTGTAGCTGGCCGCCGGATCGAAGGCCTTGCCGCCCACGCTGGTGATGGTCACGCTCTTGGCCTGGCAGTCCACCGCCATGTTGATGCCACCAAACTGGGCATAGCCGCCGGTGTTGACCGTCTTGGTCGCCACCTGGCCCAGATAGGTCGCCAGCTCGCTGCCGCTCATGGTCGCCTTGTTGACCGTGTTGCCGAACGGATGCACCGTCAGCACGTCGCGATAGCTGATGTCGCCAGCCGCGATGGAGGCACGTACCCCGCCCGAGTTGACGATGCCAAAGTCGGTGCTCAGCTTCTCGGCGGTGGCCGTGGTGATGAGGCGACCCAGGTTGGTCTGCTTGTTGCGCACGTTGGCACGCTCGCCGTCCAGCACGCCGTCGGTGGAGCCTATCACTACGCCCAGCTCCTGCTGACCCTTCTCCTGGTAGGTGAGCAGGGTGTTGTAGAGCTCGGGATCCTTGGTGATCTCTTCCTGAATGAAGGCGCCGCCAGCGTCTTTGAGGTTGACCGGGATGAGGTCGTACTGGGTCAGGGTCAGCTTGCCATTCTGGTAGTCGAACTGGGCGCGGCCCACATACTTGCCCCACTCGTGGGCCTGCATGATCCAGGTGCCGTTCTGCTGATCCGGCAGGCAGTCGTCACCCGGCTTGAAGTCGGCGTACTTGTCCGGCGTGCCCGGCTCCATGCAGACCGGGTTCTGGGAGTGACCGCCAATGATGGCATCCAGGGTGCCGGCCGGCAGCGCGCGCGCCATCTCCACATCCCCGGGGGCATTGCTGCCGTGCTGGCCATTCTCGTAGTGACCCATGTGGGTAATGGCCAGGACCAGGTTCGCCTCTTTGCCGTCGCGGATCTGCTTGCCGAGACTGGCCGCTTCCGTGGTCGGATCGCGGAACTCCAGGGTCTGGACGTTGTTGGGGTCCACCAGCTGGGCGGTGTCTTCCGTGGTCAGGCCCAGCACGGCGACCTTGAGGCCGTTCTCCAGCTTGAACACCTTGTAGGGGTCGAAGTAGCGCTTGCCGCTGGCCTTGTCGTAGATGTTGGCGGAGATCATGGGGAACTTGGCCCACTCACGCTGTTTCTCGAGGATGCTCAGGGGGTTGTCGAACTCGTGGTTGCCCACCGCCATGGCATCGTAGCGGATGCTGTTCATGGCCATGAAGTCCGGCTCGGCATCCTGCAGATCCGACTCCGGCACCCCTGTGTTCACGTCGCCACCGGAGAGCACCAGCACCTCGCTGCCGGCCGCCTTGGCCTCCCCGCGCAGGCGCTCGACCAGGGTCTTCTGGGCGGCCATGCCATATTCGCCCTTGTCGTTGTGCCAGAAACGACCGTGGGTATCATTGGTGTGCAGAATGGTCAGCTTGCAGACGTTTTCGGTGCAGGGGGCGACGCTTTCATTGCTTGAGGTTTTACAGCCACTCAGCGCGGCCAGCACAGCCAGCGCGACAGTTCCTTTGACAAATTTATAATTCATTTCCATATCACCTTGTTATTTTGTTATTGGACGACCCTATCCAGGATCGGGCGGTAATATAACAAACAACATGTGACGCTTTTTCATCGGTGACTCACAAATTCCGCCAAATGTGATCACCCACGCAACCTGTCTCCTCATATTTTCATCACGAGCCAATCACCTACCGCCTCATTTCGCCCGCAGGGATGGCAGCCTGCCGGAAACAGTTATGGCATACTTCCCGCCAATCGATGCCAAGGAGAGCCGTGAATGGCAAAGTACGACAAGATTTCCCCCGAGACCCAGCAGGAGGCGATGAAAATCGCCCGCGCCAACCAGAAGCCGGGGCAGACCAAGGAGCAGACCCAGCTGATCGCCCAGGGGGTTCAGAAGGGCATAGACGAATACAAGAAACAGATGAAGGCGCGGGCCCGGGAGGCGAGCCGCCAGAAGAAGCAGCAAGCCAGGGCGAAACAGCCACAGCAGGGCGAGCAGGAGGAAGAGGTCCACGAGATAGAGCTTGTCGAGATCAGCCGCCAGCACCCGCTGCCATGGGTATTGCTGGTGCTGAGCTGGCTGGCCTTTGGCTGTGCCTGGCTCTGGCTGCGCTGACCCCTTGCCTGGCAAACCTTTGCCCTGGGATCGGCCTCACAGCCCGGGGCCGGGGCGCTGGTCATCCCTTGCCCCGCTGCTTACACTCTTACCCCCATTGTCTGGAGACCCCCATCATGAACCCGGCCCCCCTCTATCTGCTGGCCCCCCTTGTCCTCTTTATCGTGACCCTGGTGCTCTATCGCATCTCTCCCCTGCGAGCGGTCGCCGCCGGCAACGCCCGCTGGTTTATCCTGCCCGCCTTCACCCTCTTCATCCTGCTCATCGTCATCAATGGGGCGGCAGACCCTAGCCTGCGCAGCCCCGGCTTTCACTGGCTGATGCCGGGGCTCGGCTTCGCGCTCTGCCTGTTCCCGGCGCTGCCCAAGGCGCTGGTGCCGCGCCTGGCCATCAAGGAGGGGGCCTTCGCCGCCCTCGGCCTGATGTTGATGAGCCTGGCCATGGTCTACTGACCGGCTGGCCGTTGGCATTGACTCAAGAGGCTCTCCCTTTCTTGTACAAACTATGACCTTCAGGCATCTTGGTGGGCGGATAACCGGCAAGGAGGCCAGATGAACAATCCGCCCGATTTCATGGCGCAGTGGGATTACCAGGATCCCGCCGCCACTGCCCTGCGTTTTCGACGCCTGCTCGAAGAGGCGCAGGACGACCTGCAATACGAACTGGAGCTGCTGACCCAGCTGGCCCGCACCCACTCCCTGCAGCGCCAGTTTGCACAGGCGCACCAGTTGCTCGACGAGATAGAACCCCGCCTCACCGACACCACCCCGCGAGCACGGCTGCGCGCCTTGCTGGAGCGCGGCCGCACCTTCAACTCCGCCGGCGACAAGGCCAGCGCCAGGACACTGTTCGAACAGGGATGGCAACTCGGGCTCAAGCTGGGGGAGACAGGACTCGCCATAGATGCGGCCCACATGGTGGCCATCGCCGCCCCGCTGGAGGAGCAGAGCCGCTGGCATCAACTGGCCATGGACCTGGCCGAACGCAGTGCCGACGATAAGGTGCGCGGCTGGCTGCCCAGCCTCTACAACAATCAGGGTTGGACCCTGTTCGAGCTGGGACGCCTCGATGAAGCCAGAGCCTGCCAGCAGAAGTGCCTGGCCTGGCACCAGCAGCACAACAACCAGGGCAAGGCCTTTATCGCCCGCTGGAGCCTGGCACGGCTGAGCCGGGCCCAGGGATGGCACGAACAGGCGATGGCCGAGCTGAGCCAGCTGAAAGCCGACATGGCCGAGGCCAGCGCGCCGGAAGATGGCTATGTGTTCGAGGAGCTGGGGGAGAACGGCCTGATGCTGGACGATCCGGCCGCCCCCGAATACTTCGCCCGCGCCTGGTTCCTGCTCTCGCGGGATGGCTGGCTGCAGGCCAACGAGGCGGAGCGGCTGGCCAGGCTCAAGCGCCTCGCCAAGCTCTGACGGCGGATCACAAAAGGAGCGGGCGGCCCGCGCCGCCCGTCACTCAGGCCAGACCCCCTCTTCCCGACTCTGCCTCTTGCGACAGATAAGGGAAGCCCTGAGCCCAGCCGTGCTTGAGCCTTGAACCAGGTTCGCCTCTTCCCAGCCCTGCCTCTTGCGACAGATAAGGAAAGACCTGAGCCCAGCCGTGCTTGAGCCTTAAGCCTTAAGCCTTAAGCCTTAAGCCAGGCTCGCCTCTTCCCACCCCTGCTTCTTGCGATAAATGGTCGAGGGACTGATCTCCAGCAGCGCCGCCGCCTTGGGGATGTTGCCGTCACAGCTGGCGATGGCCTGCTCTATGGCCTCCTTCTCCACCAGCCAGAGCGGGCGTACCGGCAGCGGGGTCGGCACGGGCTCGGCCAGGATCTCGGGGGTTGCGGCAGGGGCAGGCATGGGGAGCGCACGGCCGCCGTTGAGCGGCGGTGGCAGTATATCCTTGCTCACCAGTTCGCGATCGTTGAGCACCACTATGTTGCGCACCACGTTCTGCAGCTCGCGCACGTTGCCGGGCCAGGGGTAATCGAGCAGCACCCGCACGGCGTCGGCATCGAAATCCCGGAAGCGCTTGTGCTCCTCCTTGGCATATCGCAGCAGGAGGTCGCGGGCCAGCAGCAGTATGTCTTCGCCGCGCTCGCGCAGGGGGGGCAGGGAGAGCGGGATCACGTGCAGCCGGTAGTAGAGATCCTCGCGAAAACGCCCCGCCTTCACCTCCACCAGGGGATCCCGGTTGGTGGCGCAGACGAAGCGCACATCCACCGTCTCCACCTTGCCGCTGCCGACCCGCTGCAGGGTGCCGGTCTGGATGAAGCGCAGCAGCTTGCTCTGCAGGTCGAGATCCATCTCGCAGATCTCGTCGAGGAAGAGGGTGCCGCCGTCCGCCAGGCTGGCCGCCCCCTTGCGATCCCCCTGGGCGCCGGTAAAGGCTCCCTTCACATGGCCGAAGATCTCGCTCTCCATCAGATCGTGGGGAATGGCGGCGCAGTTGAGTGCGATGAAGGGCTGATCCCGGCGCGGGCTGCACTGATGGATGGCTTCGGCACAGACCTCCTTGCCGGTGCCGCTCTCCCCCGTGATGAAGACGGTCGCCTTGCTCGGCGCCGCGCTCTCTATGATGCGATAGACAGCCTGCATCGCCATGGAGGCGCCGATGAAGCCCGCAAAGGAGCTGCGCTCGAAGTTCTCCCTATACTGGGCCACCAGCGAGCTGAGCTGTTGATGCTTGTAGGCGTTGCGGGCGGTGGCGCACAGCCGCTTGCCGTCGAACGGCTTGGTCAGGAAATCGAAGGCACCGCAGCGCATCGCCTCCACCGCCACGTCCACCGAGCCGTGGGCGGTGATCACCACCACCGAGCAGGGCAGTTGCTGCTCGGTGATCTGCTGCAGTATGGCCATGCCGGACATGTCGGGCAGTTCGAGGTCGAGCAGCACAACGGGAGGCGGGCTGGCCAGCAACTGCGCCAGTGCCTGCTGGCCGCAATCGGCCAGCAGCACCTCATAGCCATCCTGAACCAGGTACTGCTCATAGACGACGGCCAGACTGCGGGTATCTTCCACCAGCAGGACACGGGGTTTGCTTTCAGCCACGAGATCCATCCTTGCGATTGATTTTGTTGTCTATTCTGGGGGCTAGCCGCCACACACTCAAGACGGCCCCCCCAGCTTTCTCTCGCCCATACTGGCGCGACACAAGTAAAAACGGCTCCCAGGGGAGCCGTTTTCATCGCATTGACTGCCTATTTCTTCGCATCGGCGCCATCGGCAGCCGGCTTTTCGATGGCCAGCAGCTCGACGTCAAATACCAGCACGGCGTTGGCCGGGATGGAGCCTGCACCGTGCTCGCCATAGGCCAGCTTGGACGGCAGGAAGAACTTGAACTTGGAACCGACCGGCATCAGCTGCACGCCTTCGGTCCAGCCCGGGATCACCTGGTTGAGCGGGAAGGTGGCCGGCTCGCCGCGATCGACTGAGCTGTCGAACTTGGTGCCATCGGTCAGGGTGCCGGTGTAGTGTACCTTGACGATGTCGGTGGCCTTGGGCTTGGCGCCGTCACCCAGCTTCTCGACCTGATACTGCAGACCGGATTCGGTGCTCTTCACGCCCTCTTTCTTGGCGTTGGCGGCCAGGTACTCTTCACCCTTCTTCAGGTTTTCCACCGCATCCTTGTCAGCCTTGGCCTTGGTCAGCTCGTTGATCTTGGCGTCGTATTCCTGCAGGACCTTCTGGATCTCCTCGTCAGTCATGCTGGCTTCCTTGCCCAGACCGTCGGTCACCCCCTTGAGGATGACGCTGTTGTCCAGCTTGATGCCGAGTTCCTGCTGACGTTCCAGGGTATTGGCGATATAACGACCCATGGAGAGGCCGATCGCATAGCCGGATTGCTCTTCAAAGCTCTTGGCTGCTGCCTTGGGGGCCTCTGCCGGCTTGCTGGCTTCTGCCTTGACCTCTGCGGTATTGGCAGCAGGCTTCTCATCTTTTTGGCAAGCAGTCAGACCCACGGCAACGGCCGCAGCCAACAGGGACACCTTCAGAAAATTGTTCATCAGTTTCTCCAAAACTCTAAATACCGCTCTCGGTTCCTTCGTGAAATGAGAGGTTTATCGTGATAAGCGCCTTATACTAACGCCGTGATCGCAGGTAACGAAAGCATGAGACAGGAAAAATGATCAAAAGTGCCATTTATCTCATCGGTATCTGCCTGATGCTGACAGGGTGCGAACAGAGCTCACTTCCCGGCCAGCAGATCCGCCTCGCCAACCAGGGCTTGCTGAGTGCGGATCTCGCCAGTTCCGGCAAGCAGGCCATCGTCTCCAGCCTGGGCCAGGGCACAGTGGTCTGGGATCTGGAACAGGGCAAGGAGCGCTGGCGCTGGCGTCAGAGCGAGGACCAGGAAGAGTTCGTCACCCTCACCCGCTTCTCCCCGGGCGACAGCCACGCCATCACGGCCACCCAGCGCACCTTTGCCATCTGGCGCCTGCAAGATGGTCGCTCCCAAGGCTACTATTCACTTCCTGAATCCAGCCTGAGGGATGCGGCACTCTCGGCCGATGGCCGTCTGGTGCTGATCGGCCGCGAAGATGGCAAGGCGGAGCTGGTGGACACCCAGACCGGACGCAGGCTGCAGTTCCTCGGCCATACCGAGCAGGTCAACACCGTGGATCTCTCCGCCAATGGCCGCTACGCCCTCACCGGCGGCAACGACTACAGCGCCTATCTGTGGGATACCCGCAGCGGCCAGGTGGTGTGGCGTTTCAACCACGCTGGCCGGGTGGTGATGGCGAGACTGGATCCGGCGGGGCGCTTCGCCTTCACCGCCGACAGCCGTCAGGCCAGCATCTGGGATCTCAAGACTGGCAAGGAGGTGAGCCGGCTGCAGTTCGATCACCGCTTCGAGGTCTACACCAGCGCGCGGTTCGTCAAGGATGGCGACTGGCTCGTCACCGGCGCCCCCTCACGCCAGCTCTCCCTGTGGCGGGTGAGCGATGGCAGTCTGCTGCAAAGCTGGCGCGTCTCGCCTCATCCCAAGGTGAAACCACCGAGCGCTGTGGTCTATGGCGTGGCTTTGCGCGACAATGGCCACCTCGTCAGCGCCAGTTCCAGTGGCCTGGCCGAAATCTGGACTATCAAGTAAGGACCAAGAGGCCCATGAGTCAGCAAGTAAACGATCGTCTCGAGACCCTGGAAAGCCGTCTCGCCTATGCCGAATACACGGTGGAGCAGCTCAACGAGGAGGTGACCACCCAGGGCCGTGAACTCGACCGGCTCAAGCATCAGATCCAGCTGCTGGTGGACAAGCTGCAGAGCGTGCAGCCGAGCCAGATCGCCAGCATGGCCGAAGAGACGCCGCCCCCGCACTACTGAGTGCGCCGCCATAAAAAAACCCGCACGCAGCGGGTTTTTTCATCTTGCCAGTCGGCAGATCAGTGGTGATGGCCCTTGCCACCGCAACCACCGCCGCCACAGCAACCGCCGTGACCCTGCTCGTCGCCGTGGTCGTGACCGTGATCGTGGCCGTGACCGCCGCAGCAACCGCCGTGGTCATGGTCGTGATCGTGACCGTGGTCATGACCATGATCGTGACCGCAGCCACCGGCACCGTGCACGTGGCCGTGAGCCAGCTCTTCGGCGGTCGCGGCACGCACGTCCTTGATCTCGACCTTGAAGCCCAGGGTCACACCGGCCAGCGGATGGTTGCCATCCACCTTGATGAACTCTTCGGAGACTTCGATGACGGTCACCGGGCGGTGGCCATCGTCGGTCTCGGCCACAAAAGTATCCCCTTCAGACACTTCCATGCCATCGAACAGCTCGCCGGGCACTTCTTGCACCAGGTTCTCGTCATACTCGCCATAGGCCTGGCTCGGCGTCAGGGTGACGTCGAACGCCTCGCCCACGCTGCGGCCTTCCAGCTCGGCTTCGAGGCCGGAGACCAGATAACGGGTACCGTGCAGATACACCAGAGGCTCTTTACCGACAGTGGTGTCGATGACTTCACCGTGTTCGTCGGTGACCGTGTATTCCAGCGTAACCACGCTCAGGGGAGCTACTTTCATGTCAGGGATCCTGCGGATAGAAAAAAACGGGCCCAGAATACCTTAAAAAGGTGGCCAAGCATATGATCTGCCCCGCTCCGCCATGCTGAAAAAGTCAGCAGTCCAGAACGAGCCTTGCCCCACCCCGGGTATTATCAAGAGGCCCCTCACTGTAGGCGAAACACCTTTATCAGCGGTTCGGCCTCCCGGATGACCCGGTCCACCCCGGCCAGCCGGCGGTAGGTCATTCGGGACGAAAGACCCTATGACCTGTTCGGCCTCGCGGATGACTCGGTCCACCCCGGCCATCCGGCGGTAGGTCACTCGGGACGAAAGACCCCTATGACTGTTCGGCCTCCCGGATGACCCGGTCCACTCCGGCCAGCCAATGGTAGGTCACTCGGGACGAAAGACCCCTATGACCTGTTCGGCCTCCCGGGTCGCCTTGTCCACCTCGGCCTGGGTCTGCACCTGGGTATCCCCGCAGTCGACACAGGTCACCTTCTCGACTCCATGCTCCATATACAGCATCATGGTGTCCATCTTGCCGCACGCCGGGCAAACCGCACCGGCAATGAAGCGCTTTTTACGTCTGGTTTCCATTTTTGTTACCTCCAGGCAGCATCATATCAGGGTTTTTACATGCATCACGCCATCGAATATCAGCATTTTTCCACTCCTTGCCTGCAGGTCGGCCCCCGCAAACGCTCCCCCCTGGGTCAGTTGCTGCGCGTCACCCAGGGTGCGGCGCTGCTGAGACTCGGCTCCCATGAGCTGTTGCTGACGGCGGGCAGCCACTTCTGGCTGTGCGCCGATGCCCTCGCCGCCTTTACTCCCCTGGCGGGTTGTCAGCATGATCTGCTGACCTGCTCGGTGCGGGTGACGCAACCGGCCCAGGCTGGCTGGTTGCAACCTACCCCGCTGATGGACGCCCTGCTGGACAGCCTGGCCAGCTGGTCCAGGCCCCGTGACTGGCAAGAGGCCTATGGCCACCGTCTGCGGGTCATCGGGGACGAGTTGCAGGCCTGTGCCATCCTGGCGCAGGCGGATCAGCCGCTGCAAGCCGCCTGGCGCGCCCTGGCCAGCCAGTCGGAAGGCAGCGCCGCAGCCTGGCAGGCTTGCCTCGCCCAGCGGGGCATCGAGGATCCCGCCCTGACGGCCGATGCACTCGGTGCCCAGTGGCAGTTGCTGCAAGGAGTACGCCTGCTCAGAAGTGGCAGCAAGCCGGCCCAGGTCGTGGCAAAGCTCGGCTACCGGGATGAACAGGCTTTGGCGCAGGCGTGCCAGCACTGGCTCGGGCTGACGCTGGAGGCGGTGGCCTCCCCCCAGTGAACCGGACGAGAAAATAAATGAGGGTGACAGGGTCCAGTTTTGCGGCTCGCGGTCGCTAATAACCGTTAATAACAACGGCATCATCCTGGTCACCATCCTCTATGCTGAACACCAGATTGACCGTCACCGATTAGATCAACAGGACATCCGCCATGACGAGCAAGGCCAACCAATCCCAGGGCATGTTGCTGTTTCACCTCTCAGCCAGGCAATCCTTCGCCATCGGCACCCTCAAGGTGAAGGAGATAGTCCCCTACACCCAGCTCACCGCCCTGCCCCATTCGCACCCGACCGTGCTCGGGGCGGCCAGCATGCGGGGCACCACCATCCCCGTGATCGACATGGCGATGGCGGTGGGCTATCGCCCCATCAGCCGGGAGGAGATGCCCAGCTGCTTCATCATCATCACGGATTGCCGCCGCACCCTGGTGGGCTTCCTGGTGCGGGGCATCGACAAGATCACCGAGTGCAACTGGCGCGACATAGAGCCGCCACCACCCTCCCTCGGGCAGAACGTCTTCGTCACCGGGGTGACCAAGGTGGGGGATCAGCTGATCCAGCTGCTGGACGTGGAGCTGATCCTGTCCCGGGTCTATCCGGACGATCCCAGCCACCTCTACCCCGTGCTGACCGATGTGCAGCGCGAGCGGCTCAAGCCGATGCGGATCCTGCTGGTGGACGACTCCTCCGTCGCCCGCCGCCAGCTGATGGCGGCCCTCGATTACATCAACATTCCCTACGAGGTGTGCACCAACGGACGCGATGCCCTCAGCCTGATGCAGGCCAGGGTCGCCCAGGGCAGCCGAATCGACATCCTGGTGAGCGACATAGAGATGCCGGGGCTGGACGGTTACGAGCTGGCCTTCGAGGTGCAGAGCGATCCCAGGCTGGCAGAGGCCTACATCATTCTGCACACCTCCCTCTCCAGCGAGATCAGCGTGGAGCGGGCCCATCAGGTCGGCGCCCACGAGGCACTGACCAAGTTTGAAGCCAACGAGCTGATCCAGGCCATGCTGCGCGGCGCCGAACACCACGACCGCCTGCCCGCCTGATACCGCGGCGGGCCCTGGGCTCGCCGCCCGTTTCCTCTTCTGCTACCCCGAGTCGTTGCATGCTGACAGAAAGCCACTTCCACGCCCCCTGGTGGGCCCGCAATGCCCATCTGCAAACCATATTGCCGAAGTGGCTGCGCCGCGCGCCGGCCCGCTTCATCCCTGAACGGTTCGAACTCGCGGATGGGGACTTCGTCGATCTCGCCTGGAGCGGGGCCATCAGCCCGGATGAGCGGCCGCTGCTGGTGCTGTTTCACGGTCTGGAGGGCAGCATTCACTCCCACTATGCCAAGGGACTGTTTGCCCATCTGCAGCGGCAGGGAAACGACGCCGTGCTGATGCATTTTCGGGGGTGCAGCGGCGAGCCGAACCGGCTGCTGCGGGCCTATCACTCCGGCGCCATCGAGGATGCAGAGGCGCTGATCGCCGAGCTCGGTCGCCGTTTCCCCGGCAAGCCGCTGATCGCCATCGGCTACTCCCTGGGGGGCAACATGCTGGTCAATCTGCTGGCGCGGGCCTGTCCGAATGAACTCACCGCCGCCGTGGTGATCTCGGCGCCGCTGCAACTGGCGAGCTGCGCCGACAGGGTCAATCAGGGATTCTCACGGGTGTATCAGAGCTACCTGCTGCGCACCATGAGGGCCAATCTGCAGAGCAAGATCCGCCATCAGGCCGCGGCCCAGTCCCGCTGGCAACCGGAGCAGGTGAACCGCATCGCCACCCTGCGCGACTTCGACGAGCAGGTCACGGCCCCGCTCCATGGCTTCGACAGCGCCGATCACTACTATCAGACCTGCTCCGGCCTTGATCTCCTGGCGCGCATCACCATCCCGACCCTGATCATCCACGCCGCCGACGATCCCTTCATGACCGGGGCCGTGATCCCCAGACCGGAGCAGCTCTCCCCCATGGTGCGCTACGAGCTGAGCCGGCGCGGTGGCCACGTGGGCTTCCTGCACGGTACTCCCTGGCGACCCCGCTTCTGGCTGGAGGAGCGGATCAGCCAGTGGCTGCGGGAGCAGACTCAGGACGCCAGGCGGTAGCCGTTGCGTCCTGCCCCCTTGGCTTCATAGAGGGCGCCGTCCACCCGCTCGAGCAGCATGACCAGGCTCTCCCCCGGACGCCACTGGGCGATCCCCTGGCTCAGGGTGAGATGGGGAGCCACGTCGGAGCCCTCGTGGGGCAGCGCCCGGGCCGCCAGGGTGGCGCGAATGCGCTCCGCCACCTCCTGGCCACCGGCCAGCGTCGTCTCCTGCAGCAACACCACAAACTCCTCCCCGCCGTAACGGGCCACCAGATCGCCGGGTTCCCGCACGCTCTCCTCCAGACACTCGGCCACCAGGATCAGGCACTCATCCCCCGCCTGATGGCCGTAGTGGTCGTTGTATCGCTTGAAAAAATCCACATCCAGCAGGATCACGGTGAGCGGTGTCTCCAGCGTCGTTCCCTGGGCGATGGCTTGTTTGCAGACCTGATCGAAGTGGCGGCGGTTGGCGAGCCCGGTCAGGGGATCGCGATGGGCCATGGCGTCCATCTTGCGTGCCAGCATCAGGTTGTCATATTCGCGCGACACCGCCAGCTCGAACCAGCCGTTGAGCATCCGCCGCCCCGTCTCCAGGACGATCAGCAGACACATGGCCGCCAGCCAGTGAACGGTGCCGGACGGTAGTATCACCCAGCGTTCCTCGAACAGCAGGAAGAGCAGAGGCGGGGCGCTCAGGCAATAGAAGACGCGCCACTCGCTGTAGAAGGCGATCAGGGCCGTCAGCAGCAACAGGCTGACGATGTTGAATGCCAGGCTGAAGCCCCCTCTGAGTTCTATGGTGGCGATGGCATAGGCCGTCATCGCCCAGGCCAGTCCCCACAACATGGCGCAACCCCAGAGCCAGGGCTGCCATCTCGGCGTTCCCTGACGAGAGAACCAGCGCCAGCCCAGGGGCGGCAGCACGCTCGCCACCAGCACCAGGGCTAGCTGGCACTCATACCGCCAGGGCAGCCCCTCGATCGCCACCAGGCGGGCATCCTGATAGATATAGAAACGCGCAAGCAGAAAGAGGATCGCCAGCTGGTTGATGGCCCAGAACCAGCGCAGCCCGGCGCTCAGGGCACGGCGACGCGCATCGTAAAGGTGATGGTCAAACTCACTGCTTGGGCGACGCTGTTCAGCTGATGCCATAAGAACCCTCGCTCAGGTCCAGATAAACTCCTTGCGCTTGCCGGTCAGACACCGACAATATCCGCATCGCTTTGACTGAAGATGAAATCATGATTATCCCCTGGCAAGAACTGGATCCAGACACCCTCAACAACCTGCTCGAACATTTCGTCCTGCAAGAAGGCACCGAATACGGCGAACAGGATGTCAGCCTGGCCGACAAGGTTGAAGAGGTCAGACAACAATTACTACAAGGTAGTGCCATGCTCGTCTACAGCGAGTTGCACGAGAGCGTCAATGTCGTACCCAAGACACATTTGAGCAATGCGCCGAGGGATGACTCTCCGGCAGAGTGACACAAGAGAAGGAACACGAGCTGAACAATGCCCGGCCCGGGCCCTGCCGAGCACTGCGGTGCGGCGTTCAGTTCAGGGGGGAAGATGGGCGGCTCGCCCGATGAGACAGGCGCTTCGAACAGGCTTGTTTTGCCTCCCTCGCCGACTGTCGCGGCGCCGATGGAGGCCAGCAGCCGGGGGCATGGGGGGCTCATGATGCAGCCCGCGCAGCAAGGCTGCACTTGACCGCACTTTGAACCTGCCTTTATAACGGAACTCCCAAGGAAGAGAGAATTCTATGTCGGCCAAGCATCCCATCATTGCGGTTACCGGTTCCTCCGGTGCCGGCACCTCCACCTCCACCAACGCCTTCCGCTCCATGTTCCACCAGCTCGGATACAAGGCGGCCGTGGTCGAGGGGGACAGTTTTCACCGCTATACGCGGCCCGAGATGGACGTGGCGATCCGCAAGGCGCGCGAGCAGGGACGCCACATCAGCTACTTCGGCCCCGAGGCCAACGACTTCGGCCTGCTGGAATCCTTTTTCCAGGAGTACGGCCAGAGTGGCAGCGGCCAGTACAGGCGCTACCTGCACAGCTTCGACGAGGCGGTCCCCTTCAACCAGATGCCGGGCACCTTCACCCCCTGGCAGGCGTTGCCGGGGGAGACGGACCTGCTGTTCTACGAAGGGCTGCACGGCGGCGTGGTGACCGGCGAACACAACGTGGCCCGTCACGTGGACTTTCTCATCGGCGTGGTGCCCATCGTCAACCTGGAGTGGATCCAGAAGCTCATTCGCGACACCTCGGAGCGTGGCCACTCCCGCGAGGCGGTGACCGACTCCATCGTCCGCTCCATGGATGACTACATCAACTTCATCACACCGCAGTTCTCCCGCACCCACATCAACTTCCAGCGGGTGCCGACGGTGGACACCTCCAACCCCTTCAGCGCCAAGGTGATACCCAGCCTGGACGAGAGTATGCTGGTGATCCGGTTTCGGGGCATCAAGCAGGTGGACTTCCCCTACCTGCTGTCGATGATAGACGGGGCCTTCATGTCCAGAATGAACACCATAGTGGTGCCGGGGGGCAAGATGGGTTTCGCGATGGAGCTGATCCTGCGTCCCCTGATCCAGCAACTGTTAGAAACCGGCAAGATCACCTGAGCCAAGGAGCTTATGATGCGCGGTGCACTTCTCTCATTCACGCTGGCAGCCCTGCTGGGCGGTTGCAGCACTGGCCCCGCCGCCCCCACGGTCGAGACGGGCACCATGGTGGTTCGTCCGGCAGACAACTGGGCCTACGGGGCGACGCCACGCTATGCGCTGGCGGAGCAGTTCCAGTACGCGGGCAACAGCGCCGCCCCCTGGCTGGAGCCGGTGCAGCAGGCCGTCACCCAGGTGCTCGACGGCAAGGGCTGGCGCAGCGTGCCCCTCGATGAGGCCGACGTCTGGGTCGCCATCGGGGTGGCGGGCAGCCAGGACATGAGCGATGGGGAGATATTCTCCCGCATCGGCATGACCCCAGGGCTGAATGCCGCCGCCGATGCCCGCAAGGGCACCCTGGCCATACTGCTGATCGACAGGCGCACCCAGCAAAGCGTCTGGAGCAGCGCCATCCAGCTCGCCAGCGACGTGCCCATCGCCGAGGACGAGCGCAGCCAGCTGAGCCAGCAGCTCGCCGCTCAACTCCTCGGCTCCCTGCCCGCCCAATGAGCCCCATAACACAACGGCCTGCTTCAAGCAGGCCGTTGTGGATACACGCCGTTGCACGGCATGAGGATTACTTCAGTTCGCAGGTCAGCAGGGTCACGCCGTTCTTGACCAGGGTGGCCTGTTTTTCCTGATGGGAGAAGGTGGTCACCCCATCGGAATAGCTGGCGGTCTCTTTGGGTGACTCGATGCGACCCAGCTTGTGATAGACCCCGGCATAAGGGAACTGCACCATGTCGGCCTGGGCATCATAGGTGATGGCCAACAACTCTTCCCCGCACTGATACTGGCTGTACTGATACTGGGTCGGCTGCGGCATGCTGCAGGCAGCCAGCCCGAACAGGGGAAGCAACATCATTATCTTTTTCATCGCACTTTCCTTATGTCATGGCGTTATCGACGGGACAAACTACAACTATCAAGCTTCAACGATTTGATAACTATGGGTAATTTCTACCGCTTTTTCCAACATCAGGGAGACGGAACAATACTTCTCCATCGACAAGTCGACCGCGCGGGCAACCTGTTTCTCGGCCAGCCCCTTGCCGGTCACGACGAACTTGAGATGGATCTTCTCGAACACCCGGGGCACTGAGTCGGCACGCTCCCCTTCCAGCTCCACATGACAGGCGGTCACGGACTGGCGCGCCTTCTCCAGAATGGAGACCACGTCGATGGAGCTGCACCCACCGACGGCCAGCAGGATCATCTCCATCGGGCTGGCACCTTCGCCCGGGTTGGCGCCGTCCAGCGTCACCTGATGACCGGACTCGCTCTCGCCCACAAACTTCATGCCTTCCACCCAGCTGACCTTGGCTTTCATCTCACATTTCCTCTCAATGACGACGGTTCTGACGCCCATAGCATACCTCAAGCAGGGGTCGAGTGGCACATGCCCCGTCACGTTGCACCACCCCCGGTTTCATGACCGCCTCGCCCCGGCGCCGGGACTTGTTCCGAAACCGTGGCAGACCCTGAAGGAAATAGATCGAAATCAACATATCTTCCCCCCTTCTTGCCTAGAATGGCCCGGATGGCGCAGCAGATCGATGCACACAGATGGACACCAAAGTCCCAAAGCCTTGTCAGCACAGACAAAGGCTCTTATTCTACTGCGACCAAAGACTAAGGAATGGCAAGCTTGGCAACTTGCCTGGACGCACAGTCCATAAAAATGACACTACAGAGGAAGTCTCATGATCATTGGCAAACCGCAAAGCGATCCCACCCTGGAGTGGTTCTTGTCGCATTGCCACATTCATAAGTATCCCGCCAAGAGCACCCTTATTCACGCCGGTGAAAAAGCGGAAACCCTCTACTACATCGTCAAGGGTACAGTCGCCGTCCTGATCAAGGATGACGAGGGCAAGGAGATGATCCTCTCCTACCTGAATCAGGGGGATTTCCTGGGCGAGATGGGGATGTTCGAAGAGAACGAGAATCCGGAGCGTTCCGCCTGGGTACGTGCCAAAGGCGCCTGTGAAGTCGCCGAGATCTCCTACAAGAAGTTCCGCCAGCTGATCCAGGTCAACCCGGACATCTTGCTGCGCCTCTCCGGCCAGATGGCCAAGCGCCTGCAGCACACCAGCCAGAAGGTCGGCAACCTCGCCTTCCTGGACGTGACCGGCCGGATTGCCCAGACCCTGCTGAACTTGGCCAAGCAGCCGGACGCCATGACCCATCCGGATGGCATGCAGATCAAGATCACCCGCCAGGAGATAGGCCAGATCGTCGGCTGCTCCCGCGAAACCGTCGGCCGCATCCTCAAGATGCTGGAAGAGCAGGAGCTCATCTCGGCCCACGGCAAGACCATAGTGGTGTTTGGCACCCGCTGACCGGGTTCCCCGACGGCTCAGCACAGGGCCGTTGGATAAAAAAGGCTGCCACGGCAGCCTTTTCTGATCTCCTCCCCTATAATCCCGCACGCCCTTCCCCGGCCTCAACCAAGCGAGTGTGTATGCATCTTCAATGTCCCCTGTGCCGCAGCCCCCTGCATCTTCATGAAGCCTCCCGCGGGGTCTATTGCGACAACAAGCACCATTTCGATCCGGCCCCGGAAGGTTATCTGGATCTCATCCCGGGCAAGAAGGATCCCAAGGACAGCGACAGTCGGGCCCTGCTGCGTGCCAAGCGCCGTTTCCTGGAGCAGGGACACCAGCTGCCCCTGGTGGAGGCCATGGCGGCCCTGCTGGCGCCACTCGGCGAGCGCGAGCTGATCCACCTCGGCTGTGGTGAGGGGTACTACTGCCGCGCCCTGGCAGAGCGCCTGCCGGGCTGGCAATTTGGCGGCTTCGATCTGGCCAAGAACGCCATCTTCGCCGCCAACAAGGCACAACCCGACGGCCATTTCGTCATCGCCGATCCGGCCAAGGCACCGCTGCTGGCAGGCTCCGCCCAAGTGCTGCTGGTCAACGACCTCAAGATCAAGACAGAGCTGCTGGTCAGCCTGCTGACCCCGGGTGGCTACCTGCTCCACCTGCAACCCGGCCCGCGCCACCAGTGGCAGCTGAGGGTCAGCCTCAACCCGGTGAGCATGGAGCACCCCCTCAGCTGGCCAGCCCTGGCCGGACTAGTCCCCGTTGAGCGGCAACGCTGCCAGTTCTCCATGACCATGGATCAGGCTCTGCGCGCCCATGTGCTGGAAACCAGTCGCCTCGGCTGGCGTGCCGGCGGTGAACAGCGTCACGCCTTCACCCACCAGGGGCCGGACGAGCTGGAACAGGATCTGCTGTTGAGCCTGTGGCAAAAGCCCCTCTGATCCCCATGAAAAAAGGCCCATACGGGCCTTTTTTTTGCTTCTTCGCCAATGGCGATGTGCTCTCCCCCGGCAATGAAGGCGCGACCCCCTTACTCTAGCGGGCGCCCGTTGACGGTGAAGGAGAGATCCACTGCCGGCGCCGAGATGGCCCTCTGAGCCTGGGTCCCGGCGGCGCAGATCACGGCGGCGCCCCGTGGCTCGCTGGCCGTGGGCACATTGACATGGAACTTGTTCATCACGCCGGCATTGAGCCGGTGATTGGCCAGCCGGAAGTGCAGCAAGCCCTCCCGGGTCTCCACCTGCAGCTGGCAATCCCCCGCCCCGATCCGCTCGCCGTCATCCCCATAGCCGAAGCCGTAAGCACCGTGCAGGGCCGGATAGAGGTAGCTCGGCAACAGCCCGCGAGGATCGTAATAGCCCACCAGGGTCGTCACCGGCACCCCGAATACCTGCGGCTTGCGTGCCACCCGAGTATCCACCACAGGCCCTTCGTGCCAGCGGCTGCCGTCCGAGGTGTAGCTCTTCTTGAAACCACGGGAGACGGTGATCTGCTGGCCGTTGATGAAGAGGATGCTGTTGTAGCCGGCACCGTGCTCCACGGTCAGGATGCGCCCCGCATTCCCGGCTCCGGCAGGGGGCGCCTGGATGTTGCGCGTCCAGTTGCCGTCCCACATGGCTACCTTGACCAGATCATACTCCGCCAGCAGGGCCGCCAGCGTCGCCTCGCCCAGATCCTTGATGGGCGCATTTATCTGCTCCAGCTGCTCCACCCTGTGCTGGTAGGGCACCATGGTGGCGGTGGCGGCATCCCACTTGCTGAATCCAGTCGGGGAAGCGCCATCGAACACCGCCTTGCTCTCGAGGAAGCGCTGGATGATGGCGGCCGAGTTCGGGGTGTAGAGGGTGAAGCGGTTGAAGCCGGAGAAGGGCGAGCCGCCCGCCATGGCATCGAAACCGAACGGGTGGCCCTCGAAAGGCGCCTGGCACTGGCCGTCGAGACAGGCGCTCTGGCCGCTGCGGCTGGCGCCGAAGTTGGGAATGAAGCGATTGCGATCCCCGTCCCAGCCCCAGCTCGAATTGACCGCCTCGGCGCTGCGGTGCACCGAGCCCTGGAAGCCGCCAACATAGTGGCCGAGACCATAGTTGTGGCCCACCTCGTGGCTGAACTCGTTGCCAAGGGAGCTGTCGAGGGTGACTATGCCGCCCCCGCCCGACCCGCCGTGCACCTGGATGCCGTTGGCGTACTTGCCACGGCTGTTGTGGGCCGCCAGCTGGGCCACCACATAGGGATGGCTGCTCTCCCCCTCGCCGGCAGTGCTGTTGATGCCGTAGTTCGCATTGTCTATCCCGTGGGAGATCAGCTCCTTGCCGATGCGCTGGCGCATGGTGCCCTCGTGCCAGCCCCCCTGGCCGGGATCGAAGTCGGTGAGCAGGGTGCCGTTTGGCAGCATCACCTCCGGCAGCGACAGGGGAGCATACTGGCTGACGATCAGCCGGCTGGTCGGCACCGTCTGGAAGTACTCGCGATGGGCTTCGGGATCCCTGGCGAAGACAAACTGATCCCGGGGGGTGGTCAGCATGCCAAGGTCTATGGTGTGGATGAGCAGCTCGCTCGGGGCACCGATGGCGAGATCCGTGAGCTCGCCGCCGAGGCTTCCCTGATTGAACTGTAGGCTCAGACCTGGCCGGATCCACTCCGCCGGCAGCACGGCGCTCCAGGCGTCGGTCGCATAGCGGATGCCGTTGTTCTCGAGCTCCCCGTCACGGATCCACTGACCCCCGACGAACTTGAACTGCAGGGTCTGACCGCGGGAGAGCGTCACCTGGCGGCCGCTGTAGCGCACCGTCGAGTTGTAACCGGCATTGGAACTTGCACGCACCATCTTGCCTTCCAGGGCGATCCCCTCCGGCAGATAGATATCCCTGACCCATCGGCCATCGGCGGTCTTCACCTCCACCAGGGCGTGCTGTCCCAGGCGATCCCGCAGCAAGCTCGCCGTGGCATCATCCAGCCGGGCCAGCTCGGCACTGCTGCTGATGACATTGGTGGTTCCCGCCGCCGGGGTGAAGTCGACCCCCTCTTCCGGCGAACCATCGAGGTAATAGGCCGTCTTTGGCAGCTGCTCGGGCGGGTTGAGGCCGAGCGTCCCGAGGGTCTGCCCGGCGCCATCTCGCGCCGTCACCGTCATGGGCACGACGGCCTCGGCTTGCAGCGGCCTGACCAGCAGCAGGCTCTTGCGCAGGGCGGTCAGCCTGGGTTGGCTGTCCCCTTCGGCGACATGGGCCGGCAGGATCTGGCTCTGGGCGAATTGAACCTGCGCCGCCAGCGATCCTTGCAGATCGTTGGTCGGTGGTTGGGTATTGAAGGGCAAGGAGGTGGGAGCCTGAACGGCAGCCAACAGGGGGCCGCTCGCCAGAGCGGCCATGATGAGGCTGGCTAACTGTGTTTTTGTCATTGTTATGGTTCTCGTTGTGGTGGGCATGTCCACATGCCCTGTTGCAGGAATCATTACAAAATGGGCGTCGGGGGCCAGGTCCTACCACCCGACCTGAGCATCGGTTCTGGTTGCCGCACAGCGGCATCACCGCAGGCTGAAACAGGAATGGAAAAAGGAATGGGGCCCCAGGGCCCCCTTCCTGATGGTCATAGGTTGCAGTTGGCGGCCCCCTGATCCAGCCAGACATCGTGCTTGCCGGGCTCGTTGCCCTTGGTCCAGTAGCGGGCCTGCCACTTGCGTCCCTTGTGGTTGGCGAGCTCACCGGCGCTGTAGGCCACGGCGGCATGCCAGCCGAGCTGCACCTGGCTCACCAGCTTCCACTGATCCGCCGTCTGGCTCGGTTCGTTGCCCTGGGTCCAGTACCTGGCCTGCCAGACCAGCTGGTGGTGGCTCACTTTGGTATCGGTGTTGTAGACGGTGCTGGCGCTCCAGGCCGGCCAGTAGGCCGCGTCCGGATCGGTGGCACCGCATTCACCACCGCTTGCCGGGGTGACGGTGAGCCGGGTCTGGCCCTGGGCATCCTGGGCGCCATCGGTCACGGTGACAGTCAGATCGTAATCCGTGCTGGCCACCACGTTCGGGCCTGTCACCACCAGGATCTTGCTGCTCTGGCCGCTGGCGGTCAGGCCGGCCGGCACCGTCCACTGGTAGCTGAGCGCATCCCCATCGGGGTCGGTGGCGCTGGCGGTGAAGCTCACCTGCATGCCCGACTGCACCGAGGCGGGAGCCAGCGCGGTCAGCACGGGTGGCTGGTTGGGCGGTGGTGCCTGGTGGGTCACCGCCACCCGATCCGAACCATCGAGTCCCTGTTCGTCGGTGACGGTCAGCTCGAACGTCAGCTGGGTATCTTGGGCGACCGTGCCCAGACTCAGCCTGGCTCGTGCCTGCTCCGCATCCCTCAGGGAGACCTGCGGACCGCCGACCTGGCGCCATTGGTAGCGCAGGGCACCGTTCTCCGGATCCCGGGAGGCGGCACCATCGAGCACCAGCTCGGCCGGGCCCGTGGTACGCATATCGCCACCGGCGTTGGCCAGGGGGGGCTGGTTGGTAGCTGGCGGAGGCGA
This sequence comes from Aeromonas sp. 130281, assembly GCF_056642115.1. Classification (NCBI taxonomy): domain Bacteria; kingdom Pseudomonadati; phylum Pseudomonadota; class Gammaproteobacteria; order Aeromonadales; family Aeromonadaceae; genus Aeromonas; species Aeromonas sp. 130281. The sequence continues at coordinate 115,960 of NZ_JBWVQS010000002.1, read as the reverse complement.
CTCAGGCTCGCCACTCGCCTCGCTGACCCCCGCATCACCGGCCGCTATTCTGGCCTCAAGGGTCTGGTGCATGGTGCGCCACTGGGGGGCGAAGAAGACCCCCTCGGCTCGACCCGCCGTCATGATATTGCTCATCCGGTAAGGCTCGTCTCCCGTGTGCGTCAGCCCCAGGTTGTGGCCCAGCTCATGGGCCAGGGTCAGCGACTGGCCATGGACGGTGACATTGCCGGGGCAGGCGTATCGATAGCCAGCGCGCGGCGCACCATCTGTGGCTCCCATACCGACAGAGAGACCATTCCCCTGGTAGCTGCATGCCCTGCTCTCATCCTTGTAGCCGCGCAGCACATAGATGTTGGAGAAGACCTGTTCCGCGTTCGGGATCCAGCCCTCCCGCAGCGGCGCCGTCAGCTCCACAGTACTGGGTTCGTAGGCCTGGCCATCGCCATTCTTGTCCCATTCGTGCACCAAGATGCCGTTGTCCACCCAGCTGAGGCGGATGTTGTAGGGGGCAAAACGTCGGCTCATGTCCGCCATTATGATGGCACCGTCGTCCCACAGGTGGCTCTGACGCTCACCGGGGAAGGCGATGTAGCTGTAGGAGAGGCTGACCGTCTTGGGGGCGGTAACAAACAGTCGTACCTGATCCACCTGCCGATCATCGGCCAGGATTTCGAGGGTGGTCTCGCCCTCTGCCAGCCCCTGCAGCACCAGCCGATCCTGGGTCACTCCCGGTACCAGTTGCAGACTGGCCAGTTCGGGATTGGCGATGCGATAGCTGAGCGCCACCGGTTGCGGACCCGGCACCTTGGCGATCAGCAGCGCCTCCGACTCGCCCTGACTGCTAAGCAGCTTCTGTTTCAGGGCAGAGTTGAAACCGGGATCGAAGGCCAGCTGGTTGGCAGGGTCGGGCAGCACCTGGGCATAGGGGTTCACCTCGAGCGTCTGTTGCCCATCTGCCAGCAACCAGAGTTCCCCCTCCTCGTTGGTGCGAAAACCCTGTTCGTACTGGCCGGTCAGATAGGTCAGGATGAATTCGTAGTCCCGATCGGCCCGCACCTTGATGGGCGCTGGCAGGGTCAACTGCTTGCCTGATACGAGCAGGACGCTGCCTTCATAGGCTGGCTCGCCGCTCTCGATGTCGGTGAGGCGCAGGCTGAACTGACGGCTGTTGCCGCCCCAGGCCCCCTCCTGCACCTTGAAGGTCGTGATCTCCAGCTCGTCCCCACTCAGGGGATGCTCGGTTGAGGCGATACGGATCGTTCGGCTCAGGCTCTGGCCGGGGAGAAAACGCAAGAGACCTGTAGTGGTTGGGCTCTCCTGCCAGAGGCTACCCAGCTTACCGAGCTCACTCGGCACCGCCACGGCGGGATCATAGACGGTGACGGGCAATGAAAAGGTTGTGGTGCTTGCGCCAACCCCCTGATAGCCCCCCATCTCGGGCAGGCCGTTATCCCGCACCTCGTATTTTGCCAGATAGCTGCCGACCTGCTGGGTGTTCACACCGCTGAGCTGCTTGATGCGGCCGCTGAGATCCCCATCATTCTCGTCCCAGGCCGTTATCCGGGGGGCGAAGGTCGCCCCGAGCGGCAGTTGCAAGGCAAAGCCGTCGACCCAGGCCTCCTGGCTGTAGAGGCGTGGCTTGATCTGATCCTTGCGCCACTCCCCGGTGAGGGAGTTCTGCTGGGCCAGCGCCTGCGGCACCGCCCCTGCGGCCAGCAGGGCGAGCATGCCCCCCTGCATCGCCAGATTTATCTTGTTTTTTTTCATCTGCATTCAGTGATGTCCCTATTTTTGGCGCCTGCGTCGGTGGCAGGCACGTCGTTGTTATTGCGTTGACATGAGCACAGGGTTCAACCCTCTTCTCCCGCCGCCACTGACGGCGATCACCCTGAGCGGCAGGGCGTGAGCGGGCGGGTTGAGCCCGGTGATGGCGAAGTTGGTTTCACCCCAGCCGAGGCAGGGTATGCCAGGCGCGGCGACATGAAGGGGGAAGGCAAGCAGGGAGCCAACCAGACAGGTCGGCAGTAAGGAGGGGTGGACTTTGCATGGCGAATAATCCTTTTTCGTTATTAGTCAATACGATAAGGACGACGTAACCAGCAGATGGTGCAAGATCTCCCCTTGGCAGAGGATCGATACGACCTGTGGCGGCCCCGCTGTCCTAGATCATGGATCCTTAGACCGGAAGCTTTGCGTCCCGGCCTTTCAACCGGTTTGCCCTTATACACAAATTAATCAGTAGTGCGCCGCGATTATTCTCCATAGCCGCAGTCACTGCAAATGGCAGAGCGGGATCCTGACTGGGTGTTCTATCAGGAAATATCCCTGAAGGCAGGGTTAAGCTCGGCGTGAGAGCGGATGTCAACCATCCAACTCACTCCATTGAAAGCGTTTTCAAGATGAAAATATTTTTTTCAACTTCGGGTGAAATGATTAATTCCCGAGAAAGACTGGCGCCGATGGCCATGGCTGGCCGCTTATCCGCCCCTGGCCGAGGTCAGCCCACAAAGCGCCACAGGAAAAAGGAGTGGGGCCAAGGCCCCACTCCTTATGACCATCAGTTGCAGCTGGCTGCCCCCTGATCCACCCAGACGGCGGCCTTGCCGGGCTCATCGCCCTTGGTCCAGTACTGGGCCTTCCACTTGCGACCGTTGTGGTTGGTGAGATCACCGGCGTTGTAGGCCACAGCGGCATTCCAGCCGAGCTGTACCTGGCTCACCAGCTTCCACTGATCGGCACTCTGGCTTGGCTCGTTGCCCTGGGTCCAGTACTTGGCCTGCCACACCAGCTGGTTGTGGCTCACCTTGGTATCGGCGTTGTAGACGGTGCTGGCACTCCAGGCCGGCCAGTTGGCCGCATCCGGATCGGTTGCCTCACAGCCGCCACCTGTACTGGCTGGCTTGACGGTCAGGCGGGTGCCGGCACTGGCATCCAGCGCCCCGTCGGTCACCACCAGACTCAGGTCATAGACAGTGTCGCTGGTGACGCTCGGGCCCGTGACCACCAGGGTCGCGCTGTCCTGACCGGTGGCGGTGAGCCCCGCTGGCAGGCTCCACTGGTAGCTCAGGGCATCACCGTTCGGATCGGACGCCGTGGCCTTGATGGTCACCTGCTTGCCGGACTCGACGGTGGCGCTGGCCGGTACGCTGACCACGGGGGGCAGGTTCGGCTGCGGTGCCTTGTTGGTCACCACCACCTGATCCTTGGCCGAGAGCCCCTGATCGTCGGTCACGGTCAGCTCGAACACCAGATTGATGTCGGTAGTGGCGGCGTCCAGCACCACCCGGGCCTTGGCCTGGGTGGCATCCAGCAGGCTGGCCTGGGGCCCGGAGACCTGCTTCCAGCTGTAGGTCAGCGCGCCGCTTTCCGGATCGTGGGAGGCGCTGCCGTTGAGGGTCACCTCGGCCGGGCCTGTGACGCTCAGATCGCTGCCGGCATTGGCCACCGGCGGCTTGTTGACCGGCGGCAGACTACCCTCGCCGTGGCCCAGCCCCTCGTGCATGGCGTTGAGGATGTCGCCGTTGTCCGCGTCTATCTCCCAGGCGAACAGGCCGCCGAGCTGGTTCGCCAGCACGTACTGCCCCTTGGCCTTGACCGAGCGGTCGTTGTCGAAGCTGATGAGATCGCCGCTGCTGGCCTTGAACACATAGGGGGCCTCGGCCGACTCGTCATAGCCCTGCTCCCAGCCTGCGCCCATGCGGTTGTTGACGATGTCGCGATAATCCACCACGCCGTTTTCCCAGGTGCCGCTGACCGGCCCGGTCGCGGTGCCGGTGAAGGGATTGCCTGCCTGGTAGTTCTTCACGCCGGTCCAGCCACGGCCATACATGGCCGCCCCCACCACTATCTTGCCCGGTGTCACCCCCTGACCCAGCAGCGCCTTGACGCCCTTGTCGGTGGTGTACTTGGTGGCCGGATCCCAGCTGGAGGCAAAGAGGTTGGTCTGGTGGGCCAGATTCGTCAGGTCGAAGGCGCCGCTGAAGTCGTAGCTCATCAGGAAGATGTGGTCCATGTACTGCTGGGCAGCCTGATAATCGACCTTGGCAATCTTGTCACCGCCGGCGCTGATGGCCGAGGTGAGCTCATACTGGCGGCCGGTCTCGGCTTCCAGCTCGTCGAGCATGGCGCGCAGCTCCTGCATCAGCACCACATAGGTGGCACCATCGTTCGGACCGCCCAGGCTGGGGTTGGCCCCCTGGCCACCCGGGAACTCCCAGTCGATGTCCACCCCGTCGAAGAATTTCCAGGTCTGCAGGAACTCCTTGACCGAGGCGACGAAGGTATCTCGCTTGGTCTTGTCCCCCAGGAAGTAGAAGGGGTCGGAGAGGGTCCAGCCCCCGACCGACGGCAGGATCTTGAGGTCAGGGTGGGCCTGCTTGAGGGCCATCAGGTTGCCGAAGTTGCCCTTGTAGGGTTCATCCCAGGCACTGAGGTTACCCTGGGACATCTGGATCGCCGCCCAGGGATCGTGGATGGAGACCTTGAAGTCCTCACGACCGGCACAGGAGCGCTGCAGCGCCTCGAAGCTGCCGGAGATCTCTTTGAGGCTGTCGTTGATGCCGTTGCCGCCGCAGATGGGGGTGAAGCCGTAGAGGATATGAGTCAGGTTCTGGGCCGGGATCTTGTCCACGGTGAACTTGCGGCCGTAGACACCCCACTCCACGTAGTAGGCCCCCACCACCTTGCCGGACTTGTTGGCGTAGGGCTTGTTGTTCTCCTTGAGCGGCGCATTGAGCGGTGCCAGGTGGCTGCCGTCGGTATCGGCGACCATCAGCTCCTTCTTGTCGGAGAGGGTGCAGCCGTCGGCGTTGCACAGGGCCACCTGCATCTGGTAGCGGCCCCCCTTGGTCACCTTGAAGTTGGCGGTGCCCGCGGCGGAAGCGGGGCCTGACCACACCTCCTGGCCATCGAGCAGCACCTTGGCGGTCTGACCGACGTCACCGGACCAGAGGTTCCAGGTCACGCTGACCGGGGCGCCATCCTTGTGGACTGTCACCAGCTGGTTGTAGGCCGAGGCGGATTGATTGACTTCGACGATGGCGAACTTGGTGGGGCCCGAGCCTATGGTGGGTTTGCCCGGGGCAGCGGCGAAGGCGGAGGTAGCACAGAATCCCCCGACCAGGAGCGCCAGCAGGGAAAGTTTTGGACTTAACATATTTGAACTTCCTTATTTCGTTATTGGAATTAACAACGAAAAAGGCAACGCAACCTGCCAGGTAACGCAGACATCATCGCCACCATGGCTTGGCCCATGGACGATACAACCTGTGGTGACCCCGCTATCCTAGGTGCTTTGACCCTTAGACCGGAGGCTTTGCGTCCCGGACTTTCGTTCGGTTTGCCTTTTTGCACAACTTGATTTGCGACAAAAATAATCGCCGAATGACTATAGGAGGGAGTCGGAGGAGGCGCTACCTAGTAAAAATGACAGCGAATAGGACTCATTTTCCAGATTGTTCGCGAACATGCCGGCAAGCTGGCGCCAACATCGGTGATGCTGGCGCCTGATGACAGTTCCCGAACTTGCCAAACAATGCTTGATTGTGTGAAGGCTGTCACTGTATTGGCAGCAGCAGGCTGTTCATCAGCGCCCGCAGCTTGAGGGGTTTGACCGGCTTGCTGACGTAGCCAAAGCCGTGCTCACGGATCTGGGTCTGCAGCTCGCTCTTGCGATCCGCGCTGATGATGATGCCGCCGATGTCGTTACCATGGGCCAGCCGGATCATGTGCAGCGCCTGCAGCCCCGTCTTGCCGTCATCCAGGTGGTAGTCGGAGAGCACCAGCCGGGGCAGGAAACCGGCCCCTATGATCTCCTCTGCCTGCTCCAGGCTCTGGGCGCAGCGCACCTCGCAGCCCCAGCGTCCCAGCAGGGAGGCCATGGCGATGAGGATGTCCTCCTCGTTGTCGATGCAGAGCACCCGGATCCCTTCGAGCTGGCTGTCTCGCACCACGGGGGGCGCCAGCTGGCTCGGCGTCACGGGCCGGGTCGCTAGGTTGAGGGTGATGGCAAACACGGACCCCGCCCCGGGCCAGCTGCGCAGGGAGAGCTGATGTCCCAGCACCTGGGAGATGCCGCGGGCGATGGCGAGCCCGAGGCCAAGTCCCTGCTCCCTGGCGGTGCGGGAGTGATCGAGGCGGGAGAACTCGTCGAAGATCGCCTCCTGCTTGTCCAGCGGAATGCCGGGGCCATTGTCCCACACCTCGATGCGCACCTTGTCCCCCAGGCGGCGGCAGCCGAGCAGCACCCGGCCGCCCGGGTTGTAACGGAACGCATTGGTGAGGAAGTTCTGCAACACCCGGCGCAGCAGGCGCACGTCGCTGTAGACCGCGAGGCGGCTCTCCACCACGGAGAACTGGATCTCCCCCGCCTGGGCCAGCACTCCGAACTCCGCCTTGAGATTGCCCAGCACGTCGCTCAGGGCGAAATCGAGCTTCTTCGCCTTGAACTTACCCGCCTCGAGGCGCGAGATGTCCAGCAGATCCGTGATGAGATCCTCGGTTGCCCCCAGGGCGTCGTCGATGTGGCGGGCGATGCGGACCTGCTCCGCCGCCTGCTCCCCTCCCTGCGGCAGCATCTCCAGCAGGGAGGAGGTAAACAGCTTGGCCGCGTTCAGCGGCTGGGTCAGATCGTGGCTCACCGCAGCCAGGAAACGGCTCTTGGAGTGGTTCGCCCGCTCCACCTGCTGGTTCACCAGCAGCAGCTGGCGGTTGAGCTCGGAGAGTTCGTGGGTACGCTCGGCCACCCTCGCCTCCAGGTGCTCGTTCGCTTCCCGCAGCACCCGCTCCGCCGCCCGGAAGGGGGTGATGTCGGTGAAGGTCATCACGAAGCCCCCCGCCGGCATGGGATTGCCCTGCATCTCGATCACCCGGCCGTCCGGTCGCTCCCGCGCCGAGACATGGGGGCTGCCCCGCTTCATGAAGGCGACCCGGCGCGCCACCTGGGCCTCTATGTCCCCCGGGCCGCAGAGCCCCTGCCCGGCGTTGTAGCGGATGATCTCCTCGATGGAGCGCCCCACCTGGATGAGCCCGTGCGGATAGTGGAACAGCTCTATGTAGCGCCGGTTCCAGGCCACCAGCTTGAGCTCCCTGTCCACCACAGAGATCCCCTGCCCCATGTGCTCTATGGCCCCCTGCAGCAGGCCGCGGTTGAAGCGGAACACGTCCGAGGCCTCGTCCACTATGGTGGCTATCTCCTCGAGCTGCATGTTGCGCCCCTGCAGGGCAGAGGCCAGCACCAGCCGGGCGGAGGAGGTGCCAAATACCCCCGCCAGCAACCGCTCGGTGTGGGCAATCAGATCGGCCGACGCCTGCATCTGGGGCGCCAGGGTGCCGCCGCGCTCACCGGCGAAGCGGCCGAAGGCGCGCTTGACCCGGCTCGAGCCGACGAAGCGGGCCGCCAGCATCTCCAGCTCCTTGACCGAGACCCGCGCCTGGTAGAGCGCCGTGGTATCCCGGCTCGGCTTGCCGACGAAGTTGGCGGCCTGCAGCCGCTCGCTCACCGCCGCCCGCGACAGCAGGGATCCCGCCACGTAGCCGAGCAGGTTGAGCAACAGGCTCAGGAAGATGCACCAGGCCCCCAGGCTCAGCTCGCGGAAGGCGGGCCAGTCGGGGGGGGCCAGCAGCGCCTCCAGGGGCGAGCCCGCCAGCAGGCCGCTCTCGGCCAGCAGGGTCACGAACCAGAGGCTGACCCCGAGGGCGAGCCCGAGATAGACCCCCTTGCGGTTGCCGTGCCGCCAGTAGAGCCCGAGCAGCAGGGCAGGGGCGAACTGGGCCACGGCGCCGAACGACAGATAGCCGATGCGCGACAGGCTGGTGAGATCCCCGAGCCAGAGATAGAGCACCCAGGCCGCCAGCAGGATCAGCAGTATGGCGCCCCGGCGCACCTGCAGCAGCAGCCGCATCAGCCGCTCATCCCGCCCCTGCTGCCAGAAGCGGCGCAGCAGCACCGGCAGCACCAGATCGTTGCTGACCATGATGGCCAGGGCTATGGTGCAGACGATCACCATGCCGGTGGCCGCCGAGGTGCCGCCGAGAAACGCCAGCATCGCCATGCCGTCAAAGCCCAGCGACATGGGCAGGCTGATGACATAGGTGTCCGAGGCCATGTCTGCCCCCACCCACTGCTTACCCGCCAGCGCCAGCGGCCAGATGAAGAGCCCCATCAGGAACAGGTAGAGCGGGAACAGCCAGCGCGCCCAGTGCAGATCCTGGCCCTGGTTGTTCTCCACCACAGTCACGTGGAACTGGCGCGGCAGGCAGATGACGGCGCACATGGCCACCAGGGTATAGATGGCGAGCTCCAGCAGGCTGCCCGGTGACACCGCCACCACCGCATCGAGAAAGTCCCCGGCCACCAGGGTGCGGGCCTCGCTCGGTCTGGCGATGATGAGCCAGAGCGCGAAGCCCCCCACCGCCATGAAGGCGAGCAGCTTGACCACGGACTCGAAGGCGATGGCGACCACCATGCCGCGATGGTGCTCGGTGGCGTCCAGGTTGCGGGTGCCGAACAGTATGCTGAACAGGGCCAGCAACAGGGCGACGCCGAGGGCCAGCTCGGCCGTGTTGCCCGTGGGCCCCGCCGGCACCGAGTTGGCCATCAGCAGATCCAGCCCGGTGACGATGGCCTTGAGCTGCAGCACCAGGTAGGGAAGTATCCCCATGACGGCGATCAGGCTGATCACCATGGCCAGGCGCTGGGACTTGCCATAGCGGGCGGCGATGAAGTCGGCGATGGAGGTGATGTGCTCGCGCTTGGCCACCAGGATGAGGCGGGCCAGCAGGCGCCAGCCAAACAGGAACACCAGCATGGGGCCAAGATAGATGGGCACAGGCGACCAGGGGGATTCGCTCGCCTGACCGACGGTGCCGAAGAAGGTCCAGGAGGTGCAATAGACGGCGAGCGACAGGCTGTAGAGCAGGGGCTGGCCCTTGAGCCGACGGCGCTTGCTCTTGTCCGCCACATAGGCGATGAGGAACAGCAAGCCCAGATAGGCGAGCGACAACCCGATCAGCAGCCATCCTTGGTGCATCTACATTCTTCCCTTGTTCAGATGTGTTGAGCGCCGCGCCGGCTCAGCGTGCCGACGGGCAACCGTCATTGAGTGTGCCCGCTCAGGCGGCGGCGCCCTCATGCTCCCCGCGCAGCCGCAGGACGAAGACCGGCAGCACCACCAGCACCATGATGAAGAAGATGCTCCCACCGAGCGGCTCGAACAGCACACCGCAGATCGCCATCAGGGCCGCCACCGTCATGCCGAGGCCGAGCGCCGCATAGAGCGCCTGGGTGGGGATCTGCTGCTCGGCGGGCAGCTGGCGGGTCATGAAGCGCACGGCGCCGAGGTGGCTGATGCAGAAGGTGACCCCGTGCAGCAGCTGACCCAGCACCAGCACCGCCAGCTCGGTAGAGGCGCCGAGCAGCACCCAGCGCACCACGCAGCCGACGGCCCCCACCAGAAACAGGGTCTGGGCCCCGAAGCGGTGGAAGAAGCGCTTGTCCGCGGCAAACATGGCGATCTCCGCCACCACCCCCAGGGCCCACAGGTAGCCGATCAGGGTGCCGCTGTAGCCCGCTCCCTTCCAGTACATGGCGCTGAAGCCGTAGTAGGCGGCATGGCTGCCCTGCAGCAGGGCGGTGATGAGCAGGAAGCGGCGCACCGGCGCTGACTTGAGGGTGACGAGCAGCGAAGCCCGGGCCCGCTCCCCCTTGAGCTCCTGGGGTTCCGGCCGCAGCGGCAGCGCGCTCAGCGCCAGCATGGCCAGCAGTCCCGCCACCATGGTGTGCAGCACCCAGTCGCTGCCGAAGTTGCTCACCAGGGCCCCCACCAGGGTGGAGGCGGCGATAAAGGCGAAGGAGCCGCACAGCCTCACCTTGCCATAGTCGAGGTGCGTCTGCACCACCATGCGGGTGGCGAGCGCCTCCCCCATGGGCATCAGGGTCGGGTAGATGAAGTTCGCCACCAGGGTCAGCAACACCAACCACCAGAGGCTGTGGCTGAGGTAGAAGCCCAGAAACGCCAGCAGGCTCAGCAGGCAGAGCAGCCGGGTGACGGGCAGCAGCTGACCGGCCCCCTTGACCCGTCCCATCACCATCAGGTTGCCGGCAAAACGGATGGCCATGCCGACCCCCAGCAGCAAGCCTATCTGCTCGGCGCTCACCCCCATGCCCTCGAGCCACAGGGACCAGAACGGCAGATAGGCGCCGTAGACGAAGTAGAAGGCGCCAAAGAACAGGGCTAACCAGGAGAAGGCGGGCATAGGGGCTCGGCAGCGGGACAAGGGGCACAAATGATAACCGATTTTGGCGCGGGGATCCCCAGGGGCAAGGGGAGATAAAAACGATAAATATCAATAAAGTTGAACCTTTGTCACATCCCCCTGTCTATCTGGATAACACCGCTTCCTGATGAGTGTTGCAATCCTTACACCCGCCCCTGGCGGGTTTCTTTTTGGGGCCGGTTTGGGCCGCCAGACGCAGAGAAGGGGCCCAGGGGCCCCTTCATCATCGTCACTGGCAAGTATCAGAACACGTACTTGACCCTTGCGCTCAGGTTGCGACCCGGCTCGGTCTGGTTGCTGGTGTCCGAGCTGGCCGCAAGGCCCGTGATGCTCTCGTAGCTCACGTACTCCTTGTCAAACAGGTTGAAGACGCCGACGTTGAGCTGCAGATCCTGCATCGGCTTGAACTGGGCGTAGATATCCACCACGCCCCAGCCGGCGCTCTTGATGTTGTCGTTGCCTCTGGCGTCCTTGCCCACCTTGTCCATGTCGTCGGCGAAGCGCAGTGCGGTGTTGATGTTCCAGTTCGGCTGCTCCAGACGCACCCCAAGGCTGCCGTTGAACGGGCTCAGACTGTTGATGTAGTTGCCGTCGCCGTCCTTGCCCTCGATGTAGGCCAGGTTGCCCCAGACGTTCACCAGCTCGTTCAGCCAGTAGTCCGCCTTGACCTCGGCCCCCTTGGTGGTCGCCTTGTCCAGGTTCTGGTACTGGTAGATGGCTGTGCGCCCTTCGGTCCCCACGGCGGTCAGCTCGATAAAGTCGTCAAACTGGTTGTAGAAGGTCGCCACCTCGTAGCTGAAGCCGCCGCTGCTGCCGCGCACCCCGAGATCGATGCCGTCGCTGCTCTCGGGCTTGAGGTTAGGGTTCGGCTCGATGCGATAGCCGTAGGCCTGGTGGTTCAGGGTGGAGAAGGCGTTGTCATACATGGGCGCCTTGAAGCCGTGGCTGTACTGGGCGAACAGGTTGGCCGCCTCGTGTGCCTTGAACACCAGCCCCAGCTTGGGAGAGAACTCCCCTTCGGAGATCTTCTGCATGTTCTCGCCGGTGTAGGCGGGATCCTCGTCCGGGGTCATCTTGTAGTAGTCGTAACGGGCACCCGGGGTCAGCACCCAGCGCTCGCCAAACTTGATCTCGTCGAAGGCCCAGAGCGCGCTGCGCTCGCTGGTGGTGGACGGGAAGCTCAGCTCGCTGTAACCGACGAAGTCGCCCGGTACGGTCGGCGCCTTGAAACGGGTACGCTCGTTGTCGGTGTGCTCATACTCCACACCCCAGGCAAGGCGCTGGCTCTCCAGCGCCTTGCTGAACTTCACCTGGGCCCCCAGACTCTCCTGCTCGAAGCCGTTGTGATCCAGGGAGTTCTTGGTCACATAGGGGTTGCGCGGGTTGACCGGATACTTGGAGGAGGCGTACTGATCCAGGGTCTGCTTGGTGCGGGTGTAGTAAATCTTGCTGTCCACCCGATCCGCCCAGGGGGCGTTCAGGGCCAGGCCGTGATCCAGCACCAGGGAGAGGTTGTCGGTGTCTTTATCGGTGATCGGCTGATTGAAGACGGAGCCCGCCTTGGTCAGATCGATGGCATCCGGATCCTGCCCCTCGGTGAAGTAGTCGACCGTCAGCTTCAGGAACTGATCCTCGGAGAGGTTCCACTTGCTCTTGAGCAGCACCGCCTGGCTGACGATGTCGAACTCGTCCTTGTCGCTGTCGTAGTTCTGGGTCACCCCGCCGTCGCGCCAGGTGTAGCGCAACAGGTTCTCGAACTCGCCGCTGCGCAGCGCCCCCGTGATGCCGGCCATCTTCTGGTGGCTGCTGGAGGCATAGCCGGTGGTCGCGTCCAGGTAGCTGTCCTTCCCCTTGAGGAAGTCGCCGGCATCCTTGGTGGTGATGGCGATGACGCCCCCCAGGGCATCGGAGCCGTAGGCCGCGGACGCCGGCCCCTTGGCCACTTCCACCTGCTTGATCATGTCGGTGTCGAAGTAGGTCTGGCCCACACCGCCATTCTTGTAGGCGTCGTTCTGGCGCACCCCGTCCTGCACCACCTTGACCCGGTTCTCGCTCATGCCGCGAATGGTGAAGGTCTGGGCATCCCCCGCCCCGCCCTGCACGCTCACGCCCGGCTCATAACGGAACAGATCGGCGACATTGCTGACGACCTGCTCTTCGATCTGCTCCGAGGTGATGACGGCGATGGGGCCGGAGACGTCTTCCAGCTTCTGCTCCATGCGGGAGCCGCTGACGACCATGACTTCATCCGTTTTCTTGTCTGCGGCGAAAGCAGGGGATACCAGCCCGGCCGCCACGGCGAGGGCAATCAGAGAGGGGGTGTTGTTGTGCGCCACTGCAAAGTCCTTATTGAGAATCATTATCAACCGAACGGCATCTTACCCAGCTCGCGACAAAGATCAATAATAAAGTGAATCATTCTCATTTTCTTTTGCTTCTGAACGGTTTTACACTAGCGCCTCTTTTTTCCTGCTCGCCATGCTGCCATCGTATGGTGCTGTACCTTTGCCAATCTCTGCCTTTGTGAGTGAGATGCCATGACTCGACGACTCCCCCTGCTCGCCCTGCCCCTGCTGCTGGCCGCCTGTGCCACCCCGCCGCAGAGCCAGCCTCCCCAGACCCTCTATCACTACCAGCTTGGCGAGGGGACGGACGACAGGCCCCTCAGCCTCACCCAGGCGGTGGACAAGGTCAGGGATGCCGACATAGTGCTGGTGGGCGAGCTCCACAGCCACCCGGCCGTGCACCTGTTGCAGGCAAACCTGCTGGCACAGCTTGCCGGCATGTCGCGCGTCGATGGCCGGGCCCTGGTGCTCTCCATGGAGCAGTTCACCCGCGCCGATCAACCGGTGCTGGATGCCTACCTGGCCGGGCGCATCGGCGAATCCACGCTGATCCGCGAGGGCCATGCCTGGCCCAACTACCCGAGCGACTACCGCCCCCTGGTGGAATTTGCCAAGGCGCAGCAGCTGACGGTGATCGCCGCCAATGCCCCCAAGCCGCTGGTGAGCTGTGTCGGTCAGGAAGGCCCCGAGTGGCTCGACAAGCTGCCTGCCAGCCGCCGCAGCCAGCTCGCCCGCGACCTCACCCTGGGGGAAGATCCCTATCGTCAGAAGTTCATGGCCTCCATGCATCATGGGGATGCGGACGGCAATGCCCGCCGCTTCGCCGCCCAGACCAGCTGGGACGACACCATGGCCGAGAGCATGGTCGATTATCTCGAGCAGCATCCCGGCCGGCGCATCATGCACATCGCCGGCAACTTCCACGTGGAGGGGGGGCTGGGTATCGCGAGCCGCATCGCCAGCCGCAATCCGGCACTGAGAGTCGCCCTGGTGGTGCCTGAGACTGGCTCCCTGGATGGCAAGGCCGCCCCCGGACGGAGTGCCGACGTGCGGGTGCACATAGCCCCCCTGCCGGAACGCTGGCTAAATGCAGCGGAAATGAAGCAAGATATGGGCGCGCTGCATCAATCCCGCAGCCGTGACTGCAGCCAGTGGCTGCAACCCTAATCTTCCAGGATACGGCGGGTAAAATATGGACGTGTTACTGATCATCGATGTGCAGCAAGGGGTCATGAAAGCGACCCATCACCAACAGCCACAGGTACTGGCCAACATCAACCGGGCCGCGGCCCACGTCAGACAGCATCATGGCCGGGTCATCTACATCCAGCATGACGAGCTGCCAGGGGGCGAGCTGGAGCCCGGTACCCCGGGCTGGCAACTGCACCCGGCCCTGCAACCCGCCAAGGGGGATAGCCGGGTACGCAAGACGGCGTGCGACAGCTTCCTCGAGACCGAGCTGGCCTTCCTGTTGGCCGAGCAGTCCGTCGACCGGCTGATCCTCTGTGGCAGCAACACCGATTTTTGTGTCGATACCACGGTACGCAGCGCCGCGGCCCATGGCTTTGAGGTGCTGGTGTTGCAGGATGGCCACACCACAGCGGATCGTCCCCACCTGAGCGCCGAGCAGATCATCGAGCACCACAACTGGATGTGGCAGCGTCTGGACCTGCCCGAGGGCAGACGCATAACCCTGCTCACCACGGATCAGCTGCTCGAGGCGGCTCAACCCGCGCTGGCGTGCTAATCTGCCCGCCTTGAAGTGATCACCTGATTGGAGTCTTGCGTGCGTCTATTCTCTGCCGTTGCCCTTGTGCTGTTGTTACCGGCGATCACGGCCTGCTCCGGAATGCCGGGCACCACGCCCGACGGCCCGGCCCCCCTGTTTCATACCAACATCAACGAAGAGGGGAGCAAGCGCTTCACCTTCGAAGCCGCTCCCCTCGACGTCCTGCCGAGTCGGTTGCAGGAGGATGACAGCCGACTGAGCCGCAACAGTAAGAGCCTGCTGGAGCGACGCGAGGCCCTGCAGGACGAGCAACTGACCGAGACGCTGGCGGCGCGCAACTATTGCCGTACCGGCTACATAGTCCTCAGCCAGACCTCCTGGAAGATCCGGGGGGAGTGCAACGAGACCGCCACCCAGGCCGATCGCGACGCCTTCCCCAACAAGGCCTCCTGGCAGGAGTGATCCCGATTGGGGGACAGGTAACAAAACGGGCAGCCCAGGCTGCCCGTTTTTCATCTCATGACCTCGCGCCTCAGACAGGTGCGTCCGTCTCGCTGGTCAACTCGGCGCCGTTGTCGACGCGCTTGTGCCCTTCCACCAGATGGACGAAGTCCACCAGCTCGTCACCCGAGACCCGGAACGCCTGGCCGAAGCCCTTGACGAACAGACCCTGCTCGGGCTTGAGACGAAACAGCACGAAGTCCTTGAGGTTGGAGAGCCCTTTGACGATGTCGCCGAAACGCCCTTCCAGCGCCGCTATCGCCTTGCCCCAGCGCTCGTCATCCCGTGCCACCACCTCGGCCACCGCGTCAAAGGTGAGTCGCTTGCGGGCGAACAGTTCGCGGGCGCCGGTCTCGTCCTCGATCAGCATCAGGGAGACCTTGGGCACCTGTTGCAGGTTGCGGGCATGGCGGGCTATCTCGGAGATCAGCACATAGTAGCCATCTTCCTGCAGCACGAAGGGGGCGTAGCTGGCATTGGGGTTGCCTTCGCCATCCACGGTCGCGAGCTGCAGGGTACGGCAACCGTCACGAAATTCGCGGATCTCCGGTTGCAGACGGTTCTGCAGACGCTCCTGACGTTCACTCATGCTTTCACTTCCTCTTGATACTGGTGGCGCAGGGCCTTGAAACGCTCCACCTGGTCAGGCAGCAGCTGACGCTGCTCGTCACGGCCCAGGTAGATCTTGAAAATGCAGCGACCGCTGTGGCCGAAGAACTGGAAGGAGTGCCCCTCCTTGCCCATGAACAGCTTGCTGACCAGGGCAATGCCGACCACGTTGTCGAGCTTGAGGTGGCCATGCATCTCGCCGTCCCGACCCATCAGGTTGTAGTAGCCACGGGCCGTCTTGCCCTTGGGGAAGGGGGCCTTCACCTCGAAGATGGAGCCGTCGGACTCCACAATGGTGGTCACCTGACCCCAACTGGCCAGATCCGCCAGCAGGGCTTCGGCCTGATCGCTCGGCACCAGCGTCATCAGCTCGGCGGGCAGGTGGCGCACCACCTCCCACTCGCTGACGGCCAGCTCGGTGGCGATGCTGGAAGGATGGGCGCTGGGATCTTGTTCCAGCAGCGCATGAATGCGTTGTGCAATGCTCATCGGTTCTCCCTGGATGATCTGGCGATGGTACTCGGTCTCGCGGCGGATACTGTAATAAAGCGGCCCCCTTAACGCAATTGATAATCGCTTTCATTATCAGTGCATTTTTTTCATGAGCTTGATATTCTCGGCGGCAATCCCACTCTCATACACCCTTCGGAGGTTCGCATGGGCCGTCGTTTTGCCCTCGCACTCAGCCTGCTCGGCTGTTCAGCCCTTTCCCTGCCTGCTGTCGCGCAGGAACGTATCGTCAGCATAGGCCCGGCCACCACAGAGCTCATCATGGCCCTGGGGGGCGAGCAGAGCCTGATTGCCACCGACGTCAGCAGCCCTGAACCCAAGGGGCTGCCGAGAGTCGGCTACCACCGCGCCCTGGCTGCCGAAGGGATACTGAGTCTGGCCCCGACCCGACTGGTCGGCAGCGACGAGATGGGGCCGCCACCGGCTCTGGAACAGCTGCGCCGGGCTGGCGTCGAGGTGACAGTGCTGCCGACGGCACCCACCCTGGCCAACCTCAACGAGCGGATCGACGCCCTGGCCGGCTTGCTGGGCAATCAGGCCGCCGGCACCAGGCTGAAGGCCGAGATCGCCGTCCAAAGCGACAAGCTGGCGGCCCAGGCGAAACAGAACAAGCCCCTCAGGGTCGCCTTCCTGCTGCTGCACAAGGGCCAGCCCACCAGCATAGCCGGCGGCAATACCACCGCCAGCGCCCTGGTGACCCTGGCCGGCGGCGTCAACCCGGTCGCCCGCTTGCACGACTACAAGCCCGTCTCCACCGAATCCCTGATCGAACTGCAACCGGATCTGGTGCTGGTGAGCGGTCGTGACTGGCAGCAATACCAGAGCGTCGACAGCGTGCTGGCCCAGGTGCCGGCCCTGGCCGCCACGCCGGCAGGCAAGAACAGGGCCATCCACGCCATCGACGGTCACGCCCTGCAAGGGGGGCTCAGCCTGAGATCCTTGCAGCAGGCCAACCAGATAGCCCAGTGGATCAAGCAGGGTTCATGATGCGTCTGCCGCTGCCCTGGCTGCTCGCGCTCACCGGCTGCACGCTCGCCCTGCTGCTGGTCGGGTCGCTGGCCACCGGCCCCATGTCGCTCTCCTTCGGCGAGAGTCTGCAGGCCCTGTTCGCCGGCAAAGAGAGCGGGATAGAAGCACACAAGCTGCTGATAGTGCAGGAGATCCGCCTGCCACGCACCCTGCTGTGCATCGCCGTGGGGGGCATTCTCGGCCTCTGCGGCGCCGTGATGCAGGGGCTGTTTCGCAACCCCCTGGCCGACCCCGGCATCATAGGGGTCTCCGGCGGTGCGGCGCTCGGGGCCGCCCTGGCCATAGTGCTGCTGGCCCCCCTAGGCCAGCAGTTGCAGAGCCTGCTGGGCCTCGGTCTGCTGCCCCTGCTCGCCTTCCTCGGCGGGGCGCTCACCACCACCCTTGTCTATTTGCTGGGCACCCGTGAGGGGGGCACCTCGGTCACCGTCATGCTGCTGGCGGGCGTCGCCATCACGGCGCTGTCTGGGGCCGTGATCGGGCTCCTCACCTACCTCGCTGACGATCAGATGCTGCGCAACCTGAGCCTGTGGCAGATGGGCTCCCTGGCCGCCGGCAAGCCGGTGGATGTGGGGCTAGCGCTGCTGACCCTGGTCGCCCTGCTGTGGCTCTTCATGCGCGATGCCAACCCCCTCAACGCCCTGCTGCTGGGTGAAGGTGAGGCCCGTCATCTGGGGGTCAATGTGCAATGCCTCAAGCGGCGTCTCATCCTGCTCACTGCCGCCGGGGTCGGCGTGGCGGTGGCGGTGGCCGGCATGATCGGCTTCGTCGGCCTGGTGGTGCCCCACCTGGTACGGCTGCTGGCCGGGCCCAACCACGTCAGGCTGCTGCCGCTCAGCGCCCTGCTCGGCGCCGCCCTGCTGCTGGGGGCCGACATGCTGGCCCGCACCCTGCTGGCACCGGCCGAGATGCCGGTGGGCATCATCACCGCCCTGCTGGGTGCCCCCTTCTTCATCTGGCTCTTGGTCAAGAGTCGCCGGACGCTGTAACAGGAGAACGCCACCTTGCCCGGATCCCCCTCCCCCCTGCTCGCCTGCCGCGCTCTCAACCTCACCCGGGGCAATCGCCTCATCCTGGACAACCTGGATCTCGACCTGCATGGGGGCAGCCTGACCGCCCTGCTCGGCCCGAACGGAGCTGGCAAGAGCTCGCTGCTCAAGTGCCTGACCGGCGAGCTGGCCTATGACGGCAGCATCTCCCTGTTCGGTCGCAAGCGGCAAGAGTGGGCCGGCGATGCCCTGGCCCACAGAGTCGGGGTGCTGCCCCAGAGCTCGTCCCTGAGCTTCCCCTTCCTGTGCGAGGAGGTGGTGGCCATGGGGCGGCTGCCCCACAGCGAACCCGTCAGCCGCCGCGACCAGATAGTGCGGGCCGCCATGACCCATGCCGGGGTCGAGCACCTGGCTGGCCGCCTCTATCCCGGCCTCTCCGGCGGAGAGCGCCAGCGGGTGCAGTTCGCCCGGGTACTGGCCCAGATCTGGCAAGAGCCGTCACCGGAACGGCTGCCCGATCCCGAGCAGCCGCGACTGCTGCTGCTCGACGAGCCCACCTCGGCCCTCGATCTCAAGTACCAGCATCAGCTGCTCACCATGGCCCGTGCCCTGGCCGCCCGCAATACCGCCGTGCTGGTGGTGCTGCACGACCTCAACCTGGCGGCGCGCTACGCCGACCGGCTGGTGATGCTGGAGCAGGGCAGGCTGATGGCGGACGGCTCCCCGGCAGAGGTGCTCACCCCCGAACTGATCGCCCGCCTCTACGACTACCCCGCACAGGTGATCCACCACCCCGAGACGGGACAGCCCATGGTGGTGTGATATCAGTGGTGGTGCGATCACGGGCGCATCGTTTTTCGTATCCACGACTGCCCCGTCCAAGCCATCCATCACCCCAAGACGGGGCAACCCATGGTGGTGTGATAACGAGCGCATCGCCCTTCCTTTCTACGACTACCCCGCTCAGGTGATCCATCACCCCGACACGGGACAGCCCATGGTGGTGTGATATCGGTGGTGGTGCGATCACGGGCGCATCGTCCTTCGTATCCACGCCTACCCCGTCCAAGCCATCCATCACCCCAAGACGGGGCAGCCCATGGTGGTGTGAATCAAGTCAGGATCCCGAATAGCAAAAGAGCGCCATCAGGCGCTCTTTTGCTTGCAAAGTGGAGGGAGGCTCAGGCGATCTGGTAGCGGCCCGGCTTGTGGTTGAGTGTCAACACCAGGTTACAGATGATGGCCGCGACCACGGAGAGCGCCAGCAGCCAGGGGGAGACCACGAAGAAGGAGGCGATGACGATGGCGCAATCCAGCCCCATTTGCAGCTTTCCGGCGCGGATGCCGAACTTGTCCTGAATAAACAGCGCCAGGATATTGAAGCCCCCCAGGCTCGCCTTGTGGCGGAACATGATGAGCAGCCCCATGCCGATCAGGGTGCCACCGATCAGGGCCGCATAGACGGGCTCTATCTTGCCTATCTGCAGCACGGCGTTGAGGTGATCCGTCATGAAGGAGACGGTGGCCACGGCGGCGAAGGTGTTGAGGGTGAAGCGCGGCCCCATCCTGAGCCAGGCCAGGGCGTAGAACGGCAGGTTCATGGTGAAGAACAGCAGGCCGAAGCTCAGGCCGGTCACCTGCTGCAGCAGCAGTGCCAGCCCGGCGGTACCGCCGGTGAGCAGACCGACCTGATGAAACAGGAAGATGCCGAGGGATACGAAGCCTGCCGCGGTCAGCAGGGCGAGCACATCCTCATAGAGCGGATGGGCCGAGCGGGGGGTGTTGTCCATAACCTTATGTCCAGTAGCGAAGTGAAAAGAGTGTCTGAGACCCGATGACGGGCGCGAGCCCCGTGAGTCGGGGCTTCGTTATGGTCACAGTGTCCGTTTTGAGTGACCCGGATCACAAGTACGGGATCGCATGCGCCGAAATGGTGCGCGTCAGCGCCGCGTTACAACCCTTGCACCAAAATATGTCACGCCCTTCCCCTCTCAAGCTGAAGCCAGCCTGAAGCGCGTCTGAAAAACCCGAGCTATCTCGCTGCCAACAGGCGGGAATCGTTCTAAAATGACCCCCTTGCCACAGGCTGCGGAGCGACAGCAGATGAGAGTCAGCGTATTCGGGATAGGTTATGTGGGGCTGGTTCAGGCCGCCGTGCTTGCCGAGATGGGCCACAGGGTAACCTGTGTGGACGTGGACGCCGCCAAGGTCGAGCGCCTCAAAGAGGGCGTGATCCCCATCTTCGAGCCCGGTCTCGCCCCCCTGGTGCAGGCCAACCATCAGGCCGGTCGCCTGCACTTCACCACGGACGTGGCCGAGGGGGTGGCGTTCGCCGAGCTCATCTTCATCGCGGTCGGCACCCCGCCCGATGAGGACGGCTCGGCCGATCTGCAGCACGTGCTGGCGGTGGCCGACACCATAGGGCGGCTGATGCAGGGCGGCAAGGTGGTGGTCAACAAGAGCACGGTGCCGGTCGGCACCGCCAACCGGGTGCACCAACATATCGCCGCCATCCTGCGCGATCGCGGGATCGACTTGCCCCTCGAGGTGGTCTCCAACCCGGAGTTTCTCAAGGAGGGGGCTGCGGTGGCCGACTGCCTGCGGCCGGATCGCATCATCATAGGCACTGACTCGGCCCACGCCCTCTCCCTGCTCGAAGAGCTCTATGCCCCCTTCAACCGCAACCGGGATCGCATCATCCAGATGGATGCCCGCAGCGCCGAGCTGACCAAGTACGCCGCCAACGCCATGCTGGCCACCAAGATCTCCTTCATGAACGAGATGGCCACCCTGGCGGAGAAGCTCGGGGCCGACATCGAAGCCGTGCGCAAGGGCATAGGCGCCGACCCGCGCATCGGCCATCACTTCATCTATCCCGGCTGCGGCTACGGCGGCTCCTGTTTCCCGAAAGACGTCAAGGCGCTGATCCACACCGCCGGCCAGATTGGCTGCGATGCCCCTTTGCTCCATGCGGTGGAGCGGGTCAACGACGGCCAGAAGCACAAGCTCATGGCGCGCCTGCAGCAGCACTTCGGTGCAGATCTCGCGGGGCGGACCTTCGCCCTCTGGGGCCTGGCCTTCAAGCCCAACACCGACGACATGCGCGAAGCCCCGAGCCGGGTGCTGATGGAGGCCATCTGGGCCGCCGGCGGCAAGGTGCAGGCGTTCGATCCCGAGGCCATGAGCGAGGCCCAGCGCCTCTACGGCCTGCGGGACGATCTGACCCTGTGCGGCACCCAGGAGGCCGCCCTCAAGGGAGCCGACGCCCTGCTCATCTGCACCGAGTGGCAGCAGTTCCGCGCCCCGGACTTCGAGCTGCTGCGCCAAACCCTGAAGCAGGCCCTCATCATCGACGGCCGCAACCTCTATGATCCGGTCCGCCTGCGCCAGCGCGGCTTTACCTACTACGCCATAGGTCGGGGCGACAGCCTGACCGCCGGATTGCGCGAGGAGCAACGGCAATGAAGTATCTGGTCACCGGCGCCGCCGGCTTCATCGGCTTTCATGTGGCGCAGAGGCTCTGCCGCGACGGCCATCAGGTGGTTGGCCTGGACAACCTCAACGACTACTACGAGGTGAGCCTGAAGGAGGCGCGGCTGGCACTGCTGCTGCCACTGCCCGCTTTTCGCTTCGAGCGCGGTGATCTCGCCGATCGCGCCGCCATGGCGGCGCTCTTTGCCCGCGAGCGGTTCGATCGGGTGATCCACCTGGGAGCCCAGGCCGGGGTGCGCTATTCGCTGGACAACCCCTTTGCCTACGCCGACAGCAATCTCAGCGGCACCCTCACCGTCCTAGAGGGGTGCCGCCATCACGGGGTACAGCACCTGGTCTACGCCTCCTCCAGCTCGGTGTATGGCCTCAACGAGCAGATGCCGTTCAAGACCTCGGACGGGGTCGATCACCCCGTCTCCCTCTATGCCGCGAGCAAGAAGGCCAACGAGCTGATGGCCCACTCCTACTCCCACCTCTATGGGCTGCCCACCACGGGCCTGCGCTTCTTCACCGTCTACGGCCCCTGGGGGCGCCCCGACATGGCGCTGTTCAAGTTCGTGCGTGCCATCCTGAACGGCGAACCCATCGACATCTACAACCAGGGCCAGCTCAGCCGGGACTTCACCCACATAGACGACATAGTGGAGGGGATAGTGCGGGTAGCGGACAGGCCCCCGCAGGGCGACCCGGACTGGCAGGGGGCGGCCGACGCCAGCCCTGCCCCCTACCGCCTCTTCAACATCGGCCATGGCAGCCCGGTGCGACTGCTGGATTTCGTGGAGGCCATAGAGGCGGCGCTCGGCAAGCGGGCCATCCGCAACCTGCTGCCCATGCAGGCCGGGGACGTGCAGGCGACCTGGGCCGATACCGAATCCTTGTTCGATGCCACCGGCTATCGGCCCCGCGTGGGCCTCAGAGAAGGGGTGGCGAGTTTCGTCGACTGGTACAGGGCCTACTACGGGGTCTGACCCGAACGCCTGAAATGAAAAGGGGCTGCCAGTGGCAGCCCCTCTTGCTGGGGCCTCAGGGGCCAGGGGTATAGCGGAAGGGTTCGAGCCTTGGGGCCAGCCCCTGACATGCGGGCTTGAGGGCCTCAGCGCCTGCCAGCAGCCAGTCGGTGCGATGGCGGTTGCCGAGGTTTACCATCTTCTCGGGCTCGAAACAGAGCACCATCAGATCCGCACTGCCCAGCACATGGCGCCCGGGCCCGGCCGCCACCCAGGCCGCCGCCTCGCGAGCCTGCTCCCCATCCCCCAGCAGGTAGGGGTAATGTTGCACGGGCTGCCGGGCGAACAGCAGGTGCTGCTCCTTGAAACCGGCCAGCAGCAGCTCGTCCCCCGCGGGCACCTCCTGCTGTGCCCGCGCCATCACCCCCTGCGGCGTGCGCATGTCGTTGAGGCGCACACAGATCCAGCAGGAGTAGAGCAGCCAACCCACCGCCAGCGAACAGAGGATGGCGCTGAGCGGCGCCCGGCGCAGCAGCACATTGACCAGCAGCAGCGCCGCCCCCAGCACCAGCAGGGGCAGCCAGGGGGCCGGTCCCAGCTCCCCCAGCCGGTTCGCCAGCTTGTCGCTGACGGCCAGCGCCCCCGCGCCGCCCACGCAGATGATCCCCAGCAACCAGCCGAGCCCGCCCAGCAGGCGGCCGGGCCAGACCCGCGCCAGCAGTGAACCTATGTAGGGCGCGGTCAGCAGTGCCAGGGCCGGGGTGCCTGGCGTGACATAGACGCCGCGCTTGCCCGGCGACAGGGAGAAGAAGAGCACCACCAGCACCAGGTAGCCGAACAGCAGTATGATGCGCTTGTCCTGCCTCTGGATGGCCTTGCGCCACGCCACCACCAGCCAGGGCAGCAGCAGGGAGAGGGGCAGCCAGAACGGCGGGATTACCGAGCTGAGGTAGTACCAGAAGGGTTTGACGTGATGCCAGGCATTCGCATAGCGGGTCACCGTCTGGCGTAGCAGTATGTTGTCTCTGTAGGCCTGCAGTACAGGATCCCCGCTCTGGGCCACCGCCGTCAGCATGGGCACCAGCCACAGCCCGATGGCCAGCAGCATGAACAGCGGCCCCGCCAGCGCCTTCAACCAGTCGACAGGGGGGACGGCACGGATCCTGTCTCTGTGGGTCCAGATTGCCGGGATCAGGATCAACAGGGCCAGCAGCCCCACCCCCTTGGTGATGATGCCGAGCCCGGCGGCAAACCAGCCGAGCCAGTACCAGCGCCAGCCTCCCCCGCAGAGCAGGAAGCGCACGAAACCGTAGACCCCCAGCGTGATGAAGCAGGTCACCAGAGCGTCTATCTGGGCCGTCTTGGCCTGCAGGGTGAACTGGACGGTAAACAGCAGCAGCAGCCCGGCCATGAAGCCCGTTGCCGGGTTCCACAGGCGGCGACCCAGATCCCACACCAGCGCGATGGTCAGCAGGCCCGCCAGCAGGGAGGGCAGCAGAAACGCCACCTTGATGGAGCCGGTCAGCAGATAGCCAAGGGCGATGCCCCACATAAACAAGGGGGGCTTGTCCGGGTAGATCTCGCCGCCGCGCATGGGGAAGAGCCACTGCCCACTCTCCACCATCTCCTTGGCGACCAGGGCGAAGCGCGGCTCGTCGGCGGGCCAGGGATCCCGCAGCCCGAGGCCGGCACCCAGCACTATCAGGGCGATCAGCAGCAGCCAGCCGAGGGAGGCCTGATTGAGCAGGAAGCGGTCATTTACCATGGTGGACCTCATTGACATCGACGAGCTTGCCACGTCTCCAGCCTTGATGCGGGATGACCAGAGGGACACGACTGAACTGGACATGCTTATTTGCCATGGCGGATCTCGTTGTCATCGACGGCCTTGCTATGGCGGCTCTCGTTGTCCTCGACGAGTTTGTCCCGCTTCCAGCCCCTGTGCTGGATATCCAGGTAGAGGCTGTAGAGGGCGGTGAAGGTGGGGAAGAGATTCTGCAGCACGCCGACGGAGTCCTGCTTGGGGGAGAAAACGAAGTAGCTGAGGGTCATTAGGCTGCCGAGCACGCTCATGTACCAGAACAGGCGCGGGATGACGGGTTTGCCGGCCCGCTTGGAGGCCAGGAACTGCACCAGCCAGCGGCCGCCGAACATCAGCGCCCCCGTGTAGCCGATGAGCTTCCAGCCGGTGACATGCAGGCCGGTCCAGTCGAACCAGGTCAGCTCCATGGAGAGCAGGGCATCGATCATCGCCGCCCTCCCGAGTGCAACCCGCCGACATGCAGGGCAACCTCATCCCTATCCAGCCAGATCGATGGCAACGAAAGCAGGGGCTCCATCACTCCAGCATCTCCCTGACTTCGACCACCTTGGATCGGCGCTGCAGCCACCAGACGCCGACCACGTCCACCAGCCCGACCCAGAGCCGGTTCCAGACCCCGTACTTGGAGACACCCGCCTGCCGTGGCCTGTGGTTGACCGGCCAGGGGGACATGCGCCCGCCCTGGGCCTGGATCAGGGCCGGAATGTAGCGGTGCATATGGTTGAAACCGGGCAGGCGCAGATACCAGTCGCGCCGCACCACCTTGAGACCGCAGCCGGTATCCGGGATGCCGTCCCGCAGCAGCAGATCGCGAAAACCGTTGGCCAGCCTGGACGAGAGGCGCTTCACCCAGTCATCCCGGCGATTGACACGGTGACCGATGAGCCCCACTTGATTCTTGTCCGAGGCGAAGCGGCGCCTGGCCTCCTCCAGCATGGCGGGAATGTCGGCCGGATCGTTCTGGCCATCGCCGTCGAGCACCACCAGCCAGTCGCCGCGCCCATGGCGCACGCCGCTCAGCACCGCCATGCTCTGGCCGACGGCCCTGGCATGACGCACCACCCGCAGCGCGGGGAACTGCGCCTTCAGACCGCAGAGCAAGGCATAGCTGTCATCCTCGCTGCCATCGTCCACATAGATCAGTTCGTAGCTGTATTTCCCCGCCAGCGCGGCATCGATCTCGCCGATGAGGGGGGCCAGATTGTCCCGCTCATCCTTGGCGGGCACCACGACAGAGACATCGATCGAATCAACCATATGCGCTTCCCAATCATGACGAAGGATGCAATCGGTTCGACTGCGTCCCCCATTTCTATTTTATCGACAAGCTCGCTAACATCATGCAAATACAAGACGTTAGAGTGCAAGGCCGGCAGTTTATTGCCCCAGAAATAATAAATCTATCAATTTTAGTTGTGCCGCAAGCAGAGGGATTGATCGCGTACACTCCAGACTCCCCATCACACTCACCAGGAGCGCTTTTTTACTCTGCCAAAAGTTCCAGACCGTTTTCATCTCTGATGGCCTGACACATAACCAGATGTTCCATCCCCTGGCTGGCGCCCCCCCCATATCGGGCCTATATCTTCCGGATACTAATTCGAGGTATCCATCATGCAGAGACTCTGCACCTGGGGCTGGGGAGTCCTGCTGCTGCTTGCCACCTACTCCCATGCCGACACCTTTCGCCAGGCCCCCAAGGCCATGAGCGCCTTGCGCCAGGGCGCAGCCATGGAGCAGAGCAACCCGCGGCGAGCCATAGCCCACTACTGCACTGCGGCCAGCCTGGGCAACCCGGAAGCCTACTATCGCATCGGCCGCCTGCTGGCTCGCGGGCCCCAGGGGATCCGCAGCCCCCGCCACGCCAACGCCTACCTCGCCATGGCCATGCGCCTTGGCAATCAGCAAGCGGCTCGCTACTACAACGAGCGGGTGGGCAACGCTCCCCTTGGCACCTGCGGCATCGGCGGGGGTGGAGGAGGCGCTCCCTGGGTGCGCCCCAGCACCCCCTTCGATCAGGATAGCTATCTGGCCCGCCAATCCCTCACCAAACAGAAGCTGGCCGTCATGATCCGCCAGGCCGCCCACCGTCACAAGGTCGACCCCCAGCTGGCGCTCGCCATCGCCATCGCCGAGTCCAATCTCAACAGCACAGCCGTCTCCCCCAAGCAGGCGCAAGGGGTCATGCAGCTCATTCCCGAAACCCAGGTGCGCTTCGGCGTGACCCGCCCCTTCGACGCCCAGCAGAACATCCGCGGCGCCATGATCTACCTGAAGTGGCTGGAGAAGCAGTTTGGCCCCGACTGGGTCAGGATCAGCGCCGCCTACAACGCCGGTGAACAGGCCGTGATCCGTCATGGCGGCGTACCGCCCTACCAGGAGACCCAGGAGTATGTGCAGCGGGTGCTCTACTACTCGGGGCAGGACGCGGCCAAGAGCACCAGGCGGCCCCGCTGACCCCTGGCACAAGCTGACCCCATGACTTCTCAAGGTCGGCTGATGAATCCTATCGAGCCAGAATTAAGGAAGTCTTAAGCCAGTTCGGCCCGAAACCCTGACCGGGCATCTGCCAGATGCCCGCCTCTTTTCCCCCCTCTGCCGATGGGGCTCCCTGCACTCAATGCCCCGGTTGTCTACTTTGCCGCCCTCTTCCCATTGGTTTACAATCGACGGGTTTTTTGGAACCGGGTCGGCCTCTGCCGACCAGGCCCCACCACGACGTCAGTTTGTTAATGCAAAGACATTAAACTGCTGAAAAGGAAGAGAATTAGCCAATGGCTCAATTTATTTACACCATGAACAGGGTCGGCAAGGTCGTGCCGCCCAAGCGTCATATCCTCAAGAACATTTCCCTCTCCTTCTTCCCGGGCGCCAAGATAGGCGTGCTGGGTCTGAACGGCGCCGGTAAATCCACCCTGCTGCGCATCATGGCGGGGATAGACACCGAGATCGAAGGGGAGGCCCGTCCGCAGCCCGGCATCAAGATCGGCTACCTGCCCCAGGAGCCGAAGCTGGATCCGGAGCAGACGGTCCGCGAGGCGGTGGAAGAGGCGGTCGGCGAGGTGAAACGCGCCATGGCTCGCCTGGATGAGGTCTATGCGGCCTATGCCGACCCGGATGCGGATTTTGACAAGCTGGCCCGCGAACAGGGCGAGCTGGAAGCCATCATCGCCGCCCAGGGTGGTCACAACATGGAGAACCAGCTGGAGCGCGCGGCCGACGCCCTGCGCCTGCCGGCCTGGGACGCCCAGATCAAGCACCTCTCCGGGGGTGAGCGCCGCCGGGTAGCCCTGTGCCGTCTGCTGCTGGAAAAGCCGGACATGCTGCTGCTGGACGAACCGACCAACCACCTGGATGCGGAATCCGTGGCCTGGCTGGAGCGCTTCCTGCACGACTACGAGGGCACCGTCGTGGCCATCACCCACGACCGCTACTTCCTCGACAACGTGGCGGGCTGGATCCTGGAGCTGGACCGCGGCGAGGGTATCCCCTGGGAAGGCAACTACTCCTCCTGGCTGGAGCAAAAAGACGCCCGTCTGGCTCAGGAAGCCAGCTCGGAAGCGGCCCGTCGCAAGTCCATCGAGAAGGAACTGGAGTGGGTGCGTCAGAACCCGAAAGGCCGTCAGGCCAAGTCCAAGGCCCGTATGGCTCGCTTCGAGGAGCTCAACACCAACGACTACCAGAAGCGCAACGAGACCAACGAGCTGTTCATTCCGCCCGGACCCCGTCTCGGCGACAAGGTGGTGGAGGTGGCAAACCTCTGCAAGTCCTACGGTGACCGCCAGCTGATCGACGATCTCTCCTTCTCCATTCCGAAGGGGGCCATCGTCGGCATCATTGGTCCGAACGGCGCTGGTAAATCCACCCTGTTCCGCATGATGTCGGGTCAGGAGCAGCCGGACTCCGGCACCATCACCCTGGGCGATACCGTGGTGCTGGCCTCGGTGGATCAGTTCCGCGACAGCATGAACGACAAGAAGACGGTGTTCGAGGAAGTCGCCGACGGTCAGGATATCCTGCGCATCGGCAACTACGAGTTCCCGAGCCGGGCCTACATAGGTCGCTTCAACTTCAAGGGCGCCGATCAGCAGAAGCGGGTCGGCGAGCTGTCCGGTGGCGAGCGCGGCCGTCTGCACCTGGCCAAGCTGCTGCAAACCGGCGGCAACGTCCTGCTGCTGGATGAACCGACCAACGATCTGGACATCGAAACCCTGCGCGCCCTCGAGAACGCCCTGCTGGAGTTCCCGGGTTGTGCCATGGTCATCTCCCACGATCGCTGGTTCCTCGACCGTATCGCCACCCACATCCTGGACTACCAGGACGAGGGCAAGATTGCCTTCTTCGAGGGCAACTTCACCGAATACGAAGAGTGGAAGAAGAAGACCTACGGCGCCGACGCCGTCCAGCCGCACCGCGCCAAGTACAAGCGCATCGCCAAGTAAGCGACTACGCTGCCATGAACTGGAGCGAGGCGGCCCAGCCGCACTGCTCCAGATACATAAGCGCATCGCCCCATCAGGGGGATTGCAACGTCACAAGGGGAGCCCGGGCTCCCCTTTCTTTTGCCTTTTCGCTTACACTCTCCCCGCTTCCCCCTACCGGCACTCACCGATGACCCAGACCAGCGCCCCCCCGAAGAGAGTCACCATCCAGATCCGGATCGAACCCGGCTGCCTGGGCCCGGATGGCAAGCGCCACATCGACACCTTCTGCACCGCGGCCAGCCGGATCTTTGCCGCCATCGAACCCGAGCGGGTGAGCTGGGTGCTGCTCCCCCGTCATGACAAGCAGTTGCCCGAGCAGGCCTACTTCATCGACGGGCGCACCCTGAGCGAGGCACAGGCCAGCCTGCTGCTGCAGCGCATGGGGCTGACGCTCGCCACCTTGCAGGAGCACAGCGACGCAGTGCTGGCCCAGCTGGTGGAGCGCTACCTCAAGAGCCGCTGAGGGGCACCATGGCAACACAAGCCTCTATCGAACCTTGTTTTTGCACCTCGACGGGCAAACGTTTGAATTTTTACTCTATTCATTGATCCGCCTCGCAGATCCGGGGTTTGTAAACGTCGCCGCCTGTGTAAAAATGTGCGCGCTGTCACGGTATCAGGACGAGTCTGGTCGCTCAGTCGCCAGAAACAGGGCAACCCAGCCCCCATGGATGGGGTTGACTGTTCGCCTGCTGCTTATTTCACGTCACCCATTGGAATCCAACATGAATCAACCACACAACGCCACAGAGCAGGCAGCCAACCCGGCCGCCGGGCAAGGATTGCTCGAGCGCCTGTTTGCCCTGAAAGGCCATGGCACCACGGCCCGCACCGAGGTCATCGCCGGCATCACCACCTTCCTGACCATGGTCTACATAGTGTTCGTCAACCCGCAGATCCTCTCTGCGGCGGGCATGGACACCCAGGCGGTGTTCGTCACCACCTGCCTCATCGCCGGCATCGGCAGCATTCTCATGGGGTTGCTGGCGAACCTGCCCATCGCCCTGGCCCCCGCCATGGGGCTGAATGCCTTCTTCGCCTTCGTGGTGGTGGCCGGCATGGGCTACTCCTGGCAGGTCGGCATGGGCACCATCTTCTGGGGCGCCTTAGGATTGCTGATCCTCACCCTGCTGCGGGTACGCTACTGGCTGATTGCCAACATCCCCCTCACCCTGCGGGTCGGCATCACAGCCGGCATAGGCCTGCTGATCGCCCTGCTCGGCCTGCACAACGCCGGCATAGTGGTGGCCAGCCCCGCTACCATGGTGACGGTGGGCAACCTCACCTCCCTGCCCTGCCTGCTGGGGCTGCTCGGCTTCTTCCTGATCTGCATCTTCTCCGCCCGCGGTGTGCACTCCGCCGTGCTGATCGCCATCGTCGTCACCACCACCCTGGGCTGGCTGTTTGGCGACGTGACCTTCAAGGGCTTTGTCTCTGTGCCGCCGAGCATCACCCCCGTCTTCGGTCAGCTGGACCTGATGGGATCGCTGGACATCAGCCTCGCGGGGATCATCTTCTCCTTTATGCTGGTCAATCTGTTCGACTCTTCCGGCACCCTGATCGGCGTCACCAACCGCGCCAAGCTGGCGGATGACAAGGGCCACTTCCCGCGCATGAAGCAGGCGCTGGTGGTGGACAGCGTGAGCTCGGTCGGCGGCGCCTTTATGGGCACCTCTTCCGTGACGGCGTACATCGAGAGCAGCTCAGGGGTGGCCGTCGGCGGCCGTACCGGCCTGACCGCCATCGTGGTCGGCGTGCTGTTCCTGCTGGCGATCTTCTTCTCCCCGGTTGCCGCCATGGTGCCGGCCTATGCCGCCGCCGGCGCCCTCATCTACGTGGGGGTGCTGATGTGCTCCGAGCTGACCCGGGTGAAGTGGGAAGACCTGACCGAGGCGGTGCCGGCCTTCATGACAGCGGTGATGATGCCGTTCAGCTTCTCCATCACCGAGGGGATAGCCGTGGGCTTCATCTCCTACTGCGTGATGAAGGCGGGCACCGGCCGCTGGCGCGAGATCAACCCCTGCGTGCTGGTGGTGGCCCTGCTGTTCGTGCTCAAGTTCGTCTGGGTCGACAGCCACTAATCCCGGCTTTCGCATACAAAAATGCCCGTCATCGACGGGCATTTTTTATGGCTGGCAAAGGGCAGGGTTCAACGGATGCCGCGGGCCTCGCGGATCCACTCCCAGGCCTGCTGGATCTCCTGGGTCTTCTCCTTGGCCATCTCCATCATCTCGGGGGGCAGCCCCTTGGCGGCCAGCTTGTCCGGGTGATGCTTGCTCATCTCCTTGCGATAGGCGCGCTTGATATCCTGATCGCTGTCGCTCTCGCTCACCCCCAGCAGCTGGTAGGCATCCTTGAGGCGATCCGGGGAGGGGGCCTCCTGCCGGTATTGCTGCCCTTGTCCACTCTGCTGCTGGCGGTGGAAGAAGTTCATCTGCGCCTCCGCCATCGCCAGGATCCGCGCCAGCTCGATACGGCTGAAGCCGAGCTCGTCCGCTATGGTCTGCAGGATGGCACGCTCGTTGGCCTCCACCTTGCCATCGGCAAAGGCGGCCTGCAGCTGCACCTCCAGGAAGAAGCGCAGGATGTCGCGCTGCCCCAGGCTGGCGCGGCGGAACTCCGCCAGGGTTTCGCGCAGCGGAAAATCGCTCTCCTTGCCCTGACGGAACGACTCCTGGGCCCGCACCCGCTGCTCGCCGGAGAGTCGCATCCTGTCCATCAGGCTGGAGGCGACCCGGATCTCGTGCTCGGTGACCTGACCGCTCGCCTTGGCGATGTGGCCCATGACGGCGAAGGTGGCGTGGAAGAAGACCGCCTGCTGCTGCTGGCTGGGAGCTCGCTGGAACGCCCCCCGAATGCCCATGCCCCGATCGAAGCGGTGGCCGATCCAGAGGCCGAGCAGGGCGCCGAAGATGTTGCCGAGCAGAAAACCGAAGAAGGCGCCAAGCACCTTACCCCAAATACGCATGGTTCAAGACCTCGTGATGTTAATGAGTGCCGGCAAGCAGCTGGCCATCCAGCTCCCGCAGCCGATCGACTGTGCCTATGTCTCGCCACTCGCCGGCCAGCAGAGTGCCACCGACCCGGCCTTGTGCCATCCAGTCGCGCAGCAGGGGTGCCAGCTTGCGGGCACCGCAAGGCAGGGGGACAAAGGCCGCCGGGTGATAGAGGCCGACCCCGCTGAAGGTGAGGGCTGGCGCGTCCAGCACCCGGCCGTCTTGCAGGGAGAAATCCCCTTGAGGGTGCTGGGGCGGATTGGGTACCAGCCAGAGATGGGCCAGGTCCTCTCCCAGCGACTGGTTCACCAGAGCACCATAATCCCCGTCAATCCAGGTATCGCCGTTGATCACCAAGAAGGGCTCAGCCCCCAGCAGTGGCAATGCCTGCACTATGCCGCCCGCGGTCTCGAGGGCACTCTCCTCCGCCGACCACAGGATCTCGACCCCGAACTGGCGGCCATCGCCGAGGGCCTCCACCAGCTTGTGACCGAGCCAGGCGTGGTTGATGACCAGCCGGGTCACCCCGGCCGCCTTGAGCTTCTCGATGTGGTGGACGATGAGGGGCTTGCCCCCCACCGCCAGCAGCGGCTTGGGCAGCAGGTCGGTGAGCGGGCGCATCCGCTCGCCACGACCGGCGGCCAGGATCATCGCCTTCATGACGGCTCCCCGGCACGCCGTGCCTCTGCCGCCCGGGCCAGGCCCGGCAGCACGATCCGCTGCAACCAGTCGCCGAAGCGGGCCAGCACCGGATGCTCGGCCCCATGCTGGCGGCACACGTCCACCACATAGCCCAGGGTGCGGGGGATGTCCTTGAGGTAGCCGGACTTGCCATCCCTGTGATAGAGACGGGTGAAGAGACCGGCCGCCTTCAGATGACGCTGCATGCCGGTCAGGTCGGCGTGACGACGGAAGCTGGCATAATCGAGCCCGTCGAGCAGGCCTGCCCGGCTCAGGGTCTCAAAGCCATGGCTCATGCCCTGCTCGATCACCTCATCGGGCCAGCGCACGTAACAGTCTTTCAGCAGGGAGACCAGATCGTAGCTCAGCGGCCCGATGACCATGTCTTGGAAGTCGATGACGGCAAGCCGGCTGCCGTCCGGCGTATCGCCGCCGCACACCATCAGGTTGCGGCTGTGGAAGTCTCTGTGCATCACCCCCTGGGGCTGGGCCAGGTTGTTCTGCGTGAGGCAGGCGAACATCTCGTCCAGCAGTTGCTGTTCGGTCTCGCCGAGACTCAGATGCAGGTGATGACCCAGCAACCACTCGGGGAAGATGGCGTTCTCGCGGGCCATGAAGGCCTCGTCGAAGGGCTCGAGCTCGAGCGCCACCGAGCCGAGCCGAGGCAGCAGTCCTATGGCCTTGCCATACCAGGCCAGCACGTTGTCATCGTTCAGGCAGCCGATAAGCTGGGTATCGCCAAGGTCACTGACCGCCAGCAGCCCCTGCTCATAGTCGACCCCCTTCACCTCGGGGGCCAGTAGCCCAACGCCGTGCAGGGCGGCGGCATTGCGAACGAATTCATGATTTTTTTCGGTTTTCGGATTAGCATCCACCCACACCAGGCCACCACCACGGAAGTAGCGGCGGAAACTGGCGTCACCGGAAATAAGCGTCAACGAGAGGTTGGCATCACCGGTAATCCGGCGTGCCCATTGCAATAGCAGGGAAGCGCGATCGTGCATGAGTCGGGAACCAAATTGGAAAGCAGCACTTGGCTGTTAGCCCTGGCCGCAATAATGCTTTATCATTGCCGGCTAACATAAAGCAATGACATGCAATGTCAACTCGATGGATCCTGACATAAAATGCATGCCCTGAATCAACCGTTTTTACTACGGATTGCGCGAGCCCTTCACATGACAAAATGGACACTGGGGTCTTCTTATCCCATCGCCCTGACCATCAGCCTTGTTCCTGCCCTGAGTCCGTTCACGGTGCAGGCGGCGCCCCTCAATGCGCCACCGGCCACCGGGATCCTCAACAGCCTCTGCTATGACTATGTCCCCAAGGTCGAGAAACCCAGCGCGGATCAGGACGCCAATGCCCAGCCCGTCGAAGTGGATGCCGATCGCCTTGAGGCCAAGCAGGGCGGGACCGCAGTCTATGAAGGTGACGTCAAGGTGCGTCAGGGCGTGCGCAAATTTGACTCCGACTACGCCCAGCTCGATCAGAAGAGCCGGGATGTCATCGCCATCGGCAACATCTATTACAACGATGGCCAGATTACTGTCACCAGCGACAAGACCCTCAAATCCAACCTGGACACCAAGAACTCCGAGCTGGAAGAGGGCAAGTATCAGGTGCATGGTTCACCGGTGCGCGGCTTCGCCGAAAAAGTCACCATGACCAACAACAACCAGAACATCACCCTGGAGGGGGCCCAGTACACCACCTGCCCACCGGGTCAGGAGGCCTGGACCCTGAAGGCCGGCAGCATCGACATCGATCAGTCCGAGGTGTTCGGGGAAGCCTGGAACGCCAGCCTCTGGCTCTATGACTATCCGGTCTTCTATTTCCCCTATATCAACTTCCCCATCAAGGATGAGCGCAAGACGGGCCTGCTCTACCCTGGCTATACCCAAAGCTCCAAGAACGGCATGGACATCACCCAGCCGTTCTACTGGAACATAGCGCCGAACTACGATGCCACCATCACCTCCCGCTTCATGGACAGACGGGGCCTGATGGAGCAGGTCGAGTTCCGCTACATGCCGGACCCGGCCCACGTGGGCAGCCTCTATTTCGAAAACCTGGCGGATGACAAACAGTACGACGAGACGGACAGCCTCAACGATTACCTGTCCGACGGGCATCGCTACCTGCTGAACGCCCGCCACACCTCCATGTTCATGGACAACGCCCTGCGGGTGTCGGTGGACTACACCAAGGTGCGGGATCGGGACTACAACTACTTCAACGACTTCTCCCCCAAGGTGGGGACCCAGGTCGACAACCAGCTGCAGCAGTCCCTCACTGCCGGCTACTTCCAGCAGAGCTGGAACCTCAATGCCGAGGTGCGCACCTACCAGATCCTGCTGGCCAGCGCCCAGCAGCCCCACGAGCTGATGCCGCGCATCGATCACAACTACTACCACCAGGGCAGCTGGTACGATCTGGCCTGGAACACAGAGCTGACCAACTTCGGCTACAACAATGACCAGGCCGTCCAGCAGAACCAGGGGGAGGCCTATACCGGCACCCGGGTCTACACGGCGCCCACCCTGACCATACCGCTCATCGACGAAGCCGGCTACTTCCTCGACAGCCAGTACAAGCTGATGTACACCCGTTACGATCAGACGGTGCCGGATGACATGAGCAGCACCTTCACCAACCGATTCACTCCTCAGGGTGGGGGGGATGTCACTCTGGAAGAGGGCATCATCACCCGGGTGCTGCCTTCGTTTCGCCTCAAGGGCGGCATGACCTTCGAGCGCGATCAGCAGTGGTTCGGCGAAGGGGCCAGCCAGACCCTGGAGCCCGAGTTCCAGTACCTCTATGTGCCCTACAAGGATCAGGACAACATCGGGGTCTACGACTCCACCACCATGCGTCAGGACTACTACAGCCTGTTCAGCGACCGCCGTTTCGCCGGCCTGGATCGGATCAGCGACTCCAACCGGCTCTCGGTCGGCGTCACCACCCGTATCTATGATCCGGCCGGGGATGAACGAATTAGGCTGGCCGTTGCCCAAGCCTTCGACTTCGTGGCGCCCAGGGTCAAGCTCTACTCCAGCGACGAGCTGAGCACCAATACCCGCTCCCCGCTCTCGTTCGAGGGTGACGCCAAGATCAACGAGCAGTGGTATGCCCATGCCGGGGCACAATATGATCTGGAGCAGCGTCAGATAAGCTCCTCCAACAGCGCCCTGGAGTACCGCCACGAGAAGCTGATCAGCCAGTTGAGCCACCGCTTCGTGCGGGACGCCAACTACGACCTGGATCGCAAGGGCGAGGTGACGGATCTCAACCAGATCGGCCTGCTGTTGACCACACCGCTCAACGATCAGTGGCACCTCTATGGCGGCTACTATCAGGAGCTCGATCAGAACGTCAAAGTTGACCGTAAGGTGGGTCTGAAATATGACTCCTGCTGCTGGAGCATCAACTTCAACCTGGAGTGGGTCAATACGCCGGACAACGTGAACCTGGCCCCGACGTCCGAGCGCAGCCTCGGCATTCAATTTGAAATGAAAGGATTGGGTAGCGTGGGTACCGGCTCCAAGGGCACCTCCCTTGACACCGAAGCACTGCCTTACATTCGTCCGTTTAACCTGCGAGACCAATAACGGGTCTGGCAAACGCCTTGAGAGATGGATATGAAGAAGACGTTGATTTCCCTGCTGACCGCAGGCCTGTTTGGAGTCATGAGCCAGGGCGCCCTCGCCGCGCCCGAGCTGGTGGACAAGGTGCTTGCCGTGGTCAACAAGGACGTGGTGCTGGCCAGTCAGCAGGAAGCCCTGGTACAGAAGGTGAAGGCTTCTGCGCAGGAGAGCGGCCAATCCCTGCCCGATGACGTCACCCTTCGCAAGCAGGCGCTGGATCGTCTGATCCAGGAGAGCCTGCAACTGCAGCTGGCGGATCGCCAGGGGCTCAAGATCAGTGATACCCAGCTGGAGCAAGCCATCCAGAGCATAGCCGCCGACAACAAGATGAACCTGGAGCAGCTGCGTGCCCAGCTCGAACGGGAAGGGCTGACCTATGCCCAGTACCGGGAAGAGGTGCGCCGCGAGATCCTGATGAACGAGGTACGCCGCAGCCAGGTTCGCCGCCGCATCAACATCTCCGAGCAGGAGGTGAAGCAAGTGGTCGAGGCCCTGAGCAAACAGGGTCAGCAACAGACCGAATACCATGTCGGCCACATCCAGGTTGCCCTGCCTGACAACCCCAATGCCGAGCAGCTCAACGCCGCCAAGGCCAAGATAGAGCGCATCCTGGCTGCACTGAAGGAAGGGGCGGACTTCCGCAAGCTGGCCATCGCCGAGAGTAACGGCCCCAAGGCCCTGGAAGGGGGTGACTGGGGCTGGATGAGCCCGCAGGAGATGCCGACCCTGATGTCCGAGGCGGTACAGGGCGCCGGCAAGGGCGATATCGTCGGCCCGCTGCGCTCCGGCGCCGGTCTGCACATCATCAAGATCTTCGACACCAAGGGTCAGCAGCAAGTGATGCAGACCGAGGTGAAGGCCCGCCACATCCTGATCAAGCCCTCCATCATCCTCTCCGAGGAGAAGGCCAAGGGGACCCTGGACGGCATCTTGCACGACATCAAGAGCGGCAAGGCGAGCTTTGCCAGCATGGCGGAGAAGTACTCCGAGGATCCGGGCTCTGCGGTGCAGGGTGGCGAGCTGGGCTGGTCTGATCCCAACGTCTATGTGCCGGAGTTCCGCGACATGGTCAACCGCCTGCAACCGGGCCAGATCAGCGAGCCCTTCCGCACCAGCCACGGCTGGCACATAGTGCAGCTGGAAGATCGCCGCAGCCAGGATGCCACCGGCAAGGCCCAGGAACAGCGCGCCTATCAGCTCATCTTCAACCGCCGCTTCACCGAAGAGTCCCAGGCCTGGCTGGATGAGCTGCGCGACGAAGCCTACATCCAGATCGAACCCAATTAATGGGCGACGAGCAGATGAACAGCCATCGTCTTGCCATCACGCCGGGTGAGCCCGCCGGCATAGGTCCGGATCTGGTGCTGCAGATAGCCCAGCGGGACTGGCCGCACCAATTGGTGGTGATCGCCGATCCGGCGCTGCTGCGCGAGCGCGCCGCCCTGCTGGGGCTGCCCATCGAGCTGCAACCCTATGATGCCGCTGCCCCCGTGAGGGGTCAGCGGGCGGGCACCCTGACGGTCTGTCCCGTCCCTCTCGGCGCCCCCGTGGTGCCGGGCGAGCTCGACGAGGGCAATGGCGCCTATGTGCTGGCCACCCTGCAGCGCGCCTGCGACGGCAACCTGAGCGGCGAATTCGCCGCCGTGGTGACTGGTCCGGTGCACAAGGGGATCATCAACCAGGCGGGCGTCTCGTTCAGCGGCCACACCGAATTCTTCGCCCAGCAGTCAGACACCGCCGACGTGGTGATGCTGCTGGCTACCGAAGGGCTGCGGGTGGCGCTGGCGACCACCCACATTCCCCTCGCCTACGTGGCCATGGCCATCACGCAGGAGCGCCTTGCCAAGGTGATCCGCATCCTGGATGCGGATCTCAAGGGCAAGTTCGGCATAGCCCACCCCAGAATTTACGTCTGCGGCCTCAACCCCCATGCCGGGGAAGGGGGCCATCTCGGCCGTGAAGAGATCGACGTGATCGAACCCGCCCTGGCCAGTCTGCGCCAGGAGGGGATAGATCTGGTCGGCCCCTTGCCGGCCGACACCCTGTTCCAGGAGAAATACCTCAAGGATGCGGATGCGGTACTCGCCATGTACCACGACCAGGGGCTGCCTGTGCTCAAATACAAGGGCTTTGGCAACTCGGTCAACATCACCCTCGGACTTCCTTTCATCCGTACTTCGGTGGATCACGGCACAGCGCTGGATCTGGCAGGCAAGGGCCTGGCAGACTCGGGCAGCCTGGTCACCGCGATTAACCACGCCATCCAGATGGTAGAGAAAAAAAGATATGAGCAGTAAGGTGCAGAGCAACAAGGTGCACATGGGCCACACGGCCCGTAAGCGTTTCGGTCAGAACTTCTTGCACGACCGTTATGTGATCGACCAGATCGTCGCCGCCATCAATCCGCAGCCGGGTCAGAACCTGGTGGAAATCGGCCCGGGTCTGGCGGCACTGACCGAACCGGTCGCCTCCCAGATGGACAAGATGACGGTGGTCGAGCTTGACCGGGATCTGGCGGCTCGCCTGCGCGAGCACCCGACCCTCAAGGAGAAGCTGACGGTGATCGAGGCCGATGCCATGCGCTTCGACTTCGGCACCCTGATGGGAGAAGGCAAACCGCCCCTGCGCATCTTCGGCAACCTGCCCTACAACATCTCCACCCCGCTCATCTTCCACCTGTGCGAGTTCGCCGACCGGGTGGAGGACATGCACTTCATGCTGCAAAAGGAAGTGGTACTGCGTCTGGCCGCCGGTCCCGGCAGCAAGGCCTATGGCCGCCTGAGCGTGATGACCCAGTACTACTGCCAGGTGGTGCCAGTGCTGGAAGTGGGCCCCGGCGCCTTCAAACCGGCCCCCAAGGTCGACTCGGCCGTGGTGCGCCTCATCCCGCACAAGAACCCGACCATAGTCGCGAAAGACATCCGCTGCCTGAGCCGGGTCTGCACCGAGGGCTTCGGCCAGCGTCGCAAGACCATCCGCAACAGCTTCTCCAACTTCATCACCGACGCTCAGCTGACCGAGCTTGGCATAGATGGCAACCTGCGCCCGGAGAACCTCTCCCTCGAGCAGTTCGTCATGATAGCCAACTGGCTGGCCGATCAGCAGCAGGCCTGATCCCATGGCATCCCCCCGGATAGTGGTTCGCCCGCACCCCAGCTATGTGGCGGGCACCGAGGATCCCTACCATTTTCTCTATCTCATCGAGATAGAGAATCTGGGGCCGGGCAAGGTGCAGCTGCTGCATCGGCGCTGGCTCATCACGGATGCCAATGGCAAGATGCTGGAAGTGGAAGGTCCCGGGGTCGTGGGCGAGCAGCCCTTCATCGCCCCCGGCGAGACCTTCACCTATCAGAGTGGCGTTCCCCTCCCCACCCCCTTCGGCGTGATGGAAGGCAGTTACACCCTGCAAGACGAATCGGGGCAGCAGTTTGAGGCCCCCATAGCCCCCTTCACACTGGCCGTTCCCAACATTATCAACTGAGGTTTCATGGCGAATTGTTTCGTCGGTGATATCCAGGGCTGCTACGACGATCTGCGCCGTCTGCTGGATCTTGCCGAATTCGACCCCGACAACGACACCCTCTGGCTGTGCGGCGATCTGGTCGCCCGCGGGCCGGACTCTCTCAACACCCTGCGCTTCGTCAAGTCACTGGGAAACCGCGCCGTGACCGTGCTCGGCAACCACGACCTGCACCTGCTGGCGGTGGCTCATGGGGTCGCCCCCCTCAAGAAGAAAGACAAGCTGCAGGCCCTGATGGAAGCCCCGGATCGGGACGATCTGCTGGAGTGGCTGCGCCACCGTCCACTGCTGGCGGAGCACCCGGATCTCCCCATCATGATGATCCATGCCGGTCTATCTCCGGCCTGGGATGCCCACACGGCACGCAGCTGCGCCCGCGAGGTGGAGACGCTGCTGCGCGGCGATCAGTACAGCTGGCTGCTGCACAACATGTATGGCGATCAACCCGATAGCTGGGACGAAAATCTGCTGGGGATAGAGCGCTACCGCTACATCATCAACAGCTTCACCCGGATGCGCTTCTGCTACTTCGATGGCCGGCTCGACTTCAAGTGCAAGAAGGGGCCCACGGAGTCCACCCCCGGCCTGCGCCCCTGGTTCGAGCAGCGCGAGCACCATGTGGACGATCCCATACTGGTGTTCGGCCACTGGGCGGCCCTGATGGGAGCCACCGGCAAAGATGACATCAAGGGGCTGGACACCGGCTGCGTCTGGGGCAACAGCCTCACCCTCTGGCGCTACGAGGACGATGCCCTGATAGCGACCCCCTGCCCTGCCTATGCCAAGTGAGCATCAGTGAGGCAGTCATCAGGAAGAGCTGATATAAAACGGGCCCGGCATTGCCGGGCCCGTGCTTTATGGGGTGAGGTTGTGGCTTACAGCTTGCGCCCCAGCCGTTTCTCGACCTGGCGCCGCTCCCATTCGGGCCCGAACAGCTTGAATGGCTGGAACAGGTTGATGGCGTGGGACATCAGGCCCAGCCCCCAGCCCAGCATGGGCCACCAGGCCCAGATATAGTCCGGGTTGCTCAGGTAGTTGATGACAAACAGCCCCCCTATCACCAGCACATAGCTGATGAGGTGGCCGTAGAAGCCCTTGAGCCCCTCGACGAACTTCATCGCCTCCCGCTCATCCCTGGCCACATGCACTGTCCCCTGACTGTCGGTCTCGTTCCCTTTCATCTCGCTCTCCTGCAGTTGAGTCACATCGAGCTCAAAGACGGCGGCCAGGGCCTTGAGGGATTCCAGTCCGGGCTGCTGGCCCTGCTCGATCCGCTGTATGGTGCGGACACTCAAGCCAGTCAGGGTCGCCAACTGATCCTGGGACCAACCCCGCTGCAATCTCAACTTCCTGACGATCATCTTGGACTCCTTGTGGTGATTGACGGGGCCAGCATAGGGCCGGCACGGCGAGAGGTGACACGACAGAGGGCCGACATAAACCTGACTATCGTTTCAAATCAAAGACTTGAAATATGAACGGGAGGTTCACCCCGGTGCGGGCACACGAGCTGGTGTGCCCGCACAGGCCGTCACAGGCTCCGCATCAGCTCGGCGGCGATCTCGAAGGAGCGCAGTCTGGCCTGATGATCGACGATGGGACCGTTGAACATCAGCTCGTCGGCCCCGGTTTCGGCCAGCAAGGCCTTGAGGCCGTGACGCACCTGATCCGGATCCCCCACCAGGGAGCGGGCCAGGGTCTGCTCCATCGCCATCAACTCCCGGGGTGACCACGCCTCTCCCAGGCTCTGCACCGGCAGCGGCAGCTTGCCGGCATCCCCCCGGTAGAGGCGCAGGAACTGCTGCTGGAGCGTGGTGAACAGGAAGCGGGCCTCCCGGGTCGTGTCCGCGGCGATCATGTTGATGCAGACCACCGCATAAGGCTTGGGCCAGCGCGCGGAAGGGCGGAACTGGGTACGGTAGATCTCGAGTGCCTGCAACAACAGGCCAGGGGCAAAGTGGGAGGCAAAACCGAACGGCAGCCCCATGGCGGCCGCCAGCTGGGCACTGTAGAGGCTGGAGCCCAGCAGCCAGATCGGCACGTGCAGCCCCTGACCGGGCACCGCCTGCACGGCGCCCACCTCGTCACCGAAGTAACCCATCAGCTCGCGCACGTCCGCAGGAAAGTCATCCACCTCGCCGCTGCGCTGGCGGCGCAGCGCCTGCATGGTGCGCTGATCGGTACCGGGCGCACGGCCAAGACCGAGATCGATGCGATCCGGGTAGAGAGAGGCGAGGGTGCCAAACTGTTCGGCGATCACCAGGGGGGAGTGGTTCGGCAGCATGATGCCGCCGGCCCCCAGCCGCAGAGTGCTGGTGGCACCGGCCAGATGGCCGATGAGCACCGCGGTGGCGGCACTGGCGATCCCCGGCATGTTGTGGTGCTCCGCCAGCCAGTAGCGGTGGTAGCCCCAGCGCTCGGCATGCCGGGCCAGATCCTGCGAATGACGAAACGACTCGGCCGGCTGGCTTCCTTCGGGGACGGGGACCAGATCCAGGACGGAATAGGGGATGGCAGACATGGGACACTCCATTGATTCACAGGCGATTCACCAGTGGAGCAATGTAGCACGAGATATCTGAATGAATCACCTGACCAGGCTGCCGGGACCCGCGCCATGCAGCTCGCGGCAAGGGGAACGCCAGAAGATAACGGCCCCCGTTCTGGTCCCCGCCTCCTATGCTTTTTGTCATCTTGCGAGCACACTGTTAGCAGATCATCGCGGGGAACGCCCGCAGGACAAGGACAGGTCCATGACAAAAGCAAGCCTCGGCAGCAAGCCCTTTTACGTGCACATTGCCACCCTCTTCATACTGCTGTTCTCCGTGCTGGGGGGCGCCCTCATCATGCTGCAGTTTCAACAGGGCATGCAGCAGGGGCTGGAGCACGAACGGCAAAGCTTCCAGCAGTACAGGGAGCAGCTGGCGCTCGCCATCAAGCTGAACCAGCGCCCGGCCCGCATGTCGCTCAGCCTGTTGCGCAGTGGCCAGCTGGCCGCCATGACCAGCCTGGAGTCCCGCCTCGGCTACCTGCCCCAGCTGGCCGAGGTGCTGGCCAACAGCGCCAGCTATGGCGCCATCTATGCCGGTTACGAGAACGGCGACTTCTTCCTGGTGCGCAAGCTGACCGAGCGGGCCAGGGGGTTGCTGGACAGCCCCCCTCCCGGGAGCCACCTGCTGGTGCAGAGCCTGAGCCAGGGCCGGGGAGAGTTCCTCTATTTCAACCAGCGCCTGCGGCTGCTGGAGCGGCGGCCCATGCCGGACTACCAGTTCGATCCCCGCGACCGCGGCTGGTACAAGGAGGCCCGCTGGGGCACCGGCATCATAGTGACCCACCCCTATCTCTTCTTCACCACCAAGGAGCCGGGCATGACGCTGGCGGTGGAGAGCGACGATCGCCGGGCTGTGATAGGGCTGGATGCCGGCGTGGAGGGGCTCTCCTCCCTCATCGGCGAGCTGCCCCTGCCGAGCCACTGCCAGCTGGTGATGTTCGACGAATTCGGAACCCTGCTGGCCACGGATCCCGAGCGGCTGCCCAGCTTCGAACAGCTGAGCCGCCTGCCCATGCTGTCTGCGCTCAAGCACCCCATACTGGCCAGGTTGCAACAGGAGATGGCCTCCAGGCCCGCCCTGCTGCACGAGCCGGCCGAGCTGACGCTGGACGATGGCAATGGCCGTGACTGGCTGGTCAACCTCTCCTCCCTCGACGGGGACTCCCCCTTCTACCTGGCCCTGCTGGTCCCGGCGGACGCGCTCACCGCACCGGCCCGCCACGACGCCCTGCGCAACCTGGCCTGGGCATGTGCCGGTCTGCTGCTGCTGCTGCCCGTCATCTGGCTGGTGGCACGGCGCACCGCCGCCCCCTTGCTGGCGCTGACGCAAGAGGCCGAGCGGATCCAGCACTTCGACTTCGGCGAGAGCGAGCGGCCCGACTCGGCGATCCGCGAAATAGACGATCTCGCCCGGGCCATGTCCAGTATGCGGCTGACCCTGGGCAACTTCATGAGCATGGGTCTGGCGCTGACGGCCGAGCACCGCTTCGATTCCCTGCTCAGCCGCATACTGCACGAGACGGTGGCGGCGGCCCAGGCGGAGGGCGGATGCCTCTATCTGGCCCAGGACAGGCAGATGAAGGCGGTTCAGGCCATCTGGCAACGGCAGCCCCTGGATTGTGAGCGGGTGCAGTGGCAGGAGTCCCTGCTCGGCGGCCTCTACCATAGCGAGCGGCTCAGCCTGCCCCTCAACGCCGAGCAGTGGTCGCACTACCTCGCCGACTGGGGCCCCTTCCCCGGCCCCCGCCAGCTGCTGGCCGAGCCCCTCTACAATCACCGCCAGGAGTTGATCGGCTGCCTGTTGCTGATCCTGCCGGACTGCGCACCACGGGAGCTGGCGTCACGCATCAGCCTCATCGAGGCGCTGGCGGGCATGTCAGCCTCCGCCATCGAGAATCAGCGCCTGCTGGAGGAGCAAAAGCAGTTGCTGGAGGCCTTCATCGAGCTTATCGCCGGCGCCATCGACGCCAAGAGCCCCTACACCGGAGGCCACTGCCAGCGCGTGCCCGAACTGACCCGCATGCTGACGGAGGCGGCCTGCGCCCAGCAGCAGGGCCCCTTTGGCGACTTCACCCTCAGCGACGAGGAGTGGG
This sequence comes from Aeromonas sp. 130281, assembly GCF_056642115.1. NCBI lineage: Bacteria > Pseudomonadati > Pseudomonadota > Gammaproteobacteria > Aeromonadales > Aeromonadaceae > Aeromonas > Aeromonas sp. 130281. Next base: position 71,743 of record NZ_JBWVQS010000002.1, on the reverse strand, counting down.
AGGCCATCCATATCGCGAGCTGGCTGCACGACTGCGGCAAGGTCACCACACCTGAGTTCGTGGTGGACAAGGCCACCAAGCTGGAGACCATCTACGACAGGATCCACGAGATCCGCACCCGTTTCGAGGTGCTCAAGCGCGACGCCCATATAGAGGCGCTGGCGGCCCGGCTGCCCGACTCCGATCGGCAGGCAGCCCTCGAGGCCGTGACCCCGACCTGGCAGATGCTGGATCAGGAGTTCGCCTTCGTCGCCGAGTGCAACCTGGGGGGCGAGTGGATGGCACCGGAAAAACTGGCGCGGCTCGATGCCATCGCCAGCCGCACCTGGCTGCGCACCCTGGATGATCGCCTCGGCGTCAGCCCGGAGGAGCTCAGGCGCCATCCCGGGGAGGCGGTGCCGCTGCCATGCCGCGAGCCGCTGCTGGCCGACAAGCCGGTGCACCTCATTCCCCGCCCCGCCCACGACAACCTGGCCAGGCACAATCCCTGGGGCTTCAAGGTGCGGGTGCCCACCCATCTCTACAACCGGGGAGAGCGCTACAACCTCGCCATCGGCCGTGGCACCCTCACCGAGGAGGAGCGCTACAAGATCAACGATCACATCATCCAGACCATCCGCATGCTGGAGCGACTCCCCTTCCCCCGCCACCTGCGCAAGGTACCGGAGATCGCAGGGGGCCATCACGAGCGGATGGACGGCACCGGCTACCCGCGCCAGCTGCTGGGTGAGCAGATGAGCATTCCCGCCCGCATCATGGCCATCGCCGACATCTTCGAGGCCCTGACCGCGAGCGATCGTCCCTACAAGTCGGGCAAGACGGTCTCCCAGTCCCTGACCATCATGCAGAGGATGGTGCAGGAGCAGCACATAGACCCGGCCCTGTTCTCCCTCTTCCTCGACAGCGGCGTCTGGCGGGACTATGCCCTGCGCTTCCTCACCCCCGAGCAGCTGGACGAGGCGGCCTGCCAGGCCCTGCTGGCGGAGCCACGCTAGCCGCGATTAACGGGCGCCCATAAAAAAACGGTCAACCGAGGTTGACCGTTTTTTTCATCTCCAGGCTGCCCCTTAGAACAGCAGGTGCGCCACACCGGCGATCACCGGCAGTGTCACCAGGGTACGCAGCAGGAAGATGACGAACAGCTCCCACAGCTTGACCGGGATCTTGCTGCCCAGCAGCAGGGCGCCCACTTCCGACATATAGATGAGCTGGGTCACCGACATGGCGGCGATCACGAAGCGGGTGATGTCGCTCTCTATGGTCGAGGCCAGCACCGCCGGGATGAACATGTCGGCGAAGCCCACCATGATGGTCTTGGACGCCGCCTCGGCCTCCGGCAGTTGCAGCAACTCCAGCAAGGGGACGAAGGGGGCGCCCAGCCAGTTGAAGATGGGGGTGTGCTCCGCCAGCATCAGGGCACAGGTCCCGATCGCCATCACCACCGGCAGCACGCCAAACACCATGTCCAGGGCGTTCTTCACCCCTTCCCGCGCCACGGCGCCGAGATCAGTCATGCTGTCGGCCTTGGCCAGGGCACGCTGATAGCCATAGCTCAGCACGCTGTGCTGATGGGGGATCGCCTCCTGCTTGCGGCACAGTGGAGTGCCGTCGCTGTAGACATCCTTCTTCCAGGAGAGCGGGGGCAGGCGCGGCACCACTATGGCGGCAACCACGCCGGCCAGGCAGACGGTCAGGTAGAAGGGGACGAACATGTGCTCCAGCTTCACCTGGGAGATCACCACCAGACAGAAGGTGATGGAGACGGCGGAGAAGGTGGTGCCGATGACGGCGGCTTCACGCTGGGTGTAGAACTTGCCCTCGTACTGCTTGCTGGTAAGCAGGATGCCGACGCTGCCATCCCCGAGCCAGGAGGCGAAGCAATCCACGGCGGAGCGACCGGGCAGGCGGAACACAGGGCGCATGATGCGGGTCATCATGGTGCCGACGAACTCCAGCAGACCGAAGTCCAGCAGCAGCGGCAGCAGCAAGCCGGCGAAGATGAAGACGGAGAACAGCACCGGCAGCAGATCGTGCAGCACCAGGCCGCCGGTCGCCCCGGAACGCAGCACCTCGGGACCGGCCTCGAAGAAGGTCAGCAGCACGAAGAGGCCCCCCAGCACCCGCACGCAGGCCCAGAAGGGGGAGACGTTGAACAGGCTGTTGAGGAAGGGGCGTCTCACCAGGATCGCCGGCTTGAACAACCAGGCGATCAAGGTCATCAGCATGGTAGTGGTAATGATGGCGCTGACCATGGCCACCAGATAGTCGGCGAACACCGTCTGTACCAGCTTCGCCAGCACGGCGACAGGGATGGTGACATTGCCGTCATAGATGACGGGGGTCATGAACAGCAGGATCCCGATGAGCGACGGGATCAAAAACATCAGCACATTGCGGCGAGTATGGATCGCCGGTGCCTGCAGGGTCTTTTCCAACATGATAGACAGCCTTAAATGTGACTTTTCCTTCAGCCAGGCCGCCTGCATATTCATGCCCTCGCCCGGCAAACGGGCGCAAGAATAACCCAAAAAACTGCACAAACAAGCTTTTAATGGATTATTTCAAGCATAAATATTTTATCAGGCAAACCATCCATAAGAACAAACCAAAACAGTCATGCATATCAATTCAATTCAACAGGTTAGCATAATGTTTCATACAGGTTACGTTCAGGGGCGCAGTATAATCAGTTGCGGTTGGCAGGCAATAAGTGGCATGAGAAATATATCTATAAGGTGATCCCGTCGATCCTCCCATAAAAAAACCGGAGCCTGTCGGGGCTCCGGTCTTGTCACGAAAGAGAGTCTCAGTCGCGGACGTAGATCACTTCGACGCCGTCGTCATCTTCGTCATCCCAGTCGTCGTCATCGTCCAGCGCCTCATCGAAGGCCTTGGAGGCTGCCAGGGCTTCCGCCTCGGCCTGGGCCAGCTGGTTCTTGTGGTAGTCGTCCCACTTGAACTCGACCTTCTCGATGGCGGCCTTGGCATCGGCTTCCAGCTGACGGGGCATGGTGTCCAGCAGGTCCAGGATGTCGTAGCAGACCTTCTTGGTGCCTTCCTTGCTGATTGCAGTGATGGCATAGACAGGGCCTTCGTGGTTCAGGGCTGCCTTGACTCTGTCCATCACTTCCTGGGCTTCTTCTTCCAGGATCAGATCCATCTTGTTGAATACCAGCCAGCGCGGTTTGCCTGCCAGTTCGGGGCTGTACTTCTCCAGCTCCCGGACTATGGTCACGGCATTCTCGGCCGGATCTGAACCGTCAACCGGGCAGATATCCACCAGGTGGATCAGCACGCGGCAGCGCTCCAGGTGCTTGAGGAAGCGGATACCGAGGCCGGCGCCTTCGGCGGCCCCCTCGATCAGACCCGGGATATCGGCGATGACGAAGGAGCGGGAGTTCTCCCCACGCACCACACCCAGGTTCGGTACCAGGGTAGTGAAGGGGTAGTCGGCCACTTTCGGGCGGGCGGCAGAGACGGCGCGAATGAAGGTGGACTTGCCCGCGTTGGGCAGACCCAGCATGCCGACGTCAGCCAGCAGCAGCAGCTCCAGCTTCAGGGTGCGCACTTCACCCGGGGTGCCGTTGCTCTTCTGATAGGGGGCGCGGTTGACCGAGCTCTTGAAGCGGGTGTTGCCAAGGCCGTGGAAACCGCCCTTGGCGACCAGCAGCTTCTGGCCGTGGGTGGTCAGATCCCCCAGCAGTTCACCGGTATCCTCATCGCTGGCGCGGGTACCGACCGGGACGCGCAGGGTGCGATCCTTACCGCGACGACCGGTGCAGTTGGCGCTCTGGCCGTTCTCGCCACGCTCGGCGGCATGGAAACGCTCGAAACGGTAGTCGATCAGGGTGTTCAGGTTCTCGTCGGCGATCAGATAGACATCACCGCCGTCACCACCGTCACCGCCGTCCGGGCCACCGTTCGGGATGTACTTTTCACGGCGAAAGCTCACACAACCGTTACCACCGTCACCGGCATCGACTCGAATCTGGACTTCATCAACAAACTTCATAGGTAACCGTCACCTTAATTCGAAAAACCGATACGCAATTATAGTGGTACAGACCCCTGCGGGCGATACGCATCTTGCCAATCATGCCCGTCAGAGCCAAAGTCAGCTGCGTTCCGTTTTTTCGTCAACGACATCAGGAAAGACGTCAGAAAAACAAAAGCCCCGCCTGTTGGCGGGGCTTCGGATCCTTGCGGTCCGTAATTACTCAGCAACGATGCTGACGTACTTACGATTCAGCGGACCTTTAACTTCGAACAGGATCTTGCCAGTCGCTTTCGCGTACAGGGTGTGATCGGTGCCCAGGCCAACGTTGGTGCCAGCGTGGAACTTGGTGCCACGTTGACGAACGATGATGCTGCCTGCCAGAACTGTTTCGCCGCCGAAACGCTTAACGCCAAGGCGTTTAGCTTCAGAATCGCGACCGTTGCGGGATGAACCGCCAGCTTTTTTATGTGCCATTTATCGGACTCCTCTAATTAAGCGCTGATGCCAGTGATTTTGACTTCAGTGAACCACTGACGGTGGCCCGCTTGCTTACGATGGTGCTTACGACGACGGAACTTGACGATAGTCACTTTCTCGCCACGGCCGTGAGCCACAACTTCAGCTACAACCTTGCCACCTTCAACGAAAGGAGCACCTACTTTAAAAGTGTCGCCTGCAGCAACCATCAGAACTTCGTTGAAGTCGATGGTAGCGCCAGTCTCAACGTTCAGCTTTTCCAGACGAACGATTTGACCTTCGGCCACACGGTGTTGTTTTCCGCCGCTTTGGAATACCGCGTACATTTGATTAACTCCGTAAAGGCGTGTCTTTTGCTCAAGGCCAGACACGCGCAAAAACCTATAACAATGGGCGGGCATTCTACGCAGAACGATTTGCCTAGGCAAGGCCAATTTAGCAAAAAGTTTATTTTGTGCGCATATCTGCCGCCGTGAATAAACGCTTAACTGTAACCCATTGTGAAATCGTGTAGAATCCCCGCCATTGCTAAAAACGCAGTAATTGCTGCCGTCACGTTACGAGACTTATGGACCAACAGACTATCCGTGCGCTCTGTGCCGCCGACATGACGGCGGTCAATGAACTGATCCTGGCCCGGCTCCAGTCCGATGTCAGCCTGATCAACCAGCTGGGTTTCTACATTGTCAGTGCAGGCGGAAAACGGATGCGCCCCATGCTGACGGTCATGGCCGCCCGCGCACTGGGGTACCAAGGTCAGGACCATCTCAAGCTCGCCGCCATCATCGAATTCATTCATACCTCTACCCTGCTGCACGACGACGTGGTCGATGAATCCGACCTGCGCCGCGGCCGGGAGACCGCCAATGCACTGTTCGGCAACGCCGCCAGCGTCCTGGTCGGTGACTACCTCTACAGCCGCTCCTTCCAGATGATGAGCGAGCTCTCCAACTTGCGGGTGATGGAGATCCTGTCGGATGCCACCAACACCATCGCCGAGGGGGAAGTGCTGCAGTTGATGAACTGCAACGATCCGGACACCACGGAAGAGAGCTACATGACGGTCATCTACTGCAAGACCGCCAAGCTGTTTGAAGCCGCCACCCGCCTCGCCGCCGTGCTGACCCATCAGCCCGAGCCCGTCGAGCAGGCCATGACCGACTACGGCAAGTATTTGGGTACCGCCTTCCAGATCATCGACGACGTCATGGACTACTGCTCCCAGAGCGACGAGATGGGCAAGAACGTCGGCGACGACCTGGCCGAAGGCAAGCCCACCCTGCCGCTGCTGCGCGCCATGGCCGTGGGCACCCCGGAAGAGCGTCAGCTCATCCGCGACGCCATCGAGCACCGCAACGGCATGGAGCATCTCGAGCGCATCCTGGCCATCCTGGATCGCACCGGCGCCCTGGAGTACTCCCGCGAGCGAGCCCGGGAAGAGGCCGACAAGGCCATTGCCGCCCTCGCCATCCTGCCGGACTCCCAGCACAGGCAGGCGCTGGAGACCCTGGCCCAGATGGCGGTACAACGCAGCGCCTGAGCCTGCGTGTCAGCATCCAAGAAATAAGAGGCCATAGGCCTCTTTTTTATGGTCTGCACTTTTCTCTCAGACGTCAGCGCTCTCTTGACTGCTCAATGGGCCAGCGCCCAGAGGATGACGGCACCCGCCACCACCAGGCAACCGCCGATGCGACGCAGCTGCTCCGGCGGCTGATCGCTCATCAGTCTCAGCATCTGTTGCCAGACCCTCGGCGCCAGCAAGGGGCCCAGCCCCTCGAACAGCAGCAACAGCCCCACTCCCATCAAGATGGCTGTCAGCATGACTCCTCCTGCCCCCTGGGCCTTGTCTTATCAAGCAAAAGGGCCTGAATCATCAGGCCCTTTGGGTTATGGCGCTATGCCTGCTTACTGCTTGTCACCGTGGGGCGACTTGAGGTAGCGGAAGAACTCGCTGTCAGGCTTGAGGACCATGAGGTCGTTGCCGCCGGCGAAGCTCTTGCGATAGGCCTCCATGCTGCGCACGAAGCTGAAGAACTCGGGGTCCTTCTTGTAGCTGTCGGCATAGATCTTGGCGGCTTCGGCATCCCCTTCACCACGCAGCTGACGCGCATTACTCTCGGCGTCGGCGATCATGACGGTGACCTTGCGGTCGATGTCGGCACGCAGGATCTCGGCCTGCTCGCGGCCCTGGGAGCGGTGCTCACGGGCGACTGCAGTCCGCTCGGCACGCATCCGCTGATAGATGGAGCTGGAGACTTCCACCGGCAGGTTGATCTGCTTGATGCGCACATCCACCACCTTGATGCCGAGCTCGGAGGAGCGCGCCATCTTCATCAGGGCGTCTTCCATCACGGTACTGCGCTCGCCGGAGACGATGTCCTTGATGGTGCGGTTACCGATCTCGGAACGCAGACCGTTGTTGATCTTGCGCTTGAGCAGGTCTTCGGCCTGGATCTTGTTGCCACCACCGGTCGCCAGGTAGTACTTGGAGAAGTCCTCGATCTTCCACTTCACGTAGGAGTCGATGATGAGGTCTTTCTTCTCGGAGGTGACAAAGCGATCCGCCTGGCCTTCCAGGGTCTGGATGCGGGCATCCATCTTGCGTACCTGATCGATGAGCGGCACCTTGAAGTGCAGGCCCGGCTCATAGAGACGCGGCTCGCCGGAGTCAACCCGCTTCACCTTGCCAAACTGCACCACGATTCCCTTCTGCCCTTCATCGACGATGAAGACGGAAGAGAAGCAGACCATGGCGGCCACAGCGATGACACCAATAGCTAGCTTTTTCATCTATCAGTTTCTCCCTGTGCTGAAACGATCACCGCCACGGAGCGGGGTCGGAGTGGAGTTGGCCCCTTCGTTGGACGGCTGGGCCGGCTCCACCGCAGGTGTGCCCGCCGGACGCGCCGGTTGCACGGCATTCGCCTTGCCGGACAGCTTGTCGAGCGGCAGGTAGATCATGCTGTTGTTGCCAGCAGGCATGTCGACCAGCACCTTGTTGGCTTGCTGATAGAGCTCTTCCATGGTTTCCAGGTAGATACGCTCACGAGTCAACTCGGGGGCGGACTGGTACTGGGGCAGCAGCTCGTTGAAGCGCGCGACTTCACCCTTGGCCTTCAGCACGATCTGGGACTTGTAGCCTTCGGCTTCCTGTTCCAGACGCTTGACCTGACCACGGGCCTTGGGCTCGACTTCACGGGCATAGGCTTCCGCTTCACGGATGAAGCGCTGCTCATCTTCCTGGGCTGAGATGGCGTCATCGAAGGCATCCTTCACCTCTTCCGGCGGACGCGCCGGCAGGAAGTTGACGTCGACGATCTGCAGACCCATCTGGTAGGGCTCAATGATGCCATCGATCACCTGCCAGGTCTCCTGACGAACTTTTTCCCGACCCGTGGTCAGGACATCATCCATCTTGGTGTGACCCACCACGTAGCGCAGGGCGCTGTCGGTGGCCTGGCTCAGACTCTCGTCGGCATTGGTGACGCTGAACAGATACTGCTCGGGATCGACCACGCGGTACTGCACGTCCATCTCGACCCGGACCACGTTCTCGTCCTGGGTCAGCATGAAGCCGGAGGCAGGCAGGGAGCGCACCGATTCCACATCCACCGGGATCACCCGATCGATGAAGGTCGGCTTCCAGCGCAGGCCCGGATCCACGTTATGGGAGTACTCCCCAAAACGCAGCACCACGCCCCGCTCGGCTTCGCGAATGGTGTAGAAGCCGCTGACGACCCACACCACCACGGCCACCACCAGGGCGATGGAGAGGCCAAACTTGCCCACATCACCACCGGATTTGCCACCACCGAACAGGCCACCGAAACGACGGCTCACCTTGCGCAGCATTTCATCCAGATCAGGGGGTCCCTGATTCTTGCCGTTGTTCCCCCAAGGGTCACGGTCTTTGCCGTTGTTACCAGGCTCATTCCAAGCCATCAGCGTCTCCATTAATACATGCGGATGGATATCATCTCTATCGGGCCATCAACCGTTGACGAAGCCTGTCTTCATCGCCGGATCAATGCCTGATAAAGCGTTGTAAACTCTCACCTTCTTGTTTCATGAGGCGGTTCCAGTCAGCAAGCTGCAAGCGAACCTCCAGGACAAAATCCCCCTCCTCGCTGAAACCTTCCTGCTCGATGCCTTTCAGCCGATAGAGCGCACTGCGCAATCTCGCGGCCGAGGGCGGCAACTGCAGGGTGTGATGGACCATGGATCCGGCCAGCAGTTCGGTCAGGGCCTGGAACAGGTATTCACTGCCTTCACCCGTCTGGGCCGACAGCCAGACTCGCTGCGGGCGCCCTTCGTCATCCCGCTCCAGACCGGCCGGACGATCGGTCAGCTTGTCGATCTTGTTGCAGATCATCAGCTGGGGGCGCTCGTCCGCCTCGATCTCGGCCAGGACTGTCTGCACCGAATCGACATTCTCCTGCATCTGCTCATCGGCACAGTCCACGACGTGCAGCAGCAGGTCCGCTTCGCGGGTCTCCTGCAGCGTCGCCTTGAAGGCCGCGACCAGATCATGGGGCAAGTGCCGAATAAATCCAACTGTATCCGCCAGGATCACATCACCCACATCCTGGATCACCAATTTACGCAGGGTGGGATCCAGGGTTGCGAACAATTGGTCGGCAGCATACACGCTGGCATCTGTAAGTTGGTTGAACAAAGTGGACTTTCCGGCGTTGGTGTAGCCCACCAGCGACACGGTCGGCACCTCGTTGCGGTTGCGGGCGCGACGACCCTGCTCCCGCTGCTTCGCCACCTTGTCGAGCCGGCGCAGAATCGCCTTGATGCGCTCTCGCAGCAGGCGTCGGTCGGTTTCAAGCTGGGTTTCACCCGGGCCGCGCAGACCTATCCCGCCCTTCTGACGTTCGAGGTGGGTCCAGCCTCGCACCAGGCGAGTAGAAAGATGGCGCAATTGGGCCAGTTCGACCTGCAACTTGCCTTCGTGGGTACGGGCGCGCTGGGCGAAGATATCGAGGATGAGGCCTGTCCTGTCCACCACACGGCACTGGAACAGACGCTCCAGGTTGCGTTCCTGGGCAGGGGTCAGGGCATGGTTGAAGATGACCACGTCCGCGCCCAGCATCTGGACCTGGGACGCGATCTCTTCCGCCTTGCCGCTGCCGACAAAATACTTGGCACTGGGCGCGCTGCGACTGGTGGTGATCACCCCCAGCGCATTGACCCCGGCCGAGCTCACCAGCATCTTGAGCTCGTCCAGATCCTCCCGCTCACCCTCATCGCTGAAGTTGACATGTACCAGAACGGCCTGTTCACCAGCTTCGTAACGGTCAAACAAGCGCTTGCTCCTTGACAGGTATCATGATGATTCTGAGTTGGCGAGTAGGCTCGCCGCGGGATATCACGCCTCGGCTTCACCCTGCTCTTCACCGGCGGCGCCCGGGGCGTGCTGGTGATGGTTGACGGCACGGGCCGGCACCACGGTGGAAATGGCGTGCTTGTAGACCATCTGGCTCACGGTGTTCTTCAGCAAAATGACAAACTGGTCAAACGATTCGATCTGACCCTGCAGTTTGATGCCGTTCACCAAATAGATAGAAACAGGAATCCGCTCACGGCGCAGCGCATTCAAAAACGGGTCTTGGAGAGATTGCCCCTTAGCCATCTTTCTTTTCCTTATAGTTTGTTGTTTTTAAACACCGGATATCAATATAACAACCTGATTATACAGGGAGTGTCAAGCCGCACCAGCTCGGGCGACCACCCTGGCCACATTGCCAGACTCACCAGATTCCAACCAGGTCAGGTCGGGCCAGCCACGCAACCAGGTCATCTGACGCTTGGCCAGCTGACGGGTGGCCACGATGCCACGATAACGCATCTCATCATATCCCACTTCCCCTGCCAGGTAGTCCCACATTTGGCGGTAGCCAACGCAACGGATAGCTGGCAGATCCGGGTGAAGATCACCCCGCTCATAGAGCGCCCTGACCTCCTGTTCGAACTCCCCTTGCAGCATCTTGTCAAAACGCAGCTCGATGCGCTGATGCAGCACGGCGCGATCGCTCGGCGCGATGGCAAACTGGTGCACCCGGTAGGGCAAGCCTTCCCCCTGCACCTGGGTCAGTTCGGTCAGCGTCTTGCCGCTGATGCGATAGACCTCCAGCGCCCGGCTGAGCCGCTGCGGGTCGTTGGGGTGGATGCGGGCGCCGGCCACAGGATCGATGCGCACCAGCTCGTCGTGCAGGGCTTGCCAGCCGAGGCGGGCGGCCTCAGCCTCAATCTCGGCGCGAATGGCCGGATCGGCGGGGGGCAACGGAGAGAGCCCCTCCAGCAGCGCCTTGAAGTAGAGCATGGTGCCCCCCACCAGCAGCGGAATGCGGCCGCGGTCGGCGATCTCTTTCATCTCCCGCAGGGCATCGCGGCAGAAATCCGCCGCCGAATAGCTCATGGCCGGATCCAGGATGTCGATCAGGCGATGCGGGGCCTGGGCCAGCTCGGCGGCAGTGGGCTTGGCGGTGCCTATGTCCATGCCGCGATAGATGAGCGCGGAGTCCACGCTGATGATGTCACAGGGCAGGGCCTGGCACAGAGCGATGGCGAGATCCGTCTTGCCGGAGGCCGTCGGCCCCATCAGAAAAATTGCAGTCGGCAAGTCAGCCACTTTCATGTTCCTCTGGCACGGTCGCCTCGTCGGGAGGCGTACCATGCAAATAGCTATCAATGAATGGAAGCGGTCAGCCCCGGCGACTCAATCGCCTTGTGCAAACCCCTCCAGCACGGCAGCCAACGACAGAGGGCGCACCATGCGAATGTCTGCCAGTTGGTCACTGAAATCGGTCACAAGTTCCGTCAGCAGCCGGCTGGCCGTTGAAAAATCATATATTTTCTCGGCGCTTATCCCCTGCTCCACCAGCCACTGGCATAGTACTTCAGCCTGCTGGCCGGCATCACTGTCAGATCCGCTCTCGACCAATTGCAGCAATTCGGGTAAGAGACGCACCAGATCGGTCTGGCGCAGCAAGGCGGGCACCCTGGTCAGGATCATGGTGTCGCGCCCCCCGCTTTTCAACTCCAGCCCCATGCGTTTGAGCAAACGTTCCTGCTCCTGCGCCAGCGCAATCAGGTTCTTTGACAGCTTGAAGGAGACCGGCAGCAGCAGGGGCTGCGCCGCCAGCCCCTGCCCCCAGGTCTCCAGCAGCCAGTGGCGCAGCAGCACCCGCTCGGCCCGCACCAGGGAGAGCAGCGCCAGTTGTCCCTCCCGCTCGATCAGCAGATAGGCCTGCTCCACCAGGGTCAGGGCGCGAGTCCCCTGGGGCGACGGGCCGGCCGGGGTGACGGGGGCGGTCTGGGGCGCCTCTCCCGCTACCGGCAGGGTGGTGAGCAAGGCGCCCATGCCGCGCATCGCCTCCCGGCTGGGAGGCTCGGGGGGCTGATAGTTGCCCGCGCGGCCTGCCCCTTCGCGCACGGCACCGCCATCCCGCGTCTGGGCGGGGGCTCTATAGCTGTGCTCGGCACCGTACCACTCGGGGCGCGGCGCCTGGCCTGGATACTCTATCTGCGGGCTGGTCGGCAGCTCGACCAGGGTCTCGGCGAGCGGCTCGTCCTGCTCGCTGGCTCCCGCCCCTTCCCGGCGCAGGGCGGTAAAGAGCGCCTGGAAGATGAAGTCGTGAATGAGCCGCGCCTGATGGAAACGCACCTCGTGCTTGGCGGGATGGACATTCACATCCACCTGACGGGGATCCAGCTCTATGTAGAGCACATAGGCGGCGAAGCTGCCGGCGGGCAGCAGCTCGTCATAGGCCTGGCGAATGGCGTGGTTGATGAGCTTGTCGCGCATCATGCGGCCATTCACATAGGTGTATTGCAGATCGTTTTGCGGTCTGGCTCCCGCGGGCAGCGCCAGCCAGCCCCAGAGCCGCACGTCGCTGTGCTCGCTCTCCACCGCCAGCGCGTGGTGCATGAAGGGGGTGCCGCAGACGGCGGCGAGGCGGCGCTCCTGCTCAGGCACCGTATTGGCGGCCTTGTACTGGCGCACCACCTTGCCGTTGTGGCGCAGGATCAGGGTGATGTCGAAGCGGGAGAGCGCGATGCGGCGCACCAGCTCGTCGATGTGGGCAAACTCTGTCTTTTCGCTGCGCATGAACTTGCGCCGCGCCGGGGTGTTGAAGAAGAGGTCCACCACCTCTACCGTGGTGCCCACCGGGTGGGCGGCCGGCTTGACGGTGACGCTCATCTCGCGCCCTTCGGCCTGCGCCTGCCAGGCTTCGGACTGCTCAGCGGTGCGGGAGGTGAAGGTGAGACGGGAGACGGAGCTGATGGAGGCGAGCGCCTCGCCGCGAAAGCCGAGGCTGTTGATCCCTTCCAGGTCATCCAGGGTTGCCACCTTGGAGGTGGCGTGCCGCGACAGCGCCAGCACCAGTTCGTCCCTGGCGACGCCGCTGCCGTTGTCACGGATGCGGATCAGCTTGGCGCCCCCCTTGTCGATGTCGATCTCGACCCGGTCGGCCCCCGCATCCAGGCTGTTTTCCACCAGCTCCTTCACCACAGAAGAGGGCCGCTCCACCACCTCGCCGGCAGCAATCTGGTTGGCCAGAATGGGAGGCAATATACGGATCGGCATCACTTACTCCTGAATTTCAATCTTGCGGATGATGAGCCCCTTAACCACCCAGAAGGGCAGCGCCATCACCTCTTCGCCAACCGGAATCTGGTTGGCCAGAACGGGAGGCAATATACGGATCGGCATGGCTTACTCCTGATGATTTCGCTTGCGGGTCAAGACACGTTCAACACGGGGACGGGCCGCGCCACCGCACCTTCGCCAGCAACCATCCGGTTGGCCAGCGTGGCGAAGGCCTGGCTCGAGCGCCAATCCGGGCGCCCCTCGGCCCTGCCTCGCCAGCTCCCGCGCGTCAGTTTTGGGGGATATAGAGCACCTGCCCTATCTGGATATCCCGTGACTTGAGCTTGTTGATCTCCACCAGCCGCGCCTGGCTCACGCCGTGCTTCTCGGCGAGGCGGGAGAGGCTCTGGCCGCGGGTGACCACGTGGCGGATCATCCTGGACTTGTCGTTGCTCTGCACGCTTGCGACCGGCACGCTCGGCTCCTTGGCCGCCACCTTGTAGGGTTTTATCACCCCGGCACCTGAGGCGCTGCCGACGCTGCTGACCGGGGCGCCGCCATCGCTGCTGCGGCTCGGCACTGTCGCCGGCATGCGGTTGGTCACCTGCTGCCGGGGCGCGGGGGCAACCGTCGCCTTTTTCGCCGCTGGCTGACTGGCGCTGGCCACTTGCTGCCCCTTGCCCGTCATCATGGGCCCCTTGGTCGGGTGGCTGCGATAGTAGCTGCGGATCCCCTCGAAGATGGCGCGGGCCAGTTGATCCTGGTAGCTGGCGGTGGCCAGCAGCTTCTCTTCCGCGTGGTTGGAGATGAAGCCGGTTTCCACCAATACAGAGGGGATGTCCGGCGCCTTGAGCACCGCCAGACTGGCGTGCTCCGGCGCCTTCTTGTGCAGCCGGGCCACCCGTCCCATGGAGCGCAGTATCTGGCGACTCACCTCATAACCCTCGGCCCTGGACTTGTCCATGGAGAGATCGAGGAAGGTCTGCGCCAGATAGGGATTGGGGTCGGATTCGGCCAATACCTTGCCTACCCCGCCCAGCAGTTCCCCCTGCTTCTCCTGCTTCTCCAGCCAGCTGCCCATCTCGCGGTTGGCGCGATTGGTCGACAGCACCCAGACCGAAGCGCCGCGCGGGGTGGAGTTGTGGAAGCTGTCCGCATGCACGGACACCAGCAGATCCGCCTTGGCCTTGCGGGCGATTTCCGAGCGCTTGTTGAGGTCGACGAAGTAGTCACCACGACGGGTCATCACGGCGCGCATGCCCGGCTCGCGGTCGATCAGCGCCGCCAGCTTCTGGGACACCGACAGGGTCACCCGCTTCTCATAGGTGCGGCGCGGGCCTATGGAGCCGGGATCTTCCCCCCCATGGCCCGGATCGATGGCGATGACGATGGCCTTGCCCTGGCCGCCGACGGGCGCGGGCTGCGCCGTGGCGCCGCCTTTCTCTTCATAGGGGAGATCGATCACCAGGCGATGGCCGTAGGGGCCCGCCGGTGCCAGCGGGAACACCACCGGCTTGATGGAGGAGCTGAGATCCAGCACCAGACGCATGCTGCCCTTTTCAAGGGGCGTGCTCTCGCGGATCTTACGCACCAGCTCGCTCTTGTTCTCGATGCGAGCCAGGTTGGCGGCGTTGCTCGCCCCCTTGAGATCGATCACCAGGCGGCTCGGGCCGCTCAGGGTAAAGTAGTTGAAATTGGGGGCGCTGCTCATGTCGAGCACCACCCGGGTGTTATCCGGCGATGGCCAGACCCGCACACTCTTGAGCTGGTTCGCCCAGGAGGGTAAGGCCATCAGGGAGAGGGCAATAACAAGGATCAAGCGCACTGAGATGACAACCGTTCCAGAATGGCTTCGCCAATAGCAGTGCGGGCCGCAATCAGGGCCTCGCGCTGCTCGTTCACATACGTCAGGGTAATCTCGAGATCGGGGGACGGCAGCCAGCCCTCCCCTTTCTCCGGCCACTCCACCAGACAGAGGGTGTCGGCGCCGAAATAGTCCCGAATGCCCATGAATTCCAGCTCTTCTGGATCCGCCAGTCGATAGAGATCGAAGTGATAGACCTGCCAGTCGGCCAGTTCATAGGGCTCCACCAGGGTATAGGTCGGACTCTTGACCTTACCTTGATGGCCAAGCCCTTGCACCCAGCCGCGGGTCAGGGTGGTCTTGCCGGCCCCGAGGGCGCCGTGCAGAAATACGGTAGTGGCCTGCTGGCACGCCTGCGCCAGACGGCCACCCAGTGCCACAGTTGCTGCCTCATCCGGCAGTGTCATCATCAAGGTTTTTGCCATGTTCTTCTTGTTACTTGTTACGGTGTCGGATTGACCAGACGGCGGATCCAGGGCAGCAGATCCGATGCCAACATGCCCCGCTCACCCTCGGCGGCGGCCAGGTCGGCGGCCTCCGCGTGGATCACGGCCCCCAGTCGCGCGGCCATGCCGGCAGACCAGCCCTGGGCCAGGAGGGCGGCGATTATACCAGATAACAGATCCCCCATGCCGCCACTGGCCATGCCGGGATTGCCTTCGTCGCAGAGGCTGATGCACTGGCCATCGCAGATAAGCGAGCCCGCCCCCTTGAGCAGCACGACGCCGCCGTATCGCTGCTGCAGCCGCGATACGGCGGCGAAACGATCCGCCTCGACCTCGGCGACGGAGCACCCCAGCAGGCGGGCCGCCTCCCCGGGGTGGGGCGTGAGCACCCAATTATCCTGATGACGGGGTGCCTGCGCCAGCCAATTCAATCCATCGGCGTCCAATACCAGGGGCCCGCTGGCGCTGAGGTGGTGTTCGAACTGGGCCCTTCCCCACTCATCCTGACCGAGCCCGGGCCCCAGCACGCGCACCGTGGCCCACCCCTCGTCCGTCCCGGCCGGGCATCCCATCAGCTCAGGCTGCACCAGGCTGGCGGGGGGAGAGTCCGGGTGCTGGCACAGTCGCACCAGACCCGCCCCCGCCCGCAGGCAGGCCTGCCCCGCCAGCAGTATGGCCCCCTGCATCCCCAGGTTGCCCCCCACCAGCAGCACCCTGCCGTGCTTGCCCTTGTGAGCAGAGCGGGGACGAGGGGTGAGCAGACTCTTTAGGCGGGGATAATCCAGGCGCTCGGCGGCGGGCACCAGGCCGGCCTCGGGCACCACCCCGAGGGGATCCCAGTCGAGCTGGCCTACGCCGTCCACCCCGTCGGCGGTGAGCATGCCCTGCTTGATGCCGATGAAGCTGAGAGTGCGGGTGGCGTGCACCAGGGCCCCCATGGCGCGGCCGGTGTCGGCATTGAGCCCGGAGGGGAGGTCCACCGCCAGAACGGGGGCATTCAAGCCATTGATTGTTGCGACGATCTTTGTCATTGGCGAGGAGAGGGGGAGCTGGACACCGGTGCCGAGCAGTGCATCTATCACCAGATCCGGCGCAGGGAGCGACGCCCCCTCGAGCGCATCGGCCATCATCACCTCTCCCCCCGCCGCCAGCCACTCGTCGGCGGCCCGCCTGGCATCCCCTCTGAGCAGGCCTGGCGCTCGGGCGGCGATCACCAGAGGCTCGAGACCGAGTCGACGGGCGAGACGGGCCAGCACATAGCCATCCCCCCCGTTGTTGCCCGGACCGACGAAGATCCACCAGTGGTGACTCTGGGGCCAGTGATGGCGGGCATAGCTGCACAGGGTGGCACCGGCCCGCTCCATCAGGGCGTAGAGGGCTTGCCCCTCACGCTCGGCCCAGCGCTGCTCCATCTTGCGGATCTGTTCGGCCCGCCACAGGGGCTGTGCTAGACTGATGCCTTGTTTTTTGCCGATAGCGTCCTCGATACCCTCTACCATGACGGCTCCCCACCTTCATCATCCACTGGCCTGGCATATGGCGTGCCATGACGGCGCACGGCCCTCGTCACGCTCAATGCCACGGGCGCCATGCCGCTGCCAGCAGGCAGGTGAGGCACAATGACGGCCGCCGAACTCGCGCAACTGGCCCACGATATCAAGCTCTGGGCACGGGAGCTAGGATTTGACCAGGTCGGCATCACGGACACGGATCTCGCCCTCGAGGAGCCCAGGTTGCAGGCCTGGCTGGATGCGGGCCATCACGGCACCATGGATTACATGGCGCGCCACGGCATGATGCGGGCCCGGCCCCACGAGCTGCTGCCGGGCACCCTGCGGGTGCTGTCGGTGCGGATGAACTATCTCCCCTTCGAGGCGGGCTTTGCCGCCACTCTGCGCGATCCGACCCTGGGCTACATCAGCCGCTATGCCCTGGGGCGCGACTACCACAAGGTGCTGCGCAACCGACTCAAGCAGCTGGGGGAGCGCATCGAGCAGCGCTGCCAGGCGCTGTTGCCATCCACGCAGGAAACCCCGGGGGAGTGGCGCCCCTTCGTCGATTCGGCCCCCATACTGGAGCGCCCCCTGGCGGCCAAGGCGGGGCTGGGCTGGGTGGGCAAGCACTCGCTGCTGCTCAACGAGTCGGCCGGCTCCTTCTTCTTTCTCGGGGAGCTGCTGGTCAGCCTGCCGCTGCCCGTCGATGCCCCGGTGGAAAAAGAGCAGTGCGGCAAGTGCGTGGCCTGCATCAACATCTGTCCGACCGGCGCCATCATAGCCCCTTATGTGGTGGACGGGCGGCGCTGCATCTCCTATCTCACCATAGAGAACGACGGCCCCATCCCGGAAGAGTTCAGGCCGCTGATGGGCAACCGCATCTACGGCTGTGACGACTGCCAGCTCATCTGCCCCTGGAACCGGTATGCGGATGCGAGCCCAGAGCCCGACTTCAGCCCGCGCCCCAACCTGCACCGCCCCCCCCTGCTCGACCTGTGGCAGTGGTCAGAGGCGGCATTTTTGAAGCACACCGAAGGCAGCCCCATTCGCCGCATCGGCTATCAGCGCTGGCGCCGCAACCTGGCGGTGGCGCTGGGCAACGGCCCGGCCAGCAGCGATGCCATGGCGGCCCTGCAGCAGGCGCTTCCCGGCGCCGAGCCCATGGTGGCCGAACACATCGAGTGGGCGCTGGCGACCCTGGCCGCGCGCCAGGAGAAGGAGAACAAGAAGACCCGTTTGCTGATCCGCTGCATCGAAAAAGGCCTGCCGGATCACGCATAAGCGATCTGGCCCTTGCCGGATGACAGCACTTTTTTCATGCTCTGCCGACCATTGACCATAGGCACAATAAAAGGAAGATTCGGATGCAGATGTTGGGAGTAGATATTGGCGGCTCCGGGATCAAGGGCTGCCTGGTGGACACCGAGACTGGCGAACTGATTGGCGAGCGCCACCGCATCGCCACGCCGCAACCGGCCACCCCGGCCGCCGTGGCGCACACCCTCAAGGCGCTGGTCGAGCATTTCCAGTGGAAGGGCCCCGTGGGGTGCGGCTTCCCCGCCACCATCCACAACGGCATCGCCAAGAATGCCTCCAACATCGACAAGAGCTGGATCGAGACCGACGCCGCCCACCTGTTCGCCGACGTGACCGGCCTGCCCTGCCACGTGCTCAACGACGCCGACGCGGCCGGGCTGGCCGAGATGCGCTTCGGCACGGGCCGGGATCGCAAGGGGGTCATCATCCTCATCACTGTGGGCACCGGCATCGGCACCGCCGTGTTCGTCAACGGCCAGCTGCTGCCGAACACCGAGCTGGGCCACCTCATCCTGGAAGGCATGGTGGCGGAGCACTACTGCTCGGATGCGGTGCGCAAACGCGAGGATCTCTCCTGGAACCGCTGGGGCAAACGCTTCAACAAGTATCTGGCCCGCCTCGAGTTCCTCTTCTCTCCCGATCTCTTCATCCTGGGCGGCGGCAGCGCCGCCAAGCTCGACAAGTTCATCGACCGGATCGAGACCCGGGCCCCCCTGGTGGCGGCGGCCAACCTCAACCAGGCCGGTATCATAGGGGCCGCCCTCTACGGTGCGGCCCGGCAAGAGGGCTGACCCTCCCCGACAACGCCGCAAGAGGCCCGAGCCGGGCCTCTGCCCTGGCGCCCTAGAGATCGTCGAGCCGATGGGCTCCGTGCACCAGCCGGGTCAGCCGGGATTGCGCCATGGACGCCAGGGAGCTCAGCAGCGCGGCCGTGTCCGGCGTGGGGCACTCCCGGGCCAGGCGCCCCAGCTCGCCAACGAGTTTCTCCTCCTGCTGCGACACCAGGGCCACTATCTCCTCGGGCTGGGCACCGGCGGGCAGTGCCAGACGCTGGCAATCGGCCAGCAGATCCACACCGAATCCCTGATCCAGCCAGGTCTCCTTGACCCCGCTCCCCATCTGCTCCCGATAGTCGTGCAGGTGGGCCGCCGCCGCGTCCTCCCGCCCTTGCAGATAGGCCAGCAACATCCGGCTGCGCTCCCCATCCACCTGGGGGAGCAGGCGCCCGTAACTGCGCCCCTGCTGCTGATGCAGTTGTTCGAGGTAAAGCATCAGGTCCTTGATCTGTTGAAATCGCATCTCTGCCTCCTCCTGCCGTCCACCTCCTGCCAGTATAAAAAAACGCCGCGCCCTCCCCGGATAAAAGCGGTCATTTTTTGTTCTACATCAAAGGGATGGGAAAGAAAAAGAAGAAAACGAGGGGAAAGGGACAAAGAGATTCCTCCCTGTCATGCTGGCAACTGGCCGCCAGCGCCCAGGGAGAGGTCGTGACAAAACGGGGGAATCATCGAGTTAAGGAGGATTATCCAGGTTATATTCGGAAGGGTGATTTCAAATCAGAATCTAATATTGAAGCCGTCGGTTTACCCCTCTTTCCTTAGTCAGCGAACGGGAATCCTTATCCATTTTTTAGACGTCTAGACGTAGAAACATGCGTTGACACAGCCATCCGGACATCTTAGCATCATCCTCCATGATGGCAGAGCAACCCAGTGAAACCTCTGCCCAATTCACCCGCCTGTAGCGCCCTGTGCTTTAAGGCTGTTAGCACGGAAGAATCCATGATTAAGTTGATCGGTCTCAACAAAGTCTACGGTAAAGGCAGTGACGCCGTGCACGCCCTGCGTGACGTGAGCCTGCATGTGCCACAAGGCAAGATCTTCGGCGTGATCGGCGCCTCCGGTGCCGGCAAGAGCACCCTGATCCGCTGCGTCAATCTGCTGGAGCGCCCCACAGAGGGCCAGGTCATCGTCGACGGCCAGGATCTCGTGGCCCTGAGCGAGCGGGATCTGACCCAGGCTCGCCGCCAGATCGGCATGATCTTCCAGCACTTCAACCTGCTGGCCTCCCGCACCGTGTTCGCCAACATTGCCTTCCCGCTGGAGCTGGCGGGCTGGAGCAAGGCACAGATCCAGACACGGGTAGACGAACTGCTGGCCCTGGTCGGGCTGGAAGCCCGTGCCCACGCCTATCCGTCCGAGCTCTCCGGCGGCCAGAAGCAGCGCGTCGCCATCGCCCGCGCCCTGGCTCCGGCCCCCAAGGTACTGCTGTGCGACGAGGCCACCTCGGCCCTCGACCCCCAGACCACCCGATCCATCCTGAGCCTGCTCAAGGAGATCAACGTCAAGCTGGGGCTCACCATACTGCTCATCACCCACGAGATGGACGTGGTGAAGGGGATCTGTGACGAAGTGGCCATCATCAGCGACGGTCGCCTGATCGAGCAAGGAGAAGTGGCCTGGTTCTTCAGCAACGCCAAGACCCAGCTGGCCCGTGACTTCATCCACTCCACCATCCACCTGGAAGTGCCCCAGGAGTACCAGGACAGGATGAGCAGCGAGCGGGTGGCCAACAGCTATCCCCTGGTGAAGCTCGGCTTCACCGGTGCCACCGTCGATTCACCGCTTATCTCCGAGGTGAGCCGCCGTTTCAACATCGACATCAGCATACTGAGCGCAGACATCGAATACGCCGGTGGCGTCAAGTTCGGCTTCCTGCTGGCGGAGCTGTTCGGGGATGAGGCCCAGTGCGAGGCCACCCAGCAGTTCTTCATCGACAACCACATTCAGCTGGAGGTAATGGGCTATGTCCGAAGCAATGACTAATCTGCTGCGCCCAATCCTCGGCGACTCAGCCATCTTATCCCGCTGGAGGTAATGACTCATGTCCGAAGCCATGATTAATCTGCTCATCACAGCCCTCGGCGACACCCTGATCATGGTGTTTGCCTCCGCCCTGTTCGGCTGCCTGCTCGGCCTGCCGCTCGGCGTAGCACTGCACGTGACCAAGGCGGGCCAGATCCTGGCCAACCCGCTGCTGAACAAGATCCTCGGCATCGTCGTCAACGTCGGCCGCTCCGTGCCCTTCATCATACTGCTGGTGGCCATCATTCCGCTGACCCGGCTGATCGTCGGCACCAGCATAGGCACCATAGCCGCCATAGTGCCGCTGACCGTGGGCTGCATCCCCTTCATCGCCCGTCTGGTGGAAGGTGCCCTGATGGAAGTGCCGGACGGCCTGCTCGAAGCCGCCAAGGCCATGGGTGCCAAACCCTTGCAAATCATTGCCAAGGTGCTGCTGCCCGAGGCCCTGCCCGGGATCCTCAACAGCATCATCATCACCCTCGTCACGCTGGTTAACTACTCCGCCATGGCCGGTGCCATCGGGGGGGGCGGCCTGGGCGATGTGGGTATTCGCTACGGCTACCAGCGCTTCGACCCTACCGTCATGCTGGTCACCGTGGTCATTCTGGTGGTACTGGTTCAACTCATCCAGAGCGCGGGTGAGCGCCTGGTCAAACAATGTGATCATCGTTAATCGTCGATTTCTGACAGGAGGTTTTTATGAAATTGGGCATTAAATCAGCTGCGGCTGCGCTGCTGGCAACTCTGGTACTGGTCGGCTGCGGTCAGAAGGAAGAGAGCAAGACCCTGAAAGTCGGTGCCATCGCCGGCCCCGAGACCGAACTGGTCGAGACCGCGGCCAAGGTGGCCAAGGAGAAATACGGCCTGACCGTCGAGATCGTCACCTTCTCCGACTACGTCACCCCCAACGTGGCCCTGAACGACGGCAGCGTCGACGTCAACGCCTTCCAGCACAAGCCCTACCTGGATGCCCAGATCCGTGATCGCGGCTTCAAGCTGGTGCCGGTTGGCAACACCTTCGTCTACCCGATCGCCGGTTACTCCAAGAAGATCAAGGCCCTGTCCGAGCTGAAAGACGGTGCCCAGATCGCGGTGCCGAACGATCCGACCAACCTGGGTCGCTCCCTGATCCTGCTGGAGAAGCAGGGCCTGCTGAAGCTGAAGGAAGGCGCCGGTCTGGAAGCGACCGTGCTGGACATCGCCAGCAACCCGCGCAACTTCAAGATCGTCGAGCTGGAAGCCGCTCAGCTGCCCCGCTCCCTGGAAGATGTTGATCTCTCCATCATCAACAACACCTTCGCCGGTCAGATTGGTCTGACCCCGACCGAAAACGGCCTCTTCGTCGAAGACAAGGAGTCCCCCTACGTCAACCTGATCGTTGCCCGTGAAAACAACAAGGACGACGAGAAGGTCAAGGAGTTCGTCCAGGCCTTCCAGACCGACGAGGTCTACAAGAAGGGGACCGAGCTGTTCAAGGGCGGTCTGGTGAAAGGTTGGTAACCACTCACTCTGTAAAAAAGGCCACGTCAAGCGTGGCCTTTTTTTTTGCCCCCGTTATCATAGCCAGAAGCACGGCAACACGAAAAAACAGAACAACAATGAAGAAATGGTATCTGGCCTACTGCAAACCCAAGGAAGAGGCCCGCGCCCGCGCCCATCTGGCGGCTCAAGGCGTCGAATCCTATTACCCCATGGTGGAAGTGGAGAAGCTGCGGCGTGGCAAACGGGTCCCGCAGCGTGAACCCATGTTCCCCAACTACCTGTTCATCTACGTGGATCTGGAAGTGGTGACCCCGGTCACCCTGAAGTCCACCCGCGGCATCAGCCGCATCATTCACTTCGGCAAGGAGTGGAGCCCCGTCAGCAGCCAGCTGATCTACCGGCTGATGAGCCGGGACGACAGCGACGAGGCGCGCGCCAGCTATGCCCGCCTGCCGACGCAAGGGGACAAGGTATTGATCGAATCCGGCCCCCTGGCCGGGTTCGAGGCCATCTATCTGGAGCCGGATGGGGAGAAGCGGGCCATCCTGCTGGTCAGCCTGCTCAACCAGGAGACCAGCAGCAGCTTCGACAACCAGGCCTTCCGACGTCTGGACTGAGTCGACAGCGAGAAGCGCTCTATGCCTGCTGGTCAGCTTGCTCAATCAGGCAACCGGCAGCAGCGTCGACCACCAGGCCTTCCGACGGCTGGACTGACCCTCACCAGACGTTGCTGGCGAAAAGCGCCCCCATACCCCTGCTGGTCAGCCTGCTCAACCAGGCAACCAGCAGCAGCGTCGACCACCAGGCCTTCCGACGTCTGGACTGAGCCGGCAGCGAGAAGCGCCCCATACCCCTGCTGGTCAGCCTGCTCAACCAGGAGACCAGCAGCTTCGACATCCAGGCCTTCCGGCGTCTGGCGTGAAAACAAGCGGGGCAGGCCCATAGGCCTGCCCCGCTTTGCTGTCACCCCTGCCCTGCTCAGGCATCCAGCTCGAAGCGGCTGATGGCCGCGTTAAGCTGGCCCGTCTCCCGGGTCAGGCGGGCGGCGATCAACTCCCCCTGCTGGCTGTGTTCGCTGGACTGATGGCTGAGCCCGGCGATCTCCTCCACCGTGCCCGCCACCTCCTGGGCCACCCTGGACTGCTGCTCGGTCGCGGTGGCGATGGCGGCGAGCTGGCCGCAGAGATCCTGCACCAGCGCCGACATGGCAGCCAGGGTCTCGGTGGCCGAGGCCACGGCCCCCCTGCCCTGCTCCACCAGCAGGGTGCCGCTGCCCACGGTATCGGCGGTCTGCCGGGTCTGCTGCTGTATGCTGGCGATGGTCTGGTTGATCTCCGCCGTCGACTGGCTGGTGCGGCTGGCCAGCTGGCGCACCTCGTCCGCCACCACGGCGAATCCCCGCCCCTGCTCCCCGGCGCGCGCCGCCTCTATGGCGGCATTGAGCGCCAGCAGGTTGGTCTGCTCGGCAATGGTGGCGATCACCTCGGTGACGCGGCCCACCTGCTCGCTCTGGCTGCTGAGCAGCGTCATCGCCTGATTGGCCTGGGTGATCATGGCGGCAATCTGCGCCATGGTGCTCCCCATGCGGGCGAGGGCCTGCTCCCCCTGCCTGGCCTGCTGCTCGGTCTGCCGCGCGGCCCCGGCCGCATCGGCGATGTTGCCCGCCACCTCCCGGGTGCTGGCGGACATCTGCTCTATGGCGGCCGCGACCGTATCCAGCCGCTGATTCTGACTCGCCAGATCGTCCACTATGGCATTGGTGGTCTGGCCCACCTCGCGGCCGGCCCCCTCCACCTGCGCCACCGCCCCCTGGATCTCCCCCACCAGCTGGCGCAGCTGGCTCGACATCCGGTTGATGGAGCCGGTCAGCCCGCCCAGCTCGTCCTGGCGCAGCACCGGCAGGGGCGCACTCGGCAGGCGGCCATCGGCGACCTGCCCGGCACGGTTCACCAGGCTGGCGATGTCGCGGGTCAGGCGGCGGCTGAACAGCAGGGCCACCAGGGTGCCGAGCAGGATGACGCTGGTGGTCGCCAGCAGCAGGGTGCGGTGAATAGCCTGACTGGCACCGGCCAGCTTGCCCGCTATCTGGTCCACTTCTCCCCGGGTCTGGGTCACCTGATTCGCCAGCTGATCGGCGAGCCGGGTCAACGCAGGTTCTATGTCGGTGGCCATCAGGTGATTGGCCTGATCCCAGTCCGGCGCCTGCCGCCTGGCGATCACCTGCCCCACCAGCTCGGCAAAGGGCGCAGACATCTCCTCAAAGAGCGTCCACAACCCCTTCTGCGCCTCGGTGAAGTTGCCCTGCTGCTGTGTCAGCTCGGCCACCCGCTGCAGATGGAACTGGTAGTAGTCCTGGTACTTGTCGCGATACTCCTTGTCCCCCGAGATGAGGAAGTCCCGCAGGGCGGAGAGGGCATTGGCCAGCCCGTTGTAGGCATCCCCCACCTGCTTGAGCAGCAGGCGGCGATCGCCGGGCAGTGCCTCCTGAGGGGTCGCCACCTCTTCGTTGGCGATGGATTGCAGCTGATCGAGGGCCGCCTCCGCCAGGGGGCCTGCCTCCAGCAGCATCAGGGTGTGGGCCGGCAGGTTGTCTTCGGTATGGGCCAGGGCCCACACCTTCTCCTGCGCCCCCTTGAAGCTCTTGAGGGACCGGGTCAGGTCAGGCGTGAATCCCTGCTGCTCTATGGCGTGCCAGGCCTGCTCCCACTCCTGCTTGATGCGCGCACCTTGCGCCGGATCCTTGCCGAGGATGAGGTAGGCCCGTAGGGAGGAGACGGTGGCGATCAGGGCCTTCTGGCTCGCCTCGTCCCGTTGCAGGGCGGGTAGGGCCTGGGCCAGCAAGGCCTCCTGGGAGGCTTCAATCCGGCCTAGCTGATGGTAGACAAGGGCGGAGGAGAGAATGATGAGCAGGTTGATAAAACAGAAGCTCAACAACAGCTTGCTTGATATTTTCATGACCATCCTTGTGTCGCAGGGGCATCCTGCCCTTGATTAGCGCCCGATCAATGCGGGCAATCGTTCGCGCCAGGTGTCATGCCAGACGAGCAACTCCTCGCGTGGCATGGGGCGTGCGGAGAAGAATCCCTGGCACTGATCGCACCCCAGTCTGGCCAGCAGCAGCCAGGTGGCCTCGTCCTCGACCCCCTCTGCCACCGATTTTAACCCCAACTTGCGCGCCAGTTCGATACTGGATTCGATGATGGCGAGGCGGGAGGGATCTTCATAGCAGCGATCGACGAAGGATCTGTCCAGCTTCAGCTCGGTGAACGGCAGCAGGGCGAGCTGCTGCATGGAGGAGTAGCCGGTGCCGAAGTCGTCGATGGAGAGGCCGAAGCCGTGCATCCGCAAGCGGGTCAGCACCTCCAGGGACTTGCCGAGATCCTTGACGAAGGCGCTCTCTGTCACTTCCAGGGTGATGAGCTCGGGGTTGATGCTCCAGCGCTGGCAGTGATTGAGCAGGGTATTGCACAGATCCCCCTCGATCAGCGACGTGGTGGAGAGGTTCATCGACAGGTTCAGGGAGAGCCCCGTCTTCTCCCACAGGTGGCCGTCGCGCAGTGACTTGCCGATGATCACCTCGGTCAGCGGATCCATGAGCCCGTTGTGCTCCGCCAGCGGGATGAAGCGGGCCGGCGAGATGAGCCCATACTCGGGGTGCTGCCAGCGGGCGAGCGCCTCCATGCCGACCCACTGACCGTTTTCAAAGCTCACCTTGGGTTGATACCAGGGCAGCAGCTGGTCCTGCTCCAGGGCCCGGCACAGCTCATCCAGACTCAGGCTGTGGCCGTCCTCCTCCTGGCTGCGCGCCTGCTGGGGCTGCCAGGCGCCGATCAACTGGGCGATCTGCTGATGGCTGGCGGGTTTGTCGATGCGCCCCAGCACCTGCAGGCCGTAGGCACGACTCATGCGCAGCACGGCGTCCACCACATCATCCTCCAGTGCGCTGCACAGCACTATGCCGCCGCGAAAGCCGCCGAGGGAGAGGCGACGCAGCAGGGCCATGCCATCCATGCCCGGCATCCGCAGATCGCAGAACAGGATGTCGACCTGGTGGTGCTGGCACTGGGTCAGCGCCTCCTCCCCGTCCTGGGCTTCCAGCAGGTTGCCGTAGCCAAGCCCGCGGATCTGGTGCATCAGGGCCTTGCGCTGGAAGTTGTGATCCTCCACCACCATGATCGCCAACTCATGCCGTGCACTATTCATCGAGCCATAACTCCATTTCACCTCTGATAGAGTCCATCAATGCCTGTACCGTCTGGACCAGCTCGTCGAGCCTGTCCAGTTGCTTCAACCTGGCCGCCGCCTCCAGCTGGGCGGCCTCGGTCGCCAATGCCTGCTGCCCCACCATGCGGGCGGCCCCCTTGATGCGATGCGCCGTCTCCACCAGCGCCTGGGTATCCTGCCGGGCCAGGGCCTGCATCATGTCTTCGCCATCCTGACGGTTGGCCTCCAGATATTCGCTGGCCATGCTGCGCGCCATCCCCTCGTCACCAAACAGGGTCAACCAGCATATTCCCGGAGCCTGAACCTCTGCTTGCCGGGGGGCCACTGCCTCCTGTTGCGGGCTGGCCGCCGGTAGCCAGCGAGCCAGGGTCTGGCGCAGGGTTTCCAGGCTGTAGGGCTTGAACAGCATGTCGTTCATGCCGGCCTCCAGCATCTGCTGGCTGGCCTCCTCAGAGGTGTCGGCGGTGACGCCTATGATGGGCGCCTCATCACCGGCCGCCCGCAGGGTGCGCGCCAGGGTATAGCCATCCATCACCGGCATGTGGCAATCGGTGAGCAGCAGGGCGAACTCCTGCCCTTGCCAGGCGCGCAGCGCCTTCTCCCCATCATCCACCACCTCGGGCTCTATGCCGAGGATGGCGAGCTGGCGGGTCAGCAGCGCGCGGTTGACGGGATGATCGTCCGCCACCAGCACTCTGCCCCTGAGTCGCTCTCCCTCCATCTGCATCGGCTGGCTCGGCCGCTCGCTCGACAGCTGGCGGCAGGTCTCCAACAGCAGATCCGGGTAGATGGGGGACTGGCCTATCCGCCACCAGGCGTCACTGCCCATGCGGCCACGCAATGCCTCATGGGGGGAGAGTACTATGCCCTTGAGGGAAGATTGCTGCAAATGCTGCAACCAGCCACTGCCAAGGGCCTGCTCCAGGCGGCTCTCCTGCGCCAGCAGGCAGCCCTCAAGGGGATGACGCCACTGCTCGGCGCTCATGGGGTGGAGCGTGGCGCCGAGCTGTTCCATCACGGCTTGCAGCACCTCGTCCTCCCCGAACCACCACCAGTGCTGACCCGCCAGCGGCGGGGCATCCCAGCGGCACTCTGCCAGGGGGATGGCGAAGGTCACTGTGGTGCCGACCCCCGCCTCGCTCTCCAGCACCAGGCTTCCCCCCATCTTCAGGGTCAGCTGATGGCAGATGGCGAGCCCGAGCCCGGTGCCGCCAAAACGCCGGGTGATGTCGGACTCCACCTGCTTGAACGGGGTGAACAGATTGACCTGCTTATCCCTGGCTATGCCGATCCCCGTATCCCGCACCTTCAAGGTCAGCCGATGGGCCTGATAGCCCACCTGGATGGCAATCTCCCCCGCCTCGGTGAACTTCACCGCGTTGTTCAGCAGATTGGAGATCACCTGACCCACGCGCACCGCGTCCAGGCTGGCCTGATCCGGCACCTCCGGTCCCCACGCCAGCGTCACGTTGAGCCCCTTGCCATAGGCCAGGGTGGCATGACCCCGGATGACGTCGCAGATGACAGAGGTCAACCGGCAGGGATGGGGATTGAGTTGCAACTGCCCCGCCTCCATCTTGGAGAAGTCCAGGATGTCGTTCACCAGATAGAGCAGGTGATTGGTGGAGGTAGAGATGTTGCGCAGCATGTAGCGCTGATCGTCATCGAGGGAGCTCATCTGCAGCAGCTCCAGCATGCCGTGCATGCCGGAGATGGGGGTGCGCAACTCGTGGCTCATGGTGGCGAGGAACCGGCTGCGCACCTGGGTCGCCTCCTCCGCCACCCGCCTGGCCTCGCGCAGCTCCAGCTCCTGACGCTTGAGCTTGGTGATGTCCTGCACCACCCCGTTCAGGATGACCCCCTCCAGCCCCTCCTGTCGCACGAAGTGGCCCCGGATCTGCAGGTAGCCCGCTTGTCCCTGACGCCTGATCTCCACCTCGAGATCCAGCGGCTGCATGGTCAGGGCATGGCGCTCCACCGTGGTCACGAAGTCATGCAGGGCTTGCCCCGTCAGCCCCAGCAGGGTGTCGCCGGCCGCCTCGGACCCCATCATCTCCTCGAGCCCCTGGGAGGTGTAGAGGAAGTTGCCGTTGCCCGGCCCCAGCCAGTGATACTGATAGACCAGCCCCGGCATGCTGTCGGTGATCTGGGTCAGCCGGGTCTGCGCCTCCTGCGCCGCGGAACGCGCCTGCCTGAGTTCGGTGACATCCGTCAGTACGGTCAGGATCCCGAGCCGCTTGCCGTCGGGACCGACGAACAGCCGCTTGGTGTAGATCATCTGATGCTCGACACCGTCGGCGCGCCGGATCTCGCCGCGGCCGTGCAGCTCCTCGCCGCTCTCCCAGACCCTGGCATCCTCCTCGATCACCCTGGCCCGGATGGCTTCCGGCAGCCTGTCCTTGAGCAAGCGGTCATAGGAGCCGCCCAGGTTCTCGCCCTCCAGGAACATCTGCCGGTATGCCAGGTTGGTCATCGCGATTTCAAAACACTCATTGGTCAGCACCACCTGGTTGGGCAGGGCATCCAGCATCATCTGGACAAACACCAGCTGCTCTTCGAGCCGGCGCTCCGCCTCCCGCCGCTGACTGATCTGGCGGCGCAGGGTCCGGTTCCAGCCCACGAACAGCAGCAGGAAGAGCAGAAAGATCCCCCCGCCCAGGGAGGACCAGAGCAGCACTTTGCGCGGATCCAGCCCCGTCTGTATGGTCAGGGAGAGCCACTTCTTCTCGAGGGCGACCAGCTCCTCCGG
Organism: Aeromonas sp. 130281; assembly: GCF_056642115.1. Classification (NCBI taxonomy): domain Bacteria; kingdom Pseudomonadati; phylum Pseudomonadota; class Gammaproteobacteria; order Aeromonadales; family Aeromonadaceae; genus Aeromonas; species Aeromonas sp. 130281. Next base: position 42,231 of record NZ_JBWVQS010000002.1, on the reverse strand, counting down.
GGGGATGGAGAGCAGCACCTTGGTCAGGATCTGCTGCAGCATGGGATCCTGCAGGTGGGCCGCCATGGCGACGGGAACCCGCAACTCGCTGCCGGAGAAGACCACCTGATAGCGATCGCTGAAGCCCCGCTGCAACGACTGCTCCAGGGTGGTCATGCTCATCAGCACATAGTCCACCTTCTGCTGATCCAGAAGCGGCAGCAGCTCGGGATCGCTTGCGACCGTCACGGCCTCGGCTCCCACCTCGCTCAGCAGGGATTTCTCCACCGAGCCTCCCACCATGCCCACCCTGTATCCCTTCAGCTGCCTGGGACTGGTCAGCTCCGCCATGCCCTGCCTGCCCACTATCACCCGGTTGAGAGAGACATAATTGGGCGTAAAGCGGGCAAACTGCTGGCGCTCCATGGTCGGGGTCATGGCCGGGATAAGATCCAGCTTGCGAGCCTGAAACAGCTCCAGGGTCTGGGCCCAGCTGCGGGTCTGCACCAGGGTGAACTGCAGGCCGGCGCGCTGGTTCAACATCGCCAGCAGATCGGCTACCAGCCCCTTGAGCCGGCCCTTGTCGTCTATCTCGCTCATCCCGGGCCAATTTGGGGCTATCCCGTACTTGAGCACAGGGTGCTGCTGCAGCCACGCCTGCTCCGGCGCGCTGAAGACGACCTCCTTGCTGCCCTTCACCAGCTCATAGTCAACTATGCCCCCCGCCTCCAGGATGCGGCGGCGCTCGCCGGGCGAGATGTCATCCAGCGCCCGCTCGAGCAGCCCCTGCAGGGGCTCGTTGCCCGGTGCCACCGCCATGGCGAGGGAGGTATCCCTCATCCAGTCCACCGTGGTCAGCGTCATGCCCGCCATGGCCTGCAGGCGGCTCAACATGGGCAGCTCGGCCAGATAGGCGTCCGCCTTCCCCTCCTTGAGCATGAAGATCGCCTCATCCCGGCTGTCCACCGTCACCAGGTTCGAGATACCAAGGCGCAGCAGCTCATCGCAGGCGCTGACACCGAAGACGCAGACCCAGCGCACCCCGTAGGCCTCCTCCAGGGAGAGGCTCTCTCGCCCCCCGGTCAGCAGCACGGCGCGGGGCAACGCCATCAGCTCCGAGGTAAACAGCATCCGCAGCGTGCGGATCGGGCTGGGGGCCACGCCGATCACCATGTCAATCTTGCCGTCCAGCAACGCCTGCTGGACCGCCGTATTGTTGGCATAGGTGCGATAACGCAACTCGAGGCCCAGGCTGCTCGCAATCTGCGAGGCAAAGGCATCCAGAGGGCCGGTGAAGTTACCCCGGCCATCGGTATAGGTATAGGGGGGCCAGGCCGTCGCCGGCATGCCGACCACCAGCTCATGGTGGGTGAAGAGCCATTGCTGCCCGGATGGCGCGAAGGCGCTCCTGTCCAGCAGCGTCTCGACCGCCGTCGCCCCCTGGCTACAGCAGGCCAGCCAGCACAACAGGATGAGGCGATAGCAGCGGCAAAGCATAGGTGACTCCCGTATGGATAGGAGGGGGATCATAATGTGTCTGGCTCAATGTGCGACAACAAAATTGAGAGAATGCTCATCAGGAAAGAAAAATGGCAGGCCCAGGCCTGCCATCCAGGAGTCGGGGGCCAAGGCCCCTCGCCTCAGGTTATTCGATTCCCGAGTCGGAAACCGGTTTGAAACTCCCGCTCACGGACATGAGCGACCTGCACATTGTGCCCTTCCAGCCCGATGTCCTTGAGCAGGGCGGGAGAGAGATGCAGATAGCTGACGCGACGCTCCAGCCGGGTGATCCGTTTTTGAACCAGGGTTTCGACGCGGCGCAGCAGGGCGAGTTCGATAGACATAATATTCTCCAGTTGAACGTGCGGTTCTCCCGGAGAGAGGCATCACCCTGCGGGACAACCGCGGGTGATGAAAAAGCAGGTGTTACCTGTTCCCTCCACGCGGTAAATAAAGAGCACGAGTCTTCGCGCTGCCATTGCAGCGATCGAACGCAACGTTGAACATGGAATGTTGCATGATCGTCTCCTTACCGTGTGAAAGTTGAACAAGTTGCCACAGTCTAAAAAAACACCGAATTTTACGCAATATCACCCCCACCCATATGGGTGGAATGCGGCCACAACCGGCCCCGGTCAAATCCCGGACAACAGCCTGAACTCCTCAAGCGCATAGGTATCCGTCATGCCGCTGACATAGTCGAGCAGCAGCCGCACCCTGTAGTACCACTCCTGCTCGGCGCCATTGTCAAAGCGCGGATCCCGGCTGGCCACCGCCAGCCGGTAGGCCTTGAGGTGGCGGGCCGACAACCGGTGGAACAGCCGCCGGGCGAAGAAGAGCTCGCTCCCGCCGTTGCCTGCCAGCAGTCGCTCGAACTGGGCGGCGGGCAGGGCCAGCAGGCAGGCGTAGGTGGAGAGCACCCCGCGCAGGGCGGCATAACCTTCCAGCTCCAGCGCCTCGACCTCGGGGCGCATGAAGACCTGCTCCCTCGCCACCCCCTTGAGCACATCCAGCACCCGGGCCGCCGGGGCCTGACCGTGCAGCAGCGCCCTGGGGTAGGCCCCGCTCAGTATGGCCTCGTGGTCGCTCACATAGGTGTGGGCCGCAAGCGCTACCAGATCCCGGGTCAGATGCTGGCGAAAATGGGGGAAGAAGCCCCGCCCGGAGGCGAGCGCCTCCTCGAGCAGGCTGGCCATGTAGTCCCCCTCATCGGCACCGCGCAGCGCCGCCAGCAACTCCCCCTGGGTGAGGATGCGCCTGTCTACCGCGTCCTCCAGATCGGCGATGCAGTAAGAGATGTCGTCCGCCGCCTCCATGATGTAGACCAGCGGATGCCGGCATCCCGGCGCCAGCCCCAGACTCTGGCCGAGGGCGCGATAGAGGGGTTGCTCGCTGAAGAAGATGCCGCGCTTGCTGGTCCAGCCATGGTGCTGGCCATAGCCCTGGGGACTGTGCAGCAGGGGCTGCTGCGGGTATTTGCACAGGGCCGCCAGCTGGCCCAGGGTGAGGTTCATCTCGTGCAGGCTGTGCACCAGCCGCAGGCTCTGGGCATTGCCGTCAAACACCAGCAGGTCCTGACGAAGCTCGGCCCACTGCGGGCTCGGCAGCTGATCATGGGCGCTGGCGAACAGCTCATCCAGCGACTGTGCCAGCCACTGGCTCATCACCTGCTCGCCGAAGTGGCCGAACGGCGGGTTGCCGACGTCGTGCAGCAGGCAGGCCATCTCCACCAGGTTGATGAAGGCCCCTTCGCAGACGGTGCCCGCCGACAGGGTCGCCAGAATGCGCCGGCTGATCTGGCGACCCGTCTCCTGCACCTCCAGGGAGTGGGTGAGACGGCTGCGCACCGAGGCCTTCACATCGAGCGGGAAGACCTGGGTCTTCTGCTGCAGGCGGCGCACCGGCGCCGCCTGCACGATGCGGGCGCGATCCTGCTCGGTCGCCTCCAGCAGCTCCTCGCTGCCCCAGGGGTGAATGCGCGCCGGGGTAATCAGACTGTCATACATGGTGCGGCTCCTTGCCTGCGACGTCCGTCAGGTTCACGACAACAACCAGCGCCGCAAGCGGGCGATGTCGCCGGGATATTCACGACGCAGCGTCTCAATCCAGTCCTCCACGTTCTCCCACCAGGCGGGGTGATCCGGGCTCTGGATAAGCTGGGCCGTCTGCTGCAGGCGGCGCAGGCCGATGGAACCCGCCGCCCCTTTTATCTTGTGCGCCTCCTCCACCACGCCGGCCTGATCCCTGGCAATCATGTTGGAGTCCAGCACCGCCATGTAGTCCGGCATCATCTTCTCGAACAGATCCACGCTGGAGATCAGCACCGGCTTGCCGACCGTGCTGGCGTAGTCGGTGAGGAAGGGCAAGTCCAGCAGCGCATCCTGGTTGCCCGCGTCCGCCTGATCAAAGGCCTCGTCGTCCGCCAGATCCGCAAACAGGTGGCCTATCACCTCCCGCACCGCCTTGGAGCCGAGCGGCTTGTTGATCACATCCTGCATGCCGTGATCCCGGTAGTACTGGCGATCGCCGGTGGCATTGGCGGTGAGCGCCACCATGGGGGGCAGGCTGTCGCCGTAACGGGCCAGCAGCTGGGCCGCCACGTCGAAGCCGGTCATGTCCGGCAGCTGGATGTCCAGCAGGATGAGGTCGAAGTCATCCGGGTTGGCCATGGCCAGCGCCTGGGTGCCGTCCCGCGCCACCTGCACCTGATGGCCGAGCTTGTTCAGCAGGGCGCAGGCGACGGTGACGTTCAGCTCTACGTCCTCCACCAGCAGGATGTCGAGGGAGGGCATCTCGGGCTCAGGCGAGGTCGCCTGCGGCTCGACGCAGTCCACCTCCAGTTCGGCGGTGAAGCAGGCGCCTTCCCCCGGGTCGCTGTCCACATAGAGCTGGCCACCCATGGCCTGCACCAGCTGGCGGGAGACCGCGAGACCGATGCCGGTGCCGGTGGCGTGCTTCTTGCCCTGCACCTGATAGTACATGGCGAAGATCTTCTCCTGCTGGGCGCGCGGAATGCCGACCCCGGTGTCTTCCACCTCGAAGTGCAGCGCCAGCTTGCCCGGTTCATCGGCGGCGTGGGCGAGGCAGCGCACCGTCACGCCCCCCTCGTCGGTGAATTTGACCGCATTGCCCACCAGGTTCCACAACACCTGGCGCAGCCGGGTGCCGTCCGCCATCACGAACTGCGGCATGTCGCCATCCCGGTCGAAGTGCAGGTAGAGCCCCTTCTGCTCCGCCTGGATGCGCGACAGCATCTCCAGCTCGTCGAGGAAGGCGGGCAGGTCCATGGGGGCAGGTGCTATCTCGAGGCGGCGGCGATCGAGCTTGTCGAGATCGATGATGTCATTGAAGATGTTGCCGAGCGTCACCGCGCTCAGGTGGATGGTCTTGAGCTGCTGCTGCCGCTTGGCATCGAGCGGCGTGTCCATCAGCATGCGGCTCAGGCCGACGATGCCGTTGAGCGGTGTGCGCAGCTCGTGGCTGATGGTGGAGATGAAGGTGGTCTTGTCCCGGCTCGCCTTCTCCAGCTTGTCCTGATACTGCTTGCGCTCTGTGATGTCGCGGCCAAAGCCGAGCAGGCCGAGCCGCTTGCCGAAGCGGTCGAAGAAGGGCACCTTGCGCAGCTCGAAGTAGGCCTTGCGGCCATCGGGGTACTCCAGCCACTGCTCGTAAGTGAGGGGCTCGTTGCTGGCGAAGACCTGCTTGTCGGTCTCCACCACCTTGTTGGCGATCTCCTGCTTGTAGACATCGAACGGGGTCAGCCCGATGAGCTCGGCCTCCACCTTGCCGGTGAGCTCCTCCATGGCGCGGTTGCAGCCGGAGAACTGCTCGTCCTCGTTGCGGTAGTAGACCAGATCCGGGGAGCAGTCGATGAAGGAGCGCAACAGGGCGGTGCGCTCCCCCAGGTGCAGCTGGGCCTTCTCCCGCTGGAACACCTCGTTCTCCAGATCCTCTATGGCTTGCTGGCGCAGGGTCTCGGCCCGGTTGGTCTCGGCTATCTGGGCATTGAGGCGGCTGATGTTCTCCTGCAGCTGGCTGTTGAGTTCGAGGTCGCGCTCGCGCATGTCCTGCAGCTTGCGCACCATGCGGGTCAGCCGCTGGCGGGAGTCCTCCAGCTGATCTACCACGATGGAGAGGAAATAGACGGCCCAGGGGGTCACCAGCAGGCCGAAGAAGACAGAGCGCACCAGGTCGACTATGTCCACGGTGCCGCGCAGAAACAGGGTCACCCCCATCTGGATGGAGACCGCCAGTACTATGATGGCGGTCGCCAGGAACATGCTGAAGCGCACCAGTCCCAGCTTGGTCATCAGGTCGACATAGTATTGCGCCCAGGATTTGATTTGCTTCATCTCGTTGTTTTCTCCCCGTTATTGCGCAAACAGAATACCAGTACGGCGCCCTGAACTCTTGCCCGTTGCACCTTAAATTATTGATTAACGTCACACTCCGACTGGGGTAGCATGCCCGCCTGAGTCAGTCAGCTCCGGTTCAGCAAAGGATCCCGAGCCGCACTGCCACCCTTGTCATCCCTTGTGTCAGGAGCACACCCCATGCGCAATCATGTCCTGTTGAGTCTTGGTCTGCTAGCCGCCAATGCCGCCCACGCCGATCTTGGCGAGATCCCCAGAGAGTCCGGCTGGTCCGGTTTCCTGCTCGGCGGGGTCAATGTGGTCAGCCACGAGTCCAACTTCTATGCCGGCGATGACAGCAACAGCCGCATCCATGATCTCGGCTCTCCCGACAGCGAGAGCGGCCTGACCCCCCTCATCAACGCCGACATCCGCTACACCTTTGCCGACACCCGCACCCAGGTGTTCCTCGGCAACCTGATCCAGGATGCGGTGCGCTTCGACTTCACCCAGCAGCTGGGCCTGCGCCAGGAGATGGGCAACAAGGGCATAGTCGCCACCTCCCTGGTGTTCAACGCCATGCCGGTGGAGCTGTGGAGCGATCCCTTCGCCACCGGGGTGGATCGCAGCGCCACCGACGTGAAGTCGAAAGGAGTGCGCTTTGCCTGGGACAAGATCTGGGGCAGCCAGTTCTACGGCAGCCTCACCACCCGGGAGGTGGATCTGGACGAGGAGCGCAGCGGTCAGCAGTATGACCAGGCCCACGGCACAAACTATGCCGCCATGCTGAATCGCAACGGCAAGGTGCACGACATGGAGCTCTCCTACCAGTTCCACTTCGGCGGCAACCAGTTGCTGGAGCCGGCGATCCTCTACAAGCAGGCCAGGCTCGACGGCAGCGCCGAGAGCTTCGACAACACAGGATTGCAGCTCACTTACGCCAAGCGGGGCCCGCAATGGTCCATCGTCAGCAACCTCTATGCCGGCAAGCGCAAGTATGACGAGGCAAATCCCCTGTTCGGCCGGCGTGCCGATGCAGACGAATTCGCCATCAACGGCACCTTCTTCTGGCACAACCTGTTCGGGGTCAAGGCCCTGGCCGCGACCTTCACGGCGGCCTACTCCGGGGCCGACTCCGATATCGACTTCTACGATACCCAGGCCACCCGCTTCAGCACCGGCCTGCTCTACAACTTCTAAGCCGAGCCCTGTCGAAAACAGCGAGGCCACCCCAGGGGTGGCCTCGTTTTTTTCGCTTCCTGACGGCCTTAGATGCCGAGAGAGTCCAGCAGATCGTCGTGCTCGTTGCTCGCCGGGGCGACCGCCTGGGCCGGCTTGGTCGCCGCCAGCTTTGCCTGGGCGATCAGCTCGTCCGGATCGACCTCCTCCTGCACTCCGCCATCGTGGATCCGGATAAACTCTGTCCTGTCCATGGCCAGCTCCAGATAGAAGATGTTGTTGCTGGCGGTGAAGAAGGTGACCCTGCGGGTCTCGGGGTTGTCGAGGTTGGTGTCGACGCTCAGCATCACCTGCTTGTTGAGGGCCAGCATCTTGGGCTGGTTCTGGGTGATGTGGGTCTGCAGCTCGCGCCCCACCTTGCCGGTGAAGCTGCCGACGATCTGGTTCATCAGCTCGCCCATGACGTTGCTCACCTCATCCGAGGTGTGGGAGATGGCGAGATCCTCCTTGGAGAGCCCCATGCTGAGCATGTAGCTCTGGTAGAGCTCCATGGCCGCGGCGGCGGAGAAGTTGATCACCACCAGCCCGGAGAAGCCCCCGTCGAACAGCACGAAGCAGCCGATGTCCGGCTTGAGGCAGGTCTTGCTGATCCGTTGCACCATGCCGGAGAAGCGCACCTGGGTCTGGGTCGCCGCACTCAATACGCTCGTCACCGAATTGCACAGGCTCAGCAGCACGTCCTCTGTGGTCAATACGGCATCATCCTCGGATCTTGTCACTATCATGGAACCTTCCTGCTGATCGAAAAAATAGGCTTGTCTGTCTCACCGCCCATGTCATCACGCGCGCGTCAGATACGCTAACAGATTGCGTGATCCCGGTGTTGAAACCGCGAGCCGCCTCTCACTTGACCGTATTGTCAGTCAGAAACGGCTGGAATCCGCCCAGGGTGGCCAACCGGGCTCGCCAGTTATCGGCCTGCTGTCGCAAATCTTGTGCCTGATAGGGGATAGCGGGGTGAGCTCCCCAGATGGGACCGGGCCAGGCGGCATCCGAGCTGAAGCGGGCGACATGGTGCAGGTGCAGCTGGGGCACCAGGTTGCCGAGCGCCGCCACGTTGATCTTGTCCGGATTGAGCGCGTGCTCCATCAGGGTGGCGACGGCGCAGGACTCCTGCATCAGCTGTTGCTGCTGCGCGGGGGCCAGGTGGTGGATTTCCCGCAGTCCGGCGACCCTGGGCACCAGGATGAGCCAGGGATACTGGCTGTCTTTGGCCAGCAGCACGCGGCAAAGGGGGAGATCCCCGAGTATCTGGGTATCCGCCTGCAGGCGGGGATGCAATTCAAACATGGGGCCTCGCTGGTCAACATGGGCACGTCAGGAGATGAGTGTGCCCACGTTACTGCAACGGGGGGCAAACTTAAAGCCGGGGCACGGCCCAACCGATGAAGCGCTTGCGAAGTTCGGGGTCCGCCCGCAGGAAGAGTTGCTGCAACTGCCCCTCCAGCTCGCTGGCGGGTACTGACGGGGCCAGGACCGCTGCCGTGGTCGCCAGCACCGCCTTGCCCGTGCCGCGGTTGTACTCCATCAGCCTGGCGTGCCAGTCCATGCCGATCTGCATGCCGTTGACCACCAGGGCCTCCTGCTGCACCTGCAGGGGCTTGTCCCCCGCCAGCAGACTCACGACCGGCGCCTTGGCGTAGCGCTCCATGCCTTTCTCGTCGGTGGGCACCAGGGCCTTCAGGCGTACCGACTGGCCGCTGGCCTCATAGCGGATCACCTGGGGCTCGGAGCGGATCTGGCGATCGTTGTCGCTGCTGTTGCGACTCGGGATCACCCCCTCATAGCGCACCAGCAACTGCTGAGCCCCGTCGACCAGCACCCCATGCCGCTCGTCCTGCACCTTGCCGTCGCTCACCGCAAGGATCTGGAAATCCCCGGGGACCTCGACCCTGACCTCGGCCTGCACCGAGCTGACACACAACAACATGACCCCAACCCAACCCTGATGACCCTTCATTCCCGTCTCTCTCTGCTCGCTATGATGGGCGCAGGCTAGCAGCCGAAGATGACAGAAAAATAACGCGCGCCAGCCTCTCAGAGCAGGTAGTGGGGCCGCTCGGCAAACCACTGGGCCAGCACCTGCTTGAACAGCCGGATCTTGCGCGGCACCCGGCGCTGCTGGGCATGGAGCACATGCAGCGGGTGCAGGCCAGTCTGCCACTCCGACAGCACGGCCACCAGTTCGCCTCTGGCCAGGCTCGTCTCCACCAGCATCAGCGGGCACTTGGCAAACCCCATGCCCGAGCGGGCCAGTTGCAGCAGGGTGCTGTAGTGGTTGGCCCTCACCTTGCCCTGCACCAGGATGTGGGCCTCCTCCCCTGCCTTGCGAAAATGCCACTGCTCCCAGGCCGGGTTGTGCCCCTGGAGCAGACAGGGGCGCCCTCCCAGCTCATAGGGGGTGGCGGGGAGCCCCTCCCGGGCCAGCAGGGTCGGGCTCGCCACCACCACGTCTTTCAACTGCCCAAGGGGCAGCGCCACCAGGTTGTCCGGCACCTGATCCATGGCGCGCAGGGCGATGTCATTTTCCCCCTGGCTCATGTCGATCATGGCGTTGGTGAAGTTGAGCTCCACCTCGACCCCGGGGCAGAGCTCGGCGAAGCGCGCCAGCAGCTCGCTCACCATGGCATCCCCCGTGCTGACCGGGCAGGTGAAGCGCAGGCGACCGCTGTCCTCCTCGGTCAGGGCCTGGATGTCCTGCTCCGCCTGACGGGCCAGGGCGGCTATCTGCCCCGCCTGCACATAGAGGGTCCTGCCCGCCTCGGTCAGGCTGAGGCGACGGGTGGTGCGCTGCAACAGTTGCGCATTGAGGGCGGATTCCAGGGCGCTGACGTGGCGGCTCAGCATCCCCTTGCTCACCCCCAATGCATCGGCGGCGGCGGAGAAACTGCCGCGCTGCACCACCTCGTAGAAACTGCTCAGATGGGCGATCTCCATCCATTAGCTCCAATGTGGAAACAATGGGTTTATCTTAAGCGCTTTTTCTCCCTTTTCATCCAGCTATCATCAACACATCCCAACCAGGAGCGATAGAGATGAAGATTGTGATTGTGGGTGCCTCCGGCACCATAGGTTCCGCCGTCAGCGAGTTGCTTGCCAGAGACCACCAGGTGATCCGGGTCGGCCACAGCCGGGGGGATGCCACCGTCGACATGACGGATGGCGCCTCCATCGCCGCCCTGTTCGCGGGCATAGGCCGGTTCGATGCCCTGGTGGTCGCCAGCGGCAGCGTGGCCTTCAGCGCCCTGACCGAGATGACCGACGAGCAGTGGCAGCTGGGGATCCAGAGCAAGCTGATGGGGCAGATCAACCTGACCCGGGCCGCCATTCCCCATCTGAATGACAAAGGCTCCATCACCCTCATCAGCGGCATACTGAGCGAGGAGCCCATCAACTGGGGGGTGAGCGCGACCACCATCAACGGCGCCATCGAACACTTCGTGCGAGCCGCAGCCTGCGAATTGCCACGTGGCCTGCGCATCAACGTGGTGAGCCCCACCGTGCTGGAAGAGTCCATGGACAAGTACGCCGACTTCTTCCCGGGCTTCGTGCCCGTGCCCGCCGCCCGGGTGGCCCAGGCCTACAGGAAGTCGGTGCTGGGGGTGCAGAGCGGCCAGATCTTCCGGGTCAATGGCTGAGGCCACCCTCCCTCACTGCCAGACGCCAATAAAAACGGGCCCCGTCATGGGGCCCGTCTGTTTGTCTGCTTGCTGCCTTCACCGCCGGCAAACGTTTGTGCGCCGGTGGCAAAAAAAGGCGGTCAGCCTCAGTCGATCAGACCGTATTGCTCGCGCAGCACCTCGATGATCTCCTGCTTGGGATTGGCACTGCGCACCAGCTTGTGACCGATGACCTTCTCGGCGATCCCCACGTAGGTATGGGAGATGTCCATCATCACCTCGGTGGGCAGCTTGTTGTCCCGGGCCAGGGCGAAGCGTTCCGGCATGCGGTTCTTGTTGAGTAGAATGTCCGGATCCGGGAAGTGGTTCAGCAGCCACTGGCGGAAGCCCTCTTTGGACTTCTCGACGATCTCGCCATTGCGCAGGGCGGCGCCGTCCCAGATGCGGGAGCTGTCGGGGGTGCCCACTTCGTCCATGTAGATGAGCTTCTCGCGACCGGCGGCATCCTGGACATAGCCAAACTCGAACTTGGTGTCGACGAAGATCTGATCGAGCGCGGCCAGGGCCTCGCTGATGACGTTGAAGCCCTCCTTGAGCAGCGTTTCATAGCGATCGATGTCCGCCGGGGAGCGGAAACCGAAGGCCTGATGGTGGCGCGCTATGTCGGCACGGGAGACGTTGACGTCGTCCGCTTCAGGCACGCCATCCAGCCCCTTGAGGATCCCTTTGGTAGACGGGGTGATGAGGATCTCGGGCAGCTTCTGATCCTTCTTCAGCCCTTCCGGCAACGTGATGCCGCAGAACTCCCGCTCGCCGTCCTTGTAGGCACGCCACATGGAGCCGGTGATGTACTGGCGGGCGATGGCTTCGATCATCACCGGGCGGGCCTTTTGCACTATCCAGACGAAGGGGTGCGGTATGTCCAGGATGTGGCTGTCCGCCAACCCCTTCTCCTTGAACAGCTTGAACCAGTGGCTGGAGATGGCATTGAGTGCAGCCCCCTTGCCCGGCACGCCGTTCAAGCCATCCACACCCTGCCAGATGCAGTCGAAGGCCGAGATACGGTCGCTGATCACCATGAGGGCGAGGGGCGTATCGGCCGGCACATCATAGCCTTTCTCTCTTATGAGCCGGGCACTGTCTGCGGGGGTCAACCAGTAGACGCTGCGCACTTTGCCGGAATGGACAGGTTTATCGGTACGGATCGGCAAATCGTCATTCACCGCCAATACTTGATCTGCAAGACTCATGGCTAATAACACTTCCTGTTGTGGGACTGACAAGACAGGCGCATCAGGCTCCTGTCTACGAGGGATTCATTCACGCGAAGCAGCGCCAGGCCTCTCTGCCGGGACAGGCTCCCAAGAGGGCTCTCTGCGCGAACTCCACATAACAAAACAGGGGCACCAGGCCCCTGTTTCTATTCTGCTTTCGCGGCCTGATCGGCCACGCCTTTGGCAAAGGCCTCGGACAGGCTGATATACATCTGGGAGATGACACCGGATGCGACCGGCTTCTTGTCCTTGTCGAACAGGGTGATGGAGGTCTTGCCCCCGGCCATCTCGCCCAGCTGGAAGCGGTACTGGTCTTCCTCCAGCTTGAACGGCTCGGCCCCCTTGGCCTGCCAGAACTCGGCATTGGGCTCGTCATACTCGACGTCGATCCAGCCCAGGGACTGCTGGGTATCCTTGATGGTGAAGCCGTAGGCCGGCAGCACCTGATTGAGACGGCGCCAGACCTGCTCGAAGGAACCATCGGCAATCCAGGCACTCAGCTCGTTGTTGTCCAGACCCAGCTCCAGGCCCATGCCATCGGTGGACTTGTGCTGTTCGCGGGCCTTGAGCTGCTTGTCGTAGTAGAGGGAGAACTGGTTCAGCGCCCGGGTCGCATAGCGCTGGGCATCGGCCGGGGTCAGCACTGTGCTGGTCTCGCCGTCTATGGTCTCTTCATGATCCAGCACCCGCACCGACATGTTGACGGCGTGACGCTGCACATCGTTGCGCAGGGTGAACTGGTAGCGTTGACGGATGCGGAAGTCGTCGTCCTCCTCCGCCCAGCCATCGAGGGCGGCGGAGTTGTCAAACCAGCCGGTCTGCAACACGCCAGCCTGCTGATCCAGCTTCTCCGTGGTGACCTTGTGCTGGGCCAGGAAGTTCATCAGGAAGGCCCAGGTATCGCGCTCCACGCTCTGGCTGGTGCTCAGGGCATAGAAGGCCAGGGTAGGTTCGCTGGCCTTGGCCACCACCTGACTGCCAGGGACCACTGTCAGCAGCTGGGCTGGCGGACGCACGTCCACCTTGGCGCCGATGGCACCTTCGCGGCTGCTCTCCGGCAGGGCCGGAATGTCGAAATTACTGTTAAAGGCGGGGGTACTCAACCCGGCGGGCACGAGGAAGGCGCGACCTTCGAGGCGGCTCTCTTCATACTCGAAGCCACGGTTGGCCATCTTGCGATCCTGGGGTGAGCTACAGGCTGCCAACACGGCAACAGTCGCGACACTCAGCACCAGGCGCACTGCATTTCCCTTTCCATTTGCTTTAAACACTCGCCATCAACTCCGCAGTCGTCAGTGCTCGCGCCATCGCCTGTTCCCCCTCGGGGGTGAGGTCGGTCAGTGGCAGGCGCAAGGTCGCCGTCGCCATCAATCCCAGTCGGGCACAGGCCCACTTCACCGGGATGGGACTCGGTTCGCAGAACAGAGTCTGATGCAACGGCATCAATCGATTGTTGATGTCATGAGCCTGCCCGGCATCACCGGCCAGCGCAGCACGACACATGTCGGCCATCTGGGGCGCCGCAATATTGGTGGTGACCGAAATGACGCCATCGCCCCCTTGCAGCATAAAATCACATCCGCTGGCATCATCGCCACTATAAAGCGCGAAATCCGGCCCGCACAACTCGCGCAGCAGCGGGGTGCGGCTCAAATCACCCGTCGCTTCTTTCAAACCGATAATGCCGGGAACCTTGGCCAGACGAGCCACGGTCTCCGGTTTGAGATCGCAGCAGGTGCGACCGGGCACATTATAGAGAATTTGAGGCAGACCACTAGCCTCGGCGATCGCACAATAGTGACGATAGAGACCTTCCTGAGTGGGTTTGTTGTAATAAGGGGTCACAGAGAGGCCCGCCACCACGCCGGTCTGGGCGAAACGCCGGGAGAGAGCGATGGCATGAGCTGTGTTGTTGGAGCCGCAGCCCGCGATAACCGGAATGCGGCCGGCGGCGAACTCGACGGTTTTTTCCACGACGGCGATATGTTCCTGCTCGCTCAGGGTGACCGACTCTCCCGTGGTGCCCACCGCGACTATGGCACTGGTGCCGGCACCGACATGATACTCAACCAGGGCCGCCAGACTGGTCCAATCGATCTCACCCGAGGCCAGCATGGGGGTAACGAGCGCAACAATACTACCGCGTAACATGGATATTTCTCCCGATTTTCAGGGGCGTAATGGTAAAGCTGCCCCTTTTGAAAAACAAGGGAGGCAAGGGACAAGCCGTGTTACCATCCGCCACAAAACGTATGGATGCACGAGGGCAGGAGAGAGCCCGGAGCAGGGCGTCATGCCCGTCAGGCGCTCGCTCTCACCGCATTCGCTATAAATGGACGAGAGACGATTTATGACTCACTACCTGGTCGTAACGGCCATCGGCACGGACAGGCCTGGCATCGTCAATGAGGTTACCCGTCACGTCAGTGGCTGCGGTTGCAACATTGTCGACAGCCGTCTTGGCATCTTCGGCAACGAATTCACTTTCATCATGCTGTTGTCCGGTGACTGGAACAGCTTGATGCAGCTTGAGATAAGCCTCCCCCTGCGCAGCCAGGAGTGGGATCTCATCACCATGATGAAGCGCACCGAGCGCCACCACTCCCTGCAATACGACATCAGCGCCAGCGCCGAGGTGCTGATCCGAGATCAGCCGGGCATCGTAAGCCAGTGCACCCAGTTCTTCAGCGATCACGGCTGGGATATCCAGGCCATGCAGACCGTCACCCTCGAGCAGCAACCCTTCAACCTGCTCAAGGCCAATTTCCAGCTCAATCAGGCCAAGCAGGGGGAGGCGGCGGACTCGAAGACGGCCTTCGCCGATTTCTGTCGTGAACTGGGTGCCGAGTCATTCGAGTTCATCGTCAATCACAAATACGCCTGACGGCGTTTATCCGAGGAGACCCCATGCAGCCACTACAAGTTGGTACTCAGGCCCCCGATTTTTCCCTCTCCGATCAGGATGGTCAGCAGGTCAGCCTGTCCTCCCTGCGGGGCAAGAAGGTGCTCATCTATTTCTATCCCAAGGCGATGACCCCGGGCTGCACCACCCAGGCCTGCGGCCTGCGCGACGTCAATGCCGAGCTGGCCGCACTCAACGTGGTGGTGCTCGGCATCAGCCCGGATCCGGTCAAGCGCCTGAAGAAGTTCGAGGAGCGCGACAGCCTGAACTTCCGGCTGCTGGCCGATGAGGATCATGCCGTGGCCGATGCCTTTGGCGTCTGGGGTCCGAAGAAGTTCATGGGCAAGGAGTATGACGGCATCCATCGGCTGAGCTTCCTCATCG
Organism: Aeromonas sp. 130281; assembly: GCF_056642115.1. Lineage (NCBI taxonomy): Bacteria > Pseudomonadati > Pseudomonadota > Gammaproteobacteria > Aeromonadales > Aeromonadaceae > Aeromonas > Aeromonas sp. 130281. The sequence continues at coordinate 26,981 of NZ_JBWVQS010000002.1, read as the reverse complement.
ATGAGGAGGGCAAGGTGGCCCATCGCTTCGACAAGTTCAAGACCAGCGATCACCATCAGGTGGTGCTCGACCTCGTCAAGGGCTGACCCCCGCAAGTTCAGACACGACAACAGGGCCTGCAGATGCAGGCCCTGGTCGTTTGCACCCGGCGCTGCCACGCAAGAGCCGGGGATGTCCTGCCAAAAACGGCGCCCCTATTGCGCCCTCCTCCCCGTTTTTCTCGCCAACCTCCCCTATCAGATCAAAAAATTCATCCTGGATATGGGTTAACGTGACCCCAGATTCATTTTCCAGCGAGACAGCCCATGAACATGAGCCATACCGAACGCCTGATCCTGAGCAATCAGTACGAGATCCTGGCCAAACTCAACCCGGAGAAGGCGGCGTTTTACCAGCGGGCCAGCACCATAGTCGAACGTGGCTACTGCCTGCAGATCCTCGAGCTGGAGAAGAGCTTCGGCCACCTGGATCTCGCCACCTGCCAGGAGGTGCTGGACACCCTGGAGCTGCACCATGCGCTGGCCATCTCCTGGGGCAACCTCGACGCCGGTACCCGGGCCGAGGTGAACGAGAGCCGTCTGGCCTTCAACGGCTACAGCCGCAGCCAGGAGCGGGAACTGGCGGATTATGTCTGCTTCCTGCTGGAGGTGGACAAGCGCTTCCCCGAGCTGCCCTGCCCCTGCGACGAGCTCTCCAGCGACATCGCCATGCGCGACAAGTACCAGCGCATGCTGGCGGCCTGGCGTCAGTGCCCCCGTCAGTACAAGCTCTCCATCCAGGAGATCAGCAAGGTGCTGGCCGCCTGAATGTAAAAAAGGCGCCTGATGGCGCCTTTTGCTCCCCTGCCGGGGTTATTCGTAGAGGAAGGATTTGTCCAGCTGCTTGAAGGCGGCGTTGAGGGTATCGGCCAGCTCCTCGTAACGGGGGCGGGCCACCAGCTGACGATGGCCCCCCTGCTCGTTCATCTTGCCGTTGATCTCCCGATACCAGTTGGCGAGGGAAGGCGGAAGGCGGGTATCGGCACGCTGGCCGAGCCAGTAATAGCCTTGCAGCGGCAGGCTGAGCAGGAACAACACTGAGGCCATGACGGAGGGCCAGTAGTGCAGCTCGCCGAACTGGAACTGCAGCATGACGCTGAGCACGGCGAGCGCCGGGATGACCCTGAGGGCGAACTCGGTGGCCTTGATCACCCGATTCTCCGGGAACATGGAATTAAGCTCGGGACGGCGCGGCCAAAGAGTCATATAATGACGGCCTTGCTGTAATTTAGTTCCAAAAATGTTCATGCTCATACTACCTCCGAGCTCTTTTTGAACGTATTAACGGCAAAACCTCGACAATATTTGAGAGGCAATAACAAAGGTTGAGGATGACTTTGTTATTTTTCAACAATCAGGTTATCCTTTGTACGCCCAATTTTTACGCCAGTGGTTTGCTGCTGGCCTGTCAGGGACGTCAGAATTTCGGGTCTTGTATCACTATACAAGGGGCAAGCAACAGATTGCCAACCCTCATAAGGATAAGTTGATAGTTTTTGGGCGCACCGCGTCCGGCGCATCCTCCAACCCAACCCAATCTGCGATAGGATTTATTCATGAGTAAGCTGGTTCTTGTTCTTAACTGTGGCAGCTCGTCCCTGAAGTTTGCTGTCATTGACGCAACCACCGGTGATGATCTGCTGTCCGGCCTGGCCGAGTGCTTCAACCTCGACGACGCCCGCATCAAGTGGAAGCTCAACGGCGAAAAGGGCAGCGCCGATCTGGGTGCCGGTGCCGCTCACCAGGAAGCGCTGGACTATATCGTCCACAAGATCCTGCCGCTCAACCCTGAACTGTCCAAGAACCTGATTGCCATCGGCCACCGCGTGGTACACGGCGGCGAGCAATTCACTTCTTCCGTGCGGATCTGCAAAGACGTGATCGCCGGTATCGAAGCCGCCATTCCTTACGCTCCGCTGCACAACCCGGCTCACCTGATCGGCATCCGTGCCGCCCTCAAGGTGTTCCCTGAGCTGGCCGAGAAGAACGTCGCCGTGTTCGACACCGCCTTCCACCAGACCATGCCGGAAGAAGCCTTCCTGTACGCCCTGCCGTACAAGCTCTACAAAGAGAACGGCATCCGTCGCTACGGCGCCCACGGCACCAGCCACTACTACATCAGCCTGGAAGCCGCCAAGCAGCTGAACAAACCGGTTGAAGAGCTCAACATCATCAACTGCCACCTGGGCAACGGCGGCTCCGTCTGCGCCATCAAGAACGGCAAGTCCGTCGACACCTCCATGGGTCTGACCCCGCTGGAAGGCCTGGTGATGGGTACCCGTTCCGGTGACATCGATCCGGCCATCATCTTCTTCCTGCACGACAAGCTGGGCATGAGCGTCGCCGAGATCAACACCATGCTGACCAAGGAATCCGGCCTGCAGGGTCTGACCGAAGTCACCTCCGACTGCCGTTTCGTTGAAGACAACTACGACAGCAAGGAAGAAGCCAAGCGCGCCATGGACGTGTACTGCTACCGTCTGGCCAAGTACATCGGTGCCTACGCCGCCGCCATGGACGGTCGTCTGGATGCCGTGGTCTTCACCGGCGGCATCGGCGAGAACTCCGCCCCGATCCGTGAGATCACCCTGAACAAGCTGGGCCTGCTGGGCTTTGACGTCGACCACGACGCCAACCTGAAGGCGCGCTTCGGCAAGGGTGGCGAGATCACCAAGGCTGGCTCCACCAAGGCCCTGGTTATCCCGACCAACGAAGAGTGGGTCATTGCCCACGACGCGCTGGAACTGGTCGGCGCATAAATTAGCTGTAGAGCAAGGCCGCCCCAGGGCGGCCTTTTCCTGATCCCAAAAATGAACAAGGGGTAATAAGTGGCACGCACTATTATGCTCATCCCGGTCGGCACTGGTGTCGGCGTAACTTCCGTGAGCCTTGGCGTCGTTCGCGCCATGGAACGTCACGGTGTCAATGTCAGCTTCTTCAAACCGGTTGCCCAGCCGCGTCCGGGTGAAACCGGTACCGAGCGCTCCACCGCCGTGATCCGCGCCGCCGCCAACATCAACCCGCCCGAGCCGTTCGCCCTCTCCTACGCCGAGAACATGATCACCTCCAGCAACACCGATATCCTGCTGGAAGAGATAGTTGCTCGCTTCGAAGAGCACGTGAAGACCAGCGGTGCCGAAGTGGTGGTGATCGAAGGCCTGGTGCCGACCGACAAGCAACCCTTTGCCAACAAGCTGAACTACGACGTCGCCAAGGCGCTGGATGCCGACATGGTGTTCGTGACCCATCCGGGCAACGACTCCAGCCAGAAGCTCAAAGAGCGCATCGAGCTGGCCTGCTCCAACTTCGGTGGCGTCAGCAACCCGCGCATCGTGGGCTGCGTCATCAACAAGGTGGGTGCACCGGTTGACGAGCACGGCGTGACCCGCCCCGATCTGACCGAGATGTTCGAGGCCCATCACCACACCTCCGACACCGCCCACAACCTGGAAGTGCTGCAGGTGTTCGGCAAGAGCCCGCTGCGCATCCTCGGCTGCATCCCCTGGAACACCCAGCTGATCGCCCCGCGCGCCAAGGATCTCGCCAAGCACCTGGCCGCCAAGATCCTGCACAAGGGTGAGCTGGACAGCCGTCGCCTGCAGACCGTGACCTTCTGTGCCCGCTCCATCCACAACATGATCGAGCACTTCCGTCCGGGCAGCCTGCTGGTGACCTCAGGCGACCGCTCCGACGTCATCGTCTCCGCCTGCCTCTCCGCCATGAACGGCGTCAAGCTGGGTGCCCTGCTGCTGACCGGCAACTACCACCCTGAGCCGCAAGTCATCGCCCTGTGCCAACAGGCCATGGCCACCGGCCTGCCGATCATGATCACCGGCACCAACACTTGGCAGACCGCCGTCAGCCTGCAGAACTTCAACGTCGACATCCCGGAAGATGACCGCGAGCGTATCGAGCTGGTGCAGGACTATGTGGCTGGCCACATCGACAAGCACTGGATCGAGTCTCTCTCTGCCAAGTCCACCCGCTCCCGTCGTCTGAGCCCGCCGGCCTTCCGCTATCAGCTGACCGAGCTGGCCCGTCAGGCCAACAAGCGCGTCGTGCTGCCGGAAGGGGAAGAGCCGCGGACCATCAAGGCTGCCGCCATCTGTGCCGAGCGTGGCATCGCCCGTCCGGTGCTGCTGGGCAACCCGGAAGAGATCCGTCGCGTCGCCGAACAGCAGGGTGTGGTACTGACCGATCGCGTCGAGATCATCGACCCGCTGGAAGTGCGCGAGCGCTATGTGCCGCGTCTGGTCGAGCTGCGCAAGAACAAGGGCATGACCGAAGTGGTCGCTCGCGAACAGCTGGAAGACAACGTGGTGCTGGGCACCATGATGCTGGAGCGTGGTGAAGTGGACGGTCTGGTTTCCGGCGCCGTGCACACCACAGCCAACACCATTCGTCCGCCGATGCAGATCATCAAGACTGCCCCGGGTTCGTCCCTCATCTCCTCCATCTTCTTCATGCTGCTGCCTGATCAGGTGCTGGTGTACGGTGACTGCGCCATCAACCCGGATCCGAGCGCCGAACAGCTGGCCGAGATCGCCATCCAGTCCGCCGACTCCGCTGCCGCCTTCGGCATCGAGCCGCGCGTCGCCATGATCTCCTACTCCACCGGTACCTCTGGCGCCGGCGCGGACGTCGAGAAGGTGCGCGAAGCGACCGAGCTGGCCAAGGCCAAGCGCCCCGACCTCATCATCGACGGCCCGCTGCAGTACGACGCGGCCATCATGGAGAACGTGGCCAAGTCCAAGGCACCGAACTCACCGGTCGCGGGTAAAGCTACCGTGTTCGTGTTCCCGGATCTGAACACCGGCAACACCACCTACAAGGCGGTACAGCGCTCCGCCGAGCTGGTCTCCATCGGTCCCATGCTGCAAGGCATGCGCAAGCCGGTCAACGACCTGTCCCGTGGCGCCCTGGTAGACGACATCGTCTACACCATCGCCCTGACCGGTATCCAGGCAGCCCAGGCCGAGTAATATCGCCCAGTGCTGACCCTGTGAAAAACCCGCCTTCCGGCGGGTTTTTTTATGGCGGCGAGATGTTGATCCACAAGATCAAATCAGGATCCTGAGCAGATCCCTCGATCTGACGCAGGGGCTCATCTGGCAAGGCGCTGGCGATAAGCAAACACTCACACCCGCGCAGGGGGATTGCACAATTGCGATCCAGTCAGGATCAAATCAGAATATCCCTTTAAGATCAGCAAACTAACGCCAGACACACCGCTAATCTACAGAGTTTTCCACAGCTTTTGTGGATAGTTTACCGATCATTTGAAAGAAAATGACAGGTGCAGGCCCTCCCTTCCCCCCTTCTCTTTCACCCCTCACGCCTCGATGGCCCCCTGATGCTTTAGCCAGAAGCCCTACCGGCCTCCCACAATTGCCCGCAAAGCAGCCAGGCACGAAAAAGGGCTCCGAAGAGCCCTTGAACAACCATTCCACGTCCGGCCATATCAGGGACGCAGGGATTTGTCCGCACGAGAGATACCGCAGACACCGGAGCGCACCACCTCGATGATCTCGTTGGTCTGGGCGGCAGTCTTGATGAAGGCGTCCAGCTTCTCGCTGGTGCCCACCAGCTGCACTGTGTACTGCTCGGGGGTGACGTCGACGATCTGGCCACGGAAGATGTCCGCCAGCCGTTTCAGCTCGTCGCGGGCACCACCGGCGGCCCGTGCCTTGACCAGGGCGATCTCCCGCTCGATGTGCTCCCCCTCGCTCAAATCGCACACCTTGAGCACGTCCACCAGCTTGTGCAGCTGCTTCTGGATCTGCTCCAGCACCCGCTCGTCGCCCATGGTGACTATGGTCATGCGCGACAGGGTGGGATCCTCGGTGGGGGCCACCGTCAGGGTCTCTATGTTGTAGCCGCGCTGGGAGAAGAGGCCCACCACACGGCTCAGGGCGCCGGATTCGTTCTCCAGCAGAACGGAAATTATATGTCTCATCAATGTCTCCCCGCCTTGCTCTGCCACATCCTATCCATGGTGCTGAGCTCATTCTTCACCAGTACGACCGAAATGATGATGTGTTGCATCAGGTCCTCTCCGTCTTGCTCAGCCACATCTCGTCCATGGCACCAAACTTGATCTGCATCGGATAGACGTGTTCGTCCGGGTCGACCGAGATATCCATGAACACCAGCCGATCCTTCATGGCGAACGCCTTCTCCATGGCGCTCTCCAGCTCGGCGGGATCGCTCACCGCGATGCCGACGTGGCCATAGGCTTCCGCCAGCTTGACGAAGTCCGGCAGGGATTCCATGTAGGAGTGGCTGTGACGGCCGCCGTAGAACATCTTCTGCCACTGCTTGACCATGCCGAGGGCACGGTTGTTGATGGAGATGATCTTGATGGGCACCCCGTACTGCATGCAGGTGGAGAGCTCCTGGATGTTCATCTGCACAGAGCCGTCGCCGGTGACGCAGCAGACCACGGCATCCGGGTTGGCAAACTGGGCCCCCATGGCGGCCGGAATGCCGAAGCCCATGGTGCCGAGACCACCGGAGTTGATCCACTGGCGCGGCTTGGCAAACGGGTAGTAGAGGGCGGCAAACATCTGGTGCTGACCCACATCGGAGGCGACGAAGGCCTCCCCCTTGGTCACCTTGTAGAGCGCCTCTATGACCTGCTGCGGCTTGATCAGGGTGGGGTGGGTCTCGTAGGCCAGGCAGTTGCGGGAGCGCCACTGATCGATCTGGCTCCACCAGTCCGCCAGTGCCTGTTTGTCGTTGTCGAAGCCGCACTCGCGGATCACTTCCAGCATCTGCTCCAGCACGGTTTCCACCGAGCCGACGATGGGCACATGGGCCTGCACCGTCTTGGAGATGGAGGTGGGGTCTATGTCGATGTGGACTATGGTGGCGTTGGGGCAGAACTTGCTCACGTTGTTGGTGACGCGGTCATCGAAGCGGGCACCCACGGCGAAGATGAGATCAGCGTTGTGCATGCTCTTGTTCGCTTCGAAGGTGCCGTGCATGCCGAGCATGCCGATGAATTGCGGATGGGTGCCGCTGAAGGCTCCCAGCCCCATCAGGGTGGTGGTCACCGGCAGGTTCAGCAGCTCCGCCAGCTTGGTCACCAGGTGATCCGCATTGGCGTTGATGGCGCCACCGCCCACGTACATGACCGGACGGCTCGCCTCGGTCAGCAGCTTGGCAGCCCGCTTGATCTGGCCCTTGTGTCCGGCCTTGGTCGGATTGTAGGAGCGCAGGGAAACGGACTCGGGATACTGGTAGGGGAATTTCTCTTTCGGGTTCTGCACGTCCTTGGGCAAGTCCACCACCACGGGCCCCGGGCGGCCACTGGCGGCAATGTAGTAGGCCTTCTTGATGGCGTCGGGAATGTCGCTGGCCTTCTTGCACAGGAAGCTGTGCTTCACCACAGGGCGGGAGATGCCGATCATGTCGGTCTCCTGGAACGCGTCCTCCCCTATCATGCTGGTCGGCACCTGACCGGACAGGATCACCAGGGGGATCGAGTCCATGTAGGCGGTGGCGATGCCGGTGATGCAGTTGGTGGCGCCGGGACCCGAGGTCACCAGCACAGTGCCCACCTTGCCGGTTGAGCGGGCGTAACCGTCCGCCATGTGCACCGCGGCCTGCTCGTGCCGCACCAGGACATGCTCCATCTTGCCGTTTTCGAAGAGAGCGTCATAGATGTCGAGCACTGAGCCACCAGGGTAGCCGAAAACGTGTTCCACTCCCTGATCTTCCAGCGCTCTAACCACCATCTGGGCGCCTGATAACATCTCCATGATAAAGCCCTCCAGGCTTTGCTCCGTTAAGCGAAAGCTACCGACAGTCCGCTGCTTCCCGGCAGCGCCGATCCGTCTCTTGTTGTTGTCTGCATCCAGACCAGGCGAGTTCGGAGCCGTCGATAGTAGAAAAATAGGTTTTTTCCATCATTCACCCGAAAAGCGGGTGAAAAACCAACTTAACCCGCTTGTGAACGCTTGTCCACGGCTTTGTCTGACCAGAACAGTCATAAATTTCAAACAGCTATTAACATTCAGTGACTTGGTCACCAGACCGGAAACAAAGCGGGGGGTATGGGGGAGAAACTAGCGGATCATGCTGCCAATCCGGGCCGGCATGGAAATAAATGGCCCGCCCCCAGGGGGCGGGCCGTCAAAACCATAGCGTCTCAGTGCTCGTCTTCCGGCTCCGCCAGCCAGATCTGCTGATCCGGATCCGTCTCTTCGCAGACCGAGATGCTGACCCCCATGTCGAGCAGCTCATGCAGGGTGAGATTGTCTGCCAGGGTCATGGTGTCGCCGTTTTCATTGGTAAAGCGCATGGTGTCCGTCCTCTCCTTGGTGGGATCAACTCAGTCTAGTCAAAGGTGCTGAGTTGCGATAACCAGGGACGGGCCAATGTCGGGTTGCCCGCCAGTTCGCTGAGGCGATCGCACACCTCCTCTGGGAAGAGGGTCCTGGCCCACAGGCGGTGGGAGAGAGACTCAATATCTTCCTCGGCACCGGCCAGCAGCCAGTCGGCCAGCGCCCCCGCCACGTCGGGGTAATGCACTCTGCCGGGTGCCGGCGCCTCCAGCCAGCTCCGCACCGCATTGGCATCCAGCGTCTCCATCAACTGGGCGAGCCCCATCAACTCCAGGGTCCTGCCGTTGGTCAGCTGCTCGAACTGGCCGCCGAGCGGCTTGACCAAGAGCTTCTTGCCCAGAGACAGCGCCTCCGAGGCCAGTTCAAACCCCGCATTGCTGATGACGCCCCGGCAACCGGCCAGCGCCAGCTTGAACCCCTCCCGGGCCGCAGGCTCGAAGCGGATGTTGCGCCATTGACTAGCCTTGCTAAGGCCGGGGTGAAAGCAGACGAAGCGCTGCTGGCCAAAGCGCGACAACAGCGCAGCTATCTGCTCTGTCTGCTCGAATGGCAGATAGACCAGGATCTGCTGGTTGTCCGGGGCCGGGGTCATGAGATCTATGATGGGGGGCAGCAGCGGCTGACCGAAGTGGAACCAGTGCAACCCCAGAGCGCGGCTCACCGGGGCGAAGTGGCGCATCAGCTGGCGGTTGAAGCCACTCTCTCCCCAGCGCGGAATGGGCCAGTCAAAGCTGGCCTGATGGCTGATGGTCAGACTCGGTTTTTGCCAACGCCGGGCGGCATGGGCACTGAGTGGCTCAAAATCGCTGATCACCAGATCGTAATCCCGGCAGTCCAGCGCCCGCATGTCCTGCCAGAAGCGCAGGGGGGAGAGTCCCTTGAGGGTACGCCAGCCCGAGATGCGGCCCTGATGGCTGACGAAACTGATGCCGGGGAAGGTGCGGTACTCCCCGAACTCCCCCATCTCGAAGTAACCGTCGGCGGCGCGACCGCTGAACAGGTAGTCGACCTCTATCCCCCTGCCCTTCAATGCGCGCGCCAGAGTCCTGCTGCGACTGATATGACCGTTGCCGGTCCCCTGTACCCCGAACAGTATCCTCATCCCTGGCTCCAGCCGAGCGCCCACAGGGCGCAGCCACCCCCGAGCAGGGCGCCGGCCACCAGATCGCTCAGATAGTGCACCCCGAGCAGCAGCCGCGACGCCCCGACCAATATGGCCCAGAGAAACAGCAGGGGCGCCCAGAGCTGAAAACTTGCCGCCAGCACGGTGGCCATCAGGAAGGCGGCGGCGGTATGGCCGGAGGGCAGGCTGTAGCGATCGGAGGGGGTGATGAAGACCGGCAAGCCCACGGGGCGCTGGCGTCTCAGGGCATTCTTGAGCAGCAGATAGAGCGGCAGCTCGGCGGCAAAGGCCAGCAGGGCCACTTGCACCACGTCCCGCTGCGCCTCCCCCTGCCACCAGAGCAGGGCGGCCAGCACGGCGTAGAGGGGACCGTCACCGGTGCGGGAGACGAGCCGGCTGATCCTGGCCTGCGGCCCGTTGTAGGGATGGAGCAGGCAGACGCGGCACACCCGCAGGTCCCATTGCTGGATCTTGTTCATCACGCCTCCTGCTCTTGAGTCTTGCCTGCAGACTAGGACGGCGGAGTGACACTTGGTTGAAGGAGAGATAACAGATTTGTGACATGCACCATGCAAAAAAGGGCCATGCGGCCCTTTTTTCAGTTTTTACCCGGGAAGACTCAGTTCAGGGAACCGCGCAGGCCGTTCTCCATCAACTGGCAGTTGTGGGCCGCCAACCGGCTCATGAAGCTCTCGTCCACCGTCAGGCCGAACACCTGTTCGTAGAGATCCTTCATCACGAAGGGCTGCCACATCATGCTGAGGAAGGAGATCTTCAGCATCTCGGGATCCAGGTTGTCGCCCAGCTGGCCATTGGAACGCATGGATTCGAGCAGGGCATCGAACTGGGGCAGTTGACGCTCCAGCAGACGATTCAATACAAAATCCCGCCCCGGGCTTTTCTCGGTTGATAATGCGCTGGAGATGGCGGAAGTCAGCTCGCTGTTCGGTGCCATCACCTGATAGTAGGTATTGAGCAGATCGGTCAGGCTGCGGTTGCTGCTCTCGTCATGCCAGGCCTGATCCAGCGGCTCGGCCACATCCCCCAGCACCGCCTTGTAGAGGCCCTCTTTGCTGCCGAAGTAGTAGTGGATCATCGCCAGATTGGAGCCGGCCAGCTCGGCGATCTCGCGGGTCGTCACCTTGCTGTAGGGGGTGTTGAGAAAACGTTCGCGTGCGGCGGCGAGCAACTTGTCACGAATGTCGGAACGTCCGACCGGACGGCCAGGTCTGCGTTTTTCCATGGAATACCTCAGATAATTCAGCAAGGGCTGATAAGTCGATCTGATTGTGCGGGTGATCGAGTACAGCAGGAACGACCAGATAATCAGGCATGAACCGAATATGGGACAAGGAAATTTGCACTCCTTTACAATCCGATTAAATAACACAGTGAATTGAACCTGTCCTTTCGAGTTGACACAGCATAAAAATCTCGATATTGGTAGTAGCGTTATCGACTGGAAGGATTGAGTCATCATGCATATTGCCGCTCCGCTACTACTGCTCTCCCTAATCGCGACTCCTCGCGCGGGATCCTTGTAGCCGGGCTAAGGCATAGCCGGAATTTACAAAAACCCGTGCACCCCGCACGGGTTTTTTTATGCCAATGCAGGATGCACGCACCGAACTTAGGAAGAGGGAAGTCACATGTCAGATCGAGTCATCATATTTGATACCACCTTGCGTGATGGCGAGCAGGCGCTGTCGGCCAGCTTGACGGTCAAGGAGAAGCTGCAGATTGCCCAGGCGCTGGAACGACTCGGTGTCGACATCATGGAAGTGGGTTTCCCTGTCTCCTCCCCCGGTGATTTTCAATCGGTGCAGACCATAGCCCGCCACATCAAGAACAGCCGGGTCTGCGCCCTCGCCCGCGCCCTGCCCAAGGACATCGATGCCGCCGGCGAAGCCTTGCGGGTCGCCGAAGCCTTCCGCATCCACACCTTTATCTCCACCTCCTCCATCCACGTCGAAAGCAAACTGAAAAAGAGCTTCGAAGACGTGCTGGAGATGGGGGTCGGCGCCATCAAGCACGCCCTGCGCTACACAGACGATGTGGAGTTCTCCTGCGAGGATGCGGGCCGCACGCCGATTGACAACCTCTGCCGCATGGTGGAGGCCGCCATCAAGGCGGGCGCCCGCACCATCAACATCCCGGATACCGTGGGCTACACGGTGCCGACCGAATTCTCCGGCATCATCCAGACCCTGTTCAACCGGGTACCGAACATCGACCAGGCCATCATCTCGGTGCACTGCCACGACGATCTGGGCCTCTCGGTGGCGAACTCCATCGGTGCCGTACAGATGGGGGCCCGCCAGATCGAGTGCACCATCAACGGCATCGGCGAGCGGGCGGGCAACTGCTCCCTGGAAGAGGTGGCGATGATCCTGAAAACTCGCGCCGACCTGCTCGGGGTGCACACCAACATCCGTCACAACGAGATCCACCGCACCAGCACGCTGGTCAGCCAGCTGTGCAACATGCCGGTGCAGCCGAACAAGGCCATCGTCGGGGCCAACGCCTTCTCCCACAGCTCCGGCATTCATCAGGACGGCGTGCTCAAGGCCAAGAACACCTACGAGATCATCACTCCCGAGAGCATCGGCCTCACCCAGAACAACCTCAACATGACCTCCCGCTCCGGCCGCCACGTCATCAAGCACCGCATGGAGAGCATGGGCTACGCCGAGAGCAGCTACGATCTCGACCACCTCTACGGCAAGTTCCTGGTCCTGGCCGACAAGAAGGGGCAGGTGTTCGATTACGATCTCGAGGCACTGGCCTTCTTCAGCCAGATCCACGAGGAGCCCGAGCACTTCAAGCTGGAGTACCTCGGGGTGCAGAGCGGCAGCTCTGTGCTGGCCACCGCCTCGGTCAAGCTCAAGGTGGGTCAGGATCTGATCTGCGAAGCGGCCACCGGCAACGGCCCTGTGGATGCTGTCTACCAGTGCATCAACCGTATCACCGGCTACGAGATCCGCATCGACAAGTACGAGCTCAAGGGCAAGGGGGAAGGCAAGAATGCCCTCGGCCAAGTCGACATAGTCGCCGAATACAAGGGTCGCAAATTCCATGGCATGGGGCTGGCCACCGACATCATCGAATCCTCGGCCCAGGCCCTGGTCCATGTCATCAACAGCATCTGGCGTGCCGATCAGGTCGCCGAGCAGATGGAACGCAATAACAACATCAAATCGGAAACCGTCTGAACAGGCATAGGCTCGCAATATCGGGCCGCTGGGCAGATGGAACTCAAGACAACATCAGGACGGAGACAATCTGAACAGGTATAGGATCGCAGTATCGGGTCACTGGGCAGATGGAACTCAAGACAACATCAGGACGGAGAGAGTATGAGCAGTTATCGGATCGCAGTATTGCCGGGGGACGGCATTGGCCCGGAAGTGATGGCCGAGGCCATCAAGGTACTGGAAAAGGTGCAGACCAAATTCGGCTTCTCCCTCGACTATGATCGCCACGACGTGGGTGGCATCGCCATCGACAACCACGGCACCCCGCTGCCCCGAAGCACCATAGCGGGCTGCGAAGCGGCCGATGCCGTGCTGTTCGGCTCGGTCGGTGGCCCCAAGTGGGAGCACCTGCCACCGAACGATCAGCCGGAGCGCGGCGCCCTGCTGCCCCTGCGCGCCCACTTCAAGCTGTTCTGCAACCTGCGCCCGGCCCGCATCTACACCGGCCTGGAACAGTTCTCCCCCCTGCGTGCCGACATCTCGGATCGCGGCTTCGACATCGCCTGCGTGCGGGAGCTGACCGGTGGCATCTACTTCGGCCAGCCCAAGGGGCGCGAAGGAGAAGGTGCGAACGAGAAAGCATTCGACACCGAGGTGTATCACCGCTTCGAGATCGAGCGCATCGCCAAGATAGCGTTCGAATCGGCCCGTGTGCGCCGCAGCAAAGTGACTTCCATCGACAAGGCCAACGTGCTCGCCTCCTCCATCCTGTGGCGCGAGGTGGTAACGCAAGTCGCCAAGGATTATCCCGACGTCGAACTGAACCATATGTACATCGACAACGCCACCATGCAGCTCATCAAGGATCCGTCCCAGTTCGACGTGCTGCTCTGCTCCAACCTGTTCGGCGACATCCTCTCCGACGAGTGCGCCATGATCACCGGCTCCATGGGGCTGCTCCCCTCCGCCAGCCTGAACGAATCCGGCTTCGGTCTGTTCGAGCCGGCCGGTGGCTCGGCCCCGGACATCGCCGGCAAGGGCATTGCGAACCCCATCGCCCAGATCCTCTCCGCCGCCCTGATGCTGCGCTACAGCCTGGGCCAGGAAGCCGCAGCCCAGGCCATAGAGCAGGCCGTGGCCCAGGCTCTGGCCGAGGGTTACTTCACCGCCGATCTGCATCAGGGTAACGCACAGCACCCGGTGCAGAGCACCGCCGAGATGGGCAGCCAGATAGCCGCACGGATCTGAGCCACGCAGCACATAACAAGGAATACAGAGCAATGTCCAAGACCCTCTATCAGAAAGTGTTCGACGCCCACGTGGTCCGGGAAGTGGAAGGGGAAACCCCCCTCATCTACATCGACCGCCATCTGGTGCACGAAGTGACCAGCCCCCAGGCGTTCGACGGCCTGCGCGCCATGAAGCGCCCGCTGCGCCGCCCGGATCTGACCTGGGCCACCATGGATCACAACGTCTCCACCACCACCAAGGACATCGCCGCCTCCGGCGAGATGGCCCGCATCCAGATGGAGACCCTGGCAGCCAACTGCAAGGAGTTCGGGGTCCGTCTCTACGATCTGAACCACAAATACCAGGGCATAGTCCACGTGATGGGCCCCGAGCTCGGCATCACATTGCCCGGCACTACCATAGTCTGCGGCGACTCCCACACCGCCACTCACGGCGCCTTCGGGTCGCTCGCGTTCGGCATCGGCACTTCCGAAGTGGAACACGTGATGGCGACCCAGACCCTGAAGCAGGGCCGGGCCAAGACCATGCGCATTTCGGTCAACGGCAAGCTGGCCGAAGGCATCAGCGCGAAAGACGTGGTGCTGGCCATCATAGGCAAGGTCGGCGCTGCCGGCGGTACCGGTTACGTGGTGGAGTTCGCAGGCGATGCCATCAGGGGTCTCTCCATGGAAGGGCGCATGACGGTGTGCAACATGGCCATCGAGCTCGGCGCCAAGGCGGGAATGATAGCCCCGGATCAGACCACCATCGACTACATCCGCGGCAAGGTATTCGCCCCCACCGGCGAGGCGCTGGAGCAGGCCATCGCCCATTGGCAAACCCTCAACAGCGACGAGGGCGCGACCTTCGATGCCGAAGTGGTGCTGGACGCCGCCGCCATCGCCCCTCAGGTGACCTGGGGCACCAACCCGGGCCAGGTGATCGCCGTCAATGAACCCATTCCGGCGCCGGAATCCTTCAGCGATCTGATGGAGCAGCAGTCCGCCCGCAAGGCGCTTGCCTACATGGACTTGCAACCGGGCCAGAAGCTCTGTGACGTCACCATCGACAAGGTGTTTATCGGCTCCTGCACCAACAGCCGCATCGAGGATCTGCGCGCCGCCGCCGCCATCGCCCGTGGCCGCAAGGTGGCCGCCGGGGTACAGGCCCTGGTGGTGCCAGGCTCCGAGCAGGTGAAGGCCCAGGCCGAGGCCGAGGGGCTGGACAAGATCTTCCTCGAGGCGGGTTTTGAGTGGCGTCTGCCCGGCTGCTCCATGTGTCTGGCCATGAACAACGACCGGCTGCAACCGGGAGAGCGCTGCGCCTCCACCAGCAACCGCAACTTCGAGGGGCGCCAGGGCCGTGCCGGCCGCACCCACCTGGTGAGCCCGGCCATGGCCGCCGCCGCCGCCGTCACCGGCCGCTTCGCCGATATTCGTGCGCTGTAACGACAGGGAAAACATGATGACAGGTTTCAAACAACGCGGACGGCCCTTCGCCGTCACCGACATCATCTTCGCCGATATTCGCGCGCTGTAATTACGAGGAGAACAAGATGACAGGCTTCAAGCAACACAAAGGGATCGTCGTTCCCCTCGACAGCGCCAACGTCGATACCGACGCCATCATTCCGAAGCAGTTTTTGCAGAAGGTGAACCGCATCGGTTTTGGCAAGCACCTGTTCCACGACTGGCGCTTCCTTGACGATGCCGGGGAGCAGCCCAACCCCGAGTTCGTGCTGAACCAGCCGCAATTCGCCGGTGCCAGCATACTGCTGGCCCGGGAGAACTTCGGCTGCGGCTCTAGCCGCGAGCACGCCCCCTGGGCGCTGGCGGACTACGGCTTCAAGACCATCATTGCCCCGAGCTTTGCCGACATCTTCTACGGCAACGCCATCAACAACGGCATGGTGCCGGTACGCCTGAAAGAAGAAGAGGTCGAGGCCCTGTTCCAACTGGTTGCCGCCCAGCCGGGTATCGAGATCGACGTGGATCTGGAGGCGAACCAGGTGCGCGCCGGCGCGCTCACGTTTGGCTTCGAGATCGACGAGTTCCGCCGCTACTGCCTGCTCAACGGGCTGGATGCCATCGGCCTGACCCTGCAGCACGAAGCCGCCATTAGCGCCTTTGAGGCGAAGCAGCCGAGCTGGATTTAAACCGATATATGAGGGCGGGTTCGATGAGATTTCCACATCGACGAGTTCCGCCCCCCATCTATCTGCTGCCTGCTCAACGGGCTGGATGCCATCGGCCTGACCCTGCAGCACGAGGCCGCCATCAGCGCCTTCGAAGCGAAGCAGCCGAGCTGGATTTAAGTACACTCAAAACCTGTATCTGCGCCTTCGAGACAACCCAAGGCAGCCGAGCTGGATTTGACGAGCCTGCGACAAGAAAGCGAGTAGAATCAACAGGGAGCCGAGGCTCCCTGTTTTATTGTCGGGTCGCTGTACAAGGCCCGCAACCTCTGCATGTCCGACAGGAGACACCTATGTCCGCAAGGGGCGCTCTTTCACTGCTCTGCCTGCTGCTCAGCCTCCCGGCCCTGGGCGGGCAGACCTATTTCAACAGCAACGGCGGCCAGCTCAACGTCGGCTGGCAGGACAGGGATGGCAAGGCCCAGCAACTCAGCTACCGGCTGGAGGCGGGCAAGCTGCCGCCGCTCATCGCCTATCGCCCGGCCAGGATGCAGGAGGAGGTGCTGCAGAGCTTGCTGCGGCAGGCGGAGCTTGAATTCCCTGAGGTGCAGTTCTCCCTCTCTCGCCCCAGCCTCGCCCTCAGCCTCAAGAGCCGCAACGCCGACAAGGCCAGGGAAGCCTCGCTATGGGTCAAGCCGGAGCAGGCCAGGCTGGAGGCCGAGTGGCTCAAGCAGCACTACTTCCAGCCCTTCACCCCGCCCGACGGCGCCCCCGCCATCAAGCAGGATCATGTGCGCATCGCCCTGGAGAGCCGTGCCGAACTGGCGCCTCTGGCCGAGCAGCTCAAGCAGGAGGGCGCCACGGAGACAGAGGCGCGCCAGAAGACGGTGGCCCATATGCTCGACTTCATCCAGGCCATCCCCTATCAGCTGCTCGACAGCCAGTCGGGGCGCTCGGGCAAGGGCTTTCTGAGCCCGCGCCAGGTGCTGGAGCAGAACCGGGGGGATTGCGACAGCAAGGTGACCCTGATGGCGGCTCTGCTGGCCCAGCGCTTTCCCGAGCTGAAGCAGGCCATGGTGTTCGTGCCGGGCCATGCCCTGCTGGGGGTGGCGCTGCCGGCCGGCCCGGGTCAGGCGACCCTGAGCTGGCAAGGGGAAACCTATCTGCTGCTGGAGCCGACCGGCCCAGCCCAGCTTCCCATGGGCCAGCTCGCCCCCACCAGCAAGACGCTGGTCGACAGCAAGCAGTTGAGCGTCCAACCCGTGCTGGCCAGCAACTGAGCCGCCCCCGGAGCGGCGATCCGGGCGGGAAGGCAAGGTTGGCCCGGGCCGAAAAGGCATCGACCAGCCGGTGGCTGGTCGATGGAACAGGGTGGCGTGCGAACTCAGGTCAGAGGCAGGAACTCCAGCGCCAGCAAGAGCCCGCCCTCCTCCTCCAGCACCCGCACTATGCGGGCCTGGGCCTCGAAGGGGGGCAGCAGGTTGCTGCTGGTGGCCAGGCTCACCCGGATGGGTTGGGCCAGATCAAACCCGTGTTCGTTCACCTCGACCCCCATGCCATTGGCGCTGAGATCCCGGCAGACTCCCTCAAGCACCTGCTGGTGCTGGAACAGGGTGACAGGGGCATTGATGACCATGCGCTGGAAGGCACGTCTTTCCTTGGTGCTGGTGATCACAGGGGGCATCCTCCTTGGTGGTGGCTCGCACGGCGCGGCCCGTGAAACATAGTGCTGGCCTCCCCCAAAGAAGGTCAATACAATGCGGTTCGTTGCTCAAACGGGGTGCGGTTTACCGCTGAGATTATACCCGTGAACCTGATCCAGATAATGCTGGCGGAGGAATTTGAGGCATGGCGCGCGTTTTTTGCGCCCTCATCCGCTGGCCCTCACCACAAGAGAGGTGCCATTGATGAGCAGACCGCTGCCCATGGCACCTCAGTACCCACAGGAGTGCCATTGATGAAGACCCTGCTGCTGCTCGCGACCGGCCTGCTCTCTGCCCAGGCATTTGCCGCCGACACCCTCACCGTCTACACCTACGGCTCCTTCGCCGCCGAATGGGGCCCGGGTCCCAAGATCAAGCAGGCCTTCGAGAAGGAGTGCGGCTGTACCCTCAATCTGGTGGCCCTGGAAGACGGTGTCGCCATCCTCAACCGGCTGCGGCTGGAAGGCCAGCACAGCAAGGCCGATCTGGTGCTGGGGCTGGACGATGCCCTGGTCAGCGAGGCCAAGCAGAGCGGTCTGTTCGCCCCCCATCACACCAGACTCGACGCCCTCAAGGTGCCGGGTGGCTGGCAGGATGACACCTTCGTCCCCTATGACTACGGCTACTTCGCCTTCGTCTATGACAAGGACAAACTCGAGCAGCCCCCCAAGAGCCTGAAAGAGCTGGTGGAACGCCAGGATCTCAAGGTGATCTATCAGGATCCCCGCACCTCCACCCCGGGCCAGGGGCTGATGCTCTGGATGAAATCTGTCTATGGCGATCAGGCCCCCGCCGCCTGGGAACAGCTGGCCAAAAAGACGGTCACCGTCACCAAGGGCTGGTCCGAGGCCTATGGCATGTTCCTCGATGGCGAGGCGGATATGGTGCTCTCCTATACCAGCTCCCCCGCCTATCACCTGATCGCCGAGAACAAGCCCCAGTACCGGGCGGCCGCCTTCGCGGAGGGGCATTACCGTCAGGTGGAAGTGGCCGCCAAGCTGAAAAGCGCTGCCCAGGACAAGCTGGCGGATCAGTTCCTGCAGTTCATGGTCAGCCCCGCCTTCCAGCAGGAGATCCCTGCCGGCAACTGGATGTACCCGGTGATCGACCAGCCGCTGCCCAAGGGCTTCGAGCAGATGATCACGGTCGCCAAGCCGCTGAGCTTCACCTCTGATGACGTGGCCGCCAATCGCAAGAACTGGATCCGCGAATGGCTGCAAGCCGTCACCCAGTGAACGCAGGCTCTCGTCCCCTCTGGTGGCTGCCGGGCAGTGCGGCCACCCTGCTGATCCTGCTGTTGTCCCTCGGGCCGCTCGCGGCCCTGCTGTGGCAGGCGGGCACCTTGTCTCCCCGCACCCTGCTGGCCGATCCCTATCTGCGCCATGTGCTGGGCTTCAGCCTGGGGCAGGCCCTGCTCTCCACCCTGCTGAGCTTAGGTGTAGCCATTCCGGTGGCAAGAGCCCTGGCGCGGCGCCGCTTCCCCGGCAGGGCCCTGCTGCTCAAGCTGTTCGGCCTCTCCCTGGTGCTGCCCGTCATCATCGCCATCTTCGGCATGGTCGCGGTGCACGGTCGCCAGGGCTGGTTGCCACAGCTGCTGCGCGGCCTGGGGCTGGATCCCGGCAACTACCTGTACGGCCTGTTCGGCATACTGCTGGCCCATGTGTTCTTCAACATGCCGTTGGCGGCGCGCCTCATACTGCAGAGCATAGAGAGCGTCCCCGAGACCTCCTGGCGCCTCGCCAGCCAGCTCGGCATGCGCTCATCCCACATCTTCCGGCTGCTGGAGTGGCCGCTCATCCGCAGCATACTGCCGGGGCTCGCCAGCCTCATCTTCATGCTCTGCTTCACCAGCTTCACCACAGTGCTGGCGCTGGGCGGCGGTCCCAAGTCCACCACCCTGGAAGTGGCCGTCTATCAGGCTCTTCGCTTTGACTTCGATCTCGCCACCGCGGGCGGACTGGCGCTGGTACAGCTGCTGCTGACCGTCGCCCTGCTCCTGCTGCAACACAGACTGCAGACCACCCCGGCCAGCCGTCTCACCAGCCGCCGCCCCTGCCTGAGGCCGGATCGCCATCAGCCGGGGACAGGCCTGGTGGATGCCGTGGCGCTCTGCACCGGGCTCGCCATCTTCCTGCCGCCCCTGCTGGCCATAGTCGTGGCCGGTTTCAACCCCGGCCTGCTGACGGCGCTGGCATCCCCCGCGCTGTGGCAGGCGGGCGGCCAGTCCCTGGCCATCGCCCTGGCGGCCGGGTCGCTGGCGACCCTGCTCGGCGCCGGTCTGCTGCTCACCAGCCGCCACCTGAGGGTGCGCGGGCGCAAGCGGCGGGCCGCCGCCCTGTGGGAGGCCAGCGGCTCCATGATCCTGATGATCCCGGCAGTAGTGCTGAGTACTGGGCTCTTCATCATGTTCATGCCCTTTGTCGACGTCTTTGCCCTGGGCCCCTGGCTGGTGGTGCTGGTCAACGCCCTGATGGCGCTGCCCTATGTGCTGCGTACCCTCAGCGCCCCCATGCAGCTGGTGGTGCGCCAGTACGATCGGCTGGCGGACAGCCTTGGGGTACGCGGTCTGCATCGCCTGCGACTGGTGGAGTGGCCCCTGCTGCGCCGCCCGCTGGCGCTCGCCATGGCGCTCTCCATGATATTGTCCCTCGGGGATCTCGGCGCCATCGCCATGTTCGGCAGCCAGGCCCTCACCACCTTGCCCTGGCTGCTCTACCAGCAGCTCGGCAGCTACCGGCTGACCGAGGCTGCCGCCACTGCTCTGCTGCTGCTCACGCTCTGTTTCTCCCTGTTCTGGCTGGTTGAGCGGGGTCTTGGAGGAAAAAATGGCGAGCATTGAGGTACAAACCCTGCGCTACCGTTTCTGCGGCTGTTCTGGCTGGTCGAACGGACTCTTTGAGAGGAAAAAATGCTGAACATCGATGAACTGGTCACCAGCTACCCGGACTGGCGCGTCAGCTTCAGCGCCACCCTGCCCAAGGGGGAAATCACCGCCCTGATAGGGCCGAGCGGTGCCGGCAAGTCCACCCTGCTCGGCATGATCGCCGGCTTCGTGCCGGTGGAGTCCGGCCGTCTCAGTTTCGATGGCGTCGATCTGCTGCCGCTCGGTCCCGCCGAGCGGCCGGTGACCACACTGTTTCAGGATCACAACCTCTTCCTGCATCTGTCGGTGTTCGACAACATCGCCATCGGCCTGCACCCTGGCCTGCGCCTGAGCGAGGCCCAGCGCGAGCAGGTGAGACAGGGGGCAGAGCGGGTCGGTCTTGGGGACATGCTGAGCCGCCTGCCGGAGCAGCTCTCAGGCGGCCAGCAACAGCGGGTGGGGCTGGCCCGCGCCCTGGTGCGGGGAAAACCCCTGCTGCTGCTGGATGAGCCCTTCTCGGCCCTGGATCCCGCCCTGCGCCGGGAGATGCTGGCCGAGGTGGCCCGCCTCGCCTGCGAGCAGGGCATCACTGTGCTCATGGTGTCCCACAACCCGGAAGATGCCCAACTGATCGCCGATCAGGTGCTGTTCGTGGACGAGGGCCGCATCGCCCTGCAGGGCAAACCCGACATACTGCAAGACAGCGAACACCCCGGGCTGCTGCGCTACCTTGGCCGCGCTCTATCTCCATAGTGGATGGCCAACAAGCTGCTGCATTACCTTGGCCGTACACAAGGGCAATGACGGCGACGGGATCAAAAAAGGGGAAGCCGTCCGGCTTCCCCTTTCTCATGCAGAGATTGCGTTGAATCAGAGATTTTCCTCGGCGAACGAAGCCAGCCGGCTGCGCACCACCCCGTTCAGGAAGATGTTGGCACTGCCGTCGAAGTCCTTGAAACGCTCGACTATGTAGGTCAGACCCGAGGTCACCGGGCTCAGGTAGTTGGAGTCTATCTGGGCCAGGTTGCCGGAGCAGACGATCTTGGTCCCCTCGCCGCAGCGGGTGATGATGGTCTTGATCTGGGAGGCGGTCAGGTTCTGGCACTCGTCCAGCAGCACGAAGGTGTTCTGGATGCTGCGCCCGCGCATGAAGTTGACCGATTTGAACTGGATGTTGGCCTTCTCCATGATGTAGCTGAGGGACCCGCTCATGTTCTCGTCCTGCTTGTGCAGCACCTCCAGGGTGTCGGTCACCGCCGCCAGCCAGGGCATCATCTTCTCCTCCTCGGTGCCGGGCAGGAAGCCGATGCTCTCGGCAATTTCCGGGGTGTTGCGGGTGACGATCACCTTCTCGTAGATCCCCTTCTCGATCACCAGCTCCAGGGCAGCCGCCATGGCGAGCAGGGTCTTGCCGCAGCCCGCCGGGCCGGTCAGGATCACCAGATCGATGTGCGGATCCAGCAGGGCGTCCAGCGCCATGCCCTGATAGATGTTCTTGGGATGCACCCCCCAGGCCTTGCGTGACATCAGCCGCTCGCGGCCCAGATCCTTGAGGCGGATCTTGTTGCCGTCGTGGCTCAGCACCCTGGCTGCAAAGAAGTTCTCCTCGTCCAGCAGGTACTGGTTGACGTGCACCCCCTCCAGCAGGTTCGAGTCGATCACGTGGACTGTGTCGCGGCCATGGGTCTCGCTGTCGCACTCGCCGACCCGCTCCCAGAAGCTGCCTGGCACCACCTGGAAGCCCTTGGCCAGCAGTCGGATGTCGTCGATCAGCTGGTCGCTGCGATAATCCTCCACATGGGCAAGGCCCGCCCCCTTGGCCTTGAGGCGCATGTTGATGTCCTTGGTCACCAGCACCACCTGGCGTTTCATCTCGTGCTTTTGCAGGTAGAGGGCCGCGTTGATGATGCGGTTGTCCGCCTCCTTGTCGGTGAACACCTCGGCATCCTGGGGCAGATGGTGATCGCTGAAGATGGAGATGCGACCGCTCGCCTCGCCGGCCAGCGCCACCCCTTGCACTATCTGCTCCGGGGTCGCATCGCGGAACACGTCTTCCAGGGCTCGGATGGCGATGCGGGCATCACGGCTGACGTCCTTCTGGCGATCCTTGATGTTGTCGAGCTCTTCGAGCACCGTCATGGGGATGAGCACGTCGTGCTCTTTGAAGGAGTAGATGGCGAGGGGTTCGTGAAGCAGAACGTTGGTATCCAGGATAAACAGCTTTCGGTCCGTGTTGTCCATAAGCATCCTCCTTGGCACTGAAGGTGCCACGTGTGTGAATCTCAGATGTCATTGAAACCACACGGCCGTGACAGTTTTATTACCCCTCACGCTACGCCCGAATTTACCGGTGTGCAACATTTCCCTTGTCCGTCCTAACTGACTGTATATAAAGCAATCAATAAAAAAGACCGGCCCACAGGCCGGTCTTTTAAGCTGATTTATGCCCCTGTTGGCCCCATTAGCCACACTTGGAATCGCCGCAGTTGAGGCAGGTCATGCAACCATCCTTCTGCACCAGCGCCTTGGTGTGGCACTTGTAGCAGAGCGCAGCACTGGCCGGGAAGCCGCTGCCTGACTGCTGGGCGTCAGCCTCCTGTTCGGCCTGCATCTGTGCCTGTTTCTCGGCCAGAAACGCCTGCTGATGCTCATCCAGCCCGGTGGCCTTGAGCATGCCGATCTCGGTGAGATGGGTCTCGATCACGTTGCCAATTTCGGCGATGAGCGACGGCACATACTTGCCCTTGTTCCAGTAGCCCCCCTTGGGATCGAACACGGACCTCAGCTCCTCCACCAGGAAGGTGACATCCCCGCCCTTGCGAAACACCGCCGAGATGATGCGGGTCAGCGCCACTATCCACTGATAGTGCTCCAGGCTCTTGGAGTTGATGAAGATCTCGAACGGACGGCGCGTCTCGTGGACCGTGCCCTCGTTGAGAATGATGTCGTTGATGGTGATGAACAGCGAGTGCTCGGAGACATGCTCCGGCGTCTTCAGCTTGTAGGTGGTGCCCATCAGCCGCTCCGGACGCAGCACAGTCTCGTGCATGTGCACCACATCATCCTGGGGAGCCGGTGCTTCTTGCGGCTCATCCCGGGTTTTCACCTTGTAGGCGACGATTTTCCTGTCGATCTTCTTGACCATAATCTGTTCTCAGAATTTGCCGTAATAGCCTTCTTTCAAGGCGTCGTAGAGGTTGGCGGCGGTGTGCAGCTCGCCATCGTATTCGATCTCTTCGTTCCCCTTCACCGTGATGACGGAGCCATCCTCCAGAGTGAACTCGTACTGAGTGTTCTCCAGATCCTTCTCCTTCACCAGCACCCCCTGGAAGGCCTCGGGGTTGAAGCGGAAGGTGGTGCAGCCCTTGAGGCCGGAGTCCGAGGCATACATGTAGATGTCCTTGAACTGCTCGAACGGGAAGTCGGTCGGTACGTTGGCGGTCTTGGAGATGGATGAATCTATCCAGCGTTGGGCCGCCGCCTGGATGTCCACGTGCTGGGCCGGGCTGATGTCGTCGGCGGTGATGAAGTAATCCGGCAGACGGCAGGCCTCATCCTCGGTGTAGGGCATGGCGCCGACGTTGACGAGCTCGCGATAGGCCAGCAGCTCGAAGGAGTAGACATCCACGCTCTCCTTGCTCTTCTTGCCCGCCTTGATGACGTTGCGGCTGTAGTGATGGGCGAAGCTCGGCTCTATGCCGTTGCTGGCGTTGTTGGCCAGCGACAGAGAGATAGTGCCGGTCGGCGCTATGCTGCTGTGGTGGGTGAAACGCCCGCCCACCTCGGCCAGCGCGGCCACCAGGGCGGGGTCCACCTCGGCCACCTGCTGCATGTAGCGGCTATAGCGCGCATGCAGCACCTTGCCCTTCACCTTGTCGCCGAGCTTGATGCCATCGGCCGCCATCTCGGGGCGCAGCCGCAGCATCTTGCCGGTCACCTCGAACTCCTGCTCCATGATGGGGGCCGGGCCCTTCTCCTTCGCCAGCGCCAGGGACTCCTGCCATCCGGTCATGGCCAGCTCCTGGGAGACCTGCTCGGTGAAGGCGACCGAAGCGGCAGAGCCGTATTTTATCTGCAGCATGGTGAGGGTCGACCCCAGGCCGAGGAAGCCCATGCCGTGGCGGCGCTTGGCTGTGATCTCCTCGCGCTGCTTAGGCAATGGCAACTGGTTGATCTCCACCACGTTGTCCAGCATGCGGGTGAAGATGGCCACTACCTTGCGAAACGCGGGCCAGTCGAAGGCGGCCCGCTCGGTGAAGGGCTCGCGCACAAACTTGGTCAGATTGACCGACCCCAGCAGGCAGGCGCCATAGGGGGGCAAGGGCTGTTCACCGCAGGGGTTGGTGGCGCGGATCTCCTCGCAGAACCAGTTGTTGTTCATCTGGTTCACCTTGTCGATCAGGATGAAACCGGGCTCCGCATAGTCATAGGTGGAGGTCATGATGACGTTCCACAGCTTGCGGGCAGGCAGGGTCTTGTAGACCTTGCAGGCCACCTGCCCCAGCGCGTTGATCACCACCCCTTCCTTGTTCGGCCAGTCCGCCCAGATCACCTGCTCGGGATCGTCCAGGGCAATGCAGTCCTGCTCCACCTCCTTGGCGGTGTAGGGGAAGATGAGCCGCCAAGGCGCATCCTCTTTCACCGCCTTGACGAACTCTTCGGTGATCAGCAGGGAGAGGTTGAACTGGCGCAAGCGACCATCTTCCCGCTTGGCCTGGATGAACTCGATCACGTCGGGATGGCGGATATCCATGGTGCCCATCTGGGCGCCGCGACGGCCACCGGCAGAGGAGACGGTGAAACACATCTTGTCGTAGATATCCATGAAGGAGAGCGGGCCCGAGGTATAGGCCCCGGCGCCGGAGACGAAGGCACCGCGCGGACGCAGGGTCGAGAAGTCATAGCCGATGCCGCAGCCCGCTTTCAGGGTCAGGCCGGCCTCGTGCACCTTGCCGAGAATGTCATCCATCGAATCCTCGATGGTGCCGGAGACGGTGCAGTTGATGGTCGAGGTGGCCGGCTTGTGCTCGAAGGCCCCCGCATTGGAGGTGATGCGACCCGCCGGGATGGCGCCATTGCGCAGGGCCCACAGGAAGGGCTCATACCAGGCATCGGGCTTGCTCTCCTGGGCCGCCAGCGCACGGGCAACCCGCTGATAGGTCTCGTCTATGGTGCCGTCGATGGGCGCCCCATCCTTGCTCTTGAGGCGATACTTGCTGTCCCAGATCTCGAGGGAGGTTTCCTGCATGGGGATGAGGGCAGAGTTGGGTCCACTCTCCAGAACAGGGTTGGATTTAGCCATTTTCAAGCCACCTTATGTGAATGCAACAACGTCATGACAGAGTCAAAAACACAACCAATAGGTTTAATATCAACCATATATCACTATATATAGTATCTCTCTCACGGGGCGCCGATTCTATCCTAAAAAAATGCCCCGGCCAGCAGATATTTAGGCCAGGGCATTTAACCGGTTCATTTCCCGATGAATTTAACGGGAGGGGAATCTCAGGGCTTCTTGACGTACACGCTCGGCGTCTCACCCGCCATATTCAGATAGAACTCGTAGACACCGTCGGCATCCGGCGAGAACTTCATGTCCTCATACTTGGAGCAGGGGTTGACCGGCACAGGCTCTCCACCCAGCACGGCAACGCCGTCACTCGGGCTCTTGTAGCCGAAGTTGGTGCCACAGCTCCAGCCGGAGTCGGCGAACTTGAACTTGTAGGGCGCCCACTCTTTCTTGAGCGTTCCCTTGGCCATGTAGAGCTTGTCGGCCACCTTGACCACCTTGCTCTCATCGGTCGCCATCCAGTCGTTCATCTCCCCCCGCAGGTAGATGGACTTGCCACCGAAGTCACTGTTGTCTGCCGCCTGCTCTGCACCGCCATTGGATGCGCAACCGCCTAATACCAGGGTTCCCGCCGCCAGCATCATCGTTACTGTTCTTTTGAACATGTGTCCATTCCTCAGATTATTGTGATTCCTTGGCCCATCGAACGTGGGCAGACGAATTAAAGCAGAGCAGGCATCACAAGAAAGGTAGAGTCATCACATTCTGTGCTTTTTATATCCAGCACGCCGCGCCAATGGATAAATATCGAACAGAAAAGGGGAGAGGTTTTGGGAGAGGAGGGAGCTCATCGTCAAACTGCAGGAGTGTTAACGCTCAATTATCAGTCAACGCACTGATTTTCAGGCAATAAAAAACCCCGCTCATCGAGCGGGGTTTCTTGTATTGGGTGCCTGGCAGTGTCCTACTCTCGCATGGCGAATGCCACACTACCATCGGCGCTACCGCGTTTCACTTCTGAGTTCGGCATGGGATCAGGTGGTTCCACGGCGCTA